>NZ_JBVHVE010000006.1:0-178994 GCF_055564995.1 Streptomyces sp. NPDC028907
GATCCACGGCTTGTTGCTCACACACCCACGAACGGCCGAACGGTCACACCGGACACGCCCGCCAGCACCCCATCACAAGATCGTGTTACGAGCTCCTAGAAGCCTGAAATGAAGATAGCCCTCCCATTTCCCAGGGAGGGCTATCTTCATTTAGCGATCGGTTTCAGTCCCCACATCTTCATCACACGTGCACGCCAAGCCTCACCGCGCTCCGGCATCTTGGCGAGTTCGCGCGCCAACCATTCTTCCTTCGTCAAGACCTCCTCCCCCAGCCCTCACGCGGCATATCGCCATCCCTCGGCGATCATGTCTCTTCTGATTTCGCGCAGGGCGGCTAGGTCTTCGGCTATGCCGACTGCCATGTCAGCTTCGGCCGGGGAGTGCCCGGAGCCGACATAGCGCCAGGCGGATTCGGTGACGGTGTCTCGGCTCTCCAGGGCGAGGACGCCGCCGCCCTGGTAGTCCGCACGGACCGCACGCAGGGCTCCGTAAGTGGTGGAGTACTGGCGGGATTTGGTGAGGACGTGGCCCCGATAGCCGAGCGTGTGAGCCCAGGCCCGCAGGTTGAGCCCCTCCAGCTCCACCAAGCCGCCCAGGCGCCAGCAAGCAGCCATCAGAGCGCGCAGGTGGGCGTTGACCGGAGCAAGGCGGATGCTGTCGAAGTCTTGTATGCGGTAGTCGATGCCGCCCGCGTCGCCGACGCTCTTGGAGACGTATTTTGCGACGTAAGCCGCAACGGCATTGTCGGTCACCGTCGATGATTCGGTGAATGCGTCGCTGCGGATCGGGTGGACGTCGAGCTGTTTTCCCCACTTGACGGCCCGCTCGCCGGTTGCCGGGGAGTAGGGCGTGTGCACCTCTACCAGGTCAGCAGCCGACCGCACGGCGCTCTCAAGGAGTTCGGTTGTGGCCCACAGTGGCGGGGGCGAGGAAGGGCCGTCAGGCCCGTCGAGCCGGATCACGGCATGGAAGTGCACGGCTCCCCGCTGTTGGTATTCGGCGACTTTCGCGAAGGACACCGTCACGTATTCGCGCAGACGGGTTTGTGTGATCCCTGCGGCGGTCGCCAGATGTCGCCTGAGCATGTGGCAGTAGCGGTTCCACAAAGTGCCGGCGGAGGCGTGCCACAGGACGTGTCCGGTGTAGTCGTAGCAGTCCGGGCAGAGCGGCTGGCCCACCGCGGAATCGGTGTCAGTGTGCTGGTGGCCGCAGCCGAGGGGCCGCCCGTGTTCGCATGTCCCGCCGTCTCGTCGAGGCCTGCACACGGCCCCGTCAGGTCCGCTCACGCGGTGCACGGCGCCGAACGAGGGGGCGGTGAGGGTGACGAAGAGCCGGGGGTGACGCTGCACGTCGTCTGTGACGCCCTTGCCGCCCAGGAGGCCGGAGCGGACGAGGTGGAAGGTGTCGCCCGCGTGGAGATAGGAGCAGGGTTCGCAGCGCGTTTCTCGCCGGTTGCGGCAGCGCACCGGCATGCGGCTTCCGGGTTCGTCAGCCGTGTCGTAGTGCCGCAGCACCTCACCGGTGACCGCGTCGCGGGTGGTGGTGTGTCCGGCGAGGTAGATCGGGTGCGCGCAGCCGCCAATGGATTTGATCTGTTCGAGCCAGCGCGAGAAGCCGGGCTCATGGACGAGCCGGATAAGGTCACGTTCGGTAGATGAAAGAAGGCGCAGACGCTCAGCCTCATTGAGTACTGAGCGCCGCGCCTCATCCGATATAGCATGCACGGGTGGCCCCCTTTCGCGAGGGATGGGCGCGGCGGTCATTGGGTCAGCTCCTGTTTTGGCTTGCCTCAGCTAGGAATTCGACTTGGCTTTGATCAGCCAGAAAGGGAGTCTGTCGGCACGAACTGTCAAGCCCCCGTCATATAGGTCCTGTAGACCCATCCCTTCCTGCCCTTGTTGGGGCCGGTGTCGACCTTTCCGTAAAGCCACTTGGCGTCCTTCGTCATACAGGACGGGGTGTATCGGGTTCCCTTGGAAAGTATTCCGAGTGACGTGTACTTCGTTCCCGGGCCGGAACGGAGGTTTACGGCCTTGGTCGCCTTATTCGGGACCGCGTAAGCCGGAACACAGCCCTTGGGCAGAGAGGCAGCTGATGCGGTCAGGGCGGTGGCGACACCGGCCCCCATGACGCTCAGGCCGAGCGCGGTTGCCGCGAGAGAACGGACGACGGTCTGTCGGAGCTTCATTTAGTTTCTCCTCTGAGAAAGTTCCGAGGCGGCATTTCGCCACCTCACAGTTTCCTTTTCTGGCGTCTACCGAAAAGGAGGCGAATGAGAGTACGTGCCGCCTCTGCTAGTTCCAGCCAACGTAATCGGACTTGACCCAGCCCCATTTTCCGTTGTTCGGCCCACTCGTGACCTTGCCGTAACTCCAGGCATGATTCTTGTCGCAGTACTCGGTGAATCGAGCACCCTTATACAGGATTCCGAGAGATGTGTATTTCTTTCCGGCGCCGCTGCGCAGGTTTACATCGCTGGTGATTTCCATCTTCTGCGGCCAGGCCCACTCCCAGGTACATGACTTGGGCAGCGATGCAGCCGAAGCAGTCGGGGCGGCGAGCACGGCGCCGCCGAGGATCACTGCCGTGGTCGTGGCAGCAGCGGAAACACGGACGAGGTTCCGACGCATCTTCATTTCGCTTTCTCCTCTGAGAATTCGAGGCGACCTCTTGCCACCTCTAGTTTTCCTTTTCCGGCGTCAGCCGAAAAAGAGGCTTCCGATAGCCTGGACGATTGCCCACACGGGATAGGAAAACGGCGTCCCGGCGAGGAGGAATCCGAACAGTGCGATCAGCGTTGCCTGGTAGGCCCTGATTTCTCGTGACCGTGAAGTCAGGACGACGTACAGGAACAGGAATGAGTCGATGACCCAGATATGGGTCTGTGTCATGCCGCGATTCCTCCTTTCTGGAAGGTGACGGGGTCTGGTTGGGTCAGGAACGGATCCTCGGGCGGATCGCTCCGGCCGATCTCGACCGCATCGGACGTGCTGACCAGGCGGGAACGGGCGCGCATCCACCGGCCGCCCATGGCGACCACCGCCACGCCCTGTTCGTCCTCAGTGATGTTCTGCGCGGTGATCACGGCGTCCGGGTTGATGTCGCCCAAGGTCATCTCTGCCGACGCCGCATCGTGTGCGCGGTGGGCGATGCGTCCGCCGAGCTGGGCGCGCAGCGCGGTCACGCGGGGGCCGAGGTCGGAGCCGACCCGCTGTCCGGCGATGACCAGGTGGACGCCGAGCGCCGCGCCGAGCTGGGCGATGCGCAGCAGCAGGGTTCCGCACTGCTCCGCCTCATCCTTCGATTCGCGGGAGCCGTCGGTCAGGTACAGCTCTGCCAGTTCGTCGACGATCACGACCAGGGGCACGGGCCGTTGTTCCTCGGGCAGTTCCCAGACCGATCGTTTGTCCCAGGAGCGGCACCACTTCATGCGTGCCTGGATCTCGTCGACCACGCCGGAGAGCACGCCGAGCGCCTGTGTCCGGTCGACCGCCAGGGCGGAGAGGCGTCCGCCGAACAGCCCAAGCTCCATGCCGCCTTTGCAGTCGATGCCGACCAGGGCGACCCGCTGAGGCGCCAGGGCGAGCACCAGGGCCACTAGGAGGGACGACTTGCCCGACTGCGTGGCCCCCGTGACGAGCCAGTGAGGAGTGCGCCGCAGGTCGATCAGCCACGGGCCGCCATCCTCGAAAACGCCCACGTCAGCGGCCAGGAGCACATGGGCCGACGCACGGGCGGCCGGGGCATCCTCGGTGAGCGGATCCCGGGCCGTGACCTCGATGACCACCTGACCGCGACGAGGCGAGGTGACCCGCACGCTGTGCACACGCCAGGTGTGTTCCATGGCACGGGCCGCCGCGTAGAACGGTGCCGGAGTCTGCCCGGGATGCAGCAGCACCCGCAGCGTCAGCCCGGTTGCCGTGGGCATCGGCCAGGTCAGTCGGGGAGGTTTCGGCTTGAGGGCCTGGCCCTGCACCACGAGGTCACGGCCGATCACGCGACGGTCCGGCGCGGTGCTCACCGAGAGATGGTTGAGGTAGGCCAGCCGCCGCCAGGTCGCAACGATCCGCAGTGCGGTTCCCGGGTAGCCGACCAGCCACCAGCGCCACGGCCACCGCCGCACCGGCACGCCCCGCGCTTCCAGACGCGGCTCCCACCACTTCTGGGTGAGCACGCCCATGAGGATCAGCGCGGTCAGGATCCAGACCACCAGCGATGTAGGCATCATGCGTCCCCGCCCTTGCCGTCCTCCGCTTTGGTGCGCGCCAGCACGAGCCGCGCGCGCATCATGGCCGCCTGTGCATGACGCGCCGTCAGGGAGAGCAGGAAGCGAAGCGTGGTGTTGTCGTCGCTCGTACTCAGCAGCGCCTCGGTACCGGAAAGCGCCCGCAAGTCCCGCAGGAGCGAGCCGAAGTGACCGTCAACGCAGAACACCGGATCGTCATCCGCCTCGGGCACGTCCGCGTCATCCAGACCAGCCGCCGCCCGCATTTCCCGGGCCATCCGTTCGGCATCCTCGGCGAGCGAGACCACGCACGGTTCCTTGCAGGCGAACACCTCTGACTCGTCCGCAGGGTTGCGGCCCACCGCAACGGACGTGACCCGCGCGTCGAGGAAGCTCGTGCCGCATACCACGCAGGCCAGACCGTCACCCTCGGGGCCGCTGATGTTCCAGAAGTAGCGAGCCATCAGGAATCACCACCCGACGACTTCCCGCGCGGACCAGCCGCAGCCGCCGCAGCGGAGCCGCCACCAGGCCCCGGAGCGGGCGTGATCGCATCGGCCCGGTAGGTCGTACCGCTCCGGCCCTCCAGCGACCAGTCACGCCCCCACAGGTTCGTGACCCTGACCTCAGCGCCCTCCGTAAGGCCCTGCGGCTGCCCGACGGTCGTCACGTCGATCGTGTCGACCCGGCGCCCTTCCGGCTGTCGCACGGCCAGACCCGTGACCCACAACGGGTTGCCCTCACGGTCCCTGCGCTGATCACCTTCCTGCGTCGTACGCGGCTCCGGCGCGATCTCACACCGGATCGTGCCCAGCCGGGACACGTCGATCGGCTTGTTTTCCAACGGGGTTCACCTCATCTCAGACCAACACCCACCCAGACACTCATCCGGATGAGTTGGGCGACCATCATGACCACGGCAGCGGATTCAGGTCAACAACTTATCCGGATGGGTGGTTCCGATCTATGCCCCAGGTAGCCAACCACTTATCCTCATGAGTGCACTGCGCCCGCCTATACCACGCACCACTGACAAGCAACGCGGCACGACGACTCAGAAGGACAGCAGCCATGGCAGAACGAGAGCACATCGAACGCGCCCCCTCCATGTACATGCAGGTTGCTCAGCGCATGGCCGACGACATCCGCAAGGGCCGCTACCAGCCCGGAGACCTCCTGCCGTCCGAGAGCCAGATGGTCGAGATGTACGGCGTCGGCAAGCACACCGCGCGCACCGCCGTCGCCGAGCTGCGCCGCATGGGACTGGTCGAGTCGCAGCAGGGCAAAGGCAGCATCGTCCTAGCCGTGGGCGGGGCCCTTCCCGCCACCCGCATTGAACGCTCCATCCACCGCACGACGAAGGGCGGTTGGAGCCTGCCGGAGACGAAGACGACCGAGGCGCCCGCCGTCAGCAGGTGCGCGCTGGACGGTCCGCCGGCAGACCTGCTGGACCAACGCGACCAGGACGCGATCAGCGTCGACCGCACGCTGTACGACCCCGCAACCGGCGCCCGCATGGCCCACCGCGTCCTGATCCCGCTGGCCACCGCCGCCGAGGTACCCACCCTCGCCGAGCAGCCCGACGCCGAGGTAGCCGAGCTGTACCGGCAGCTTGCCGAGGCGGGGCTCAGCCTGTCGTTCACTGAGCACGTCACCGCACGCACCCCTTACCCGGACGAGCGCACGGGCCTCGGACTCAGCGACGCCAGCCCCCTTCTGATCACCTATCGCGTGACCGCCGACGCCGACAAGGACCGCCCGCTGCTGTGCGAGGAACTCAAGGCACCCGCCGCGACCTGTCAACTCACATTCCCCGTTACGCCGACCAAGGCCGCCGCCAAACGGGCCACCCGCCGCCCATCCCGATCGGCGTAACTTCTCTTTACTTGCTCAAGGGCGCGCCTTCGGCGCGCCGGGCGGCCCTGGCCGCCTCGGCCGGGCATGCGGCCTTCGGCCGGTCCCGTCCGGACGACCAGCCGCCCGACACCACCAGCAGCCCCCGACCAAGCAGACAAGCCCCCGCCGAATCGTCGCGGGGGCTTCGTCGTCTGCCCTCTCGGCCACCGGGGAGGCGAGCCGCACGAGGGCGAAGCCCGCAGTCGCACAGTACTGGCGCCAACCCCGCACGGCCTCAAGGTGGTGAACGAAGAACGCCAACGCCGCCCACCTTGGCACACGGCGTCGCGACGAACCCAGTTCCGGCCGGTGGTACCAGGGACGACGCTATAGCGCCTGGATCCCGCCCAGCGTGGCAACGTCACACGCGAATGCAGGTTTCGCCGTGGCTCAGACCCGTGCGCGCGTGAGGCCACTACGCACGTGACCAGCCGCTCTCCGCGTCGAGGGATACCGCCCCAACGTCCGGCCGTAAACCTGCCTGTACGCAAGTGTTCGAGCCCCGCCGCGCCAACGCCTCGGGGACCGTCGATGTACAGCCTTGTTCTGGCTCCACCGATACAGCAAAGGTGACGAGGGTGGCCGCCTCCCCTTGACTGTCAGGTTCAGGCCAACTTCGTTTCTCATGCGTGGGGATGTCGGAGAGGTGGCGTGAGAGAAGTTGCAGGATGTGGTGTTTGAAGATGTGACATCTCGGTTGGTGGACGCCTGTAATGAGCCCTTCCGGTACGCCATTGCGCTAGCCCAGAACCCCTAGCTCACATAGCGTCTCTGCGGTCACAGCACCTCAACGGAACGGCCAAGGAGCCTTTGTGAGACGAATGTTTACCGGCCGCCGCAAGAGATCGTTACGCATTGCCATGCTGGCCCTCCCGGCAGCCTTCGGTATCACTGTGGCGACGGCCACGTCGGCGAGCGCCCACTACGTGTACTACCTGGAGCAGGTGTGGTCTAACGCGGACTCGTCCCGGTGCTTGATCAACCGAGCGGAGACGTCGCACGGAGACGGCGACGGCTACTTCAAGGGCACAGCGTACTCGTGGGCTGATATCGACCCCAACCCGCTCGACTGCATACTTCACTGGGAGCGCAACACCGGAGAGCTCGCTGAAGCGATGTACATCTACAAGTGGTACGTGGACGTCAACGGTGACGGTAGCTGGCTCGTCTGCGACAGCCTCTATCCGGGGCAGTATTACTTCAACACCGAGCCGGCCTCCGCGTTGGAGTTCATTTGGAGGCCCCCCGAGCCGGATAAGACCGACCCTGGCGATGGGACGATGTGTGGTGCGGGCTACTACGGGATCCGGAACAGCGCGAGCATGGTGGACAACGGTGAGTGGGTGGGGCGGAACGCCACCGTCTGGTCCGGCTACCACTGGCTCCCGGACCTCAGTGAAGAGTCCACGGCGGCTGCCGCCGAGGACGAACCGGTGGTCCCGGACTGGCTGAAGAACACGGACGCGAGCGACGACCCCGCGTCCGTGCCGGTGGCCGACGAGAACGGCGAGCCGGTGAGGAACAGCGACGGCACACTGTTCACCATGCCGCCGAATCCTCCCGAGCCGACGGCGGCTGAGCTCGCAGCCGCGGCGCAGAACCCCGTGGGAGAGCGGACGTTCACCAAGGACGCTGACGGCAACGTGACCGAGACGG
The DNA here is from genome assembly GCF_055564995.1 of Streptomyces sp. NPDC028907. Taxonomy (NCBI): domain Bacteria; kingdom Bacillati; phylum Actinomycetota; class Actinomycetes; order Kitasatosporales; family Streptomycetaceae; genus Streptomyces; species Streptomyces sp. NPDC028907. Next base: position 7,778 of record NZ_JBVHVE010000006.1, read on the forward strand.
TAGTCATGCAGTTGACACGGCCCAGGCCGTAGCCTGCACTGGTCGGCACAGATGGGAGTCGGTTGCCGGTTCTGTACGGCCGGCTTGGGAGGGTAGGAGACAGCATGAACGCCAGTCGCCCCGCGCTGCGCCTCCTGGAAGGGGCGCTTGCCGTCGTCGTGGTGCTGGGCGTGCTCTATGCGGCGCTCTTGCCGGTGATCGCGAGTCGTACCGCGCTGCTGAGCACGTACAAGCGCGGTGGGCTCACCCCATTGATCATCATCTTCGCCGGGGCGTGCGCCGGCTGGCTCTGGTTGCGCTTGGCCAGATCACGGAAACGCCCGCCGATCGTACTGGCCGCCGGAAGTGTGTGCGCCGTCGGTCTCCTGGCCGTCATGTGGTCGGGAACCCACGACACGGTGGAAGAGCAGCACGTCACGCCTTCCCCAACCACCGGGCGCTTCCACCAGTCGGCGCCCCCCGACAACACCCCTAGCACGGCGACTCCCCCGGCACCGCCCAGCGCCGGGCCGTAACTCGCACCCGGCACGGAGCCCTCGGCCACCACACAGGCGGTCGAGGGCTCTGCTTTGCAGAGGCGAGGACCGAGTCAGGCTGGCGCGCGGCTCCCCCTCAAGTCGTCAACTTACTTCCGGCCGGTGGTACCAGGGACGCTATAGCGCGCCCCTGGACCCCGCCCAGCGTGGCAACCTCACGCGCGAATGCGGGTCTCGTCGTGGTCCATGTCCGTGCGCGCGCGAGGTCACCACGCACGTGATCAGCAGCTTCCCCCGTCGAGGAGTACCGGCTCAACCTGCCTCCATGCGCCAGCGAAGGCTCGCCCCAGGGTGCGGCTAGCCCCTACTTCTGGCAGGCGTCAGCGTGCTTCTGAGCCGCGAACCTTGCCGGACCGAACCCCGTGATCAGGATCGGACGAGGACACCCTTCACATCGGATGAACTCTCCGCGCCGGTCCGTTTCGATCCACACATGCGAGCCCGCCGCCGTCCGCCAAACGTCATGCCGCCCCATGCCCTAACTCCCCTTCCCTCTCATCCGCCGCCCTCCGGAATTCGACCACCCGCGCCCCCGGTACGGCCGCAGCCCCACGCAGCCGCCGAGCAACCAGCCGCCCACTCTCCGGGCGAAGCCACACCACGGGCTCACCACGCGGCCCCACATGCGCCACCGCCCGCAGTAACCGCACGTCCACACCCAGCGCCTTGAGGGCCGCGTTCAGCTCTTCGGCAACCTCGTTCGCCTCCCGCCACGGCGACACGAGGTCAACGCCCGGAATGAACGAGGCATCCTCGATATCGCCGTACCCCCCACTGTCCGGCGACGTGTCCTTTTCCACCGCGTAACTCTCCAGCCACGGCCGCATAGTCACGACGGCCGCCAGTCCTAGCCAGGTCGAAAACGTCTATCCCGAGAAGACCGGGCCGCGAATCATCCCAGTCCGGTTTCCGTACGGCTACTCTCCGTGCAGAAGGCTCGCCCACCAGCCCAAAGAGACCACACAGTCTGTGTTACGACACCCCTCAGATCCAGGAGGGACCCAGTGTGAGCACTGCACCATCAGACGCTCACGCCGTCCGCACAACCCAACCCGCAGGCCAGTGCGAGGTGACGCTGCACGAACGACCGCCGAGGCATGCCGCTTCACAGATGTGGAGCATCCTGCCCGCACGGCTCCTCCTTCCATCGAAAGAGACCGTACAGTCTGTTTAGACGCGCCTAGTTTGGGGCTCTATCGTCAATGCCGTCAAGCGACCCTTACCTGAGGAACCGTCAGACATCACAGCCAGTACTCAGCAGGTCGCGGAGTCAAGCAAAGGAAGTTCGAAGCAATTCCGGTACTGGTGAACGCAGTTGAACAGCAGACGGTCAATCTGGCCCCTTCGCGCCCTGCGGCGGTCGTGTCCGAACTTCACGTCAGAAGGGGCTCAGCGTTCAGCCGGGACACCTTCGCGCATCTCGGCCTACCCTCTGCCTAGCCACCGCCCGCCCTCCAGCTCCCCCTGCCGCGTCCCCAACCCGTTTTCGAGGGGGCACCCGGACTCCTCAAAGCCGTTGTCGAAATCGGGAGCGGTCACATGCAGGCCCGAAAATGTGAATCCTTAGGCGAGATTGAATGGCTGATCTTCAGAGGCCGCGTCGACGACAGTCCAAGCGCGCCAAATCGACCAGGCAGGGAATCATGTCCGCCGCAGGCATGGTATTCGAAGAGAAGGGATACGAAGGGGCGGCCGTCAACGAGATCATCGAAGTCGCAGGCACTACGAAAGGAGGATTCTACTTCCATTTCCCGGGAGGCAGACGCGATTTGGCGGCAGCAATTCTGGATTCGACGCTGACCATGGAAGGTGTAGAGCAACAGGAACTTAAGCTCCAAGAAGTGGTCGACACCGGCGCGATCCTGGCGTACAGGATCACCCAGGAAGCGAGCCTGCGGGCAGCCCTGCGCCTGTCGCTCCACAAGGGCGCGCGGGACACCTACGGGACCCCGTGGCCCAAGTGGGTGGAAATCAACACCACCCAGCTGACCGAGGCCCAACAGCGGGGTGAAGTCCGAGCGGGGGTGTCACCTTCGGACCAGGCCTATCAGATTGCGGGAGCCTGGTCCGGGATCGTACTCGTCAGTGAGGCAGTCGACGGCCATTTCGGGAACATCGAAGAACGAGTGGCCCAGATGTATATGAACCTGTTGGGCTCCATTGCGCACCCAGCGACCCTGCCAGAAATCGACTTCTCCACGGATCGCGGATGCCGACTCTACACAGCCTTCCTGGATCGAGAGGATTCCTCAGCACCCAGCGACACGGACTGAGCAGCACGCACACACGACTACTCCACACGCCAACCGGCACAGCAAACGGCTCCCTCCGGGGTAAAACCGCGAAGGGAGCCCTTTACCTAAATCACCTTTCCCGAGCAGCTAGTCAGTACAGGTACTCTTCCGTGACCCAGCCGACATAACCAGCGGGCAGACCGCCGGCCGAATCGGTCTGCAACATCACCAGATCCCACCACTGCCCTCCACCGTCCCGGGCAGAGGTGATGACCTGCACGGGCTCACCTGCGTATATCTGGCCGAGGATCCCCGAGGGGCCCGTACCGGGCCCCAGGCGAACCCGGAGCCCATCCACGGTCGCCGTACGCACCGTCGCATAGTTCACGCCGATGTCACCGCGAGTCGATACCGACGGTTCCGACGGCGTCACGGCGGAGGCCGCCGAAGCACCCACCAGGCCGACGCCCGCGACCAGCGCGCCCGACACGACCAGCGTCCGCAGAGTCTTACGCCCCACGATCAACTTCCCTTCGCTCAAAACAGCGCGAGCGGTCTGGTTCCGCACGTCACGGGACCCAGCCACTCATCCGGATGAGTGACCAGCATCGAATGCCGACCTCGGAAAGGTCAACCACTTATCCGCATGAGCCGTCTTTCATGCCGATCGAGGAGCCGAGTCTGGGCCGTCCGACAACCGCCCCCGCCGCTGTGTGGAGAGGCTTCCGGTCCACGCTCGTGCACGACACCCGGCACTGGTCATGGGTACCGTCTGAGGAGAGCCCAAACGGATGGAGCCCCGCGCATGCTGGAAGAAGCCGAGGAGATCGGTCGCCGTATTCGCCGCGCGCGCCTGCGCCTTGGCATGCCACAAGCAGACCTCGCCGTCGCCCTGGGGAAGTCTCAGGGGTGGGTGTCCAAGATGGAACGCGGACAGATCGAGATAGACCGCGTGGGCCTGCTCAACGCCATTGCGGCCGAGCTGCACGTGCACCCCAACGACCTGATCGGACGCCCGTACACGAGCAGCCCCGCCGACAATCAGTGGCAGGTCGCCGCTGGGTCCATCCTGCGGGAACTGCGCCGCTACGACCTCACGCCCACTTTCGACGGCACCCCCCGGCCGTCCGGCGAGCTGTGGCGCGATATGACGAGGCTGCACCGTCTACGGGACGCGGCGGCGAACGTGGCGATCCTGCGCGTGCTGCCCGATCTACTGCGCGAGGCCCGCGCCCTCGCCGAAGTCGCCAACGGGCATGAGCGCGAAGAGGCGTACGCCGTATACGCCGTCGCCTGCAAGTTCGCCCACACAGCCGCGCATGCCCTCGGACACGCTGAACTGATCACTATGGCAGCCGAGCGCGCAGCATGGTCCGCCCGTCTGTCCGGCGATCCCATCATGCCTGCGCTTGCCGACTGGATGCGCGTGTGGGACATGTGGACGACTGCGGATTGGGACGATTCCCTGTACCTGTCCGACAAGGCCCTGGGCTCCATCCAGGACGATTACGACCACGGCGATGCACTCGCCGTACGCATGTGGGGATCACTCCAACTACGCGCCGCCGTCTCGGCTGCCCGAGCGGGCCGGCCATCGGAAGCCGAGGATCGAATCGCTTACGCTCGTGCCGCTGGCAACCGTCTGAACGAGCACCAGGGGCCGCCCATCTACGACCGGCACTCGGTGACGTTCTCACCGGGCAACGTCCAGATTCACGCGATCAGCGTCGCGCTGGAGACCGGCGATCAAACGCGCGCCCTCTCCATCAACCGTCGCACCAGCCCCGACCTGGTCGCCGCGCTGCCCAACTCCCGTCAGGGTCACCATCACATGGACCTCGCCCGCGCCTGGCTGTGGGACGGAAACCGCGACAAAGCGCTGTCCGAACTTGAGACGGCCGAACGCATTGCCCCGCAGCTGGTTCGTAACCATCCCATCGCCCGCTCGACGCTGCGCAGCATCGTCTACAACGAGCGCACGGCCACCCGCGAGAAGCTGCGCCGCATGTCGAACCGCTTCCACCTCGACGGATGAGGGTCGTATTCCTCTGATTCATATTGGCCCACTGACGCGCTTTTAGCTTCAGGGGCATGAGTCGACGAGGAACCCCCCACCAGCCTTCCCAAGGCGGCGCGTTAGGCACCGCCGCGCCCTTCCACCCCCGACTCGGTGACCTAGCTCGGGACACGTCGAGGCAGGGGGAAATCGGTGTCGTCATCGCGTTACCCGGCGAGGGGAGGAACACGTACCACCTGTGCCCGCCCGGAGGTGGCGACAAGTGGTCGGCACCCAACGACGGCACAACGTTGGGACCCGTGCAGCCCGAAGTCACGCACGTGACGCCCCTGAAACGCGACGTGACGTACGACGCCCGCGCCCAGCACGGCGGACTGCCGATCACCGTGCACTACGACGACGGCGGCACCGCCGAGTCCCTGCTTATCCTCGATCCGTCCCAACTTGAGCTGTATCACTACCAAGTTGGGCGCATCCTCGCGCTGCGCGACAAGGAACTCGGGGGCCTGCTGTGAGCGGACGCCACGCCTCCGGCCGCAAGCCCCGGCCGTTACGCGCAGTCTCGTATTCCCCGACCGCGCCCCGCCCTGTCGGCTACCGGTGCGAGACTCTCGCAGCGCCTCTTGACGGCAACCGCACGGTTGTCCTTGCCGCTCACAACGCCCGCTCACCACGCCTCGCCGCGCGATGGCTCCAAGCACAGGCCGAACGGCTTGCCCGGCGCCTCGACCCGGACCCGTTCGCCCCGTGGCTGCACACCGCCCCGCTCGTCCTCACGGGTGACACACACGCCGCCGACGTCCTGCGTACATGGGTCCGAGACCCAGCGAAGTACGCGGACGCCATACAGAAGCTCGCCGCCCGCGTCTCGTACCACCTCACCATCACAGACAGCGATGCGCGGTACTCCCTCGTCGCGGCCCCCGTACCCGTGCGCCGCCCCCCACAGTTCCCACCTCCCACCGGGCGTTTCCCCTCCCCGGTGGGGGGCGGGTGCCAGCCTGCGGCCGTATGCGCCGCCTCGCAGGTCACCGCATAACGCGGGAACAGACTCCCCGCCCGCCCGGACATCGCATCTCTCCCTCCGGACGGGCGGGGACTCCACCGCGGCCGAGGCCGCCAGCAGAAGGCCCGCCACGGTGCGCACCACCACGTCCGAAGCACCACCCAACACAAGGAGGCACGGAACGTGACCACAGCACAGAAGGGCACCCCGACCGACGCGCGGACGCTGATCAGCACGGAACTGCGCGAAACCCTGGTCGACAACATGCGCGCAAAGTTCCCGCAGTTGACCGAGGAAAAGGCCGACCGGGGTGTCGGACAGATGCTCGCCTTCCTCGCCGCGTGCGACTACAGCGAGAAGCCGCTCAGCCCGTCACCTCTCGTAGACGACTTCTGGCACGCCTTCCTGCTCCACACCAAGGCGTACCGGGAATTCTGTGAGCAGCACTTCGGCCGATTCCTGGACCACCAGCCCGGCTACCTCGACCCGGAGGAGCACGGGGGCGGCAAGGCCCTCCGAGCCCTGACGGTCGACTCGATCACGCTCGCCGGGTACGAGATCGACATGGAGTTCTGGCCTGAGCTCGAACTCGCCGAGTGCTCGCAGTGCCACGCCAACTGCTCGAACAGCCCGTTCCGTCCCTGACGGAAATCCGTACCGGCCTCCGGTCTGTGCCACGCTGTGGCGAGGCCGGGGGCCGGCCCCATTGCTCGACCAACGCAGGAGATCGCGGGTGGATCGCATCGGATGGCACGACCTACCAGCAGAAGCCCGAGCCGCCGTCGAGCGCCACACTGGCCCAGTCGACGACGCCAAGACAGCGCCGCACGGTGTCATGTCCCGACTCGCCTGCACCATCGACACTCGAACCGGCCGAGTCTTCGTCAAAGGCACCCGCGAGGATGACGTACAGGCGTGGGTGTACCGCCACGAGGCCGAAGTCACGCGATACGCACCCCACGCGCCCCGCGTTCTGTGGGGTGCCAATGCTGGCGGGTGGCAGCTCTACGGATACGAATACGTCGAGGGCCGATACCCGGACCTGAGCCCAGGATCTGACGATCTCGCCGCCTTCGTACTCACGCTCACCGCTGTCTCGCAAAGGCCATGGCCCGAGGTTCTGCCTAAGAAGCCGCTTCACACCCGGTGGGCCGAGTTCCTACCGAAGGACGTGCCGAGCAAACTGCAAGGCCGTGCACTCGCCCACACCGACATGTCCCCGCACAACATGCTGGTAGGGGACACTGGCGAACTGCTGCTACTGGACTGGGCTCTTGCCTGCCCTGCCCCTGCATGGGCAGACGCCGCGCTGGCAATCCCTCGGCTTATCGCCGCTGGGCACACGCCGGAGCAGGCCGAGGCGTTCGCCCAGGAGATCCCCGCGTACCGGGCTGCCGAAGCCGCCGCCCTCACGTTGTTCGCGCGCACGGTCTACACAGCATGGGCGGACTGGGAACGAACACGTCCCATGCCTCACAGAGCAGCACTCACGGCCGCCGCTCAGATGTGGGCCACGCACCGTGAGAAGGGTCAGCCGACGGGCGCACACGCCGATTCGTAGGCCCCTCCGACAATCGGCAGACCACGGTGGGGCACCTCAATGAAGGTGTCTCGCGGTGAGCGGTCAGGCGTCCACCCGGCATGCCGCACTGATCGGCATTACTGATCACTTTGACCACATTGATCGATTTCACCTGCGACAGCAGCGTCTGCCAGGGTTACACCTGTCCAACCCAAGCAACACCTGAAGGGCCTCTACGTGCTCACTGTCGGCGACCAGTTCCCTGACTTCGACCTCATGGCGTGCGTCTCCCTGGAGAAGGGCAAGGAGTTCGAGCGCATCGACGCCGAATGGCTTAAGCTCAACCGGGAAAAGAAGGGTTGGTTGGTGGTCTTCGCCTGGCCGAAGGACTTCACCTTCGTCTGCCCGACCGAGATCGCGGCCTTCGGCAAGCTGAACGAGGAGTTCGCCGACCGCGACGCCCAGGTCCTCGGCTTCTCCGGTGACTCGGAGTTCGTCCACCACGCCTGGCGCAAGGACCACGAGGACCTGCGCGACCTGCCGTTCCCGATGATGGCCGACTCCAAGCACGAGCTGATGCGCGACCTCGGCATCGAGGGCGAGGACGGCTTCGCCAAGCGCGCCGTCTTCATCGTCGACCAGAACAACGAGATCCAGTTCTCCATGGTGACCGCCGGCTCCGTCGGCCGTAACCCCAAGGAGGTCCTGCGGGTCCTGGACGCCCTCCAGACGGACGAGCTGTGCCCGTGCAACTGGACCAAGGGCGAGGACACCCTGGACCCGGTCAAGCTGCTTGCCGGAGAGTGAGTGACATGTCCCTCGACTCCCTCAAGTCCCGCATACCGGACTACGCCAAGGACCTGAAGCTCAACCTCGGCTCGGTCATCGGCAATTCCGACCTCCCGGCCCAGCAGCTGTGGGGCACCGTGCTGGCGACCGCCATCGCCGCGCGCTCCCCGATCGTGCTGCGCGAGCTGGCACCGGAGGCGAAGGCTAACCTCACGCCGGAGGCGTACAACGCGGCGAAGTCCGCGGCCGCCGTGATGGCGATGAACAACGTCTTCTACCGGACCCGGCATCTGCTGTCCGACCACGAGTACGGCAATCTCCGCGCGGGGCTCCGTATGAACGTCATCGGCAACCCCGGTGTCGACAAGGTCGACTTCGAGCTCTGGTCGTTCGCCGTGTCCGCCATCAACGGCTGCGGCATGTGCCTCGACTCGCACGAGCAGGTGCTGCGCAAGGCGGGCGTCGACCGCGAGGTCGTCCAGGAGGCGTTCAAGATCGCCTCGGTCGTCCAGGCCGTGGGCTCCACCCTGGAAGCCGAGGCTGTGCTGGCCGACGTCGAGTAGGCGCCGTTGCTTCCGCGGACCCCGCTCACACCTTGTGGGCGGGGTCCTCTGCGCTGTCGTGGTCCTCGTCCCCGGGGGATGCGCCCTCAGGCCCGCCATCGGCCTGCACGGCCTCGTTCTCAAACTCCCCCCGAGGGGGCACCCCCGGACGGGCTGGCAGCCGCGGTGCCGTCTCCTGCGAGTACGCCCGCAGATACCCCACGATCGTGTTCGCCACCGCCACCAACGGCACCGCCACCACGGCACCGCCGATCCCGGCCACCATGCCTCCGGCCGCCACCGACAGCACCACCGCCAGCGGGTGGACACGGACCGCGCGGCCCAGGATGAACGGCTGGAGGACATGGCCCTCGATCTGCTGCACGGCGAGCACGACCACCAGAGTCATGACCGCGGTGAAGACGCCCTGGGTCACCAGCGCCACGACGACGGCCAGGGCGCCGGAGGCCACCGCGCCGACGAGCGGGATGAAGGAGAACAGGAAGATGAAGACGGCCAGCGGGACGGCCATCGGTACGTCCAGGAAGTAGATGCCGATGCCGATGAACACGGCGTCGATGAGGGCGACGAGGACCGTGCCGCGTACGTACGCCGTGAGGGTGGCCCACGCGCGCGGGCCGGCGCCGGCGACGCCCGGACGCGCGGCGGCCGGGACCAGCTTCAGCGTCCACTGCCAGATCCGCTTGCCGTCGTAGAGCAGGAAGAGCGTGGAGAAGGCGGCCAGCAGAATGCCGGTGAGCGCCTCGACGACGACCGTGACGCCTTCCAGACCGGCCGAGGTGATCTCTTCGGTGTTGGCGCCGACCGCCTCCCGGAGGTTCTCGGCGATCTCGTTGATCTGCTTGTCGGTGACGTGGAAGGGGCTGTTGAGCAGCCAGTTGCGCAGCTCGTCGATGCCGTCCTGGACCTGGTCGGAGAGGTTGTCGATGTTCTCCATGACCTGCCAGGTCACGAACCAGCCCATCAGCCCGATGACGACGAACCCGAGGATCGCGGTCAGCGCGGTGGCGAGCCCGTGCGGCACGCGCCGCCGGGTCAGCCAGGCCACCGAGGGCTGCATCAGCGCGGTGAGGAGCAGGGCGATGACGAAGGCGAACACGACGAGTTGGACGGCGCTGATCACCCGCATCAGCACCCAGACCGTGCCGGCCAGCACCAGCAGCCGCCAGCTGGCCTCCGCCGCGACCCGTACCCCCCACGGCACGGCCTGTGCGGGGTCGGGCCGGGGCGGCGGGACGGCGGGCGCGTAGTCGGGCGGTCGTGGCACGTGGGCCGTGGGCGGGGAGGTGTCGTCGGAACCGGGCTCCGGGGCGGACGGCCGCACCGGCTCGAGCTCGCCGCTCTCCCGTTCCACCGCGGCCCGGCGCTCGTCCAACCGGTCACTCATCTCGGTCAGCCCGGCACCGAGCCGACCGAGCCACCCTGGCACTCGCGACATGATCCGCCCTCTTCCCCCGTCTCTCCCCACCACTCCCCCCTGGAGTCGTTGCGTCCGACCGTACATGGCCACTGCCGGGGGGAACGCGAAAGCCCCTCACCAAAGGACGGTGAAGGGCGACGCAGGGTTGAGTCACGCCCCGAGGGGCGCGGGGCTGTATCTATTTGCGGCTCCGCCGCGTGGGCGCGACAAGCCACGACGGCGCGGCACCTGGAGGACGTCCTGCCGCGGCCCTCGAAGCGGAGCGCCTAGTACCAGTGGTTCGCCTGCCAGAACGACCACGCGCCACAAGGACTGTCGTAGCGCTCGTTCATGTAGTTCAGGCCCCACTTGATCTGGGTGGCCGGGTTCGTCTGCCAGTCCGAGCCGACGGACGACATCTTGGAGCCGGGCAGCGCCTGGAAGAGGCCGTAGGCACCGGAGGACGGGTTGACGGCCTGGTAGTTCCAGTCGGACTCGTGGTCCACGATGTTGCTGAAGCACTGGAACTGGTCGCTCGGCACCATCTGGCGCGCCATCGCCTGGATCTGGTCGATGGTGTACGAGCTCTGGATCGGGAAGTCCGCGGAGGAGGACCTGGAGGCCTTTGCCTCGGCCTCTTCGCGCTCCTTGGCTTCCTGGGCCGCCTTCTCGGCGGCTTCCTTCTTCTCGATCGCGCTCTGGGCGGCAGCCTTGCGGGCGGCCTCCTCAGCGTCCTTCTTGGCGCTCGCGTCCGCGGCGATGGCCTGGACGTCCGCCTGTGCCGACAGGGACTCGGTCTGCACCTGGGCCTGCTGGCCCGCGGGTATGTCCGCGAGGAGCGTCGAATCGGCAGCCGTCGCCTCGGCGTCGTTGTTCTGCGCGGTGCTGCCCGAGGCAACGCCGACGACGCTTCCGACAGCGGTGACCGCGGTGGCCGACGCCACTGCGAATCCCCTGACCGAAATCGGACTCACACGGTTTCCTTCCAGCATCGCCCGCTTCGGTGACCCTGGCGGACGCAATCGTGCCCCTGGCGCTGGCCTCCCAACTGCGGGGTCACGGGAGGCACGGACCCGGTGGGCAACTCCCGCGAGGGGAGCGCCGCGTGAAGACTCGGGCGGCATACGACGTCGTTATGCAGTTGGCTGTGGTGCTGCTGTGGTTCCGTACCGCTGGGGGTACAGGTGTGTCGTATGCGGGGCCTGACAGGAGTGAGACTCTGCCGTAACCCGACGCCGCAAGGCAATTCTGCGTTGCGTGTGAAAGCTCACACCTTGTTTGTGCCAGGGGTTTTACGGAAAGCCACACACGCCGAGGCGCCGCCCGGATAGGCTCACTGCCTTTCCGGACGGCGCCAACCAACGAGTAGCTACCGCAAGTTCAGCACTTGGGTCAGATCTGCCCGTCTTCCAGCATTTCGGTCACAAGGGCCGCGATCTGGGACCTCTCGGACCGCGTCAGCGTGACATGGGCGAACAGCGGATGCCCCTTCAGCTTCTCCACGACGGCGACGACACCGTCGTAGCGTCCGACCCGCAGATTGTCCCGCTGGGCCACGTCATGAGTGAGAACCACCCGCGAATTGGCTCCAATTCGGGACAGAACAGTCAGCAGGACATTCCTTTCCAGTGACTGCGCCTCGTCCACGATCACAAAGGCGTCGTGCAGCGAGCGTCCGCGGATATGGGTGAGAGGGAGCACCTCCAGCATTCCTCGCGCGGTGACCTCTTCGATGACCTCGCGGCTGGTGACCGCGGACAGCGTGTCGAAGACCGCCTGCGCCCAGGGGCTCATCTTCTCGGCCTCGCTGCCGGGCAGATAGCCGAGTTCCTGCCCGCCCACCGCGTACAGCGGCCGGAAGACCATCACCTTCTGGTGCTGACGGCGCTCCAGCACCGCCTCCAGACCGGCGCACAGCGCGAGCGCCGACTTGCCGGTGCCGGCCCGGCCGCCCATGGACACGATCCCGACGTCCGGGTCCAGGAGCAGGTCGAGCGCGATGCGCTGCTCGGCGCTGCGGCCCTTGATACCGAAGGCCTCCCGGTCGCCGCGCACCAGCCTGACGTTGCCCTCGGGCGTGATCCGGCCGAGCGCCTTGCCGCGCTCGGAGTGGATCGTCAGCCCGGTGTGGACGGGCATGTCCGCGGCTTCGGGGACGTAGATGTGACCTTCCTCGAAGAGGACGTCCACCTTCTCGCCCGGCAGGGTCAGTTCGGACATTCCGGTCCAGCCGGAGGAGTCCGTGATGGCGAGCTCGGCGCGGTACTCCTCGGCGAGGAGGCCGACGGACGAGGCCTTGATCCTGAGCGGCAGGTCCTTCGACACGACGGTGACGTCGAACCCCTCGGCCTGCAGATTGCGGGCGACCGCGAGGATGCGGGAGTCGTTGTCCCCAAGGCGGTAGCCCGTCGGCAGAACGCTGGGGTCCGAGTGGTTGAGCTCGACACGGACGGTGCCGCCGAGGTCCCCGATCGGAATGGGGGCGTCGAGGCGACCGTGCCGGACCCTGAACTCGTCCAGCAGGCGCAGTGCCTGCCGGGCGAAGTAGCCGAGTTCGGGATGGTGCCGCTTGGCCTCCAGTTCCGTCACCACGACGATGGGGAGCACGACCTCGTGCTCGTCGAAGCGGTTCAGGGCGTTCGGGTCGGCCAGCAGGACGCTGGTGTCGAGAACGTAGGTGCGCCGGTCTGGCTTGTGGCGCTTTGTGCTGGTCACCACGGAAGGACGTACCCCCTCGGATGAGGTCGGGGAGCGACGGAGTGGAGCTGGACCGGTCGTCGGCCGCCCTGCACGCCATGCACGGGCCGAAAACCGGCCCTCCACTGCTTCTTCCGTGCCGTGACCGCACGGTCGGGCTGGTGCAAAGGGCCTCCCGGGCGGACGGCTCCGGTGCCGCCCGCTGAGATACGACACCCGTGGTTCGGGTGTCGACCTGCTTGGCTTATGCCCTCGAACGTGCGATGCCATGCCAGCGCATATGACGGCGCGCTGGTGAACTCCTTGTTACTTCCGTCCCGCGGTGGGGTGCTTCTCAGCCGCCGTAACGCCGGTGCCGGGCCGCGTAGTCACGCATGGCGCGCAGGAAGTCCACCTTGCGGAAGGCCGGCCAGAAGACCTCGCAGAAGTAGTACTCGGAATGGGCCGTCTGCCACAGCATGAAACCGGACAACCGCTGCTCGCCGCTGGTGCGGATGACGAGGTCGGGGTCGGGCTGGTCGCCCGTGTAGAGGTGTCGGCCGATCAGGTCGACGCTGACGGACTCGGCGAGGTCCTCCATCGAGGTGCCCTTGTCGTGGGCGTCCACGATCATCGAGCGCACGGCGTCGGCGATCTCCTGGCGGCCGCCGTAGCCGATGGCGACGTTGACCAGTATTCCGTCGATGTGCGCGGTGGCTTCCTCGGCCTCTTTGAGGCTGGTCTGCATCCCGGACGGCAGCAGGTCCGGAGTGCCGACGTGGTGCACGCGCCAGCGGCCGTCGGCGGCGAGGGTGCGCACGACGTCCTCGATGATCCCCAGGAGCGGGCCCAGCTCGTCCTGCGGCCGGTCGAAGTTGTCCGTCGACAGCAGCCAGAGGGTGACGACCTCGACGTCCGTCTCGGAGCACCAGCCGAGGAACTCCTCGATCTTCTCTGCGCCGGCCCGGTGACCGTGCACGGTGGTGGAACCCGCGGCCTTCGCCCAGCGCCGGTTGCCGTCCATGATGACGCCGATGTGCTTGGGCACCTGAGCGTGGTCCAGGTGACCTTCCACCCGGCGTGCGTACAGCCTGACCAGCAGGCCGCGCAGCTTGTCGCGCAGGTTCACGTGATTGTCCGCCCCTCCGTACGAATGCGGTCCCCGCGCCTTGGAGCGTACCGGGGTTTGGGGCGGTCGCGTCTTTGGGGGTGCGGGTGGGGTGTTGGCGCCTTGGGTGGGGGTGCTTCGGTGCGTGGGCGGGTGCTGGGTGGTGGGTGGTGGGTGGTGGGTGGTGGGTGGTGGGGGGATGGTCGCGCAGTTCCCCGCGCCCTTCGGGGGTGGCAGTCCCCGGCGTCCTAATGCGCCCCCGGTTGTTCAGGGGCAAAAAAACGGGCCGGTCCGTGGGGGGGAGACGGACCGGCCCGAGGGGGGGTTTCCACCATAACCCTTCGTAAGGGATGGTGCGTGCATCGGCGTGCCACAACTACTCTCCGAAATCGATCGGCGACGGCCCGGTAGCCCCGAGGAGGCTCTTTCGTGGCCGAATCTTGGCCGTTCAGGCGCAGATTCCCAGGGGAAACGGGCGGGATGCACCCGAATGCAGAGGGTTTGGTGCGGCTTGGGGTCTGCTCGGCGACTTGTCCGCGCTTCCCTCCCGCGGGTGACCCCGACCGCGAACGCCGGCTTGACGGGGCACACGACTTCGCGGGGCGCACTCGTTTTCGATGCGACGCGCGTCCAGCAGGGACACGCACGGAGGCATGGCACCGCGCAGCCCCCTCCGCCGCGCGGTGCCGCCGCGCAGCTTTGCGTACGCGAATTGCCTTGGTCTGAACTTACGCGAGAGATGAGAGGAAATCGAGTCGGCCTCCATAACAATGTGGAAAACGTGCGGGTTCCTTGGATGCGCAGGGGCCTGAGGCGCTTCGCGCACGGATGCACGGTTTGCACTACGGCGGCTCCAGCGGACAGCACTTGACCTATATACGGCCTACCGTCGGCCTATGACCGCGAACGCGAGCAGGATGATCAGCTGGGGCGAGGCGAGTGCACGACGGATGGAGCGGCAGTTCCTGGCGAGTCCCGCCGGGCGCGGCACACCGGTGGCCGAGGTGGTCGGGGCGATGCTGGGCGCGCACGCGCAGGTGCTGTCCGCGGCCGAGATGTCGGTCGGGGTACGGGCCGCCGGGGTGACGCGGGCGGACGTACGGGCAGCGCTCTGGGACGACCGCTCCCTGGTGAAGACGTTCGGCCCGCGCGGAACCGTCCATCTGCTCCCCGCCGCGGAACTGCCCCTGTGGTGCGGCGCCCTGACCGCGGTTCCGACGGGCCCGAGCCCGTTTCCGCCGGACGCCCGGGTGACGGAGGAGCAGGCGACGCGGATCGTGGCGGCGATCGGGGATGCCCTCGACGGGGTGTGCCTGACCGTGGAGGAGCTGGGCGAGGAGGTCGTGGCACGCACCGGTCCATGGGCCGGTGACCTCGTCATGCCCGCCTTCCAGGATCTGTGGCCGCGCTGGCGCCAGGTGCTGCACCGGGCCGGTCAGGCGGGCTCGCTGTGCTTCGGACCGAATCGGGGGCGGAAGGTGACGTACACGCGGCCGCCGGAGTTCGCCCAGGGGTCGGTGGCTAGGTCGGCGTCGATGGCTGGGGCGGCGTCGGGAAAGGCGGCACTGCGGGAGCTCGTACGTCGGTATCTGCGTGCGTACGGGCCCGCGACGCCCCGGCACTTCGCCAAGTGGCTGGCGGCCCCCGGAGGTTGGGCGGCCGAGCTGTTCAGGGAGTTGGCGGAGGGCGAGCAAGGCGAGGGGATCGAGGAGGTCGCGTTCGAGGGCGGGACGGCGTGGGTGGCCGCGGGGGACACGGAGTTCCCTGGTGAGCGGGTGCGGGGAGTGCGGTTGCTGCCGTACTTCGACGCCTACGCCATCGCCGCGCAGCCCCGGGAGTCCCTGTTCCCCGGGGAGGCGTATCGGCGGGCGCTGGCCGGCGGCCAGGCGGGGAACTATCCGGTGCTGCTGGTGGACGGGGTGGTGGCCGGAGTCTGGCACCAGCGGCGCCAGGGCCGTCGTACGACGGTGACGGTGGAGCTGATCGGACGGCGGCTGACGGCGCGGCAGGAGCGGGAGTTGGGCGAGCAGGTGGAGCGGGTGGGGGAAGTGCTGGAGGCGCGGCCGGAGTTGGTGGTGGGGAAGGTGACGGTCGGACCGCACGCGTAGGTGGTGGAGGCTCAGGCTTCGGGGTCGGAGTCGGGCTTGCGGGCCTCGAAGAGGTGGCGGGTGCTGTGCGCGACGAAGGGGCCCTCGGCCTCGATCCGCTCGTGCAGTGCGCGGAGCCGGGGCCGGTACGCCTCGACGGTGAAGCCGGGGACCATCCACACGACCTTGCGCAGGAAGTGCACCACCGCTGCGATGTCGTGGAACTCGACGCGCAACCGCTCGGCCCGCACGTCGACGATCTCCAGCCCGGCCGCCTCGGCGTCGGCGCGCTCCCTGTCGGGGTGCCGGGCGCTGCTCTGCTCCTCGGGGAGGGGGCCGAGGAAGTACTCGACGAGCTCGAAGACGCTGCGGGGCCCGACATGCTGGGCGAAGTAGGTGCCGCCGGGCCGCAGGACGCGGGCGATCTCCGTCCAGTGCGCGGTCACCGGGTGCCGGCTGCTGACGAGGTCGAAGGCGCCGTCGGCGAAGGGCAGCGCGGCGTCCTCGGGGGAGGCGACGACGGCGACGCCGTGTGGGCGCAGGAGCGCGGTGGCCTTGGCGACGTTCGGCGGCCAGCCCTCGGTGGCGACGGTCAGGGTGGGTGCCTCGGGGGCGGCGCGGCGCAGGGCGAAGTCGAGCACCTCTCCTCCCCCGGTCTGGATGTCGAGGGCGGCGGTGGCGCGGGCGAGCCGCTCGGCGAGGGAGGCGGCGTATCCCCACGACGGCCGGGCTTCGCTGGCCCGCCCCTCGAACCACGAGAAGTCCCAGCCCTCGGTGGGGACGGCGGCACCCTCGGCGACGAGGGCCTCGAAGGTACGGGGGTGCTGGGTCCCCCGTACGTCCGCGGCGCCGTCGCTCACCTTGTCGTCACTCATGTCCCCGAGTGTGTCAGGAGGCACTGACAACACTCGCCGCTGCTCGCCACTCTTCGCGGGCTACGGCACCAGCGGCCGCACTTCCTCCGCCGCGAACCGCACGAACGCCTCCGGATCGGGCTCGTCCCCCGTCGGCTGGAGGACCACGGTGTCCGCACCGGCGTCCGCGAGCCGCTGCACGGCCTTGGCGACGGTGCCGGCGTCCCCGGCGACTCCGAGGTCGGGCACGGATCCGAGTCCCTCGGCTTCGAGTTCGGCCTTGAGGCGGGCGGGTCCGTCGGGTCCGGTGGCGGTGAGGAGGTAGACGACGACCTGGTGGGACGTGTCCGCGTCCGGCGTGCGTCCGGCCGATTCCACTCCCTCGACGATGAGTTGCCGTGCCCGCCGGACCCCCTCGGGCGAGGTCGAGGCGGTGAGCAGCGTCCCGTCGGCAGCCTCGCCGGCCAGGCGCAGCGAGCGGGGCCCGGTGGCGCCGGCGAGGACGGGCACCGGCTCTGCGGGCGGCCAGTCCAGGGCGACGTCGTCGAGCTTCACGTACCGTCCCTCGACGGTCACCCGCTCCCCGCGCAGCAGGGCCCGCAGCACGTCGAGGTGCTCCCGCAACAGGGTCACCGGTGACTCGACCCGGGCCCCGACCTGCCCCATCCAGTCCTGCACGCCGTGTCCGACGGCGAGGATGGGGCGGCCCGGGAACATCCGGTGCAGGCTCGCCGCCTCCATGGCGGTGATGGCGACGTTCCGCAGCGGCACGGGCAGCAGCCCGACGCCGACCTTGACCCGCTCGGTCCAGGCGAGGGCGGCCGCCGCGGTGGAGATCCCGCCCTCGCGGAAACAGTCCTCCCAGAGCCAGAGCTCCTCGAGGCCCGCGCTGTCGGCGAGTCGGGCGACGGATCGGAGTCGTTCGGGAGCCAGCTGGGGACGGAATACTGCGCCGAGTCCGGTCATGGAGTCCTTCCTACCCGGACGGCACTCTGCGGACAACACAGTTTTGACGGGGCCCAGGAGGTGGCGTCGGATGCGACGACGGTGGCGTGACGGTCGGGGGACGCTGGTCGTGCACGGGGACCGGGGTGACGTCTCCGTCCCCCTGGAGATCGCCTCGTCGTACCGGGCCCGCACGAAAGGGCTCCTGGGGCGTGACTCCGTGACCGGCGCGATGCTGCTCACGCCGGCCGGCGGCGTCCACACCTTCCGTATGCGCATCCCCATCGACGTCGCCTACCTCGACCGCAAGCTGAACGTCATCGCCGTACACACCATGAAACCGGGCCGCCTGGGCCTGCCCCGGCCGCGGTCACGGCATGTGCTGGAGGGGGAGGCCGGGGTGATGGCGGGGTGGGGGCTGGTGGCTGGGGTGCGGGTGAGTGTGGAGGCCTAGGGGTTGTCGTCCGTTTCCGTGAGTGCTGTCTGCACCAGGAGGCTTCCCCGTCTCCGGGAGACGAAGTCCCCCCCGACCGGCCGGCATGACACGCGGACGGACATTGCCGAGGATGCCGCCCTCGTTCGGGTCGCCGGACAGCACGACGCCCTGCGCGCCGAGCTCCTTGATCCGCTGCATGAAGGGTTCGTACGACAATCTTCCGGCGCCCGCGGTGTTCCGGGGCCGCGGGAACCGTTGATCGTCGTCACAAAGGGTGACGGGGCGAGGCACTCCGCGCCACTTGCCCACCGCACCGAACCGTTCCCAGCGTGGGATTCCTGAGTACGGTCCCGGCTTGAGGTGAGTATCGGCCCCCATGCCGGGACGGTGCCCCGGCGGCGAAGATCGTGCACACCTCACGTGGAAGGACCCGACGGTGCACCTGAGCCCCAGGGCATACGACGCCCTGTACGGCCCCTACCGGCCGACGCACAACCCCGCCCGGGCGGGAACCGTCATCGCCGTGGCGGCGGGCGGACTGTGGGCGCTCACCCTCGGATCGCTGGCCTGGCTGACGTTTCTCGTGGGCATCGGGGCCGTATGGGCCGCCGCCGCGGGGGAACCGGTCGGAGAGTTCCTGTGGCCGTTCGTCCTGACCGTGACGGGCGCTGCCGTCGCACTGATCGCCCTCGCTTTCGCACCCGGCATTCGTCGCCTGACGCCGGCGACCCGCCTGCTCCTCCTGGGTGCCCTGGCCTGCCCGGTGCCGACTGTCTTCGCGTTCCAGACCTGGATGCGGGCTGGGTGACCTGGGTCGACTCGGCAGGATCAGGTGCCGAACGCTCACCCCTCCGAAGGGTCGCAGTCGTAGTCGTTCACCGCGTCGAAGGCAGGCAGGTTCTGCTCGCCGAACAGGGGATCCACGACATCGCGTACCTTCGTCCCCTCCTTCAATCTGCTCGCCGAGGTCTCGATCGCCTTGAGCACCACACGGAACTCTTCGGCGATGTCCTGCGGCGCGCTCGCCTTCATCTCCTTGCCCATGTGAGCGATCAGCACAGCCCTCGTTCGCAGATCCTCGAAGTCCAGTGCCTTTCCGTCGATCGCCGCACCTACATCGGAGCGGAAGGTGACGACGCCGACCTGGAAGGTGTTCAGATCGAGGCAGAACGCGGAAGTCGCCGTGGGGGTCGCCAGGGTGGTCGGTGTGCCGGACGAGGGCGGAGCCGACGCGTGGGGCGATGCGGGTCGGGCGGCGTCCGGGGTATCCGGGGTATCCGGGGAGTTCGAACAGCCTGCTGCCAACAGTGCGGCGGCCATCGCGAGGGGCCATCTGCGTGGGGCGGTCATGGGCGGAGAGTAGAGGGAGGGGGTCGGGAGGGGTCCCCCCATCCCCATAGAGCAGATGAGCAGACCCGCGGCAGCATCCGCGAAGCGCACCTCCCACTGGCCCTCCGGTGCCGGTGGTGCGGGGAGGGGTGGGTTCGCGCCAGGGAGACAGGCCACCGCTGCCGTTCAGCATCCTTCAGCACCCCCATCCCCACACACGCGGAACGGAGCCCACGCATGCCCGACCCCCAACCATGGGAGTGCCACCTCAAACTCCCCAACGACCTCCGAGCCCTCTCGATCGCCCGCCACACCATCCGCACCGCACTCCTCGGATACGTCCACACGCCCGAACTCACCGACACCGCTGAAACTGTTCGCCTCGGAACTGTTCTCCAACTCCGTCAAGCACTCGGACGGACCGGTGACCGTCAGACTGCGGTCACGCGGCACCGCCGTACGCGTCGGGGTCATGGACAACCATCCCGAACTCCCCGACCCCCTGCCCTGCACCCACGGACCAGGACTTCGGTCCCGGCCTGTACCTGGTGGAGTCGCCGGCGGACGCGTGGGGCCGCTATCCGGTGGTCCCGGCGATCAGTCACTCCCGTGCGCCTGGCTGGAAGGTGGTGTGGTTCGAGCTGTCCGACTCCGTACGGAAGTGAGGCCAGCCGAGGCGCGCAGATCCGGACCGCTACGCGGTGCCGCAGCACGTCCCGCGTCGTGCTTCAGCGCCGCCGAACTATCGCCCCCACCACGAACGTCCCGACATACGCTCCGAGCGGCAGCACCATGCACAGCGCCAGCGGATGGAACACCGTATCCGCGAGAGCGTTCGAGTCGGGGCCTTCATACACACCCGAAGCCAGCGCGATGAGGAAGAGCACGATCCCCAGCAGGAGACCACCGAACATCACCTTGACCGCGATGTGCACCAACGGGGTCGGATGCCGGCGGGCGCGTGTGATCTTGTCGGCCGCCTCGGGGACGGGCGCCCAGCTCTCGCCCCTGTGCAGCAGCCACATCTCGCGCAGGGCCGCCACCTCACGGGCGAGGTCGGGGGTGTTGCGGTCGTTGAGGTGAGGGAGGATGCGTCGGTGGCCCGAGGCGTCGTACAGGACGACGACGTGGGCCGGCGCTCCTTGGGCGCCCGCGCCGGGGTTCACCTCGATCTCGATGCCCTGTACGTCGGGCCAGGCCGTGGCGTGGCTGCGGAACGCTCCCCGGGCCGTCAGATGGGTCTCGTCGCTGATCGTCGCCGTCACCTTGACCAGGCGCAGGACAAGGAGGAACAGGGCGGCGAGCGCGGCGCCCACGGCGGCGGGGACGGCGACCGGTACCTCGTCGTCCAGAGCCAGCCGCGCGATCAGGCCGATGCCTGCGACAAGGGGGGCGGCCAGGCCGAGCCACAGCCAACTGCCGCCCGAGTAGCGGTACTCACGGCGGTACGGGGCGTCGTCATCTGCGATCACGGGCGCAGGTTAGCCACGGGGCGTCGGGACCGGTCCCCGTCAGCCCTCCGAGCGCGGGAACGACACCTCCACCCGGCGGTTCTTCTTGCGGCCCGCCTCGGTCGCGTTCGAGGAGATCGGGTACTGCTCGCCGTACCCCCGCACCTCGTACGTCACCGTCGAGTCGGTCAGTTCCGCTTCCAGGATCCCCTGTACGGCGTTCGCGCGCTTCCTGGACAGGACGTCGCCGTGGGCGGAGGAGCCGAGGTTGTCGGTGAAGCCGAAGACTCGGATGCGGGTGGCGTTCTGGGTCTTGATCTCCTCGGCGATCTCCCCGATACGGGCCTTTGCCTCGCCGGTGAGTTTGGCGCTGTCCTTGGGGAACAGGACCTCGGCCTGGAGGGCGAACTTCACGTCCGCGTTGGTGTCTTCGCGGCGTTCCTCACCGGCCTGGTCCTCGACGACCTGTTTGATGTCCAGGACCTTGGCCTGGGCGAGGGTGGCGCCTTCGGGGAGCTTCAGGTCGGGGTCGTTGGCGTCGACCTCGACGGGGGCGGAGGCTGTGGCTTCCGTTCCCGGGGGCACGCTGGGATCGTCCGCCGCTTCGGCCGTCGTGGCCACGAGGAGGTTCGCGGCGACCATGAGTGTGGCCGCGGTGAGGGTCTGGGTGAGGCGGGGGGTGCGGGTCATGGTTGCCTCACCCGGAGATCTGGATGGTGGCGGCGGCGAAGGTCGGGAGCTGGAAGGTGACCTCGGTCGTCTCCGTGGGCGGGGACGGGAACTGCATGAACACGGCCAGGGTTTCCCCGGACTTCAGGGTCGAGAAGCCCGTGGTCGTGAGCGGGCGGCCGTCCGTGTCCCGTAGGACGTAATACCGCTTCTTGCTCTTCGAGTCGACAAGTGTTGCGCCTCCGAAGGACCGGCCGTTTCTGGTGATCTCGGTTTCGTTGCCGCTCAACGCGGACGGGACAGACACGCTCTTGTCCCCGTCGTTCTTGAGGCTGCCGTTCACGGTGACGAAGCCACCGGAGTCACGCTGGGCGGAGGTGATCTGGAGGAATAGTCCGTCCGAGCCCTTCAGCTCCGCCAGGGGCTCGTCCGACTGCCCCTCCTGGGCGCTCGGGTCGGACCCCCGTTCCGTGCTGGCGGACGCCGACGTCTCCGGCTTGTCGTTGTCGTCCCCGCCGCTGCCGCATCCGGCCACGCCGAGGGCCAGTCCAGCCGCAACGGTCAGCGCGACCATCCCCCTGTGGGCCTTCGTCGTGAACCGAATACTCATGCCTCTGCTTCCTTAGTCACTCGTCAGTAGTCACTCGTCGTTCGCCGGTGAGTCGGCCAGATGGACGTCGAAGAGGTCCTCGGGAGCCGGCAGGGTGGCCGGATCGTTCGGGTCCGGATCCCAGTTGCCGCTGTCCTCGCAGGTGAGGCGCGGAAGCGGGAGTGTGTCGTTTCCATCGCCCGGGTCGGCCTCTTCTCCGGGGCCGACCCCGCCATCTCCGCCGTCGCCCTCGCCACCGCCACCGCCACCGCCAGGAAGGTCGAACGTACAGCGGGGCTCGATCACGGCGGTCGCGGATGCCCGCGACTTGATGTCCTCCGTGCCGGGGACGATCGAGTCGCCGACGGGTTTCGTGGACTGGACCGTGACCGTGTAACCCAGCGGCTCCGCCGGATCACAGCCGTCCACAACGGCGTCGTTCTGCGCCGCCAGCTCGTCCGCTCGCCAGCAGCCGTCCAACTGCACCCCGATACCGGCGAAGATGTCCTGCCACTTCGTCGGGTGGAGTACGTCCTCCAGCCACATGCCGGCGAGTTGGTCCCGGGCCTCCTGCGCCGCCGCCAGAGCCGCCGCGTCGGCCGCGGTCTGGGCGCCGTTGCGGTTCGCCGCGGCCTGGCCGACCGCGAGGTACGCGAACGCGAGGAAGAGCAGGCCCGCCACCACCGTGATGTAGATGGGGAAAGCCTGCCCTGCGTCGTCGCCGCCGTACCGTGGCCGCCGCATCAACCGCCGGTCACTTCGGTGATCTTGTCCGTGATCGCGTCGAAGATCGTCTGACCGATGTCCGTTCCCACGATGGCCAACACAATCGCCACCACCACCGCGATGATCCCCAGGTACTCCACCGCCGTCTGCCCCCTGTCGTCGCGAGCGGCACGGGAGCGCAGGTGCTCGACGGTGGTGTGGATCCAGTTGCTCATGGTGTTCCCCTCTGGTGTTCGGCGGTCGCCGGGCGCTGGGCTCGCAGGACTTGGGAGAAGTCTTGCGAGAAAAGTAAGCGGAAATACCCGAAACACCAGAGGGTCCCTGGGCCCGATTCCGGACCCGGGCCGAAAACCATCGCTGTGTCATCGCCGTCAGCTCCGCCCAGGGGGTGAACCCGGAGCGCTGCCCGGCCACTTGGTGGCGGCCTGCGCGTGGCCGGTGCTGTGGAGTTTGGCGAAGATGCGGTTGACGTTGACGTGGCCTGATGCGATGGGGTTCATGGTCTCCGCCTCCCTCCTGCTCAGCCGGAACCGCGACCGATCCGACGACGACTGTCCCACATCTGGTTGCATTTGCGAAAGGTGTTCCGGGAATTTCCTTGTAGTAGTTGACAGTTCGGCCTTTGCTTGCGCTAGTGATGTGGTTGCGCCCCCCCTACTCCCCCGTCAACGATCCGAAGTCCGTCCCCGATCCCAGCAACAACCCCGCCCCCAGCAGAATCATCGTCGCCGGCACCATGAACGTCGTGATCATCAGCGTGGCCCGCGGCACCGCCCGGGCCGCTTTCCGGCGGGCGTTTTGGGCGTCGGTGCGGCGCATGTCCTTGGCGAGGGCGACGAGGGTCTCGACGATCGGGGCGCCCAGTTCCTCGCCCTGCTGGAGGGCGGTGACGAACATCGCGACCTGTTCGGAGTCGTTGCGGCGTCGCAGCTCCGCGAAGGCCTGGCGGCGGCTCATGCCGAGGTCCATCTGGCGGAGCGTGATGCGGAGTTCGTCGGCCCAGGGACCCTCGTACTTCGAGGCGACCCGGTCGAGGGCCTGGCGGAAGCCCAGGCCCGCGCTGACGACGACCGCGAGGACGTCGAGGAAGTCCGGCAGGGTGCGTTCGATCTCGTCCTTCCTGATCCGGATGGCCGACCAGATGCCGACCTCCGTCCAGAAGGCACCGAAGGCCAGCAGGAGCAGCGCCACCAGGAACTGTCCACGCAGCAGGAAGACCAGGAAGCCGACCGCGCCGAGAAAGCCGTACACCGCCCGCCGCGCCGCGTAGCGGTCGATGGTCAGGCCGCCGGGGTTGCCCGCGAGGTCGATCTTGCGGCGGTACCTGGCGACCAGTTTCGGGCCCATCAGGCGCAGTACGGCGGGGGCGTAGCGCATGCCCATGCGGTCGATGAGGGAGTCCACGGCGCCGGTGCGGGTCGCGCCGATCTCCAGGGCCAGCGCCAGGTCGCTCGGCAGCTTGGCGTCCGCGCGGTACATGCGGATACCCGCGAAGACGCCCCACACGCCTAGCGCCATCAACAGCGCCAGGGCCAGGCCCAGTGTTCCGGTTTCCATCGTCTCGTCCTTCCGTCCCCGTCCCCGTCCCGCCCGCGCCCGCGCCCGCGCCTCAGACGTCGATCCGTGACATACGCCGGATGAGGACGAACCCCACCGCGTACAGACCGAACGCGATCAGCACCGCCGCCTGGCCGACCGAGGAACCCGTCATACGGTCCAGGGCCCCGTCCTGCACCCCGTTCATCAGGAACAGCGAGCCGACGCCCAGCACGGGGACCGCGTACGACGTCATGCTCACCTGCGAGAGCTGGGTACGGACCTCGCGCCTGGTCTCCTTGCGCTCCTCCAGCGTCTCCGTGAGGTTGCGCAGGGCGCTGACCACCTGGCCGCCGGCCCGGTTGGAGAGGACCAGCGTGGTGACCAGGACGACCAGTTCGCGGGACGGGAGGCGTTCGGCGAGCTCGCCGAGGGCGTCGTCCATCGAGGCGCCGAGGGCCAACTGGTTGGACACCTTGGCCAGTTCCTCGCCCGCCGGGGCCTCCAGCTCCTCCGACGCCATGCCGATGGCCGTGCGCAGGGCGAGGCCCGCGTGGGCGGCGTTGGCCAGGATGCGGGCCAGTTCGGGGAGCTGGTTGATGAAGCGCTCGATGCGCTTCTGGCGTTGCCAGTTGAGGAACTGGACCGCCGCCCAGACGCCCAGCAGGCCGGCGATCGGGCCGAAGAAGGGGGCCAGGGCCGCCTGGCCGACCAGCCACAGGCCGGCCACCGTCACCAGCAGGTAGACGAAGAACTCACCGGGGGTGACGTCCAGGCCCGTGGCCACCAGGCGCAGTTCCAGCCGTTTGCCCAGTTTCGTACGGCGCAGTCGGCGGTCCAGGTCGACGAAGCGGCGTCGGCGGCCGCCGGCTGCGGTGATCTGGCCGGCGGAGGTGAGCCGGTCGACCAGGGCCTGGCGCTGGGCCCGGCCGGAGGCGTAGGCATGGATGCCCACGACGGCCAGCGCACAGGTCAGCAGGGCGATGCCGGTCGTGAGCGTGATGCGGGTCTGGAGATCCATGGGTTCTACCTGTTCTGCCTCTCCTGCCTGGTCCTGCCTCGGTCCTGCCTGGTCCTGCCTCGGTCCTGCCTCGGTCCTATCTGGCTTCTCGGGTCGCTAGTTCGAGCGGTGACTGGGCGACGCCGAAGGCCTGGGGTATCGGCTGGCTCGCCATGTAGAGGCGGTCCGCGGTGCGGCGCGGGAGGGGGTGGTACGCGAAGGCGCCGTGGACGCGGCCGTCCGGCGTCATGGGCTGGGCGTTGAAGCGGGCCACGGTCGCCACCCGGTACGGCTCGGCGCCGTGGCTGTCCAGGAGCGCGATCTCGGTGATCCGGCGGGCGCCGTCCGGGAAGCGGGTCAGCTGAATGATCACGTCCACCGCGCTGTTGATCTGGTCGTGCAGCGCCTCGAAGGGGACCGAGACGTCGGACATGGACGCGAGGGTCTTCAGCCGCATCAACGCGTCCTCCGTGCTGTTGGCGTGCACGGTGGCCAGCGAGCCGTCGTGGCCGGTCGACATCGCCTGGAGCATGTCCAGGGACTCGCCGCCGCGGACCTCGCCGACGACGATGCGGTCGGGGCGCATGCGGAGGGAGTTGCGGACCAGGTCGCGGATGGTCACCTGGCCCTTGCCCTCGACGTTGGGGGGCCTGGACTCCAGGCGGATCACATGGGACTGCTGGAGCTGGAGTTCGGCCGAGTCCTCGATGGTGATGATGCGCTCGTGCTCGGGGATCAGCCCCGACAGGGCGTTGAGCAGCGTGGTCTTACCCGTGCCCGTCGCGCCCGAGACGATGATGTTGAACTTCGCCTGCACCAGCCCGGCCAGCAGGTACACCATGGGTTCGTCGAGCGAGCCGAGGCCGGTCATCTCGTGCAGGGTGAAGGAGCGGGGGAAGCGGCGGATCGTCAGGGTCGCGCCGGTGAGCGACAGGGGCGGGATGATGACGTTCACCCGCTCGCCGGACGGCAGGCGCGCGTCGACCATGGGGTTCGATTCGTCGACCCGGCGGTTCACGGTCGACACGATCCGCTCGATGGTCTGCATCAGCTGGTCGTGGGAGGGGAAGCGGAGCGGCAACTGCTCGACTCGGCCCGCGCGTTCGACGAAGATCGCGTCCGGGCCGTTCACCATGATCTCGGTGATCGAGGCGTCTTCGAGGAGCGGTTCCAGGATGCCGAGGCCGAGCGCCTCGTCGACGACCCTGCGGATCAGCTGCGCGCGCTCGACCGTCGACAGCACCGGGCCCTCGCGGCTGATGATGTGCCCGAGGACGCGCTCCAGGCGGGCCCGGCGCTCGGCCGCCGCCAGCGAGCTCATCTCCGCGAGGTCGATCTCCTCCAGGAGCTTGGCCCGGTACGAGGCGACCAGGTGGCCGTCCTCGCCCCGGCTGCCGGGCTCCTCGGGGGTGTTGATGCGTGACCTCAGGCTCATGTGGATCCTCGTTCAGTGGTCGAGCGGCATGGTCGCGGTCTTCTGGGCGGGGTCGAAGTCCCAGCCGGGGACGACGGACGGGATCTGGACCACGGCGGTGACGGTGACCTCGTCGGCACCCTGCGCGGGCTCGCAGCTGACGGAGAGCCAGTCGCTGACCGCGTTCTGGCAGCCGTCCTGCGCGGTCCCCGGTTCGAGCGAGGCGGCGCGTGCCCCCGCCCGGGCCGCCGTTCCGGCCTGCTGGGCGGCGTAGGCGACGAGCCCGAGCTGTACGCCCGCCAGGGCCACGAGGACGAGGATCGGGATGAACCCGAGGTACTCGATCGCGACCTGGCCGCGGTCACGGATGCCGCGGACGCCGCGGACCCCACGGACACGTCGGATTCCAACGACCCCGCGGTCACGGCGGACTCCACCGCCCCCACGGACACGTCGGGCTCCGCCAACCCTGCGGACACGCCCGGCCCCACCGCCCCTGTGGTCACCGCGGACTTTGGCGTCGTACGACATCTCAGTCCTTCTCCTCCTGCACGGCCCCCGCGTGCCCGTCGACGGTGAACGGGAAGCCGATCGCCCCGGGGAACAGCACGGGCACCTCCAGGTGGACGTCCGCCGTGGCGTAGCCGCCGCCCGCACCGCACTCCACCGAGGCGCCGCCCTCCCACGCGCCCGGCAGGTGTTGCAGCGCGGCCTCCTCGCAGCCCGCCTGGCCCTCGGACACCGCCCCGGCCCGCGCCGCCTCGTCCGCGGCGTTCCCGGCCAGCGAGAAGGTGTAGCCGAGCAGCACGAACTGCCAGAGCAGCACCAGCGTCAGGATGATCAGCGGCGTCATCCCGAGGAACTCGATGGTCACCTGGCCCCGGTCGTCCCCGCGCCGGCGCCCCCTCACCGCCCTATCTCCTTGCGCCGCCGGAACGTCAGCGCCGCCCGGTCCCCGCCCCGCGCACGGCCGTTACGGCGCTGTTGGGCGGCTCCCTCGGTGCCCTTGACCAGGCCGAGCTCCCCGGCGAGCGCCCAGAGGGCCTGTTTGACGGTCCCCTTGGCGTCCAGCTCGTGCACCCGGCCGGCGTCGACCGCGCCCTGGAGTTCCTTGAAGTTGGCCGGGACGGCGGTGGCCGCGACCGCGGTGCCGGTGATCCGCTGGATCAGGGCGGGCTGGATCTCCGTACCGCGCGAGTGGCGGTTGACGACGATGGTGGTCTCCTCCGCCTTGCGGATCTGGAGGCGGTCCCACATCCGTACCGTGCGCTTGGCGCCCCGGACGGCGACCACGTCCGGGGTGGTGACGAGGAGCGCGGTGTCGGCCATCTCCACGGCGGCCGCGCTCGCGCCGCTCAGCTGGGCGCCGCAGTCGATGACGACGACCTCGTAACGGGAGCGCAGGGCGCTGACGATGTGGCGGGCGGCGCGGTCGGTGACCTCCTCGCCGCGTTCGCCGTCGCCGGGGGCGAGGAGCAGGGCGACCCCGGTGTCGTGCCGGAACACGGCGTCGGCCAGCACGCGCGGTGAGATGTCGCTGATGGCGGCGAGGTCGACGACCGAGCGGCGGAACTGGATGTCCAGGTACGAGGCGATGTCGCCGGTCTGGAGGTCCATGTCGAGCAGGGCGGCGCTGCGGCCGGACGCCTGGGCGGCGAGGGCCAGCTGGATGGCCGTGAGCGTGGCGCCCACGCCGCCCTTGGCGCCGCTGACCGTGACCACCGTGCCGCCGACGCCGCTGAACACGTCGCCGCCCGCGCCCAGATGACGCCGCACGCCCACCGACCACTGGGCCACGGCGTTGACGCGGCTGGCCAGCTCCTCGTAGTGCAGGGGCAGGGCGACCAGGCCCCGCGCGCCGTAGTCCATGGCGGCCTGGAAGAGGCCCGGGCTCGCGTCGGAGGTGACGAGGATGACGCCCACCGCCGGGAAGCGCAGGGCGACCTCGCGGATGAGTTCCAGGGCCGGGACGGGACCGATGCGCTCATGGACGACGACGACCTCGGGCAGTTCGTCGATGGACTCGGCGGCCAGGCGCGCGAGGGTGTCGACGAGCTGGGTGGAGTCGGTCACCGGGGCGACCGGCTCGGCGTCGGGGAGCTGGCTGAGCAGCGTCGTGAGGGAACGGACCGCGTCCGCGTCGCCGACGGCCGGGAGGATCCTCGTGGGCATAGGGGCCTCTCACTTGTCCTTGGCGAGTTCGTACGTGCGGTTCGTCGCCGGGATGTCGGAGTCGTCGCCGGGCGCCACCAGGGCGAGGCGGACCTCGTCGGCGAACGACTCGGCGTACGTGATGCGCTGGGCGTCGACCGGTTCGAGCGCGAAGGTGATCGGAACGGCGTCGGTGGGCTGTCGGCTCCGGTCGTTCTCGTCGGGCTTGAGGGAGGTCAGCTCGCCGACGTCGATGACGCGGGCGTTCTCCACGATGAGCCGGGCCTGGTCGGGTGCCTTGTCGCCGTCGCCCTCGAAGGTGGCGTAGACGTTGACCTTGGCGCCGGGGGTGATCTTGCCGGCCACGCCGGTCGCCGCGTCGATCATGATGGCGATCTCCTGCTCGCCCGCCTGCAGCGCGGGCTGGTCGACGATCATGTCGCTCTGCAGCAGGGAGCCCTTCTGGAGGGTGGTGACGGCGATCTTCCCGCGGATCTCGCGCAGGTCGGTGATCGCGTTCTCCGAGAGCCACCGCTCGGGCATCGTGATCTTCTCGAACTGGCCCGCGCTGAGCTGCGTGTAGGGGGCGACGTCCGTCCTGACCCGGTAGGCGGTGGTCTCGGGGCCGACCTTGGACTTCACGTCGCTGATGACGGACAGGACGCCGGCGAAGGCGCCGAGGGCGCAGACGACGGACAGGAGCAGGAGTATCACGCCGCGGCGCTGACGGGAGTTCATGAACCGTGCAACCTCATTGGGGGAATCGGTCGGGAGCGGTCGGATGGGGCTCGGGTCCGGTCAGCCCGCGCGGGCCGGCTGCTCGTGGGTGGGCGGGACGGCCGAGCAGAAGACGCAGCGGTCACCGATGACGTCGATGCCGCACCAGTGACAGGAGTTCTGCCGTACGGAGGTGACGAGCTGGTAGAGCACCGACAGGTCGGGCAGGTACGCGCAGAACTCGATCAGCTTCGCCGTCCCCCACCAGGCCGTCGACTCGGCGGGCAGGACCACCTCTCTCAGTCCCTGCGCGTTCCAGGACTTGGCAAGCGTGGCGGTGACCCAGTCGGACTGGAGCTGTCCCTGGGCGACCAGCATCGAGGTGCCGAACTCCGGGCCGGGCAGGGTGACTCCGGGGGCGATCCGGACGAGCTGCGGGGAGGGGTGGGCGAGCACTCCGAACTGGCTGCCGGGCATCCAGGACTTGGCGTGCGACCGGAGGTCGACGGGGACGCGGTCGAGCTTGGCGACGGAGCCGAGGAGCGCGCCGGCGTGGAGGTAGTGGGTGAGCAGCCGGCCGGCCGAGGCGAGGACGCCGGGGCTGAGGTCGCAGGAGGCCAGTTGCCGCAGCTGGCGGGCCAGGACGGCGATGCCGAGCGGGGGCAGTTCGGGCCGGAACACGGCGATGCGGTCGCTCTCCAGCAGGGACCGTACGGTGTGCAGCCGCTGCTGGACACCGCGGGGAACGGCCTGCGAGCACACGACGATGACATGTCCGTGCTGCTCCAGCAGGGTCTGCAGGGCCGCCAGCGACCGCTCCAGCGGCTCCCGGTCGAGGTCCTGGAGCACGACGGCGGGCACGGTTCGCTCGTCCTGCGCCGGCAGCGCCATGTCGGCGCTGGTCACGGCAATGGCAGTTGGCACGCGCAGCTCCCCGATGACTTCATTGCGTGACTACCTCAGCACTGTATCCACGGCTCTGTGGCCGGAGAACAGCTTCTCTCCAGCTGATAAACAACTCCTCCGGCACAACTCCCGCCAAAACGGGGCAGGTTGCGCACACGAATTCTCCACTACCGGAATCTCTTGACAGGTGAATTGGTCTGGACCAAGTTGTTGAGCATGTCTCTTGTCATGTCCATACGCAGCAGATTCCGGGCGGGCGCCGCGGTCACCGCGGCCCTGGCCCTCGCCTTCCTCCCCGCGGGCCACGCCTCCGCCGCGGACGTCAACAACGCCAAGAACGCCGGCTTCGAGGCCGGTCTGAGCAACTGGACCTGTTCCGCGAACAGCGGCACGACCGTCTCCTCCCCGGTGCACGGCGGCGCGACCGCGCTCAGGGCGACCCCGGCCGGGCAGGACAACGCCCGGTGCACCCAGACCGTGGCCGTGAAGCCCAACTCGACGTACACGCTGAGCGCCTGGGTCCAGGGCGGCTACACCTACCTGGGCGTGACGGGCACGGGTACCACCGACGTGTCGACCTGGACGCCGGACTCGTCGTCCTGGAAGCAGCTGTCGACCACCTTCACCACCGGCGCCTCGACGACCTCGGTGTCGGTCTACACGCACGGCTGGTACGGGCAGGCGGCCTACTACGCGGACGACCTGTCGGTGTACGGCCCCGACGGCGGCGGTGGCACCGACCCCGCCCCCACCGTCCCCGGCGCACCGAGCGGGCTCACGGTCTCGGGCACGAGCTCGTCCTCGGTCTCCCTGGCCTGGAACACCGTCTCCGGCGCGACCGGCTACAACGTCTACCGCGGCGGTACGAAGGTGACCGCGGTGACCGGCACCTCCGCGACCGTGACCGGGCTCGCGGCCGCCACGTCGTACTCCTTCCAGGTCACGGCGACCAACGCGGCCGGTGAGTCGGCGAAGTCGGCGACGGTGACGGGGACCACCACGGCGGGCCCGGTGGGTCCGGCCCTGCCCAAGCACGCGGTGACCGGCTACTGGCAGAACTTCAACAACGGGGCGACGGTCCAGAAGCTCGCCGACGTGCAGTCGCAGTACGACATCATCGCCGTCGCCTTCGCGGACGCGACCTCGACGCCGGGCGCGGTCACCTTCAACCTGGACTCGGCCGGGCTCGGCGGCTACACCGTCGACCAGTTCAAGGCGGACATCAGGGCGAAGCAGGCCGCCGGCAAGAAGGTCATCGTCTCCGTCGGCGGCGAGCGCGGCACCGTGGCGGTGAACGACGCGGCGTCCGCGACGAACTTCGCGAACTCGGTGTACGCGCTGATGCGGGAGTACGGCTTCGACGGCGTCGACATCGACCTGGAGAACGGCCTCAACGCGACGTACATGACGCAGGCGCTGCGGTCTCTGTCGGCGAAGGCCGGCTCGTCGCTCGTCCTCACGATGGCACCGCAGACGATCGACATGCAGTCGACGTCGAACGCCTACTTCCAGACCGCGCTGAATGTGAAGGACATTCTCACGGTCGTCAACATGCAGTACTACAACAGCGGTTCGATGCTCGGCTGCGACGGCAAGGTCTACAGCCAGGGCTCGGTCGACTTCCTCACCGCCCTGGCCTGCATCCAGCTGGAGGGCGGCCTCGCCCCGTCCCAGGTCGGCCTGGGCCTGCCCGCCTCGACCCGCGGCGCGGGCAGCGGGTACGTCGCGCCGTCGGTCGTGAACAGTGCCCTGGACTGTCTGACCAAGGGCACGGGCTGCGGTTCCTTCAAGCCCTCGCGCACCTATCCCGACCTGCGGGGCGCGATGACTTGGTCCACGAACTGGGACGCGACGGCGGGCAACGCGTGGTCGAACGCGGTGGGACCGCACGTGCACGGGCTGCCGTAGGGAGCGCCGGCCTCATCCCGGCGGTAGGTCACCGGCCTCACCCCATCGGCCGGTAGTGGCCAAGCACCCAGCCCAGCTGCGCGAACCACTCCTGCAGCCGCGCCCGGGGCTTGGCCTCCACCACGCCCTCGTAGAACCGGCCGTCCACGTGGACCACGGCCACCATCAGCGCCCTGCCGTCGGGGCTCGCCTTGTAGTGGACGCTGCGGATCTCCGGCCAGCGGAACTCCAGCGTGTGGCCGGACAGCTCGAAGACGACGCCGGATCCGTCGACGACGACGGCGTTGCGCTTGTCCACGGCCAGGAACTCGGGGCCGGGCGGGACCGGCTGGGGCGGTAGCGGCTGGGGCGGTACCGGGCCGTACGCCGGTTGTGCGGGGGCGTACGGGGGCTGCGCGGGGGCGTACTGCGGTGGGGGCGGGCCGAAGCCCGGGCCGGGTGGGGGCGGCTGCTGGGTCATCCGTCGGTTCCTGGGTCCTTGTTCCTGGTGCTCGCGGCGAACTGCTCGGTGCTGTGGTGAAACATTCTCCCTGCCTCACCGCATCAGTGAAGTGAGGACCTCATCGACAGCCGGCCGGCACAGCAGCAGGGGGAACGCATGAGACAGGCCCGCGCGGACGAGTACGCGCAGTTCGCGGTGGCCAGGGCCGGGCATCTGTACCGCTCGGCCTGTCTGCTGACCGCCGGGGACACCCACCTCGCCGAGGACCTCGTCCAGGAGACCCTCGGCCGGATCTACGTCCACTGGGGCCGGGTGTCCCGGGTCGGGAATCCCGCCGGGTACGCGCAGACTGTCCTCACCCGTGCCTTCCTCGCCCATCAGCGGCGGCGCAGCAGCACCGAGCGGGCCACGGACGCGCTGCCGGACCGGGCGGCCGAGGGCGGTGACCTGTCGCTGCGGCTGACCCTGCTCCAGGCGCTGGCCCGGCTGCCGGCCAAGGACCGGGCCGTGGTCGTCCTGCGGTACTGGGAGGACCGCTCCGTCGAGGAGACCGCCGACGTGATGAACGCCAGCTCGGCGGCCGTACGGACCCGGTGTACGCGTGCCCTCGGGCGGCTGCGCGAGCTGCTCGGTGAGGACCTCGGCGAGTACGCGACGCCCTGACTCACGTTACTGACCCTCCTGAGCTCCGGAAGACGGTGGTTCTGCCATGTCCGTTGAACACGACGAGGACCGATTCGAAGGGCGGCTCAGTCACGCCCTGCATGACATCGGCAGCGGCTTCGACGCCGACCGGTCCGCGCTGGTCGCCGCCGGCCGGGCACGCGGGCGGCGACTGCGGCTCAGGCGGCGGGCCGCGGTGGCGGGCGGGGCGGCCGGGATCGCGCTCGTGGGAGTGGGCGGGGCGCTGCTCGTGCCCTGGAGCGCCACGTCCGCGCCGCTGCCGGCCGATTCCAGTGTGGCCGAGCAGCCGTCCGGCACGCCGCCCGCCGTTCCCCTGACCGACCGCGAACTCATCGCGACACTCAAGGATCTGCTCCCCGAGGGCAAGGTCAGCGAGCAGCGGGCGCGGGGCACCGGGAACTCGACGCTGCCGCCGTACGTCCACCTCGTGTACGACGACGGCGAGGGGCCCGGAGCCATCGGTGTCAGCCTGAACCGGGTCGAGCCGGGCAGCGACCAGGCTCGGCAGACGACCGACTGCCCGGACAAGGCGCTGGTCCCACACGACGGTTGCGTCTCCACCAGACTGGCCGACGGCTCGCTGCTCAAGCTGTTCCAGGGGTACGAGTATCCCGACCGGCGCGTCGACACCAAGCTGTGGTCGGCCGACCTGGTCACGCCGGCCGGGCAGCACGTCTCCGTCAGCGAGTGGAACGCAGCGGCCGAGAAGGACGCGCCGATCAGCAGGAGCGAACCGCCCCTGTCCACTGCCCAGTTGCAGGAGTTGGTGACGGCGCAGGTGTGGCGCAAGTACGTCGAGTTCATTCCCGAGGACCCGAAGAAGCCGAAGCCGTCGGCCACGCCGAGCACCGTCGTCGAGCCGGGCGTGGACCCGGTCCTGGCCACGCTCGTCCCGCTGCTCCCCAAGGGCGTCGAGGTCGTCGAGAAGGGACGCGACTACACCTACGTCGTCCTCGACGACGGCAAGGGCAAGAGCTACCTCCAGATCGACGTCCAGCACGGCATGGGTGACGTGGCGGACGAGCTCTTCGGGGACGACTCCGAGACCCTGCCGGACGGGACGAGGGTCGGCTTCCGGGAGAGCGGCGGCGACAAGGACGTGGCGGGTGCCGTGATGTGGACCGTCGACACCCTGCGCACCGACGGCTTCCGGGTCGTCGTCAGCGCCCTGAACGCCGCCACCCAGCACGACGCCCCGACCCGCGAGACACCCGCCGTCACCAAGGAGCAGCTGCGGAAGATCGCCCTGAGCCCGGCGTGGGACCGATACCGCTAGGAGGACTGCTAGAAGAAGTCCGCCCACGGCTGGTCCCAGATCTGCTTCACGCACAGCACCAGGAACAGCAGGCCCGCGACCGCCAGCATCACGTTGCTCAGCGGACCGTTGCGCCACTCCCTGGGCGTACGGGCGGAGTTGAGGAGCCAGATCAGGGTGCCGGCGAGGAAGGGCATGAAGGCCGCGCCCAGGACGCCGTAGATGATGATCAGGCGGAAGGGCTCGTCCTGGAAGAGCAGGACGATGGGCGGGAAGGTCAGCCAGAGCAGGTAGGCGCGGAAGGGCCAGGAGCGCTCCCGCTCGCCCGAGGCGACCCTTTCGCCCTTCAGCGCCTCACGCGTGCGGTAGCGGGTCACGAAGTCCGCGAACATCAGGCTGACGCCGTGCCAGACGCCGATGAGGGAGGTGAAGGAGGTGGCGAAGAAGCCGATCAGGAAGAACTTGGCCGTCGCCGTGC
The DNA here is from genome assembly GCF_055564995.1 of Streptomyces sp. NPDC028907. Taxonomy (NCBI): domain Bacteria; kingdom Bacillati; phylum Actinomycetota; class Actinomycetes; order Kitasatosporales; family Streptomycetaceae; genus Streptomyces; species Streptomyces sp. NPDC028907. Next base: position 43,205 of record NZ_JBVHVE010000006.1, read on the forward strand.
CGTATTCGTCCTCCAGGATGTCGCCGAGCTGGATCAGGCCCTTGTCGCCGCCGGCGATGGCGACGTTCGCGGAGTGCAGCAGCTCGGCGCCGACGAAGAGCATCGCGACGACGAAGATGCCGGTGGTGATGTACGCGACGCGGTTGTCGAGCCGCATGACCTTCATCCAGCCGGTGTCCGTCCAGCCCTTGGCGTTGACCCAGTAGCCGTACGCGGCGAGCGTGATGGTGCCGCCGACGCCGCCGATCAGGCCGAGGGTGTTGAGGATCGAGTCCTTCTCGTCGGGCAGGACGGGCAGCAGACCGGCGAAGGCGTCCCCGAGGTTGGGCGTGACCCGGATCGCCAGGTACACCGTCACCACGAACATGACGCCGACCAGGACCGTCATGACCTTCTCGAAGACGGCGTACTTGTTGAACCAGACGAAGACCAGGCCGACCAGACCGCAGGCGATGGCCCACCATTCGAGGTCCATCACGTTCGGGAACAGCGCCTGGAGCGGCAGGGCGCTCGACGACATCGCGGCGGCGCCGTAGACGAAGCCCCAGATCACCACGTAGACCGCGAAGAAGTAGGTGGTCCAGCGGCCGAGGCTGGCCCAGCCGTCGAAGAGGGTGCGGCCGGTGGACAGGTGCCAGCGGCCCGCCGCCTCGGCGAGGGAGATCTTGACCAGGCAGCCGATGACCGCGGCCCAGAGCAGGGTGTAGCCGAAGTTGCTGCCCGCGATGAGGGTGGCGACCAGGTCACCGGCCCCGACGCCGGTCGCGGCGACGACGATGCCGGGGCCGATGTACCGCCAACTGGACTTCCGGGGGCGGGAGTCCGCCGCGCCGACCGGTGATGCCGCTGTGTTTCCCGTGGTGTCCGCCATGAGGGTCAAGAAAGCCCAAAGGCGCCGAAGCGACAAGAGGGCGTGCGCGATCTCCACCCAATGTGCTCACCAGGGTTTGGGACGCGCATACGCGGGTCCCGGCGACTGGGCGCGCCGCCGGGACCCGGGCTGTCGTTCCGGAGTGGCCACGGGTGGTCTCCGGAACACGCGGGCCGCGCTACGACTGTCGCCGACCACAGTCGTCCGACCCGCACGTGCCGAGCTCGAACCACACGGTCTTGCCCGGCCCGTCCTGGTGGCAGCCCCAGCGCTGGGAGAGCGCCTCCACCAGGAACATCCCTCGGCCGCTCTCCGAGGCACCCGCGTCCAGCACCCTCGGGACGCGGTTGCCGTGGTCCCGGACCTCGCAGCGCAGGATCCCGTGCGCGGCGAACAGGGTGAGCCTGAAGCGGCTCGCCGAGTGCACGAGCGCGTTGGTGGCCAGCTCGCTCACCAGCAGTTCGGCCACGTCCACGAGGCCGTCCAGGTCCGCGAGCCCCCATCCCTCCAGCTGCCGGCGGACCTCCGCGCGGGCCTCGCGGACCGCGGAGGGGCGGGGGTCGTACTCGACGCTCAGATGGCCGGCCCCCATGGGCGGTTGGGGATACGAGCCGTACTGGGGTCCGGGATCCGGGAAGCGCGCCCCGTAGAGGTGCAGCATGGGTTCACAGTGGCGGGCGCGAGGGTGCGGGCGCACGGGGAGGAATACCCGATTCCCTACCTGTACGCGGCATTCCCCTACCCGTACTGCAGCCGTACGCTCGTCCCCTCCCGGTCGTCCCGGACGTCGACGTACGCGCACACCTGCCGGGCGAACCACAGCCCCTGCCCGGGCTCCAGTTCCGGGCTCGGCGGCGGTACGAAGCCGGCCAGCGGGTCGTCGACGCGGCGCGGGGCGCGCAGTTCGCACACGCACGCCGGGGCCTCGCCCCACAGCAGGGCACCGTCGACCGGTCCGACGGCGGCGGCCGCCTCGGTGACGGCCGTGGCGAACAGCTCCGCGTCCGCGGCGGACAGTCCCTGGACGGCCGCCCAGGTGCGTACGGCGTCGTGGGCGGGCGCCGGGCCGGGAAGCCGCTCGGCGTCGGCGGGGGCCGGCGGCAACGATACGGCGTCGAGCTCGGCGGCGAGCCGGACCGGGTCCTCGTAGACGTCGGTGTCGGGGTGGGCGCGGCGGGCGGCGGCCACGACGGCGGGGCCCGCGACGCGGGAGTCGTAGGCACACAGGGCGGTGGTCGCGAGCGGGGCGAAGAGCAGGTTGGCGAGGGCCTCGTACCGGATCCACTCGGCGGCCTCCCGCGGCGAGCGCCCCGCCCGGCCGCCCCAGACCGGCTCCATGAACAGATGGATACGCCCCCCGGGGCCGGCGTTCGCCGCCAGGTATCCGGCCCCTTGGGCCACCGCGTTGGCCGCGGACCCGGTGTACCACTCACCGTGCGGTACCAGGCCGACCCCCTTCACCTCGCTGCCGAGCGCGTCCCGCAGCAGGTCCAGGTTCCCGGGCGCGGCGATGACGACGGGCGGCGGTTCGCCGGGTGCGGCGAGGGCCTCGCCGACGAAGGGAAGGGCGGCGGCGAGGAACTCCTCGTCGGTGGCGAAGACGGTGATGCGGTGGTCGAAGGGGGTGGGGGGCGGGGCGGGGTGGGTGGTCATGGGGGTGGGGCTCCTTGGGGTGGGTCGGCGAGGGGCGGTCCGGGTGAGGATCAGTGCTGGGCCGTGACCCAGGCCGCGATCTGGCTGCGGTTGCTGAAGCCGAGCTTGCCGAGGATGCGTTCGACGTGGCCCTCGGCGGTGCGGCGGGCGATGATCAGGCGGTCGGCGATCTGTTGGTTGGCGAGGCCCTGGGCGACGAGTTCGGCGACCTCGGTCTCGCGGCGGGTGAGGTGGACGCCGGTCGTGGCGTGGGCGGGTCGGGGCCGGGAGGCGTTCGCGTCGCGGGGGACGGTGTCGTGGACGGCGTAGTCGACGGTCTCCGCGAGGTCGGCGCCGAGGCCGCGGCCGCGTTCGTAGGCGCGCCGGAAGCCGGGTGGGCCCAGCGCCGTGCGGGAGCGGGTCTCGCTGTCGCTGCGGGTGGCCTTGAGGGTCGCCGATCCCCAGCGGTCGCGGTCGATGCCGGTCCAGGTGTGGTCGGCGGCGCCGAGCAGTACGGCCGCGCGCTCGTGGGCGCCCGTCTCCGTGGCGATGCGGGCCAGCAGGTCGAGGGTGAGGGCGATGCCGGTGACGTCGTGGACGGCGAGTTTGAGGCGCAGGGCGTGCCGGGCGTGGTGTTCGGCCTGCCGCCAGTCGCGCTGCACGGTGTGGGCGAGGGCCAGCATCCGCAGGACGTAGGAGTGCACCCACTCCTCGCCGTGCCGTTCGCACATCCGGCGGGCCCGTTCGCAGACCTCGACGGCACGGTCGGCCTCGCCCAGGAAGCCCAGGGCGCAGGCGAGTTCGACCTGGTCGAGGCCGTACAGGCTGAGGTGCTGGCCGGGGACGGGGCCGCGGCCGACGCTGGTCTCGAAGTGCTTCAGCGCGGTCGGCAGGTCGTCCATGAACAGGGTGATGACGCCGATGACGTACTCGGCGTGCGCCGCCTCCGCCTCGTCGCCCAGGTCCCGGGCGAGCGCGTGGGCGTCCCGGGCGAGGGCGAGGCCCGCGGTGAGGTCCTGGGTGGCGGCGGCGAGGAGCCCGGCGATCCACAGGCCGCGGGCCCGCTCCCGGGTCGGGTCCGGGTTGGCGGCGAGGGCGCGGTCGAGCCAGTGGCGGCCCTCGCGGGGGGCGCCGCAGGCGTGCCAGTAGAACCACAGGGTGCCGGCGAGGCGCAGGCCTTCGAGGCGTTCGTCCGGGGTGGTGAGGCTGAAGTCGAGGGCGGCGCGGAGGTTGTCCTGGTCGGCGCGGAGCCGGGCGACGATCTCCCGCTGCCCGGGCCCGAACCAGGCCCGCTCGCAGCCGGTGGCCCGGCGCAGCATCCAGTCCCGCTGACGGCGGCGGGCCGCGGACTCCTCGCCGGGCAGTCGGCGCAGCCGGTCCAGGCCGTAGTGGCGCAGGGTGTCGAGAAGGCGGTAGCGGATGCCGTCGGGGCCGGTCTCGCGGGACAGTACGGACTTGTCGACGAGGCCGGTGACCGCGTCCAGGACGTCGTAGCCCCGCAGCGGCGGCGCGCACCCGCCGGGAGCCGGACGATCCGCCGCGTCCGGGGAGATCTCCTCCTGCGCACACACCGCCTCGGCCGTCTCCAGATCGAAGCCTCCCGCCAGCACCGACAGCCGCGCCCACACCAACTGCTCCCGCTCGGTGCACAGTCCATGGCTCCAGTCGACGGCGGCCCGCAGGGTCTGGTGGCGGGGCAGGGCCGCGGGGCTGCCGCCGGTGAGGAGGCGGTAGCGGTCGTCCAGGCGGTCGAGGAGCTGGTCCACGTCGAGCACGCGCATGCGGACCGCGGCGAGTTCGATGGCGAGCGGAAGGCCGTCGAGGCGGCGGCAGAGCCGGGCGACGGCCCCGCGGTTGGCGGCGGTCAGCCGGAAGCCGGGGACCACGGCGGCGGCCCGGTCGGCGAAGAGGGCCAGGGCCGGGTAGCCCTCGGGGCTGGTGAGGTCGCCGTCCGGGTCGGGGACCGGCAGGGGCCGTACGTCGAGGAGGTGTTCCTCGGTGAGGCCGAGGCGGTGGCGGCTGGTGGCGAGGATCCGTACGCCGGTCGTGCCGTGCAGCAGCGCCGCGGCGAGTTCGGCGCAGGCCGGCAGCAGGTGTTCACAGTTGTCGATCAGCAACAGCAGTCTGCGGTCCCGCAGCCGTTCCACCAGCGCGTTGAGCGGCGGCCGCGCGGAGTGGTCGTGCAGGTCGAGCGCGTCGGCGGCGGCGAGCGGGACGAGGGCCGGGTCGTCCAGGCCGGAGAGGTGCACGAAGCGCACGCCGTCGGGGAAGGTGCGCCGTACCGCGGCCGCGATGCGCGCGGCGAGGCGGGTCTTGCCGACGCCGCCCGGACCCGTCAGCGTGACCAGCCGTGTCCTGGCCAACAGCTCGCGTCCGGCGGCGAGTTCGCCGCGCCGGTCGACGAAGCTGGTCGTCTCGACCGGCAGCCGATGATCCCGTCGTGGCGCTGATCCGCCCATGATCAGCCGTTCCTCAGAGGGGTGTTGTCGGGGAGTCGGAGGGTGCGCCGGTCCCCGCCTGTGCCGTCGCTCCCACCGCTCCCCCCTTAGGCCTGTCGTCAGATTCCCGCCTGCTCCGCCCTTCGGGCGGACGACGGGAATCTGACGACAGGACCTTGCGCGGTTCCTCACCCTTCCCGCCCCCGCGCCAGCCCGCACGCCCGGATCACACCCCCGGGTGGACTTCTTTGGGGAACGCTCCGCACGGGGGCCGCGCGCGTACACTGCGCGGCTGATTTTCGAATGGTTCGCGCCGCGACCGACCACCCCGCTCTTGACCTGCTCATGCCAGCAGCCCACCATGAGCGCCACATCCGCACCACGCAGTACGTCGCACTGAACCCCACCCCCCACTCCCACAAGGAGACTTCATGCGACTTCGCATACGCGGCTCCGGCACCCGAAGCGGCAGACGTACCGCCGCGCTCGCCGCACTGCTCGCCCTCGCCCTGGCGGCCCCCCTCTCCGCGAACATGTCCGCCAACGCCGACAGCGCCGCCAAGGCTGCCCCGTCGGCCGACGACATCCGGCAGTACGAGGTCCACATGCACTCGACCGCCAAGGACCGCACGGCACTTCAGCGGACCGGCGTGACCGTGGACGAGGCTCACGGTCACGGTGTCGTGATCTCGGGCCGGGCGGACCAGGTCAAGAAGCTGAGGACGCTCGGCTACGAGGTCACCCCGCTCGGCGCGGTCCCGGACCGGTCCGCCGGCGAGGACGACGTCCGCCTCTACGACTTCCCCTCCGGCGACTCGCGCTACCACAACTACGCGGAGATGACGAGCGAGATCAACTCACTGGTCTCGGCCAACTCCTCGATCGCGAGCCAGCGTGTCATAGGCACGTCGTACCAGGGCCGGAACATCGTCGCCATCAAGATCAGCGACAACGTCGGCACGGACGAGTCGGAACCCGAGGTCCTGTTCACCCACCACCAGCACGCTCGTGAGCACCTGACCGTCGAGATGGCTCTCTACCTCCTGCGCGAGCTGACCTCCGACTACGGCAGCGACTCCCGGGTCACCAGCATGGTGAACAACCGCGAGATCTGGATCGTCCCCGACCTCAACCCGGACGGCGGCGAGTACGACATCGCCACCGGCTCCTACCGGTCGTGGCGCAAGAACCGGCAGCCCAACTCCGGTTCCTCGGCCGTCGGGACCGACCTCAACCGGAACTGGAACTACCGGTGGGGCTGCTGCGGCGGTTCGTCGGGGTCGACGTCCTCCGAGACCTACCGTGGCGCCTCGGCCGAGTCGGCACCCGAGGTCAAGGTCGTCGCCAACTTCGTGCGCAGCCGGGTCGTCGGCGGCGTGCAGCAGATCAAGGCCGGAATCGACTTCCACACCTACAGCGAGCTGGTGCTGTGGCCGTTCGGATACACCTACTCCGACACCACGACCGGCATGACCGCCGACGACCGCAACGCGTTCGCCACGGTCGGGCAGAAGATGGCGGCCAGCAACGGCTACACGCCGGAGCAGTCCAGCGACCTGTACATCACCGACGGGTCGATCGACGACTGGCTGTGGGGCAGCCAGAAGATCTTCGGGTACACCTTCGAGATGTACCCGAGGTCCGGGGGCGGGGGCTTCTACCCGCCCGACGAGGTGATCGAGCGGGAGACGTCCCGGAACCGGGATGCGGTGTTGCAGCTGCTGGAGAACGCGGACTGTATGTACCGGTCGATCGGCAAGGAAGCCCAGTACTGCAGCTGACCGCTACGAGGCGTCGGATTCCTCGGCGTCTTCGGCGGATTCGGCGCCCTCGGCACCGTCCTCGAAGTAGGCGTCGAGGACCGCGTCCAGCTGCTCGTCCCACTCCGTGAAGCGGCTCCTGGCCGTCGCCTCGATCTCGATCGGGTACCAACGGCGGTCAGGAGTGTGCACGGTGACGGTGTACCGCTTCCCGAACCTCGGCGCCTCGGTCTCCACGGCACCGATCTCGTCCCAACGGAACTCGCACTCCTGGTCGTCCAGGGAGAGCCGTACACCGGCGCGATCCGCGACGATCCGAGCACGACGATCGGAGGCCTCGAAGACGGGCCCGTCGGCGTCCGGCTCGTCATCGTCTTGTCTGTCGTCGCGGTCACCCCCGCGGTCGACCTCGCCCTCGACCTCCGCCTCGGGCTCCTCGACATCCTCTAGGACCGTCTCCTCGAGGTCGCCGTCCTCGGCCACGTCCTCCTTCTTGGCGCCCTTCGGCGCGGCGGACGCGGGCGAGGTGAGCCCGGGGATGAAGGCCGGATCGAATCCGGCGCCCTCCAGGGGCTGGCTGCCTGAACCTATGCGCTGCTCCACAGCCGAGCAGTATGGTCGACAACCCTGTGTCCCGCACAACCAGCCCCCGCATCGTTACACGAAGATTCACCCCGGGGCGTCCTTCGGGTGCGGGCCGGTCTCTCGGCGCCGGGCCGGATCTTTCAGCCCGTCCGGCGTTTGCGGACGAGGCCCGCAGGCCCGACAGCGGGGGTCTGGGGGCGCAGCGCCCAGGGACGGGACGGGGCGGCGGGGGCGAGGAACTGGGGGTGGCCGCCCCGGCAGGTGCACCGTTACACGAACAGGCTCAGCACCGCCGCCACCACGAACCCGGCGACCGACAGCACACTCTCCAGGACCGTCCAAGTCTTCAACGTGTCCCGCTCGCTGATGCCGAAGTACTTGGCCACGATCCAGAAGCCACCGTCGTTGACATGGGAGGCGAAGATCGAGCCGGCCGAGATGGCCATGATGACGAGGGCGACGAAGGGCTGGGAGTGGTCGCCCTCGGTGAGGAGCGGGGCGACGATGCCGGCCGTCGTGACGATGGCGACCGTCGCCGAGCCCTGGGCGACCCGGAGGACCACCGAGATCAGGTAGGAGAGGACGATGACCGGGAGACCCACGTCGTTGAAGGTGTCGGACAGGGCCTGAGCGACGCCGCTGGCCTTGAGGACGGCACCGAAGACACCGCCCGCCCCGACCACCAGCAGGATGTTGCCGACAGGCTTCAGGGACGAGGTCGACACCGTCTCCAGGGACTTGCGGGACCAGCCGCGCCGGATACCCAGCAGGTAGTACGCCAGCAACAGGGCGATCGTGAGCGCCACGAACGGGTTGCCGAAGAACTCGATCACCGAACGGGTCGTGGAGGGGTCGAGCGCGATCGACGAGAACGTCGCGGCGAGGATCAGCACCAACGGCGTACCGATGATCCCGAGCACCGTGGCGAGCGGCACAGGCGTCTCCTGCGGCTCGACACCGGCCTTGCGCTGCTCGTCGATGACCGCCCGCTTCGCCTCGTCCGCCGCCTCGACCATGTCCTGCGGCACGGCGACGAAGATCCGCTTGCCGATCCAGGCCGAGAACGCCCACGCGGCCAGCACCGCCGGGATACCGCAGACGACGCCCATGAGGATGACCCAGCCCAGCTGGACGTGGAGCAGACCGGCCGCCGCGACCGGACCGGGGTGCGGGGGCAGGAAGGCGTGCGTCATCGACAGACCCGCCAGCAGCGGCAGGCAGTACAGCAGGACGGACTTGCCCGAGCGCTTGGCGGCGGCGTACACGAGCGGCGCGAGGACGAAGATGCCGACGTCGAAGAAGACCGGGATACCGAAGATCAGGCCGGTGAGGCCCATCGCGAGCGGCGCTCTCTTCTCGCCGAAGAGGTTCAGCAGCCGCGATGCCAACACCTCCGCGCCACCGCTGACTTCGAGGATCGCGCCGAGCATGGTGCCCAGGCCGATGATGATCGCGACATGGCCGAGGATGCCGCCCATGCCGGACTCGATGGTCGACACGGCGTCGGATCGCTGGACGGTGCCGAAGAGTTCGGTGACCGAGAGGCCGGCCATGAGGCCGACGGCTATGGAGACCGCGAGCAGGGCCACGAAGGGCTGGAGCCGGGTCTTGATGATCAGGAAGAGCAGCAGGGCGATGCCGATGGCGGCGACCGTGAGCAGTCCGGCCGTACCGTCGATCAGGAGGAGCAGTCCGCCGGTGTGGGGTGGTGTCCCGGCTGGGGCGGCTGCGGCGAGCGGGAGGGACAAGGGGGACATTCGGGGGTCCTCGCGGTAAGTACATGAAGCTTTCGGGCAGGGGGGACCGCGGCACGGCGCCCGGAGGGGGCACCGCGCCGGGAGACGTACGGTGTGCGGGGATCGAGGAGGGCTCAGCCGAGTACGGCGAGCGCGTCGATCTCGATGAGGAGCCCCGCCGGCAGACCGACGTACACGGTCGTGCGCGCGGCGGGCGGCTGGGTCAGCCCCTGCTCCTCGAAGTAGGTGTTGTAGATGTCGTTCATCTCGGCGAAGTGGGCGACGTCCGTCAGATAGACGCGGATCATCATCACGTCGTCCCAGCAGGCACCGCCCTCTTCCAGGATCGCCTTGACGTTGGCGAGGGTCTGGAGGGTCTGCTCGCGCAGGGTGGGACCGGCGGGCGTCGGGGGCTTCCCCGCCTCGGCCGGCAGGAAGCCGACCTGGCCCGCGACCTGAAGGATGTTGCCCTTCTTCACTCCGTGGGAGAACTTCGCGGGCGGGGTGGTGTGGGTCTTCGGGGTGAGTGCGATCTTCTCCGTCATGCGGTGCCTTTCGCTGTGTCTCTGCCGGAGTACTCGCCGCTGATGCCGTCCGCGGTACGGCGCACCAGCGGGAGCAGGGTGAGGAGTTCGTCGGCGGTGACGACGACGTTCGGCGCGGAGACCGACATCGCGGCGACGACCCGGCCGTCGGCGCCGCGGATCGGCGCGGCGACGCAGTTGATGGACTCCTCGTGGCCACCGAGGTCGGTGGCCCAGCCCTGTTCGCGCACCTTGGCCAGTTCCTTGAGGAAGGCGTCCGGGTTCGGCGTCGAACGAGCCGTGTACATGGGGTAGTCGAGCTTGTCGGCGAGGGCGCGGCGCTCGTGCTCGGGCAGGTCGGCGAGGAGGAGCTTCGCGACGGCCGCGACGGTGATGGCGACCGGTTTCCCGATCCGCGAGTACATCCGTACCGGGTACCGGCTCTCCACCTTGTCGATGTACAGCACCTCGTCCTCCTCGTACACGGCGAGGTGGACGGTGTGGCCGCACTGCTCGTTGAGGCGTACGAGGTGGGGGTGGGCGATCTCGCGGATGTCGAGGTTCTCCATCGCCTCCTGGGCGAGGGCGATGAGCCGGGCGCCGAGGCGGTAGCGCTGGTCGGACTGGCGGTAGACGAGCCCGTGTTCGTGCAGCGTACGCAGCAGCCGCAGGGCGGTGGACTTGTGCACCCCCAGCCGCTCGGCGACCTGGCCCAGGTCGGCGGGGCCCTCGGCGAGCAGCGGCAGGATGCTGAGCGCGCGGTCGACGGTCTGACTCATGGCGTACGTACCTCCTCGTCGGCCCGTTCTGCGGCTTGCGTCCAGCCGGGGCCGAGTCGAAGTTTCTCCCACGCGGCGGCGTCGAGGGCCACCAGGCGGTCGGCGTGGGCGCGGGACGGGGGTGCGGCGAGGTCACCGGGGGCGGTGAGAGCGGCGGCGGCCCAGAGATGCCCGTGCCGGAGGCGGTCTCGGGTGGGGAGCCCGCGGAGGGTGGCGGAGAGGAAACCGGCGGCGAAGGCGTCACCGGCTCCGATGGTTGCCACGACGTCCACGGTCAGGGCCGGCACGAAGGTGCTCGGCGTTTCGGCCGGGCGGGGGGAGCTGCCGCTCACCGGCACTTGCACGGTGCCGCCTCTCTTTGGGTCGGGAGCCGCCCCAACGGCACGACTGCCCGCAGGCTGCGGCTGAGGCTGGGCGGAACCGCCGTCCGCGGACGGAGCGGGACCACCGTCCGCACACGGCGCGGGGCGGCTGCCCGATGGCTGCGGCTGAGCCGGACCTTCGTCCGCGGTGGGACGACCGTCCGAAGACCGCCTCGGACCACCGTCCGCACGCTGCGCGGCACGACTGCCCGCAGGCTGGGACGGGTTGGAACGGCCGCCCGTGCCCTGCAACGCCGACTCGCCCGCCGACCCGACGGGCACCGCGCCGCTGCCCGCAGGCTGCGACCGGTTGGAACAGCTGCCCGTGCCCTGCAACGCCGACTCGCCCGCCGACCCAAGTGGCGCGGCGCCGCTGCCCGCAGGCTGCGACCGGTTGGAACAGCCGCCCGTGCCCTGCAACGCCGACTCGCCCGCCGACCCAAGTGGCGCGGCGCCGCTGCCCGCAGGCTGGGGCCCGTTGGGGCGGCTGGCCACGTCTTGCGACGCCGGGCCGTCAGTCCGCCCAAGGGGCGCGGGGCTGTGACATGTGCGGCTTCGCCGCGTGGGCGCGACCAACTCACGATCACCCGCGGCGGACACGAACGCCGTAGCCCCCACCGCCCCCTGCTTGACCACCAACACCCCCGGCTCGGGCAACGCGGCCCGCACGGCCTCCGGTCCGCCGGAGATCCCCCACGCCTCCTCCGCCTCGTCCTCCCCCACGAACACCACATCAGCCCGCCGCGCCAACTCCAGCAGCACACCAGGCCCGTCCCCGTCCCGCCACAACCCCGCCCGGTAGTTGACGTCGAACGAGATCAGCGGGCGGTCGTCACTGCCGGCAGCCGTCAGCTCCCGGAGCAACCCCAGGCACCCCTCCGACAGCGCGGCCGTGATCCCCGACAGATGCAGCACCCGCCCCGAACGCACCGCGTCCAGGTCCACGTTCTCGACGGACATCGCCGACGCCGCCGAACCCACCCGGTAGTACGCCACCTCGTGCGCGTCCGTGCCCCTGTCCCCCGCCGTGCGGAAGTACACGCCCGTGGGGCGCCCGGGATCCCGCCGCACGGACGCGACATCGACGCCGTGCGTCCCGATCGCCTCGACGAGATGGTCGCCGAACCCGTCGGCACCGACTCGGCTGACCCACCTCGTGCGGTGGCCGGCGGCGGCCAGTGCGCACGCCACGTTCGACTCCGCGCCCCCGATCCCCCGCTCGAACGACGGCACGTCGGCGAGGCGCCCCGGCCGTGTGGGCAGGAACGTGACCATGGACTCGCCGAGCGCGACGACGTCCACGCCGTCGGGGGCATTGCAGGGTCCGATGAGGGTCACGATGGTCGTAGCTCCAGGGCTGGTGCGGGGGATCGGCGGCTCCGTTGACCCGCGGTTGGCCGAGATGTTAGACAGCGGTAAGCGATATACGCAATGAGGGTTGCAGACGATGCAACACCGCAGATCAGGGAGGTTCCATGAGCAGCGAGGCGCTCGCCCGTCTGGCCGAGGAACGCGTCGACCACCGCTTCAAGGGCCTCCCCCCGGACGCCGACGGCCTGACCGTCGCCGAACTGACGGCCCAGCGCCGCAACCTCTTCACCGACGGCTTCGCCACCCCCCTGCTCGCCCTCTCCGCCGAGCGCCTGGAGCACAACCTCGACCTCATGGAGACATACGCCGTCCGCCACGGCCTCACCTTCGCCCCGCACGGCAAGACGTCCATGGCGCCGCAGCTGTTCCGGCGTCAGATCGAGCACGGGGCGTGGGGCATCACGCTCGCGGTGCCGCACCAGGTGCGGGTGGCGCGCGCCTACGGCGTCCGGCGGATCTTCCTCGCGAACGAACTGGTCGACGCGGCCGCCCTGCGCTGGGTCGCCGCCGAGCTGGCGGCGGACGACGACTTCCGCTTCGTCACCTACGTCGACTCCGTGCGCGGCGTGGAGCTGATGGACGCGGCCCTGCGCGACGCCGGGGCCACCCGCCCCGTGGACGTCGTCGTCGAGCTGGCGGCGGGCGACGGCGCCCGTACCGGTGTCCGTACCGAGGCGGAGTGCGCCGCCGTCGCGGAGGCGGTCGCCGCCGTGGCCACGCTGCGGTTGGTCGGCGTCGCCGGATACGAGGGCGAGGTCCCGCGGGCGGACCCCGAGCGGGTGACGGCTTGGCTGCGCCGGCTGGTCGCACTGGCCGCCGAGTTCGACAAGGCGGGGCGTTTCGCGGGGCTGGACGAGATCGTCGTCAGCGCGGGCGGCAGCGCCTGGTTCGACGCGGTGGCGGAGGTGTTCGCGGAGATCCCCGAACTGTCCGCCCCCGTGCTGAAGTTGCTGCGCTCCGGCGCGTACGTCTCGCACGACGACGGCCACTACCGCAGGCTGACCCCGTTCAACCGGGTCCCCGCCGAGGGCGCCCTCGAACCCGCTTTCCGCCTCTGGGCCCAGGTCGTCTCCCGCCCCTCCCCCGACCAGGCCTTCGTCAACGCGGGCAAGCGCGACGCGGCGTACGACCTCGATCTGCCCTTCGCCCAGGTGGTCCGCCGCGACGGCGTCGAGCGCCCGGCCACCGGCGTCTCGGTGACCGCGCTGTCCGATCAGCACGCGTGGCTGCGGACGACCGGGGAGGCGGACCTGGAGGTAGGGGACTGGCTCGGCATGGGGCTGTCGCACCCGTGCACGTCGTTCGACAAGTGGCAGCTGATTCCGGTCGCGGAGGCGGACGGGACGGTCGTCGAGTACATCCGCACGTTCTTCTAGGGGATGCGGGAGACAGGGGAGGCAAGGCCATGGAAGAGCTGGTGATCCGGGACGCGGAGGTGGTGGACGGCGGCGGCGGTCCCTCCTACCGCGCCGACGTCGTCGTGGACGGCGGCAGGATCGTGTCGATCGTCCAGGAGGCGGCCGCGGCGGGCTGTCAGCGGCCGAAGGCCCGCCGGGAGCTGGACGCGGAGAGCCTCGTCCTCTCCCCCGGCTTCATCGACATGCACGCCCACAGCGACCTGGAGCTGCTGCGGGACCCCGACCACAGTGCGAAGGCCGCGCAGGGGGTCACCCTTGAGGTGATCGGCCAGGACGGGCTGTCGTACGCCCCCGTCGACGACCGCACGCTCGCCGAGGTCCGCCGCGCGATCACCGGCTGGAACGGCTCGGGCGACGACATCGACTTCGACTGGCGGACGGTGGGCGAGTACCTGGACCGCCTCGACGCCGGGTTCGACGGGCAGGGCATCGCCGTGAACGCGGCGTACCTCGTCCCGCAGGGCACGGTCCGCGCGCTCGCCGTCGGCTGGGAGGACCGGGCGGCGACGCCGGACGAGCTGGACCGGATGCGGCAGTTGGTCGCGCAGGGCATGGCGCAGGGCGCGGTCGGCATGTCGTCCGGGCTGACGTACACGCCCGGCATGTACGCCAAGGAGGCCGAGCTGACGGAGCTGTGCCGGGTGGTGGCGTCGTACGGCGGCTACTACTGCCCGCACCACCGCTCCTACGGGGCCGGGGCCCTTCAGGCGTACGAGGAGATGGTGGCCCTGACGCGGGAGGCGGGCTGCGCGCTCCATCTCGCCCACGCCACCATGAACTTCGGCGTGAACAAGGGCCGTGCGCCGGAGCTGCTGTCCCTGCTGGACAAGGCGCTCGACGAGGGGGCCGACATCAGCCTGGACACCTACCCCTACACCCCCGGCTGCACGACCCTCGTCGCGATGCTGCCGAGCTGGGCGAGCGAGGGCGGCCCGGAGGCGATCCTGGCCCGGCTGTCGGACGACGACGCCGCCGAGCGCATCCGGCACCACATGGAGGTCGTCGGTGCCGACGGCTGCCACGGTGTGCCCATCGAGTGGGACACGATCGAGATCTCGGGCGTGAGCGACCCGGCGCTCGGGGACTTCGTCGGCCGGACGATCCGGCAGTCGGCGGACGCCCGGGGCGAGGCCCCCTGGGTGACGGCCCGTCGGCTGCTGCTCGACGACCGGCTGGGCTCGACGATCCTGCAGCACGTCGGCCACGAGGAGAACGTACGGACGATCATGCGGCACCGTGTCCACACGGGCGGCTCGGACGGCATCCTGCGGGGCACGAAGCCGCATCCCCGGGCGTACGGCACCTTCCCGCACTATCTCGGCCGGTACGTACGGGAGTTGGGGGTGCTGTCCCTGGAGGAGTGCGTGGCCCATCTGACCGGGCGTCCGGCGGCGCGGCTGCGGCTGGCGGACCGGGGGCTGGTCCGCGAGGGGTATCGGGCGGACCTGGTGCTGTTCGACCCGGCGACGGTAGCGGCGGGCTCCACCTTCGAGGAGCCGCGCACGCTACCGACGGGCATCCCGTACGTCCTGATCGACGGCCGTTTCGTGATCGACGACGGCCGCCGCACGGACGTACTGGCGGGACGGGCGATCCGTGGCACCCGATAGCCCTTGGCCGGTTACGGCTTGGGCAGTACGCAGCCGCTCGCGCTCAGGTCGAGCTTGTTGTCGACGCCGAAGCAGGCGGGGATCTGGTAGGTCTGCTGGGCGTAGTTGATGCCCTGGCGGACGGTGACGTCGCCGCTCTCGTCGACCTCGCACGGGTTGTTGACCGTGCAGCGCTCGCCGTCCTCGTTGCCGGTGTTGTTGACGGCGACGACCTGGTTGGTGGCCTGGTCGATGACGGGGGAGCCGGACGTGCCGCCGATGGTGTTGCAGGCGGACGTGTAGCGGACCGAGTCCTTGAAGGTCCAGTCGCCTTCCTTGAGCCGGTAGGCGAACCCGTCGATGTTGCAGTTGTACAGCCGCTTCCAGTAGCCGGAGGCGACGGTGATGGCGGTGCCCTTGACCGGGTGGGTGTCGGCCACCGTCAGCGGGTTGATGCTGTACGAGCTCTTGATCTGCGCGTACGTGGTGGTGAGTTGGTAGAAGGCGACGTCCGTGTCGGTCATCGTCCCGTAAGCGATCTTGCTGGCCCGCAGTGTGCCGACCCGGCTGCCCGAAGCGTTGAGCAGACTGAACGTACGGCTGGAGGCCCGGTCGACCACGACTTCGCCGGGGCCCGGCATGCCGGTCTCCAGACAGTGGCCGTTGGTCATGACCAGCGCCGGGTCGTTGTCCTCCGAGTCCGGGAAGCGGACGACGGAGCCCGAACAGTTGCTGAGCGCGACGGTGCCGGCGAAGTTCACGGCCCGGACCTTGGGACCGTTCAGGACCTGGCCGAGGGTGTCGGCGGTGGAGGCGACGGTGTCATTGACCACCGACGTGACCGAGCCCGTGTCCACGCCCTTGCCGAAGGCAGCGGCCGGTTCCACGGGAGCCGCGACCGCGGGTGCGGCGCCGGCCCCGGCTATCGCCAGGGCGAGGAGGGCGGCGCCGAGAGGTTTTCTCATGTGGGGGTCCCCTCATACGAGGAGGGTGACCGAAGAATCTCCGGCCACCCGCACTTTTGTCATGCACATTCTCACGCAGGAGGGGGGTGGGGACAAGGAGTTGCTTACCGGCGAGTTCAGTCCGTAGGGCTTTCCCTATCACGGGGAGCGAGGAGGGCCGGGGCGGCGGCACAGGACACCCACGAGAAGTTGACGGAGCCGCCTCATGGACACCGGGACGTCATGACATCTACACAGCACTGTCGGCCACGACAGGCCGTGCCGTTTCGGTGAGTGGTCGCCGCGTACAACGCAAAGCCGCGTCTGACGCGTTGCATCACTCCTGTCGCGGAACAGCCCATCGGCCATGACCAGTTGGAGATCCTGGTCGGCGAGGGCGAGCGCGGGCACCGGCCTCGGTGTTCCGGCGCGACCAGCCGAAGACCGATGGAGTTCACCGGCCGCCGCGCGCTCGCCACCACCCGGGGGCGCCCTCACCGTGCCCCTGCTATCGGGGGCCCTTCGTCTTTCCCAGCCCTCGGCCCGGATGGTCGTCCCGTCCCTCGTCGCCCGGTGTGGCCGTGCTCGCCGTGGCGGTCGGGGTCGAGGGCGCCGCGCTCGTGACGGAGGGCGTCGACGAGGGGGTGCTGTCGTCCACGTCGGAGGCGGTGGGGCTCGGCGAGGTGCCCGGGGCGTCGGCACGGGGCGCGGCGGTGGCGTCGGACGTGCGGGGCGTGTCCGGCTCGGTGTCCGAGGCTCCGGTCGGGTCCACCGAGGGCGCCGCCGTCGAGCTCGTACCGTCGCCGCTCTGCTTGCCTCGCGGGGCGCCCTCCGGCGAGGAGCCGGACGGGGAGAGCCCCGCGATCAGCGCCGCCGCCGACAGCGCGCCCACCGCGCCGGCCGCGATCACCAGACGGCGCGACGCCCGAGCCCGCGCCCTGCGGCGCGCTCGTCGACCCACGCCCCCGGCCACTCCGGCGCCCACTCCCTCGGCAGTCCCGGCGTTGCCCACCCGAGGCAGCTGCGCCGTCTCGTCGTACGCGTTCTGCCAGCCGTGCGCGGCCGCCGGGTCCGTGTACGCCTCGTAGGCCGGGGGCGCCGCCGGCCGTGGGTGGTACACGTTCGGCTGCCCCTGGGGCGTCTCGTTCTCGCGCTCAGGCGGCCTGGACATGGGCGCGCATTCTAGGGACGGCGACGATCCCGGGACAGCTACCGGCGATAACAACCCAAATCGGCACGTCTCACGTGGCGGAAAACACGACCCACCGGACGTTACGCAGCCGTAAGCTCCTTGACATGCAGGTGATCCAGTCGACCAAGCTCGCCAACGTCTGTTACGAGATCCGGGGCCCGGTGCTCGAGGAGGCGATGCGGCTTGAATCGGCGGGGCATCGGATCCTCAAGCTGAACACCGGCAACCCGGCCGCGTTCGGCTTCGAGTGCCCGCCCGAGATCCTGGAGGACGTCCTCCGGAACGTGTCCACGGCGCACGGATACGGCGACGCCAAGGGGCTGCTCGCCGCGCGCCGGGCCGTCGTCATGCACAACCAGACCCTCGGCATCGAGACCGACGTCGAGCACGTCTTCATCGGCAACGGCGTCTCCGAGCTGATCGTGATGGCGATGCAGGGGCTGCTCGACGACGGGGACGAGGTTCTCGTGCCCGCGCCCGACTATCCCCTGTGGACCGCCGCCGTGTCCCTCTCCGGCGGCACCGCCGTCCACTACCGGTGCGACGAGCAGTCCGACTGGATGCCCGACCTCGCCGACGTCGAGCGCAAGGTCACCGACCGCACCAAGGCCATCGTCATCATCAACCCCAACAACCCGACGGGGGCCGTGTACGACGAGGCGATGCTCCGGGGGCTGACGGACATCGCCCGCCGGCACAACCTGCTCGTCTGCTCGGACGAGATCTACGACAAGATCCTCTACGACGGTGCCACGCACACCCCGACCGCAGCCGTCGCCCCCGACCTGCTCACCCTCACCTTCAACGGCATGTCGAAGGCATACCGGGTCGCCGGGTACCGGGTGGGCTGGATGTCGATCTCGGGTCCGCGCGCCCACGCCGACTCCTACATCGAGGGCCTCACCATCCTCGCGAACATGCGACTGTGCGCGAACATGCCCGGCCAGCACGGGGTCGTCGCCGCGCTCAGCGGGCGGCAGTCCATCAATGACCTGGTGCTGCCCGGGGGGCGGCTGAAGGAGCAGATGGATGTCGCCTACGAGCTGCTGACCCAGATCCCCGGCGTGAGCTGCGTACGGCCGAAGGGGGCGCTGTACCTCTTCCCGCGCCTCGACCCCAAGGTCTTCAAGATCAAGGACGACCGGCGGATGGTCCTGGACCTGCTGCGCAGCGAGAAGATCATGGTGGTCCAGGGCAGCGGCTTCAACTGGCCCGAGTCGGACCACTTCCGCGTGGTCACGCTGCCGACGGTCACGGACCTGCGGGACGCGGTGACCCGGATCGGACGGTTCCTGGACGGGTACAGCCAGCCCTGACGCTCACGCTGCGTACAACGGACGGCCCTGTCTTGTGAACGGCTCAACTTTAGACGAAATCTAAGCTAGGATGGCTTCCTGTCAGCGCACAGGAGGCCATCCCCATGTACGAACCGATCCGAACCAAGTCGGTCCACAGCACGATGGCCGGCAACACCACCGACTTCCCTCACCGCTCGCGCGAGGAGGAGTTGGACATCCAGCTCGCCGGCCATCTCGCCGCACTGCTCGCCGTCACCGACGAGCTGCGCGCGGCGGCCCCCACGGCCGACCTCGACACGGCGGCCGAGCGGCTCGCCGAGCAGGTGGCCCGACTGCGGGGCGGTCCCGCGCCGGCCCGCGCGGGTGCCTCCGGCGGTCAGGCGAGGCTCGCGGCACTGCATCGGCGTGCGCATGCCCTTGCCGGGCGGGCACTGGTTGTCGCCGCGTCCCGTGCGGATACGGCGGTGGCGATTCTGGCCGCGGAGCGGATGGACGCGCATGCCGCTGCGCAAGCTGCTGCGCAGGCCGAGCCGCAGGAGTTGACCGGCGTCGGCTGACGTTCACTGCGTGGCTTGGGCCGGGGGCATCGCCTTCGCCCTGGGGAGTGCTGTCGTAGCGCGGCCGGCGGTTCGTTGTGGCTGGTCGCGCAGTTCCCCGCGCCTCTAAAGACACGGCACGGCGCCGGCCCCGCTTTCAGGGGCGCGGGGAACTGCGCGACCAGCCCCCACCCACCCGCACCCGGCGAAGCACCCGCGCCCGATCGGCGAAGGCCTGCCGTTGCCCCACCCCCCGTCGGGGCGAGCGGGAGAAGGCAACAGCAGGCCCAGGGCCACGCACGCCATTGTGCGCGGCCTCGCCGTTCCACACCGCGGCCGGCCGTGACGATCACTGGTCAGGGCGCATCCAGACCGGCCGCGGAGTCTTGGGAGTCGGGCTTCAGCCCAGGCGCGAGACCAGCGCCCGGTACTCGTCCCACAGTTCCTTCGGCGTGTGCTCGCCGAACGTGTTGAGGTGGTCCGGCACCAGCGCGGCCTCCTCGCGCCAGATCTCCTTGTCGACGGTGAGGAGGAAGTCGAGGTCGGAGTCGGCCAGTTCGAGGCCGCTCGTGTCGAGGGCGTCCTTGGTCGGCAGGATGCCGATCGGCGTCTCCACGCCCTCGGCCTTGCCGTCGAGGCGCTCGACGATCCACTTCAGGACGCGGCTGTTCTCGCCGAAGCCGGGCCAGACGAACTTGCCCTCGTCGTTCTTGCGGAACCAGTTGACGTAGTAGATCTTCGGCAGCTTGGCCTGGTCCTTGTCCTTGGCCACGTCGACCCAGTGGGCCATGTAGTCGCCCATGTTGTAGCCGCAGAACGGCAGCATCGCGAACGGGTCGCGGCGCAGCTCGCCGACCTTGCCCTCGGCGGCCGCGGTCTTCTCGGAGGCCACGTTGGCGCCGAGGAACACACCGTGGTTCCAGTCGAAGGACTCCGTCACCAGCGGTACGGCGGTGGCGCGGCGGCCGCCGAAGAGGATCGCGGAGATCGGCACGCCCTTGGGGTCCTCCCACTCGGGCGCGATGATCGGGCACTGGGAGGCGGGGACGGTGAAGCGGGCGTTGGGGTGGGCGGCCGGTACGCCTGCCTCGGGCGTCCAGTCGTTGCCCTTCCAGTCCGTCAGGTGGGCCGGGGTCTCCTCCGTCATGCCCTCCCACCAGATGTCGTTGTCGTCGGTGAGGGCGACGTTGGTGAAGACCGAGTTGCCCCACAGCGTCTTCATCGCGTTGGCGTTGGTGTGCTCACCGGTGCCGGGCGCGACGCCGAAGAAGCCGGCCTCGGGGTTGATGGCGTAGAGGCGGCCGTCCTCACCGAAGCGCATCCAGGCGATGTCGTCGCCGATCGTCTCGACGGTCCAGCCGGAGATGGTGGGCTCCAGCATGGCGAGGTTGGTCTTGCCGCAGGCGGAGGGGAAGGCCGCCGCCACGTACTTGGACTCGCCCTGCGGCGGGGTCAGTTTCAGGATCAGCATGTGCTCGGCCAGCCAGCCCTCGTCGCGGGCCATGACCGAGGCGATGCGCAGGGCGTAGCACTTCTTGCCGAGCAGCGCGTTGCCGCCGTAGCCGGAGCCGTAGGACCAGATCTCGCGGCTCTCCGGGAAGTGGGAGATGTACTTGGTCTGGTTGCACGGCCAGGGGACGTCCTGCTCGCCGGCCTCCAGCGGGGCGCCGACGGAGTGCACGGCCTTCACGAAGAAGCCGTCCTCACCGAGCTCGTCCAGCACGGCCTGGCCCATACGGGTCATGGTGCGCATGGAGACGGCGACGTAGGCGGAGTCGGTGATCTCGACGCCGATCGCGGAGAGCTCGGAGCCGAGCGGGCCCATGCAGAACGGGACGACGTACATCGTCCGGCCGCGCATCGAGCCGCGGAAGACGCCCTTCTCACCGGAGAAGACCTCGCGCATCTCGGCGGGGTCCATCCAGTGGTTCGTCGGGCCGGCGTCCTCCTCCTTCTCGGAGCAGATGAAGGTCCGGTCCTCGACGCGGGCGACGTCGGTCGGGTCGGAGGCGGCGTAGTACGAGTTGGGGCGCTTGATCGGGTCGAGCTTCCTGAAGGTGCCCTTCGCGACGAGCTCCTCGGACAGACGCTCGTACTCGGCCTCGGATCCGTCACACCAGACCACGTTGTCCGGCTGCGTGAGTTCTGCGATCTCGTTCACCCACGAGACCAGCTCCGGGTGGTGGGTGGGGACGACGGGGGGAGCCGCGATGTCGCGCGCCACGGTTGCTCCTAAGAGAGGGATTTTTTGTCCTGAATATGCCCTTGTATGCCCCGTGGGGGCCGCGACCCGGATGCTTCGCGAACGGGAGTGGTCTGGATCCGCCGTCCCGATCTTTCGCGCTCATCCGGTGCCGACCGCACTCATTTGATCATCCGACGCGTCTGCGCATATGTCCAGAGGGCGTCACAAGTGAGCGGCGTGAGCATCGCCACTCATCCAGATGTTTTCGATGCGTCACCGCGTCTTCACCCCAGGTGCGCGCCGCGCGGGCATCCCATGAGATGATGGCCACTTCCGGGCTCTCATCTCACCGTGCTGATACGTAACTTACGGTTCCGTAGGTACGATGCCCCCCATGACTGCGCCTGTCCCCGACGCGCCAACGGACACGCCGGCCGCCGGCCGCGGATCCGGCGCGCCCTCCCTGTCGCACCAGATCGCGCACCACGCCCAGCAGCTCACGGACGAGATCAAGCCCAAGCTCCGCGGCTGGCTGCACCTCGGCATGTTCCCGGCCGTGCTCGTCGCGGGCCTCGTGCTCACCGCCCTCGCGGACTCGACCAGAGGCCGGATCGCCTGCGGGATCTTCGCCCTCACGGCCTGCCTGCTGTTCGGCGTGAGCGCGCTGTACCACCGGGGCAACTGGAGCCCCCGCATGGACGGCATCCTGCGCCGACTGGATCACGCCAACATCTTCCTGATCATCGCGGGCACCTACACACCGCTGACGATGCTGCTCCTGCCGGAGGCCAAGGGTCAGTGGCTGCTGTGGGGCATCTGGGCCGCCGCGGCGGCGGGCATCGTCTTCCGGGTCTTCTGGGTCGGCGCCCCGCGCTGGCTCTACACCCCCTGCTACATCGCGATGGGCTGGGCGGCCGTCTTCTTCCTGCCGGACTTCATGCGCACCGGCGGCATCGCGGTACTGGTCCTGGTGATCGTCGGCGGCGTCCTCTACAGCGCGGGCGGCGTGATCTACGGCATCAAGCGCCCCAACCCGTCACCGCGCTGGTTCGGCTTCCACGAGGTCTTCCACTCCCTCACCCTCGCGGCGTTCATCACGCACTACGTGGGCATCTCGCTGGTCGCCTACCAGCACGCGTAGCCCACCCGGTCACCGGCGGCCGGCTGCCGCCAGAGGGCGGCTCGGCAGCCTGCTCTCCGGGGAGCCCGTCGCGACCCAGGACATGGCTGTCGAGGGGGCTGATGCCCGACAATGAGCCCATGACCCCCGCGCGCTCCTCCCCTCTGGCCGACCACCCCCAGCTGGGGCTTCGGGAGCGGAAGAAGATCAAGACCCGGACGGCGATCCGCGACGCGACGTACGCGCTGATCAAGGAACAGGGCTACGACGCCACCACGATCGAGCAGATCGCCGAGCGCGCCGAGGTGTCACCGTCCACGGTCTTCCGCTACTTCCCGACGAAGGAGGACATCGTCCTCACGGACGAGTACGACCCGACCCTGCTGGACGAGCTGCGCAGGCGGCCGGCGGACGAGCCGTGGACGGAGTCCCTGCGGCACGTCATGCGGCTGGCGATCAGGGCCGGGATGGAGGAGGGGCCAGAGGTCGTCCGGCTGCGGTCGCATCTGCTGGTGCAGGTCCCGGCCGTGCGGTCCCGGATGCTGGAGAGCATGTCGGTCACCGGCCGGATGCTCGCCGAGGCCGTCGCCGAGCGAGGCGGCCTCGACCGGAACGGCCTGGAGGCACGGGTCTACACGATGTCCCTGATCGGCGGCCTCGCGGAGATCTCCCTGTACTGGGCCGAGAACGACTTCAAGGACGACCTCCTCGACCTCCTCGACCGCGCCCTGCACGTCATCGAGCACGGCCTCCCCGCGAAAAACACCTGAGGCGCGAGCGCCGTACCGTGACATCCTGACCAGGTGAACGGTCCCGAGATCCAGGTCGAGTTCGCCCCCGAGCTGTGCCTGTTCCTGCCCAACGGACGGCGCGCCGGCGCGAGCGCCGTCACCACCGACGGCGTCTCGACCCTCGGCCACGTCGTCGAGTCCCTCGGCGTCCCGCTGACCGAGGTCGGCACCCTGGTCGTGGACGGCCGGGAGGTGCCGGTGTCGCACATCCCGACGGCGGGCGAGGCCGTGACCGTACACCCCGTCCGGCACCCCCAGCGGGTGCCCGGCGCTCCCCTGCGCTTCCTGCTCGACGTCCACCTCGGCACCCTCGCCCGCCGTCTGCGACTGCTCGGCGTGGACACGGCGTACGAGTCGACGGACATCGGCGACCCGGCGCTGGCCGCGCTCTCGGCCGCCGAGCAACGGGTCATGCTGAGCCGTGACCGAGGGCTGTTGCGCCGCCGTGAGCTGTGGGCCGGGGCGTATGTCTACAGCACGCGGCCCGACGACCAACTCCGCGACGTCCTGGACCGGTTCCGGCCCGAACTGCGCCCCTGGACCCGCTGCTCCGCCTGCAACGGCCTGCTCACGGCAGCCACGAAGGACGAGGTGGCGGACCAGCTGGAGGGCGGAACGCAGCGGTCGTACGACGTGTTCGCGCAGTGCACGCAGTGCAAGCGGGCGTACTGGAAGGGCGCGCACCACGAACAGCTGGTGGCCATCGTGGAGCGCGCCCTCGCCGACTACGCGAGCTAACGCCGGGTCACATCACCCTTCCCACAGGCGGTCCCGTCCCGGTTCGGGTCCAGCCGCAGCGGGTCGTCCTTGCCGTTGACCTTCAGGCGGCCGTAGTCGTTCTTCTTCAGCCAGTCGCAGCGGGCCTTCGTCGTCGCCTTCACCGTCGGCGGGAAGTCCGTAGGCACGCAGACGTTGACGGAGCCGTAGTGCCGGTCGCAGCCCGAGACGGTCGGGCTGACCTTCTGGGACGTCCGCTTCTTGCCGGGGCCCGTGACCTTGCCCTTGAGGTGGTCGGCGAAGTCGTGGACGTGCGCGGAGGCGTCCGTCGCGCTCAGGGCCTGCGGGCCCTGGAGGTGGACCCACTTGGCGACCGAGGGCACGCCGTTCGCGTCG
Organism: Streptomyces sp. NPDC028907; assembly: GCF_055564995.1. Classification (NCBI taxonomy): domain Bacteria; kingdom Bacillati; phylum Actinomycetota; class Actinomycetes; order Kitasatosporales; family Streptomycetaceae; genus Streptomyces; species Streptomyces sp. NPDC028907. The sequence goes on from NZ_JBVHVE010000006.1 coordinate 67,449, forward strand.
ACCGCGAAGAGCATGTACCAGCCGGGCGGGGCCAGGTTGGGGTTGCTCGTCACGTTCAGGTCGACGTTGTCGCCGTCCACCGACAGCGGCAGGTCCACGAACCGCTGGTTGGGGTCCGAGGAGTGGGTGACGGCGGCCGGTCGGATCAGCTCGGCCTTGGCGATGGGCCGGTCGACGGTGATCCGCTGGGTGTCGCCGTACGTCCACTCGGTGTCGATGACCGAAGTGATCGTCGGACGCTCGCCCTTGAGGAGGTAGGGCGGGGTGTAGATCGACACGTCGTGGTTCCAGCTGCCGTTGCCCGGGTTGTCACCGGTCGCCATCACCCGGCCGTCGGGCAGCAGGAACGCCGAGGAGTGGTAGCCGCGCTCCTCCGGGTCGGTCGCCACCGGGTCGAAGGTGCCCGTCGCCGGGTCGTAGAGCGACGACTCGTACACCGGGTCGGCCCGGTTGTGCAGCGCGCCGCCCGTCTCCAGGACCTTGCCGTCGGGCAGCAGCACGACGGAGGCGTACATCTTGCCCTGGTCGCCGGTCTGCGGGACCTTGCCGGCTCCGAGGTCGACGGTGCCCTGCGGGAGCGGCGGTCCGGCGACGTAGGACGGGTTGGGCTGCTTGAGGTCGATGACGTCGGTGAGGCGGTTCGCGTCCGGGTTGGAGTCGATGTTGCCGCCGCCGATGGTGAGGACCTTCTGGTCCTGGGCCGGCGGCAGCAGCACGCTCGCGGACTGGTCGCGCTCGTCCTTGTTCTGCAGGCCCGGGACCTGGGTGATCGTGTTGGCGTCGTAGTCGTAGATCGCCGAGCCCGTGCCCGGGATGTTGTTGCCGAAGACATGGCTGCCGGAGTAGAAGAGGCGGCCGTCCTGCATCAGGATCATCGACGGGTACAGGCCCCAGTACGACCAGGTCTGGTTGACCTTCCAGAGCTCCAGCCACTTCTGCTCGGCGTCCGACCACAGCTCGGCGGTCACCGAGCCGGTGGAGTCCTCCTTGAGTCCGCCGAAGGAGATGACGTCACCGTTGCCGAGGATGGTGGCCGACGGGTACCAGTGGCCGTCGTTCATGTCGTTGGTCTTGCTGTACGTCTCGGTGACCGGGTCGAAGACGTACGAGTCCTTGTAGCCCTGGTAGCCGATCGTGCCGTCGGCGGACGGATAGCCCTTGTTGCCGCTCATCACGAGGACACGGCCGTCGTCGAGCTGGACGTGCCCGGCGCAGAACATGTCCTTGGGCGTGGGGATCTGCTTGTACGTGCCGTTCTGCGGGTCGTAGACCGCGCTGGTGAACGTGCCCGCCTCGAAGGCCGTCGGGTCGTTGCCGGAGCCCGCGATCAGTAGCACCTTGCCGTTGTTGAGGACGACGGAGTGCATGGAGCGCACCGGGTTCTGGGTCGGCAGCACGTCCCAGCGGCCGTTCGCGCACTCCTCGGCCGTACCCGTGCACACCGGGTCCGGGACGGGGTCGGCGACCTGGTCCATCGTGTAGTCGTCGGTCGTGACCGAGCCGGTGCCGTAGACCGAGACACCCCAGGCGATGCGGTCGGTGCCGGCCGGCACCTCGGGTGTGCGGACCGTCGCCTCGGTCCAGCCGGCCGCCAGCTCCAGCGTCTTGAGGTCCGTCCAGTACTGCCAGCCGGCTGTCGCGTCGTGCCGGAAGAGCGTGACCGAGGCGTCGGGGGTGGTCGACTTGTACCAGAGCCCCAGGTCGTACTGCTTGCCCGGCGTGACCACGGGCGCGCACTCGGCGGACTCGGTGATCAGCGCCTTGCGGTCGCCCTCGACCCGGCGGGTCAGCGACACCTTCATCGCCTTGGAGCCGCTGTGGGCGTCCGTCGTCGTCTCGAAGGTGAAGTCGTTGTCGCCCCAGCCGGACTTCTTCCAGCAGTAGGGCATGTCGTCGGTGCCGGCGGTCTCGAAGCCGGGGTTCTTGATGAGGTTGGCGGCGGAGGCGGACTCGGGCGAGGTGAGAAGGAGGCCTCCGGTGAGGCCCATGACGGCCAGCAGGGCCGTTCTCCTCCCGGATCTCTTGCGGCTGGTTCTCATGCGGAACTCCTTGCTGTGCGGCTCCCGCGCGCGGTGCCCTTCCCGCTCCGGCGCGGCAGATAGACCAGCGCTTCGGTACCGACGAAACGCAGGACGAAGGTGATGACCAGGGCCAGCGCGGTGGCCGGCAGGACGGCCAGCCCGAACTGGCCGACCAGCAGCGCGATCAGCGGAATGCGCAGCACCAGGTCGGCGTTGGCGAGGAGCGCGAACCGGACGGTGCGGTCGGCCCAGTGGCGGTGGACACGTCGGTCGCGGAACAGCAGCTTCTCGATGAGCAGGAAGTTCCAGGCCACGCCGAACTGGTTGGCGACGATCTCGGCGGGGAGGTAGTGCAGGCCCGCCCGGGTCATCGCCCACAGCGCGACGAGGTTCGGCACGAAGCCCGTCAGGCCGATCAGTCCGAACACGACCATGCGGGCCAGCGGGTCCGCCGTACGCAGTCCGGCGAGGTGGCGCAGGAAGCGGCGCCCCTCCGCAGCCGTGGACTTGGACTCCCCCGCGAACCGCTCCTGGAAGACGAACGGCACCTCGGTGACCGTGCGCGGGCGGCTGCGGACCGCCAGCTCCAGCAGGATCTTGTAGCCGAGCGGTTTGAGCGCGTCCGCGGTGATGTCACTGCGGCGGATGGCGAAGAAGCCGCTCATCGGGTCGCTGACGCCGTGCAGCCGGCGCGGGAAGAGGGCTTTGGTCAGCCAGGTGGCGCCGCGCGAGACGGCGACCCGGTAACTCCCCGCGAGCCCGGCCCGGCTGCCGCCCTTGATGTACCGGGAGGCGACGACCAGCCCGGCGTTCGCCCGCTCACCGGTGGCGACCAGCTCCGGGACCAGGGACGGCGGGTGCTGGCAGTCGCCGTCCATGACGACGATCCAGTCCGAGCCGGCCGCCTTCATCCCCTCGACGACCGCGCCGCCGAGCCCGCCGACCGGTTCGTCGCGGTGGACGACGGTCACGGGGAACGGGCAGTCCTGGGCCGCCTCCTTGATGACCTGCGGGGTGTCGTCGGTGGAGTCGTCCACGAAGACGACCTCGCAGGGCAGCCGGGACGGCACGGATTCGGTGATCTGGTTCAGCAACTGCCGTACGTTCGCGGACTCGTTGAAGGTCGGTACGACGATGGTGACGGCGCCCGGCTCCGGCACCTCGGTGGCTTGGACGGACGGTTCGCCCAACTCGCCCGGGGCGGTGAATTCGTGGGTCATCGCACGCCTCCGGATGATGTCTGGTTCTGGCGGATCCGACGGATCTCGATGCGGTCATCGCCGGTGCCGAACACGGCGACCGGCGTCGAGTGCTCCATCGCCGCCCGCACGTTGGGCAGGTCCACGGCGTCCCGCCGTACCGTCGGCGAGGCGACCACGTAGTCGAGGTCCTTCCAGCCGCGCGGCATCGTCTTCGTCACGGCCGGGTCGAGGTCGGCCTTGTAGAACCAGATGGCCCCGAGCCCGGGCTCGTACCCGGCGTGGACCAGGTCCAGCCACAGCGCGTCGTCGACGAGGACCCGGGTGTCCTTCGGGTCGGCCACCTTTGTGGCCAGCCACTTCGAGGCGGCCTGGTAGGGCGCGTTGGCGTCGGCGGTGACGGCGGTGCGGGCGCCGTCGTACCAGCGCGGGACGACATAGGCGCAGGCGGCGAGCGCGAGGGCGGCCGCGAGGGCGTACCGCGCGCCGGTGACGTACCGCTTCTCCGCCTCGGACCGCCGGCGCCGCAGTACGGCGTGGGCGACGGAGGCCGTTCCTCCGGCGAGGACGAGGGCGAGGAAGGGCAGGGCCTGGATGACGTACATGGCGGGCAGGTAGCCGCTGGGGCGCATGGCGACCAGGGCTAGGACGACGACCGCGCACGAGGGTCCGGCCAGGGCACGGGCGGTGACCGACCAGCGCCAGGTGAGCAGGAGCAGCAGGCCGCCCGCGAGGCCGCCGACGATGAGGACGCGGTCGTAGTAGAGCCACGACTGCAGGACGCCCCAGGAGCCGGAGCCCTGGTCGAGGATGAAGCCCGAACCGGGCCTGGTCATCTGGTACTTGATGCCGTCCCACAGCGAGACGTGCCCGCTGCCCGGGAACAGCTCGCCCTTCAGCAGCGCGAACAGCGGATACGACAGGCCGATCAGCACGCAGGCGGTGACGGCGCCGGTGAGGGCGAACTTGCGGGTGTCGCGGTGGCTGTGCCGCCACATGGTGACCAGGACCGCGGGGAGGACGAAGAGCATCGTCTCCTTGGTCAGTACGGCCGTGGCGGCGGCGATCCCGGCGCCGAAGTGGTGCCAGAGGTGTCGGCTCGGGGAGGCGGCGAGAGCGAAGGCGAGCAGCGTCCACATCACCGCGAGGTTGTCGAGGAAGATCTCCCGCTGGAGCACGACCGACAGCGGGGAGAGGCCGAACAGGACCATGCCGAGCCCGGCCGCCCAGCGCGGCAGCGACAGCCGACGGCCGAGCACGTAGACGAGCACCGCGCTGACCGCGCTGATGACGAGCATCGCGGCGCGCATGGTGCCGACGGTCATCGAGTCGGGGCTGAGCGCGGCGGGTATCCAGGTCAGCAGGGCTATCTGGATCCAGCCGAGGGGCGGGTGGTCGTACCAGTAGGTGTAGTGGGCGAGGCCCCGGCCCTCCTGGACGGCCCAGGCCTGGGCGAGATAGGTGCCCTCGTCGTCGCTGAGGGTCGGGTAGTCGGCGATGTTCCAGCCCTGCACGACGAGGATCGCGACGAGGAGTACGCCGCACAGGATCAGGTCGGGGCGGGAGGAGCGGAGCCGACTCGGCGGCTCTGTTCGGCCGGTCGAACGCTGCGTAGGGACAGGTTGTCTCTGCGCGGGGACCTTCGGAGTGGTCACCGCGGGAAGGGTGGAGGTCACGCGGTGACGTCCTCTCGGAGGTCTCGGGCCGTTCCGGCACGGGTTTCGGCGTGGGTGAGATGCGCGCCGACGTGGGTGGTGAGCTCCCAGTCGTTGCGGCCGCGCTGCTCACGCCATACGGCGCGGACGGCGGCGCCGGCGAGGAGCACCTGGTAGAAGGGGCCGCCCACGATGAGCTTCAGATAGTGGGCGAAGCGGACGCGCAGTCCGTACTGCTTGCCGAAGTCGTGCAGTCCGACGACCTCGAAGACGAAGGTGACGAGCGCGGTGACGGCCGGCAGGAAGGTGATGAAGGCGACGCTCACCGGCACGTCGAGGAAGACGGCGATCACGATGTTGAGCGGGATGACGAGCCCGGTGAAGGCCTGCATGAACGGTGTCATGAGCGTGTAGCGGGCGAGCAACCGCTGTCCGAGGGTGGGCAGTTGCTTCCAGTCCTTCTTCCGGTAGACCTGCAGGAAGCCCTGGTTCCAGCGGGTGCGCTGCTTGAGCAGCGACATCAGGCTGCCGGGCGTCTCCTCCTTGGTCACCATGTCGGAGTCGTAGGCGACTACGACCTTCTTGCCGACGCTGGACAGCCGTACGCCCAGGTCGCAGTCCTCGGCGAGGCAGTTGGGGTCCCATCCGTCGGCTTCCCGCAGCACGTCGGTGCGTACGAAGACGGTGTTGCCGCCGAGCGGGATGAACCCCTTCTGCGCGTGCAGGTGCAGTCGGGACCGGAACCAGAAGAAGTACTCCAGGCAGTTGCGCAGGCTGTACCAGCTGGAGTGGAAGTTGATCAGCTGGACGCCGCCCTGGACGACGTCCGCCCCGGTCGTCCGGAACGCGTGGTCCACGTGGGCGAGCAGCTCCGGGTGGACCTGGTCCTCGGCGTCGAAGACCCCGACGACGTCGCCGCGGCAGTGCGGCAGCGCCGTGTTCATGGCCTTCGGCTTGTCCTTCTTCTCGTGGGTGTCGACGACGACCCGGACGCGCGGATCACGTGCCGCGGCCTTCTCGGCCACCTCCGTGGTCTCCGGGTCGTCGTGCCCGACGATGACGATGATCTCGAAGTCGGTGTGTGTGGACTCCAGCAGCCGCTGGATGGTGTGGTCCAGCACGGCTTGTTCGTGCCGGGCCGGCAACAGCAGCGAGAACGACACGTGCTCGCCGCCGTCCGGTCTGCTGAACCGGGTGGAGGCGAGCACTTCGGGCGTGCGCCACGCGTGCATCTGCCACCACAGGGTGAAAGCCGCCATCCAGAACAAGGCCAGCGAGACGACGGCTATGAAGACAGACGTCAGCAACAGATCCCCCCAGATCCCCAATGCCCCCTGTCGCGACGGTGAGTTACACCTGTCGCGTCACTGTGCAGACATTAGGGGGGATCTGTGAAGCGTGCAGGCCCTTTCGGTGAAGAGCGCGTTTCATCACAACGAGCCGCGAGAGTGAACAATTCGAACACAGGTTGCGTAACCACCCCGCTCGGACTGCTGTTGCACTCCTCTCTCAGCTGCTCAGCGCGGTTCGCAAGCGGTCCGGATCGGTGGTCGGGGCGTCGCAGGTGAAGTTGCGGCAGACGTACGCGGCGGGCTGCCCCTGCTGGAGGGGCCGGTCCGCGAGGAGCGGGAACTCGTCACTCCCTGGAGTCCCCACGGCCACGACCGCGCCCGGAGCGGGGGCCAGAAGTGCCGTATGGTGCAGGGCCTTTGTGCCCTCGTCCGTGAGGGACGGACCGACGACGGCGACCTCGCGCGGCCCGTCGAGGTTGGCCTCGGCGACGGCCAGACCCCAGCCGATGAACCGGGGCACCCGCGGACCGAGGGCCTTGACGACGCCCAACGCCTTCTCTGCGGCGGCCCGATGGGGCTCCGCACCGGTCTGCGCCGCATAGCTCAGCAGGGCACCGGCGGCCGCGCTCCAGCCGGAGGGGGCGGCGTTGTCGGTGGGGTCCTGGGGGCGGCGGATCAGCTGCTCGGCGTCGGCGGCGGTGTCGTAGAGCGCGCCGGACTCCGCGTCGGTGAAGCGGGCGATGACGTGGTCGAGCAGGAACCCGGCGAACTCCAGCCAGACCCCCTCGCCGGTGACGGACGCGAGCGCGAGGAAGCCCTCGGAGACATCGGCGTAGTCCTCCAGTACGCCCGCGTTGGCACCGACCTTGCCGTCCTTGCTGGTGCGGGCGAGGCGGGCGTGGTCGTCGAGGTGCAGCCGTACGAGCAGGTCACCGGCGCCGAGCGCGGCCTCCACCAGGTCGGGGCGGTCGAAGTAGGCACCTGTCTCGGCGAGGGCGGCTACCGCGAGGCCGTTCCAGGCGGCGACGATCTTGTCGTCCCGGCCGGGCGCTGGGCGCGTACCGCGCCGCCGGAGCAGCCGCTCGCGGATCGAGGCGACCCTCTCGGCGTCGAACAGCCCGTCCTGCTGCGGGAGTTGCAGCACGGACGAGCCCTCCTCGAAGGTGCCCTCCTCGGTGACGCCGAAGTACCGGGCGGCGAGCTCGGCGTCCTCCTCGCCCAGCACCTCGCGCAGCTGCTCCGGCGTCCACACGTAGTACGCGCCCTCGACGTGCCGGCCGGTCCCGTCGTCACTGTCGGCGTCCAGCGCGGAGGCGAACCCGCCCTCGTTCGTGCGCAGTTCCCGCACCATGAAGTCGGCGGTCTCCAGGGCGACGCGGCGGGCCAGCTCGGAGCCGGTGGCGCGCCACAGGTGGGCGTAGACGCGGCACAGCAGGGCGTTGTCGTACAGCATCTTCTCGAAGTGCGGCACGACCCAGTCGCGGTCGACGGAGTAGCGCGCGAACCCGCCCCCGAGCTGGTCGTAGATACCACCCCTGGCCATCCGCTCACAGGTGTCCCGCGCCATCTGCAGGGCGCCCTCGGAGCCGGTCCGCGCATGATGCCGCAGCAGGAACTCGATCACCATGGACGGCGGGAACTTGGGCGCGCCCCCGAACCCGCCGCGCTGCGGGTCGTACTCCCGCGTCAGCCCGAGCAGCGCCTGCGCCAGCTCCTCCTCACCGGGTGCCTCGCCACCGCCGTAGGAGATCTCCCGCTCCGCGAGATCCCGGGTGATCTTCCCGGCGACATCGGCGACCTCGTCCCGCCGGTCGACCCAGGCGCTGCGCACCCCCTCCAGCACCTGCCGGAAGGACGGCATGCCCTGCCGGGGCGCGGGCGGGAAGTACGTGCCGAAGTAGAAGGGCTCGGCGTCCGGGGTGAGGAACACGGTCATGGGCCAGCCGCCCTGGCCGGTGGCCGCCTGGACGGCCTCCATGTAGACGGCGTCCACGTCGGGGCGTTCCTCGCGGTCGACCTTGATGTTGACGAAGTGCGCGTTCATGTAGGCGGCGACTGCCTCGTCCTCGAAGCTTTCCCGAGCCAGGACATGGCACCAATGGCAGCTGGAATATCCGACGCTCAGGTGTACGGGAACTTCTCTCCGTCGCGCCTCCGCGAAGGCCGCTTCCGACCAGGGCCACCAGTCGACGGGGTTGTCGGCGTGCTGGAGGAGGTACGGGGATGTCTCATGGGCCAGTCGGTTCGGCATGTCTCCATCCTGCCTGACCGGAGTGCTCCAGCAGGGGTTGCACTCGCGTGTGATCCCAGTGCGCGGTCCCCTTCACCCCGGGGCGGACGATGCAGCGAGGAACGACGGATGCGGCGACCTCTCGCTTCTCCTCAAGCCCCATGTCCCCGGATCGCCAGCGGTCACGCACGAGCTGTGGCAGCTTCCCGGTCCCTGAGTATTCAGACAGGACCAGCCGTTCAAGGGCCTCGTCAGCCAGTGGCCCGCTGATGCTGCATCGACCGCAGTCTCGGCAGGAGTAGACGTACGGGCTCTTCTTACTCCTTCCCTTCTGAGCGCACAGCGCGCCCCGACACATCTTGCCGTCGGGACGTTGCGCCCCACAGCGCAGAAAGCCAGTGGCCAGGTGGCGAGGAGTTGTCCGTCGCTGCCCAGAACGTCTGGGAGCACCGCTTCCCCTGTGGAGATACAGGCTCCCGGGCGAGAACGTGGCGCACACCTTGCGCCACTGCTCCGGCATGACAATGGGCTCCCACTGCCCGTGCACAGGCTGCCCTGTCTCCGGGATGAACAGCAACTCGCCTCGGTTGGCCCGATAGCCGCAAACTCTTGGCGCAGTGATGATCTGTGTGACCGTCTGTGCGTTGGGCCTGCCACCACGAGTCCCCGAAACCCCGAGATCACACCAGTCGGCCGCGATGGCCCGGACCGCCTTCCCTGCGATGCGGTCGCGGATCGCCTGCTCAACGAGCTTCGCTTCCTCAGGGTGAAGCGTGATCCGGTCTTCCTGCCAGCCGAAGGGCCTCGGCCCGCTGTGCGGTTCGCCTTCGACGGCACGCGCCCAGTGCCAGTCCGACACCCGGCGACTCCTGACCAGTGTCTCCGCTACCGCCACGTCCAGTGATCGCACCGCCTGCAACAGCCCCTCCCGCGAGTACGGATCCCGGGCTCCCTGCGGATCGACGTAGATCCGTCCGGGCCGACTGGTCAATGCGGCGAAGAACCGCGTCAGATCCTCCGCGCGGCGATACAGCCGGTCGTCCGCGACGCAGACGACCCCGTCGATCCGCTGTCCGCTGTCGGTCCTCCCACGTGCCAGGTCCGCGACCAACCGGTCGAATCCAGGCCGGACCACTCCCGTCTTGGACGCGCTGCGACCGTTGTCGCTGTACGAGGCAACCACCGTGCATCCGAATTCACGCGCTGTCCGTTCATTGATCCGCAACTGATAGCGCACCCCGTGGCCATCACGCTGCCGGACGTCCTCCGACGTACGCGCGTAGGAGACAACCGCAATCAATCGGCTCGGCTCAGCCACTCCAACGTTGTTCACACTGCCCCCAGTTCGACAATCAGCCCGACAGCCATACGAACGATCGACCGATGCCATGAGTCACGGAACCGGACCCGATGATCGCTGCCCCCTCGCGCCAACGGCTCCTCCGAAGGACACTCATAGCCAAACCGTTGCCGCCGGAGGGGGACGTGACATGCGGGACAGCCACCGGGTCGATGCCGAGCGGCTGTTGGCCCGGGCCGTGGAGGAGGAAGTGCGGCGCTCGGGCGGGCGGGTCGACGGGCAGGTGCTGCTGTCGCGGGCGCGCGGGGCGCTGGACGCCATGGCGTCGGCGGCGACCGAGGAGTACGAGGCGTATACGCGGGCGCTGGACGAGGCGGAGGCCGGGCGGCTGACGTTCGGGCAGCGGTTCGCGCGGGAGGGCGGCGCCACCCCGCTGATGGTGGCGGGCGTCGCGGCGGTCGCGGCCGCCGTGTCCGACCTGGCGCTAGGCACCGGCGCGGGCACCGCGGTGGGCGCGGGCGTGACCGTCGGCGTCGTGGGCGCGGCGGCGACGGTCGTGAAGGTCGCCGGCACGCATCTGCCCGCCGCGCACCACCGGGCGGGCGCCGTCGGCCAGCCCGGCGGCCCGCAGCAGCTGCGGCTTCAGTGGCTGACGGCGCTGGAGGTACGGGGCATCCGCCCGTTCCTCGACCAGCAGCGGGTGCTGAGCGCGTCCACCGGCCCGAAGCAGACCGGGCCTCGGCTGCGGGGCGCGGACAAGAGCGCGGCGGCTCGCGGACGGAGCGTGCTGGAGCAGTCGTTCGGTCAGCTCCCGGAGCCGATGGGCCCGTTCGCGGGCCGCCGGCAGGAGATGGCCCGGATCCGGCAGTGGGTGCAGGCGGCGCGGGCGAGTACCGAGACGAAGCCGACGGTCGTCGTCCTGCACGGGGCGCCCGGCGGCGGCCGTACGGCACTGGCGATCCGTGCCGCCCATGATCTGAAGGACCAGTTCCGCGGGGCGTGCGTGGTGGATCTGCGCGGCGACACGACGGAGGAGGCGCCGCTGTCGACGAGGGACGCGCTGCTGCATCTGCTGAACCGTCTGGGTGCCCCGCGCGAGCAGCTCCTCTTCCGTGAGCGTTCGTCGGCGGACCAGCAGGTCAAGCGGCTGAGCGAGCTCTACCATCAGCACCTCGCCGGTCTGCCGGTCACGGTCGTGCTGGACGACGCCTCGGACGCGGCGCAGGTCCGCACCCTCGTCCCCGAGCGTTCCGACAGCCTGGTCCTGGTCACCGCCCGCGAGCCCCTCGACCTGCCCGCCGATCTCGCCGCCTGGGTGCATCAGCTGCCGGTCGCGCCGCTGGACGAGGCGGGCGCCGAGGAGCTGCTGAGCGCGGCGGCGGAGGATTCCTCGGCGCCCTACGACGCCGAATCGGCCGACCGGATCCGGCAGTTGTGCGGCGGACTGCCGCTGGCGCTGCGCATCGCGGGCTCGTCGCTGGGCCCGCGTTCACCGCGCGCGCTGGCGACCGACCTCGGCGCGTACGGCCCGGTGGGGCCCGTCGAGCGAGTGCTGTGGCTGCGCTACACCGACCAGTCGGAGGCGGCCCGGCGGCTGCTGCGCAGACTGGCCCTGGCGGGCCGCGCCTCGCTGGGCGCGGCAGCGGCGGCGGCGCTCCTGGCCACGGACGAGGCCGACGCCACGCGGCACCTGGAGGCCCTGTCCCGGTCGGGCATGATCGACCACGTCCGCGGCAACCGCTACCGCCTGCACGACCTGGTCCGTGCCTTCGCCCACGCCCGTCTCCTCGACGAGGAGGAGGCGGTGGAGCGTACGGCGGCGCAGGAGCGGCTGATCGTGAACTACGCCGACCTCGCGGAGTCCGTGCTGCGCCTGGTCGACGGCAACATGTCGACCCGCTCGGACCGCTTCAGCCCGCACGGATTCACCTCGCTGGACGACGCGCTGCGCTGGCTCGACGACGAGTCCAGCTTCATCACGGCGGCGCTGCGGCACACGGAGGACGCCAACCAGGCGGCCGTGCTGAACCTGCTGGGCGCCCTGTGCGACTACTGCCTGCTGCGCGGCGACCTCTACCGCCTCGGCGAGATCAGCGAGCTCGCCCAGGCCGTGGACCAGGGCCTGCTGGTGCGCTCGGTGCAGTGGCGTACGGGCATCGCGGCCCGCCAGCTCGGCGAGCTGGACAAGGCACGTACGACCCTGACCTCGGTGGTCGACCTCTATATGGAGGCCCACCACGACGCGGGCGCGGCCCGCGCGCTCTGCTCCCTCGGCATCACCCTGCACCACCAGGGCAACCTCACCGAGGCGGTGACGAAGCTCCGGGAGGCCCTGGACCTCCAGTCGCCGCCCCAGCTGGCGACGGACCGCGCCTGGACGATGCACGCGCTGGCCGCGGTGGAACGGGACCGTGGCCGCGTGCCGGAGGCGATGGACCTGCTGACCGGGTCCCTGGCCCTGCACCGCGCCGGCGAGTCCGTGCACGGCGAGGCATGGGCCCACTTCCAGCTGGGCCAGCTGAGCCTGCGCATGGGTGACGTGCCGCGCGCGGAGTCCGAGCTGCGCGAGGCCCTCGAACTGTACGGCCGTACCCGCGACGCCCGCGGGGAGGCCTGGGCGATGACCCAGCTGGCCCGCGCCCGCCTGGTCGCCGGCGATCCGTCCACGGCGGTGGACGGACTGCGGCAGGCGGCCGCCCGGCATCGCGACAACGAGGACGCGCGCGGCGAGGCCTGGTCCGTCTACTACCTGGGGCAGGCCCTTGAGGAGACCGGCAACCTGGACGTCGCGGTACGCGAGCTGGAGCGTTCCCGCACGATGTTCTCCCGGATGCAGGACGTCTACGGCCTGGCCTGCGCCCGGCATCACTCGGCCCGCGTGACCCGGGACCAGCGGGCCGCCCAGACCGGCTCCCTGAAGAACTCCGGCTTCGCCCGCCAGCTCCTCGTGGACGCCCGCGCCAACTTCCAGCGCATCGGGGTCGCCCACGGGGAGGCGTGGACCTGCCTGGAGCTCGCCGTGGTCGACGCCGGGAACGCCCGGACCCAGCAGGCACTGGCGCTGTGCGACGACGCCGTGGCGTTGTTCGCGTCCTACGGCGACCGCAGAGGCGAGGACTGGGCCCGCTTCCTGCGCTGCACCCTGCTGCCGTACGCGGCACCGGGCGGCGTAGAGGTCGGAACGGCGGTCGCACAGGAGGAACTGGCACAGCTGGGCCGGAGCGGGCACGCGCTGCGGGACGGGAAGCTGGGCGACTATGTGGCGGCGTACCAGCTGCTCCTGGAACGCGGCGTGGACCTGGACGCGGGCTGGCAGGCCTGGCGGCTCGGCATGGTGCCGAACCGCCATGCACGGGAGGTCATGGGGGTGCCGGTGGCGGCCCGGCCGTGACGGGCATGACCGCAGTCAGGGGCGTCACAGCCATGGCACGGGCCTGATGCTCAGCCGGCCGGCCCTGTGCTCAGCCCTTCCGGGGCGTCGCCGACCCGCCGGACTCGGCCGCCTCGGCGGAGGCGGCCGCCTTCGCGTCCGGAGCCTCCTTGAAGTCGACCCTGCTCATGTGCCGGTTCATCGACTTCATCAGACCCCACACCGCCAGGGCCATCACCGCGAAGACGATGAAGCCGAGGACACCGGGGGTGACCTTGTCCTCGTCCACCTCCTTGGCGATGGTGGCGAGCTGTGTCATTGCCAGGCTTGCGCTTGCGCTCATGTCAGGCATTGTCGCGGATGCCCGCAAAGAGGTCGTCCTCGGGGAGGGAGGTATCGACGAGGGACTTCGCCAGCTCGTACTCCTCCGTCGGCCAGACCTCCTTCTGGAGCTCCAGCGGCACCCGGAACCAGCCGCCGTCGGGGTCGATCTGCGTGGCGTGCGCGATGAGCGCCTTGTCACGGATCTCGTAGAAGTCACCGCACGGAACGTGCGTGGTCAGCGTGCGCTGCTTCATCCCGAACTCGTCCCAGCGCTTGAGCCAGTCCCCGTACGGGGACTCCAGGCCGCGATCGAGCATGGCCTGGTGCAGCGCCTCGGTGCGGGGGCGGTTGAAGCCCTGGTTGTAGTAGAGCTTCCGCGGCTGATAGGCGGGCCCGTACTCCGCCTCCGGGTACTTCTCGGTGTCCGCCGCGCCCTCGAACGCCACCATCGAGATCTTGTGGGTCATGATGTGGTCGGGGTGCGGGTAGCCGCCGTTCTCGTCGTAGGTGGTGATCACCTGGGGACGGAACGAGCGGATCTGCTTCACCAGCTCACCGGCCGCCTTGTCGACGTCCTCCAGGGCGAAGCAGCCTTCGGGGAGCGGGGGCAGCGGGTCGCCCTCGGGCAGTCCGGAGTCGACGAAGCCGAGCCACTCCTGCCTGACCCCGAGGATCTCGCGGGCCTCGTCCATCTCCTTCTTGCGTACCTCGTGGATGTGCTCCTCGATGTACTTGTCGCCCTGGAGCTTCGGATTGAGGATGGAGCCGCGCTCCCCGCCCGTGCAGGTCACGACCAGCACGTCCACCCCCTCGGACACGTACTTCGCCATGGTCGCCGCGCCCTTGCTCGACTCGTCGTCGGGGTGGGCGTGCACGGCCATCAGTCGCAGCTGGTCAGTCAAGACTCAATCCTCGTAAGTCGGCGCCCGGTGTCTTCGGGCGCGAACGGCGGCTTCTATAGTGACCGAATCGGGGGGCGGATAATTCCGGGGTCCGGACGTCAGGCCCCGTTTCGGGACATCCGTCCCGCCCCGGCCGAGAGGACGATCATGAGTACGGCGAGCACGCGGCTGCCCGAGAGCCGCTACGGCCGCTCCTCGGACGAGCGCGCCGACCGCACGCTCAAGGTCGTGGGTGCCGTCCTCGGAGCGGTGCTGCTGGCGGTGATCGGCTACTTCGGCTATCACTACGTCGGCCAGAACAAGATCAGCGCCGAGGTGATCGAGTTCGACGCGGGCAAGGACGCGGTGAAGGTGCATCTGGAGGTCCGCAAGGACTCCGGCGCCTCCGGCTACTGCACGGTGCGCTCGCAGGCCGAGAGCGGCGCCGAGGTGGGCCGCGCCGACTTCCGCTTCGACGGCGACGCCACCCGTATCGACAAGGTCGTCACACTGCGGACGACGTCCCAGGGAACGACGGCCGAACTGCTCGGCTGCCACGCCGTCTGACCGCCACCGCCTGCCGCGCGACCGCGCCACCGGTCATGCCGCCGATCACGCCGACCGAAACCGACCGGCCCTGATCGACACTGACCGGTCGCGTCCGGATTGCAGAGGCGCTGACCTGCGTTGACGTGATTCTGATGGCTTATGTCCTCCCCCTTCGGCCATTGAATTGTTAGGCTCGTGGTTTCGCCCATCCGTGAAGGAACATCCTTCTGGGTAGGGCGATGCTTTGTATTCCCAGTACCTACGAGGAGCACCTGTGACCCAGACCAGCGAGAACGTCACCTGGCTGACCCAGGAGGCGTACAACCAGCTCAAGGCCGAGCTGGAGTACCTGTCTGGTCCTGCGCGCACGGAGATCGCCGCCAAGATCGCGGCCGCGCGCGAGGAGGGCGACCTGCGCGAGAACGGCGGGTACCACGCGGCCAAGGAGGAGCAGGGCAAGCAGGAGCTCCGAGTGCGCCAGCTGACCCAGCTCCTGGAGAACGCCAAGGTCGGCGAGGCGCCGGCGTCGGCGGACGGCGCGGTGGCTCCGGGCATGGTCGTGACGATCGCCTTCGACGGTGACGAGGACGACACCCTGACCTTCCTGCTCGCCTCGCGCGAGTACGCCAGCTCCGACATCGAGACGTACTCCCCGCAGTCCCCGCTGGGCTCCGGCGTGATCGGCCACAAGGTCGGCGAGGACGCCGAGTACGAGCTGCCGAACGGCAAGACGGCCTCGGTGAAGATCCTCAAGGCCGAGCCCTACAACGGCTGACCCCGGCCTCGGGACCTCCAGCACCGGTCTTCCACGAGCCCCCGGCCGCCTCCCGGCGCCGGGGGCCTCGTCATGCGGTCGCCGAGCGGTACTTGCGTACCGCGAGGGTGCGGAACATGGACCAAGCGCCGAACTTGCCGTTCTGGTACGCCTGCAGGAGGGCACCCGACCCGACCGTCGGCCAAGCGAGTCGGTGACGCGAGGGGGGCGGGCGCACTGCGTCCGTGCCCAAGCGCCCGCGGACTCGTTCTGCCGCAGCCTCAGCCGTAGGCCTTGTGGAGCAGTAGGCACACGGTGGGAGCCGTCGCCCCGGTCCCCGTACAGGCCGTCCGGCCCCTTCAGCGCGGTGTTGCCGGGGGTGGGGGTGGGCGAATCGCCAGGGGAGACAGCAGATCGTCATGCGTGGTGGTCGTTGTGGCATGGAGCAGGTGACAGGCGGGGGAGCGACGCTTCGAGCATCCGCACCGTGAAGGCGGCGGACAGTGAAGGAGCGATCTCATGGGCCGATACGATCTCGCCCTCATCGGCTTCGGCGGCGTCAATCGCGCGCTTGCCGAGCTGATATCCCAAAGCGGGGAGCGCCTGGCCGAGGAGCTGGGTTTCGCCCTGCGGGTGGTGGCGATCACCGATCTGCGGGCCGGTTCCCTGGTGGACACCGACGGCATCGATCTGGCGCCGCTGCTGGCCGCCGGGCCCGGGGAGCTGAGCTTCGCGGGCCTTGCCGGAGGCAGCGCTGATCCGCGCAACGAGTGGGTGATCCGCGAGGTCCCGGCGGACATCGTCGTGGAGGCGACGTTCACCAACCCCACCGACGGCGAGCCCGCCCTCTCCCATGTGCGCTGGGCCCTGGAATCGGGCAAGCACGTGTGCACCACCAACAAGGGACCGGTCGCACTCGCCGGCCGGGCGCTGAAGCAGCTGGCCGCCGAGCGTGGTGTCAGCTTCGAGTTCGAGGGCTCGGTACTCAGCGGCACTCCCGTCCTGCGCACCGCCGAGCGCATGTTCGCCGGCCTGGAGATCACCGGCGTCCAGGGCATCATGAACGGCACCTCGAACTACGTCCTGGGCCGCCTCGAAGAGGACATCGAGCTGTCGGCGGCCATCGCCGAAGCCCAGGAGCTCGGGTACGCCGAAGCCGATCCCACCGCGGACATCGAGGGCCACGACGTCCGGCTCAAGGTCATGATCCTGGCCAACGAGGTCCTCGGCGCCGACCTGCGCCGTGAGGACGTCTTCTGCGAGGGCATCTCCGCGATCACCCCCCAAGAGGTGCGGGACGCCGCCTCGAAGGGGCTGCGCTGGAAGCTGGTCGGCTCCGCCACTCGCCACGAGGACGGCAGCGTCGACGCCCGCGTCGCCCCGCTCGCCCTGGCCGCTCAGCACCCGCTCGCCGGGATCTCCGGCCCCCTCAACGCGGTCGCCTTCCACACCGACCTCCTCGGCACCGTCACGGTGTCCGGGCCGGGCGCCGGGCGCATCGAGACCGCCTACGCACTGCTGTCGGACGTCATCGCCATCCACCAGCGCCACGCCGACGATGACACCGCCCCCACGCGCCCCGTCCTGAAGGAGACTCACCGTGTCTGACACCGTCGCGCCCCCCGGCGTCGAACTGGGCACCGGCACGGCGCCCGTGCACAATCCCTACACCGGCGAGGTCATCGCCTCGGTGCCCACCGTCGACGCAAGCGCCGTCGGCGGCATCCTGCAGCAGGCCAGGTGCGGGCGCCGTACCGCGGCCGCGCTGTCCCGCGCCTCCAGGGCCGCGGTCCTGGAACGCGCCGCCCACCTGATCGAGCGGCGCGCCGAATCCTTCGCCCAGCTGATCGTCAGCGAGGCCGGCAAGACCATCACCCAGGCCCGCAAGGAAGTCGCCCGCGCGGTCAACACCCTGTCCCTGTCCGGAGCCGAGGCACGGCGCAACGCCGGCGAGGTCATCCCCTTCGACTCCTACGAGGGCTCGGAGAAACGGCAGGGCTGGTTCACCCGCGAACCGCTGGGCATCATCGCCGCGATCACCCCGTTCAACGACCCCCTCAACCTGGTCGCCCACAAGCTCGGCCCGGCCGTCGCCGGCGGCAACGCGGTCATCCTCAAACCGTCCGCCCTGACGCCGCTGTCCGCGCTGCGGCTGGCCGACACCCTCATCGAGGCCGGCCTGCCCGAGGAGATCGTCACCGTCGTCAACGGCGACGCCGGCATCGCCGCCGCGATCGTGGCCGCCCCCGACGTGCGCATGGTGTCCTTCACCGGCGGATTCGCCACCGGCGAGGCCATCTCCCGCACCGCCGGCCTGAAGAAGCTCGCCATGGACCTGGGCGGCAACGCCCCGGTCATCGTCATGGACGACGCCGACCTGGACGAGGCCGTCGCCTCCTGTGTCTCCGGCGCGTTCTGGGCCGCGGGCCAGAACTGCATCGGCACCCAACGGATCCTCATCGCCGCCGAGGTCTACGAACGCTTCCGCGACGCCTTCGTCACCCGCACCAAGCTGCTGCGCGTCGGCGACCCCCTCGACGAGCACACCGACGTCGGCCCCATGATCACCCAGGAGGCCGCCGCCACCACCCGGGCCAAGGTCGACACCGCGGTGGCCGAGGGCGCGCGGCTGCTGTGCGGCAACGACGCCACCGGCTCCCTGTACACGCCGACCGTCCTGGAAGACGTCCCGGCGACCTGCTCGCTCTGGCGGGAGGAGGTGTTCGCCCCGGTCGTCGTGCTGCAGCCGTTCACGTCCTTCGAGGACGCCATCGAGCAGGCCAACGCCATCGACTACAGCCTCCACGCGGGCATCTTCACCTCCCGCCTGGACCGCGCCCTGAACGCGGCCCGGCAGCTGGAAGCAGGCGGAGTGATGATCAACGACTCCTCCGACTACCGCTTCGACGCCATGCCGTTCGGCGGGTTCAAGTACGGCAGCATGGGCCGCGAGGGCGTGCGCTTCGCCTTCGAGGAGATGACCCAGCCCAAGGTCGTCTGCGTCAACCACATCAGCGAAGCGGTCCAATGACCGCCTTCCGTACACCGCCGCCCGGATCGCGGAACAGGCTCTCGCGCCGGGACGGACATGGTGGACTTGGTGGTCCAGGGGCGGGCTGCTCGACCGGGAAGAGGCGACCGCGCTGCTCACGCCGGTGCCGTCGAACTCCGCCCTCCTCGCGGGCGGTCGACCACCCTGGACAGGGTGAGCGCCGTGACCGTGTCTCGTACGCCGGGCATCTGGGCGATGTCCTCCCAGATGACGCGTACGCGTTCCAGCGAGGCCGCTTCCAGGCGCACCATGATGTCGAAGTCGCCGCTGAGGATCTCGCAGATGACGACCTCGGGGATGCGTTTGAGCGCGGCCAGGACGTCGCCGCCGCGCATGCGGTCCTGGCGGTAGACGAGGACGAGCGCCGAGGCGACATCGCCGGTGTCGCTGCCTGCGCGGACGATGGTGTAGCCGGCGATGTGGCCCTGACGCTCCAGCCGTTCGATGCGCTGGCGCACCGCGTTGCGGGACAGCAGCACCTTGGCGGCCAGCTCGGAGTGCGGGATGCGGGCGTTGCGGGTCAGCTCGGCGATGATCTTCTCGTCGATGGCGTCCACGGTGGACCGTCTCCTTCGCGAATCGGTCTGGGTTGCATGCCCTCACGGCACGCTGGTCGCGGGTGGGCCGCAGACGCTGAGGCCGGTCGCGGCGGCGGCACCTGCCGCCGTGAGACGGGGAGCTGCCGTGCTTCGGGGGGGGTAGGGCGCAGGGTACGTGTGCTGCGCTCGAAGAGGGTCACGAGGGCTCGTTCGAGGTTCTGGATCTGGCGGCTGACTGTGCCATGCGTGACGTGAAGCTCGCGGGCGGCGATGGTCATGCGCGCGTGGCGAACGGTGACTTAGAAGGGGAGCAGGGTGTTGAGCGGGGGAAGGTCCGGCCGGCGCATGCGTGAACTTTATTCACACCAGCTGTGAGAACGAATCGTTTGTCCAGTGACTTTGGCGGCATCAGTATTGGTTGGGTCACCGGGGGGCAACGAAATCGAGAGGCGGGATGGCATCGGGCGCCGAAAGGTGGATCGCCTCGGGTCTCATCGAACTCCCCGGCGGTGGGGGCTGGTGCGGGTGACCGCCTCCCGGGCGCGCGGTGACCTGGAGGCGCTCTGCGTTTCCATCCCGTTTCCCCCGTCAATCCCCGGAATTTCTGTCCAAGACCCTCTTGACCCCCCTCCGAGTCGCTGTCATTGTCTGTGCCAGATTTCAGCATAGCGTTCCACATTGCGGCACGATCCGGAAGATCCCGTCAGAACTGAGCCGGTACTCCGAGACGTGACGGTTGCGAGCCGGGGGTTCCTTAAAGCCCAGGCCCCGCCCAAACAGCCTGGAATCGACAGCTCACGTCGGGGGCCAGCATGCGCCTCGGCGATACGAAAGGAAAGGTCCTGTGTCGACTGCCAGGAAGCGCGTCGCCGTCGTCGGCGTGGGAACGATGGGCAGCCAGGCCGCCTGGCGGCTGGCGGCCCGCGGCGCCGAGGTCGTCGGATACGACCGGTTCGCCCCCGGCCACGACCGCAGCGCCGCCGGCGGTGAGACCCGGGTCTTCCGCAGCGTGCAGACCCACGACGGCCGCTATGTGCCGCTCGTCCGGTACGCCGACGCCCTCTGGAAGCAACTGCAGGCGGAGACCGGGCGGGAGCTCCGCCGCCTGACGGGAGCCCTGGTCATGGGGCCGGCCGACGACCCCGAGATGCGTACCGTCATGGACGGCATCGCCGAGCACGGCCTCGACCACGAGGTGATCGACGCCGACGCGATGGCCAAGCGGTTCCCCCAGTTCCGCGTCGACGACGGTGACCTGGTGATTCTCGACCGCCACGCGGGCTTCATCCGCCCCGAGCTGACAGTCCGGACCGCGGCCCGGCGCGCCGAGGAACTGGGCGCCCGCATCCGCCGCTACACCCCGGTACGGGAGGTCACTCCCGTCGCCGGGGGCGGCGTGGAGATCCGCACCGACACCGGCACGGAGCGCTTCGACGCCGCGGTCGTCACCCCCGGCCCGTGGGTGGGTGACCTGCTGCCCGACCTGCCGTGGGAAGTGAGCGTCTACCGCGCGATCAGCGCCTGGTTCCTGCCCCACGAGGACCACCCGGCAGACGCGGAGCGCCCCGCCTTCATCCGCTGCGGGGACATCCCGTTCTACGGCATCCCGTCCCCGGACGGCCTGGCCGTCAAGCTCGGCCTGCCCCAGGCCCACCACAAGCCCGTGGGCGACCCGAACCGCCTGAACCGGACCGTCGCGCCGGAGGAACTGGAGACCTTCACGGCGGCGGTGCGCCGCCATCTGCCGGGCCTGAACCCCGATCCGGTGCGCCTGTCGGTCTTCATGGAGGGCTACACCGACAGCACCCTGCCGCTGGTCGGACCGCTGCCGGGCTGCGACGACATCGTCCTGCTGGCCGGGTTCTCCGGCCAGGGCTTCAAGATCTCGCCCGCCATGGGCGACATCGCCGCCGACCTCGCCCTTCAGGGCCGCACCTCCCAGCCGATCGACTTCATCACCACAAACGGCCGCACCGCGGCCTGAGCGAATGAGGCAAGACATGACCCTGACCATCGGCTCGCTGCGGGCCGAGCCCGGCCAGAAGACCCGCGGCAGCCTGACCGCCGACCTGGGCACCACGACCGTGGAGGTCCCGCTGGTCCTCGTCAACGGCTCCCGGCCCGGCCCCAGGATGGTGATCACCGGTGGTGTCCACGGCGGTGAGTTCATCGGCGTCGACGCCGCCACCCGCCTGGCCGGGCTGCTGGAGCCGGAAGAGGTCGCCGGCCAGGTGGTGATCTGCCCCGTGGCCAACCCCCCGGCCGTGTACGGGGGCAGACTCAACATCTCCCCGCTGGACGGTGTGAACATCAACCGGGTCTTCCCCGGCGACAAGGACGGTGGCCCCACCGAGCGGATGGCGGCCTGGCTGTTCGAGCACCTGATCGACGGCGCCGACGCCTACGTGGACCTGCACAGCGGCGGCATCGACCAGCATCTGCTCGACTTCGCCGCCTACCGGCTGACCTCCGACACCGAACTGGACGCGAAGAACAGGGCGATGGCCCACGCGGTCGGTTACGAGCGGATCATCGTCCGTCCCCTCCCCGACGGCGGGAACAGCCATGCCGCTGCCAACCGGCTGGGTGTGCCCGCGATTCTCGTGGAGACGGGGCAGCTCGGCGACCGCGAGTCCGCCACCGTGCGCAGGCTGCTCGACGCCCTGTACCGGATCCTGCACCACCTCGGTGTCATCGAGGCGTCGGAGCACGTCAAGCCGGCGCCCGCGCAGCCACGCGAGTGGATCTGGACGGGTGACGTCGTCTCCGAGATCACCGGTCTGTGGTACCCGGACGCGGTCACCGGTGACGAGGTGACCGAGGGACAGACCATCGGCCTCATCATCGACCCGGTCGACGGCGCCGAGCACAAGGTCACCGCCACCGCCACCGGAAAGATCCTCTACGGCATGAACGGGCTCTCCGTCCGCCCCGGCACGGAGCTCGCCGCCATCGTCACCCCGCACGACTGACGGGCCGCATGCCCGCCCACTGATTTCCACCCCCTACTCCCTGCTGGGCATCCCCACCAGCATCGGGCTGAACGACCGTCCTCCGTTCTGCCTCCGGCGCCGCCGATTGCAGCATGACCGATCGACCACGAGTCGAGCGCATGCCCCGATCGCCGCACTCGGATTGCGCCACCCACAGTGTGCCCGTGCCGAGGACCGCATCCGCGCCACCCCGGCCACCCCGTCGCCGACCGCGACGCGTCGCCGGCCTCCGTACATCGGGAACGGGCCACGCCCACGCCACGGCCTGGTAGCCGCGGCCGCTCAGCGGCCCGGCCCCTGCCCGCTACCCACGCGCGAAGCCGCACCCCTCGTGGCCCTTGAGCCGCACGGCGGGCAGCGGCGCCCGCGCAGCGACCAGCGGATCCAGGTAGGCCTCCAAGGCGGCCTGGCCGGCCGAGGTGCTGGGGATCGTCCGGCCAGTCTCCGCCCGCCGCTGGGTCTCGGCGAAGCCTGCGATGATGTCTCGGCGAGGTCGTCGGCCATGCGCAGGGCCCAGACCAGCAGCGGCCCCATGGTCTCTTCCGCGATCGGCTCGCTGGCGTTCTCCCCACCGCTGGCGGAGGACGCGGCCGGCGGGTAGTCGTCGGCACCGAGTTCATCCCACGGCGGTCGGGCGATACCGACGAGGCGGGCGGAGAGCTGGTCGAACGCCCACAGGCGGGTGAGGGTGCCGCGCCGAGTAAGACGCCTTTTGAGGCGGCAGTCGCGGAGGATCTTCCAGGTCTTCATGCGGGCGAAGACGTGCTCGACACGGGCGCGGACCTGCTTGTGGGACTTGTTGTGTTTCTCTTTCCAGGCTGGCAGTTGGGCCTGGCCGCGCTCGCGGCGGTGCGGGATGACGAGTCCAGTGCCCGGGTAGCCGCCGTCGGCAATCGTGACCGTGTTGCCGACGGCGTCCTTGGCGCCGGACTCCTCCCATGCCTTGCAGTCGTTGCGGTTCCCGGCGAGTGGCCGGCCAACCACGACGACCAGGCGGGTGTCGGCATCAATGACGACCTGATGGTTGGTGGAGTACCGGTAGTTCTTCGACCGCTCGGCGATCGTGTGGTCGCGGGTGGGCACCAGGGTGCCGTCCACGATGAGCACGGTGTCCTTGCCGAACCGCTTGCGGGGCTGGAGTGCGAGCAGGGGTCCGAGGCGGTTGATGACTCGGCTGGCCGTCGGCTTCGAGACGCCGAACAGCGGAGCGAGTTGCCGTAACGTCAGATTGGTGCGCCAGTAGGTCGTGACGAGCAACACCCGGTCCTCCAGCGGCAGTCGACGAGGACCGTCGGTTAGCTTGCTTTCCTGTCTGGTCCCGGGCGACGAGGAAGGCCCGGACCGATGTGGTCCGGGCCTTGCTGTCTGACGGTGAGCGCTCCAACTTCACCGGTGTACTTGTAATCGGGGAATCTGGCGCGGATGTGACGCCGGCAGCCGCGCTTTCTACCAGCGCATGTCGAGGGCGTCGAGATCCGCGCGCCGTTCTGCTGGCAGCTTCGCGGCACGGCGGCGGATGTTGTCCAGGAACGATCCGAGCTTGATCCCCTCACCGTCGACGATCTCGATGTGCTTGCGCGCGGGCCGCAAGTGCCCTTCCCGGGCGTGGAACTGGCGGGCGGCCGCGAGGTTGGCCGCCCACCGGTCGCTCTGCGAACGCCGCGCCGGCACCACCACGCCCCTGCTCTCGGGATCCACGCCGATCGTCTCCAGGAGGTACTGCTGTGACGGCGTCAGCTTGTCCCACGCGGCCACCTGCCCGGCGATCCACACTCCGAGGTCCTCGCCCTGGACGACGACGTCGCCCGGCCTGGCCGGGAGCGCGCCGCCAGCCTGCACGTGTGCGAGCGTCAGCCGGTACGCGCGTTGCCAGCCGATCTCCCACTCGGGTGCCCACCCCGGACCAATCTCGGAAAGCGCCTCCATACGGGCCTCGGACAGCTCCCCGGCATACGAGATGTCGGTCTCGCCGTTCGCGCGGCGTGCGGCTTTCTCACGGGCCTTCCTGGCAGCAGCCCGCATGTTCATCATCCAGGTCCCCAGGGGGAAGCCGTCCCAGGCCACCGCGGCGCCTGGGAGGCAGTGGCCGTGGACGGTTGCGTAGTCGCGGGCGACGGCGAGGCCGGCGTCCCACGCGGAGGCGTGCACGGACCAGACCATGCCGAGGTTCTCCAGCGCGGTGCCCCGCTTGGCGTCCAGCGTCCCGGCCGCGTAATAGCGGCGTTGATCTGCGACCCAGACCCCCAGCGGATGTCCCGCACTGCTGTCCCAGTCCTCCGGACACACGAAGGTGTACGGCACGCGCAGCTCGCTGCTGCGGGTCTCGCGCAACCACCGTGTGGTTGCCTCGATGCCACGGCGCCAGTAGGCGCCTTCGGGGTCGATGACCCGCAGCCGGACGAACTGGGTGAGGACGGCCGGGCGCGTTCCTCGCTGAACCGCAGTACTCCCGCTGCCGCGGCCCCGACCGTCGGAACGAGGTCCTGCTCCTGGCCGTCCTCACCGTCAGTGTCCTCCGGCACGTCTTCGCCACCGTCGACGTCGTTCTCGGACCGCCAACTGCCGCTGCGCAGACGGGGATGGCAAGCGCCTCGACACCGATCAGGCCATGGGGGACGAGACGCTGGAGTTCGAGGCGGGCCGGGTGATGGCGGAGGAGATCGCGGGACCGCTGGGAATTACCGGTACAGGACGATCGAGTTGATCGGGGTCAGGTTCAGGTACTCCCCGTAGCCCGGACCCAGTACTTTGCTGCAGTCGCCGGTGCCGTTGTAACCGGTGCACAGCTTCACGTACGCGTCCTCGAACGGGCCGTTCTGGTTGTTCAGGACCCAGTGCTGGTTGACCTGGTTCGACAGGTTGTAGGTGCCGTAGCGGAAGTACTTGTTGGTGATGTCTCCGGCGCCGATGTTGCTGTAGCGGCCCTCGGCGTAGATGCAGACGTTGCCGTCCGGGCAGCCGGCCCAGTCCGCCTGAGCGGCGGCGGAGGCGCCGGTCGCGCCCGTGAGCACGGTGGTGCCGGTCGCAGCGGCGACGGCGGCCACGGCCAGCAGGTTGCGGAGCTTGTTCCTCATGGTGGTTCCCTTCCTGGCTCTGTTTGGCATGTCTCATGCCTACCAGGGGGCGTTGCCGGGCGGGTACCTGACAAATGTCAGGGTGGAAACGTGGGAGTTGTCCGGAGCGAAGGACGCCGTCGGCACCGCCACCGTGATCGCCGACGGCGGCTACCGCGGCACCGGCCTGACCATCCCGCACCGCCGCGAACCTGGCCAGACCGAACTCCCGCCCTGGAAAGAGGAACACAGCGCGTCTCACCGCAAGGTCCGTGCCCGCGTCGAGCACGCCTTCGCCCGGATGAAGACCTGGAAGATCCTCCGCGACTGCCGTCTCAGAGGGCGATGGCGTCCACCACGCGATGCTCGGCGTCGCCCGCCTGCACGACCTCGCCCTCGCCGGGTGACGAAGGGGCAGGCAGGTCAACGAACCCGTCGTAGATCATTTATGGGACAGCGCTTAGCCGACCTTGACAAACAGGATCCGGAAGCCGTCAACCGGTCGCCCGGCGGTACTTCCGCACCGCGAGCGTGCGGAAGATCAGGATGATCACGACCGACCAGATCAACGAGGCCCACACGGGGTGTTGCATGGGCCAGGCATCGGGAGTCTGGAAGCCCGGAGGAAGGTTGCCGAACAGCTCCCGGCATGCCTGCACCGTGGCGCTGAACGGGTTCCACTCCGCGATGTGCCGCAGGAAGGTGGGCATCTGGTTCGCGTCCACGAAGGCGTTCGAGATGAACGTCAGCGGAAACAGCCAGATCAGGCCGCCCGAGGTCGCTGCTTCAGGGGTGCGCACGGACAAACCGATGAGGGCACCGATCCACGAGAACGCGTAACCGAGAAGCAGGAGCAGCCCGAAGCCAGCGAGTACCTTGCCGATGTTCTCGTGCGTGCGCCAGCCGACGATCACGGCCACGACCGCCAGGACGACAAGGGTGAGCGCCGTCTGCACCAGGTCGGCGAAGGTGCGCCCGGTCAGCACCGCACCACGAGCCATCGGCAGCGAGCGGAAGCGGTCGATCAGGCCCTTGTGCATATCGTCGGCGATGCCCGCCCCCGCACCCGCTGTAGCGAACGTGACAGTTTGGGCGAAGATGCCGGCCATCAAGAACTCGCGGTAGGCCTGGGTGGAGCTGGATGAGCCAACCTGGATTGAGCCGCCGAACACGTAGGTGAACAGCACCACGAACATAATTGGCTGGATCAGCCCAAAAATGAGCATCTCGGGAATCCGGCCCATACGAATCAAGTTCCTACGGGCGATCACCGCGGAATCGTTGATGGCGCTCACTTCACCTGCTCCTTCAAAGCGTGGCTCAGCCAGTCTCGGATGCGCAGCGAGACGGATCCTGGCCGATACGAGCGAACAAGATCTGGAATCCGGGACATCCGGATCAGATTGCGCTTCGCGACGACCATCGAGTCCCGGACGGACTGGCTGAACGGGTTCGTGGCCGGTGCGACCCGCACGGCGTCGGTGACGGCGCTCACTTCGCGGCCTCCTTCTTGTCGCTCGCCTCGTTTCCGACCTCCGCGAGATGGCCCGTCAGGGACAGGAACACGTCGTCGAGGGTCGGGCGGCGCAGGCCGATGTCGTCGATCTCGATGCCGCGGGTGTCGAGCTCGCGGATGACCTCGGCGAGGAGCTTGGCGCCTCCGGTCACCGGCACGGTGAGCTTGCGCATGTGCTCCTCGACCGTGGTGTCCCCCTTGCCGAAGCCGCGCAGCACCTCGGAGGCGGGCTGGATGTCGTCGCGCTCGTGCACCACGACCTCGACGCGCTCGCCGCCGGTGCGGGCCTTGAGCTGGTCGGAGGTGCCCTTGGCGATGACATGGCCGTGGTCGACGACCGCGATGTCGTGTGCGAGGTGGTCGGCCTCTTCGAGGTACTGGGTGGTCAGCAGCAGGGTCGTGCCGCCGGAGACCAACTGCTTGATGACCTCCCAGAGCATCTGACGGTTGCGGGGGTCGAGGCCGGTCGTCGGTTCGTCCATGAACATCACGGGCGGGGAGACGACCAGAGCGGCCGCCAGGTCCAGGCGGCGGCGCATGCCGCCGGAGTAGGTCTTCGTGGGGCGGTCGGCGGCGTCGGCGAGGTCGAACTGGGCCAGCAGTTCGTCCGCGCGGGCCTTCGCCGCCTTCGCCTTCATCTGGTAGAGCTGGCCGACCATCTGCAGGTTCTCGCGGCCGGTGAGGTACTCGTCGACCGCCGCGAACTGGCCGGACAGGCCGATGGAGCGGCGGACCGCGTCGGGATGCTTGAGGACGTCCATACCCGCGACGACCGCCGAGCCGCTGTCGGGGCGCAGCAGGGTCGTCAGGCAGCGGACGGCCGTCGTCTTGCCCGCGCCGTTCGGCCCGAGCAGGCCGAGGACCGTGCCCTCGGGGACATCGAGGTCGACGCCGTCCAGAGCCCTTACGTCACCGAAGGTCTTCACCAGGCCTTCGGCATAGATGGCGCCTGGCATATGAATCTCCACGTCGTCGGGGAAACTTCGGAAAGCCTAGGTTTGCACTTTTCGTTCCGCCGGGTGGCGGAATCACGAGACACACCATAACGCGATGTATCGCGTCTCACAACGGACTTGCCCGAATGAGTGACAAGGGGCCTTCGACCTGCGCTTTCGCACGCTGACACCTCAGCGCACCCGCACCTCAGCCGATGACGGTGTAGCCCGCCTCGCGCAGGGCCTGGCCGACCTCGACGCAGTGCGTACGGCCCTTCGTCTCCAGGTGCAGCTCCACCTCCGCCTCCGTGAGCCCGAGCCGTGGGTCGGTCCGTACATGGCTCACATCGAGGACGTTAGCGTCCACCACTGACAACACCCCGAGCAGCGTGGCGAGCGCGCCCGGCCGGTCCGTCAGCCGCAGCCGTACGGCCAGGTAGCGGCCCTGCGCGGCCATACCGTGCCGCAGGACGCGCTGGAGCAGCACCGGGTCGACGTTGCCGCCGGAGAGCAGCGCGACGACCGGGCCCTCGAAGGCCCCGGGGTCGCTGAGCAGCGCGGCGACGGGGCTGGCCCCGGCCGGTTCGACGACCAGCTTGGCCCGCTCCAGGCACAGCAGCAGGGCGGTGGCGATCTCGTCCTCGGTGACGGTCCGGACCTCGTCGACCAGGTCGCGGACGAGTCGGAACGGCACGTCACCGGGCCGGCCGACCTTGATGCCGTCGGCCATCGTCGCCGGGTTGCCGACGGCGACCGGGTGTCCGGCCGCCAGCGAGGGCGGGTACGCCGCCGCGCCCGCCGCCTGCACGCCCACGATCCGTACGTCGGGACGCAGCGTCTTCACCGCCGCCGCGACACCCGCCACGAGCCCGCCCCCGCCCACGCCGACGACGATCGTGCGCACCTCGGGGCACTGTTCGAGGATCTCAAGGCCGACCGTGCCCTGGCCCGCGATGATGTCGGGGTGGTCGAAGGGGTGGATGAAGACCGCGCCCGTCTCGGCGGCGTACTCCTGCGCCGCGGCGAGCGTCTCGTCGACCACCTGACCGTGCAGACGCACCTCGGCGCCGTAGTCCCGGGTGGCGCTGATCTTCGGCAGCGGGGCGCCCTTCGGCATGAACACGGTCGAGCGGACGCCGAGCAGTGCCGACGCGAGCGCGACGCCCTGCGCGTGGTTGCCGGCGCTGGCGGCCACGACCCCCGCGGCCCGCTCCTCCGGCAGCAGCCCGGCGATCCGCACATACGCGCCGCGCAGCTTGAACGAGCCTGTCCGCTGGAGGTTCTCGCACTTGAAGTGCACCGGCGCGCCCACCAGCTGGGACAGGTGCCTGCTGCCCTCCATCGCCGTCACCCGTGCCACGCCCGTCAGCATCTTCTGGGCGCCCCGTACGTCGTCGAGCGTGACGGGAGGCAAGGAGTCAGCCGTGCTGTAGCTCATGACACAAGTCTCGCAGTTCACAGGCGCGAGGCCCTGTTGTGACCAAGCACCGAGATGGGTTTGCGCAGCGCCGGTACACCCCGGGTCCGGGCCGCGTACCCTGTCCCCCAACCCAGCACCCCCTTCATGAAGTGAGCCCCCGGCCATGCCCACAACACCCGACATGTCGATGGACATGACGACCGTCGCCGACAGCGGTCTCCTCGACACGCTGCAACACGAGGTGGCGGTCTTCGCCCGCCGTGCCGAACAGACCCGGCTCGGTGGCGTCGGTCAGGTGCGCAACTCCATGGACCGCGCCGCATACCTGCTGCTCAACCGTCTCGACAAAGAGGGCCCCATGGGGGTCAAGGCGCTGGCGGCGAGCATGGGGATCGACTCGTCGACGGTCACCCGGCAGGTGGCTCCCCTCGTCGACACGGGCCTCGTCAAGCGCACCTCGCACCCCGAGGACGGCCGGGCTGTGGTGCTGCAGCTCTCCCCGCGCGGGCAGTCGCGGCTGGAGGAAGTGCGCTCGTCGCGACGTCAGTTGATGGCCGAGCTGACGCACGACTGGGCGCCGGAGGAGCGCGAGGCGTTCTGCTCGCTCCTGACCCGCTTCAACACGGCGCTCTCCACACGGATGGCGGCGCAGGGAATCTCCGGCGCGGAGACGCCCCCGGCGTCCTGAGGGTGATCCGGTCCCGGCTCTTGACCCGGGCCCGCGGCTGGCCTCATATGAAACCGGGTCCTCCTCATGCGGGGCCCGGTTCCTCAGGGTCGGTCAGGCGGGAGGGGCGGTGGGACGACGACGTGTGGTCCAGGACGCCCGCCGGGACCGCGAGTTCGAGGCGTTCGTCGCGGGTGCGGCCGGACGGCTGATGCATGCCGCCACGCTGCTCACCGCTGAGCCGCCCGATCGCAACCCACGCGCGCGACGCCTGCTGACGCTGTCCCTGGCGCACACGTACGCGTGCTGGGACGGACTGCGCGGCGAGGACCCGTACGACCGCACCCGCGGCCACCTGGCCACCCGCTTCGCCCGTTCCACGTGGCGTCGGCACCACCCGCACCCCGACAGCCCACTGGCCCGGCTCTCCCCGCAGGAACGTCTGATCCTGGTCCTACGGCTGTACGAGGGGGTCGCCGAGGAACAGGCGGCGGCTCTGCTCGGCCTGCCCCGGGAACGCGTCCAGACGATCTGCGACCGGGCGACGGCGCACCTGCTGCATCCGCAGGACACCCCGCCGGCGGTGCCGGTCGCGAAGGCGGTGTCCTCGTGAGCCGCGCCCGACGTGAAGCGGCCGCGCGCCGGATCATGGAGCGCTCGCCGACCCCGGTCCCGCCCGATCTGTACCCGGAGGTCCTGCGACGCGGCGGCCGCATGCTGCGCCGCAGAAGGGCCACCGCACTGCTGATGTGGCTGCTCCTGCTCGCGGCCGCGGTGGCGTTCACCGTCTGGGCAGTGACGGCCCGCCCGTGGGTGGAGCCGCCGTCGGAGACGACCCCACCGCTGACGGGCTGGTGAGCCGGGGGGCTATCCCAGCGCCTGCTGAAGGTCCTCGATGAGGTCCTCGACGTTCTCGATGCCCACGGAGAGCCGGACGAGGTCGGCGGGAACCTCCAGGGCGGAGCCGGCCACGGAGGCATGGGTCATGCGCCCCGGGTGCTCGATGAGCGACTCGACACCCCCCAGGGACTCACCGAGCGTGAACACCTTGGCGCGGTTGCAGACCTCGACGGCCGCCTCCTCGCCGCCCTCGACCCGGAAGGAGACCATGCCACCGAACGCCTTCATCTGCTTGGCGGCGACCTCGTGACCGGGGTGGTCGGGCAGGCCCGGGTAGAGCACACGCGTCACGCGCGCGTGCCGGGTGAGCATGTCGGCGATCTTCGTGGCGTTCTCGCTGTGCCGGTCCATGCGCACCGACAGCGTCTTGGTCCCGCGCAGCACCAGCCAGGAGTCGAAGGGCCCGGCCACGGCACCCATGGCGTTCTGGTGGAAGGCCAGCTCGTCACCCAGGTCCGTGTCGCCGACGATCAGCGCGCCGCCCACGACGTCCGAGTGGCCGCCCATGTACTTGGTCAGCGAGTGCACGACGACGTCCGCGCCCAACGACAGGGGCTGCTGGAGATACGGCGTGGCGAAGGTGTTGTCGACGACGAGCTTCGCACCGGCGTCCCGGGCGATCTGTGCGACGGCGGCGATGTCGGTGATCCCCAGCAGCGGGTTGGAGGGGGTCTCGACCCACACCACCTTGGTCTTCGGGGTGATGGCTGCCCGCACGGCGGCCGGATCGCTGGTGTCGGCGACCGACCACTCCACCCCCCACCGTGCGACGACCTTGGCGAACAGCCGGAACGTGCCGCCGTAGGCGTCATTGGGGATGACCACGTGGTCGCCGGGGCTGAGCAGCGTACGCAACAGGCAGTCCTCGGCCGCCAGTCCGGACGCGAACGCAAGTCCGCGGCGACCGCCCTCCAGGGCGGCGAGGTTCTCTTCCAGGGCGGTCCTGGTGGGGTTGGCGCTGCGGCTGTACTCGTAACCGCCGCGTAGCCCCCCGACGCCGTCCTGCTTGTAGGTCGAGACCTGGTAGATCGGCGGGACGACCGCGCCGGTGAGGGGGTCGGCGGTGTTGCCCGCGTGGATCGCCAGGGTCTCGAAGTGCTGACTGATGTGCCTGTCACTCATGGGCACCGAGCGTAGTCCGCGAACGACAGGGATGCGCCCACAGCAAGGCCGGCAGCCCGCACCGGGCATCCCCGCCCGACCGTCGGCGACACCCGTTGGCCAATTGTCAGCGTCGTCTGGAACGCTGGAGGCATGGAGATTCTCTGGGTCCTGATAGCGCTGGTCATGCTCGGCTTCGTGGTGCTGCCGTTCATGCGGCGCCGGCGGGGCATGATCGAGCAGGTCCCGCCGGGCCACCCCGACGCCGCGGACCCGGCGAACTACGGCTTCGTACGCCAGGAGGAGCTGGACGTCCGTATGCCCGGCCCCGACCAGGACCTGCTGGACGTCCTGGATCTGGTGCAGCGCACGCAGGACTACAAGGCGGCCTCCCAGCTGCTCGCGGGCACCGAGACGGAGGGCGAGCTGCGCTGGCAGCGGGTGCAGGCCTTCGCCGGAGCCGCGTCGCTGGAGCTGCAGCAGCGCCCGGGCGGGGTCAGTGAGTCGCCGGGCGGCCAGTGGCTGCGGGTGTGGCGCACCGAGCAGCCCAAGGACGCGGGCGGCGCGGCCGTGCACGCGGAGTTCCTGGTGCAGCAGGCGTGGCGGACGGCGACGCCGGGCACGGACGAGTTCCGGATCATCATGGAGGAGGCCAAGTCGGCGTGCGGTGACGCGGCGCTGCTGGCCCCGGGTGACCCGATCCCGTACATCATCGAGCTGTCGGTGGCCCGCGGACTGGCCTACGCCCGCCCGGAGTTCGAGCAGCTCTGGCTGAAGATCCTGGACCGGGCCCCGGCCCACATGGGCGCGCATCTGGCGGCCCTGCACTACTGGTGCGAGAAGTGGCACGGCTCGCGGCAGCTGGCGTACGACTTCGCGGAAGCGGCGGCGGCCCGCGCGCCCCAGGGCTCCCTGCTCGCGGCGATGCCGCTGTTCGCGGTGTTCGAGCACCTGCCCGAGGTGAACCTGGTCAGTGGCTTCTACCAGAGCGAGGTCGTGACGAAGGCGATGCACGGCGCGCTGTTCGCGGCGCACGCGGCCCGCCACGACGACCCGATGCTTGCGCACGTACGCCATCTGCTGGTCTTCTTCCTGGTCCGCGGCGAACGCTGGGCGGAGGCCATGGACCAGCTGGTC
The DNA here is from genome assembly GCF_055564995.1 of Streptomyces sp. NPDC028907. NCBI lineage: Bacteria > Bacillati > Actinomycetota > Actinomycetes > Kitasatosporales > Streptomycetaceae > Streptomyces > Streptomyces sp. NPDC028907. The sequence continues at coordinate 100,337 of NZ_JBVHVE010000006.1, forward strand.
CACGTCGACGGCCATGTCGGCGCGCTGCCCTGGACGCTCTCCCCGGACCCGGCGGCGGAGTTCGCGGTGTACCGCGCGCTGGCGGTGGCGGGCTACGAGGCGAACGGCGGCAGCCCGGCGACGCTCCCGCACTGAGGCCGTCGGCCGCGGCGAAGGCGCCGGGCGGAATCTGCGGGCCCGGCCGTACGTTGAACGGGGTACCGCCCGGTTGGGAGGTGTCCCGCGAGGAAGGAACCCTCATGCTCTTCGGCCGTACGCCCGTCCTGCCCACGCCCGAGCAGGCACTGCAGGGCCGTCCGGAACCGATCTTCACGGTCCCCGACCGCCACACCGTCCTCGGCAACCCGCTGCTCGGCCCCTACCCCGAGGGCCTGGAGACCGCCGACTTCGGCCTGGGCTGCTTCTGGGGCGCCGAGCGCAAGTTCTGGCAGCTCCCGGAGGGTGTGTGGACGACCCTGGTCGGCTACCAGGGCGGCTACACCGAGCATCCCACCTACGAGGAGGTGTGCTCGGGCCTGACCGGTCACACGGAGGTCGTCCGCGTGGTGTACGACCCCTCCGTGATCTCCTACGACCGCCTCCTGAAGACCTTCTGGGAGGCCCACGACCCCACCCAGGGCTTCCGCCAGGGCAATGACGTGGGCACGCAGTACCGCTCGGCGATCTACACACACACCCCGGAACAGGCGAAGACGGCCGAGGCCTCCCGGGAGGCGTACCAGAAGGTCCTCTCGGACTCCGGCCACGGCACGATCAGCACCGAGATCCTCCCGGCTCAGGGCCGGACCTTCTACCCGGCCGAGGCGTACCACCAGCAGTACCTCGACAAGAACCCGGCGGGCTACTGCGGGATCGGCGGCACGGGCGTCTCGTGCCCGATAGGTGTGGCCAAGGCCGACGGGTGAGCGAGGGCGTCAACCCGACGCGGTTGGCACAGTCGTGGCGGGCCAGGCGGCCGTCGGGCCCGCCCGTCGCCCACACGGTCCTCGACGAACTGTTCACGGGCCTGGACGTGTTCGTCGTGACCATGGACTGGTCGTACGCGCCGACCGGCCCCGCCGGTTATCCGACGCCACGCCAGGAGCTCCACCCCGGCAGCGTCCGCTGGTGGATCGAGTCGGACCAGGACGACCCGGACCCGGAGTTCCACACCCACACCCGTCTCCACGCCGACCGGCGTCGCTGGCGGCACGGCTGCGCCGACGACCTGCTGCGTGCCGTCGCCGACGAGACGCTCGTGGAGGTCTTCGTCACCGACACGGAACTGCGCCGCATCCACCATCCGTACGACGGCGGCGCGGACGTCGTCCTCGCGTCGGCCGCCGAGCGCGACGAGCTGCGTGAGCGGCACGCCGCCTGGCTCTCCAGCCACCCCTCCGGCCTCTGACACGCGGGAACGTCGCGGCGTCATCGCGTCACCGGTCCAGGCCCGGTCGTCGGGCGGCGGTCGGTCCCGGCTGCTTTCATGGAGGGCATGACCAGCACAAGCGTCGTCGTGGAGCGGCGCATCGCCGCAGGCCAGGGGCCCGTGTGGGAGTCCTTGACCGATCTGCGGGGCATGGAGCAGGTGCTCAGCGGGGTCACTCGCGTCGAAGTGCTCACGGCCGGGGTCTTCGGCGTCGGCACGCGGTGGCGTGAGACGCGGCGCATGTTCGGCAAGGAGGCCACCGAGGAGATGTGGGTGACGGCCTGCGAGCCGCCCGAGCGCTATGTGGTGGAGGCCGAGTCGCACGGCACCCACTACGTCTCGGAATGGCGGCTGCTGGCGGACGGCCCGACGGCGACGACGGTCCGTATGACGTTCACGGGCGTGGCCTCCGGCGGCGTCACGGGCCTGCTCGCCAAGGTTCTGGGCGGGGTGGGCGCCCGGGCGGTGAGCAAGGCTGTCGCGAAGGACCTGGAAGACGTCGCGGTGGCGGTCGAGGGCCGCAGACGCTGACCGCCCGCCCGAGACCCGCGCGTCCGGCTCCCCCGGGCCCTCACCTCCGACCTACGGCCCCGAAGCCCCGGTTCCCGATCCCGACCCCGCCTTCGTCGCGTCCGCCCCCCAGCTGGCCAGCAGCCGCAGGGCCTCCGCCGAGGGCGACCCCGGCTCCGCGTGGTACGTGATCAGGACCTGTTCGGTGCCGTCGCCGAGGCGGAACGACTCGAAGTTCAAGGTCAGCTCGCCCACCAGCGGATGCCGCAGGTGCTTGACGCCGTACGTCTTCTCCTTGACGTCGTGCGTGGCCCACAGCCGGCGGAACTCCTCGCTCTTGAGTGAGAGTTCGCCGACGAGGGCCGACAGGCGCGGGTCGTCGGAGTGGCAGCCCGCGTCCATGCGCAGATAGCTGACCATGTCGGACGCCTTCTGGTCCCACTCCACGAACAGCTCGCGGTACTCCGGCCGCAGGAACACCAGCCGCGCCCAGTTCCGCTCCTGCGCCGGCAGCTCCGACCAGTCGCCGAAGAGCGCCGCCGCCATCCGGTTCCAGGCGAGGATGTCCGAGCGCCGGCCCGAGATGTACGCGGGCACGCCGTCGATCGAGTCCAGCAGCTGCCGCAGCGCGGGCCGTACCTGCTCGGGCCGCGTGACCTGCTTCTTCTTGTGCTGCTTCGGCTTCGCGAGGTGCGTGAGGTGCGCGTGCTCGGCGTCGTTCAGCCGCAGCGCCCGGGCGATGGCGTCGAGGACCTCCGCCGAGACGTTGCGCCCGTTGCCCTGTTCCAGGCGGGTGTAGTACGCCACGGACACCCCGGCCAGCTGCGCCAGCTCCTCCCGTCGCAGCCCCGGCACCCTGCGGTGGCGACCGAAGTCCGGCATCCCGACGTCCTCCGGCTTCAGCCGGGCACGCCGGGTGCGCAGAAACTCGCTGAGCTCGGCACGCCGGTCGAGGCCCGTGCCGGTGTCGGCGGCGGAGCCGGATGCGGATTCGGGGTTTTCGTCCATGCCTCAAGTATTCCCGGTCATACGCCCACGATCCTGACCCCGCCAGTGGTAGGACCGGCGAACGTACGCAAAGCCGTGGTCTGGGTGGCATCCCGAACTCCCGGCAGGCTGGACATCGCGCCCAGGTCAGAAGGCAGCCGGGCGCGAAACCCCCTGCTAGGAGAACCCCGGCATGACCACTGTCGCTGCGTACGCCGCACCCGCCGCCAAGGCTCCGCTGGAGCGCACCACCATCGAGCGCCGTGCCGTCCGCGAGCACGACGTGCTGATCGACATCAAGTTCGCGGGCATCTGCCACTCCGACATCCACCAGGCCCGGGAGGGCTGGGGCGAGGCCATCTTCCCGATGGTCCCCGGCCACGAGATCGCGGGCGTCGTCTCCGAGGTCGGCCCGGGCGTCACGAAGTACAAGGTCGGCGACCGCGTGGGCGTCGGCTGCCTGGTCGACTCCTGCCGTGAGTGCGACAACTGCAAGGCCGGCGCGGAGCAGCACTGCACCGGCGGCTCGGTCGGCACGTACAACGCCATCGGCAAGGACGGCGAGCCCACCTACGGCGGCTACTCGGAGAAGGTCGTCGTCGACGAGAACTTCGTCGTCCGGATCCCCGACGGTCTGCCCCTGGACGTCGCAGCGCCGCTGCTGTGCGCGGGCATCACCACGTACTCGCCGCTGAAGCACTGGGGCGCGGGCCCGGGCAGGAAGGTCGCCGTGGTCGGCCTGGGCGGGCTCGGCCACATGGGCGTGAAGATCGCGCACGCGCTGGGCGCCGAGGTCACCGTCCTCTCCCAGTCGCTGCGCAAGAAGGACGACGGCCTGAAGCTGGGCGCCGACCACTACTACGCGACCAGTGACCCCAAGACGTTCGAGGAGCTCGCCGGCTCCTTCGACCTGATCCTCTCCACGGTGTCCGCGCCGCTGGACTTCGGCGCCTACCTCAGCCTGCTGCGGACGGGCGGCGCCCTGGTGAACGTGGGCGCCCCGGAGGAGCCCGTCGCCCTGAACCTGTTCTCGCTCATCGGCGGCAACAAGACCCTCGCCGGCTCCATGATCGGCGGCATCGCCGAGACCCAGGAGATGCTGGACTTCTGCGCGGAGCACGGCTTGGGCGCCGAGATCGAGCTGATCGACGCCGACCAGATCAACGAGGCGTACGAGCGGGTCCTGAGCAGCGATGTGCGCTACCGGTTCGTGATCGACACGGCGACGATCTGACGTCCCGCCGCTGACCGGGATCTCCAGCGGGGGCAGCAGGGTCCGGGCGGCGAGATCGGCGGCGATCAGCCGACCTCATGCGGAACGCGCGACTTCGGAGGGCGGAGTACCGCAGAAGTAGAACCACCCCCTCCCCAGGACCGATGCGCCGCCCGGCGCCCCTTGCCTAGCGTGAGATCAGGAGCCCGTCCGGACCGTGCACACGAGGAGGCAGCCCCGATGACCGTCCGGCTCAACCACACCATCGTCGCCGCGCACGACAAGCAGGCCTCGGCCCGGTTTCTCGCCGACATCCTGGGCCTGGACGTGAGCCCGCAGTACGGCCCGTTCATCCCGGTCGAGATCCCGAACGGCGTGACCCTGGACTACGCGGACTCCCGCGACGCCATCACGCCGCAGCACTACGCGTTCCTGGTGTCGGAGGACGACTTCGACACGATCTTCGGCCGGATCCGGGAGGCCGGCCTGACGTACTGGGCCGACCCGTACCACCGCCGCGCCGGCGAGATCAACCACAACGACGGCGGCCGCGGCACCTACTTCGAGGATCCGAACGGCCACAACCTGGAGATCCTCACAAGGCCGTACGGCAGCGGCGACTGACGTCTTTTCAGCCCGCAGCATGAACCCACGGAAACACGAACGCCCGCCGGAAGCCGCACTTCCGGCGGGCGTTCGCTGACGGCCTGTTTCACGCCGTGCGGCCCGCTTCACGCCTTACGGCTACTTCCCGTAGTACGCGTTGTAGATCGAGATCGTCGACTTGTTGCCCTTCTTGTCGGCGATCTTGGCGTGGAAGGAGACGGCCTTCCCCTTCGCCGGGTTCTTCACGGTGATCTTGCCGTTCCTGACGTCGAGCTTCTTCCAGGTCTGGCCGTTGTCGTACGACACGTACACGTGCAGCGACTTCAGGTTGCTGCCCGCGGCCGCGCCCGCGACGGTGACCGGGAACGTCACCTTCCGGTTGGCCTCGACCCGGCTGTCCAGCCCTGTCTTGGCGTTGAAGCGGACCGTGGAGGCCGGGAGCACGGCCTGCTCGGTGGACGGCTTCTTGGAGCGGAAGGTCCAGCTCGCGTCGATCCGCGTGGAGGCGGCCGCGACCTTGACGCTCCGCTTGACCGAGGTCGTCAGCTTGTACTCGGCGTCCCCGGCCGGGACCTTGAACGTCCCGCCGCCGAACACCGTGTCGTCGTAGCTGCCGATCTTGGTGCCGTTGCGGTACAGGCTCGTGGTCGCCGAGGTGAAGACCGAGGAGCCCGCGTGCCGGCCGCCGTCCGCGAACACCGGTACCTGGCCGTAGATGTCGTTGCCCTCGCGGAACAGGCCGTAGTCCTTGTCGATGTGCGGGCCGAAGACCGCCGTGTTGAAGGTGTTGGAGTAGCTCTGACCCGCCTTGTAGGTCCGCGACTCCCCCAGGGCGTAGGACGCGTCGATCACCGGGAGGCCGTCGGCGTCCCGGCCGCCGTACTGCTCGAAGTCGAACGACCACTTGATCTTGTCGGACGTGGACAGGTACACCGTCCGCGTCGCCGGCAGCCTCTGCTCGATCGGGTCGCTGACGATGCCGCCGTCGGGGAAGCTGCCCGCGGTGAGCAGCCCGCCGGTCTTGCCGGGGGCCGCGGCGCCGAGGCCGTTCTTCACCTTGGCGAGCTCACTCGCCTTGAAGTGGCGGACCTTGCTGCCCTGGATCTTCTTGACCTTGGCGACCGTGGCCACGTTGTACTCGGTGTCCGCGCCCTTGGTCCACTGGCCGTTCCAGGTCTGGCTCAGGCCGCTCGCGACCGCCGGGCCGACGTGCGCCATGCGCAGGTTGGCGAAGGTGTCGACGCTGATACCGAGGCCGATGCCCACCGGGTCGTAGAAGTAGTCGGCGGCGGCGGCCACCTGCTTGGCCCGCGGGTCCGGCACGGTGATGTCGGCCGGCTTGGTGGTGCGGGCGTCGATCGTCACGGAGGTGTTCCTGGTGAGGTCCAGCTTCGGCTGGACCAGCCAGTCGAGCCCGCCCTCGAAGGAGTCCGGGTTCTTGTCGATGAAGGCGTTCAGCAGATACGAGCCCCTGGGCAGCCGCATCTTGACGGTGCCGGACTCGGTGACCGGCACCTTCTGGTTCAGGTTCGTCGCCAGGCCCGAGTACCCGAACAGGGTGGTGTCGTACTCGGACGCCGGTTCGCCGTCCCGGCCGATGTGCCTGACGGTGACGTCGTAGGACTCCACCTCGCGCTGCACCGCGGCGGCCGTACGGACGGTCTGCCGGCCGCCCGTCGCCGTCACGTACGCGGAGTAGGCGCCGTCGACCGTGCCTCCCAGCTTGGTGTTGACGGTGAGGTCGACGGCGGCCTCCCTGCCCGCCGGAACCGTCACTTTCGTCGCCCCCAGCTTGAAGGCGCCCTCGGGAGCCGGCCGGCCCTCGGGATCCGTGGCCGTCACGGCGAGGGTGAGCGTGACGTCCTGGGTGCCGAAGTTGCGATACGTCACCTTCCTGGTGACCGGCTTGTCGTCGGTGTGCGGCCACTGCTGCACACCGAAGCTCACCGACGCCGGGTCGGCGATCACGGTCTGCTTGATGGCCTTGTCCACCTGGATACGGCCCGAGCCCTGCTGGAACGGCGTGTACTTGCCGCCCTTGGCGGAGCCGGTCAGCGCGCTCTTGAGCTCGGCGTACGTCCAGTCCGGGTGCTGCTGCTTCAGGATCGCCGCCGCGCCCGCGACATGCGGGGTCGCCATGGACGTGCCCTCGATGGTCAGGTAGCCGGGCGGGTTCTCGCCGACCTCCTGCTCGACGATGCTGCCCTTGGCGGACGCGGCCGTGATGGCGACGCCCGGCGCGGTCACGTCCGGCTTGACGGCGCCGTCACCGAGCCGGGGGCCGGTGCTGGACCAGGGCGCGAGCACGTCCTGGTCGTCGACGGCTCCGACGGTGAGCGCAGCCTCCGCGCTGCCGGGTGAACCGAGGCTCTCCGGGCCGGCGTTGCCCGCCGCGATCGCGAAGAGGATGCCCTTCTCGGCGGACAGCTTGTTGACCGCAGCCTCCAGCGGGTCGATCTCCGGGGAGTCGGCGCCGCCCAGGCTCATGTTGACGACCTGGGCGCCCTGCTCGGCGGCCCACTCCATGCCGGCGAGGATGCCGGAGTCGTCGCCGAAGCCGTCGTCGTCGAGGACCTTGCCGCTGATGATGTCGGCGCCGGGTGCGACGCCCTTGTACTTGCCGCCGGCCCCCGCGGGAGATGCAGCGCCGGTGCCCGCCGCGATGGACGCGACGTGCGTGCCGTGCCCGTACTTGTCCTGGGCCGTGGGAGCGGGGGTGAAGTTCTTGGCGGCGACGACCTGGTCCTTGAGGTCGGGATGGGTCGCGTCGACACCGGTGTCCAGGACGGCGATCTTGACGCCCTTGCCGTCGTAGCCGGCCGACCACGCCTTGGGGGCGCCGATCTGGGCCACGGACTTGTCGAGGCTGGCCTTGCGGACGCCGTCGAGCCACACGTGCGCGATACCGGAGGCGGTCCGGTCCCCGTTGGTGAGCGCGTCCCACAGATCGGGCGTGTCCGGGTGCGAGGTCTGCACCGCGTCCGCGTTCAGGGACCTCAGGGTCCGGCGCAGCTTGCCCGCGTCGCGGACGTCAGCCTTGGCACCGGTGGCGGTGCCCTTGTATCCGACGATGACCTTCAGACCCTTGGCCTGGGAGGTACGGATCGCGGACTTGGTCAGCTCGGTGACGTCGAACAGTCGCTGGTCGAGCTTGCCCGCCGCCACCAGCCGAGCCGCGTCGGCCGGGATCACGAGGGTGTGCCCGCGGATCTCGCGGATCTGGACGGGTATGTGCCGGCGCCCCTCCGCCCGCTCCAGGGCGACCACCCGGCCCTCGGCGTCGACGGCGACCCGGTCACCCGTGATCAGGGTGACGCGGTGGGGAGAGGTGAGTGAATCAGCGGTGCCGGAGGTGCTCTGTTCCGGTTCGGCCGACGCCGGGCTGGTCATTCCCGAGGCGAGGGCCACGGCGGCCGCCATGGCGACAAAGGCCGCGCATACGCTTTTGAGTTGTCTGCGCAAGATTCCCCCTTGCAGATGGTCCAGGCGAATTCCCCTTCACCCGGCCGGGGGAGATCACATACGCATACATCACCCCCCGGAATACGCAGTATGCCGAGGGGCGATCAAAGGCCTCAATAGATGAGAAGAAGGTGAGAAGCACGCCGGTCAACTGTTACGCGGCGGCGAGAACTCCGTTACACAGTGCTCAAGTTACGCTCCCGCGTTTTCCTTGACACTGATGCGTCCCTTGCGGATGGTGGCCACCCGCGGGGCCTTTTTCGCGATCGCGGAATCGTGGGTGACCATGATGAAGGTCAACCCGAGTTCCTTCCACATGCGTTCGAGTACGTCCATGATCTCGTCGCGCATCGACTCGTCGAGGTTTCCGGTGGGTTCGTCGGCCAGCAGCACCTTGGGCTGCTTGACGAGTGCGCGGGCGATGGCGACGCGCTGCTGCTGTCCGCCGGACATCTCGGACGGCAGATGTCCGAGGCGCTCGCCGAGGCCGACCGACGTCAGCGCCTCGGCGGCCCGTTCGCGCCGTTCCTTCGCCTTGATCCCGAGGGGGACGAGGGCGGTCTCGACGTTCTCCTGTGCGGTGAGGGTGGGGATGAGGTTGAAGGCCTGGAAGACGAAGCCGATGTTCTCGCTGCGGACCTTTGTCAGCCGGGCCTCGGGGAGCTTGGCCAGGTCGGTGCCATCGAGCACGACTTCACCTGCGGTGGGCCTGTCCAGTCCGCCGAGCATCTGGAGCAGGGTGGATTTGCCGCCGCCGGTGGGGCCCTGGATGACGAGGCGGTCCCCGTCGGCGATGGTGAGATCGACTCCGTCGAGGGCGTGGACAGTGTCCTTGCCCCGGGTGTAGCGCTTGGTGACGTTTCTGAGCTCGTACATGGTGGTGGCTCCTGGGAGTTGAGGGTCGGGGGTGGTGTGCGTGGTTCTCGGCTGCGGGTGGGTGGGGGCTGGTCGCGCAGTTCCCCGCGCCCCTGGTGGGCTGTGGACCGGTCGGCCGTGACTGCGGGGCATGAGGGCTGGGTGCGCGGTTCCCCGCGCCCCTGGGGCGAGCGGGGGCTGCAACCCCCCAGGGGTTCGCGGATCGGTCGGCGGGACTGCAACCCTCAAGGGGCGCGGGGAACTGCGCGACCAGCCCCCACTCACCGCAGACGACCGACGCAACCCGACGACTACTCGACCCGCCGCAACGCATCCGCAGGCCGCAGCCGAGACGCCCGCCACCCCCCGAACGCGCCGGCGATCAGCCCACCCGTCACCGCGAGGCCCACCGCGAGGGCGACCGTCGTGAGGCTGACGGGCGCGGTCAGGGCGACGTCCAGTGTCGTGGACGCCGTCTGCCGACCGGGGCCGCCGCCGAAGCCGCCGCCACCCCCCGGCCCTCCGCCCATGCCGCCACCGGCACCACCGCCCAGCTGAGCCTGGAGCGTCGGGCTGATCGCGGTCACCACGTACGCCCCCGCAAGTCCCACCGCGATCCCCAGCGCACCGCCGAGCAGCCCGTTGACGACGGCCTCACCGACCACCTGCCGGGTCACCCGCCCCGACTTCCACCCCAGCGCCTTCAGCGTGCCGAACTCCCGCACCCGGCGGGAGACGGCCGACGAGGTGAGCAGACCGGCGACCAGGAACGCGGCCACGAGCACCGCGATGGACAGCCACTTGCCGACACTCGTCGCCAGCGAGGACGCCGTGGACAGGGAGCCGGACACCGTGTCGGCGAGGTCCGCGGAGGTCGTCACCGTCGTACCGGAGATGTTCTTCTGGATGGCCGACTTGACGGCGTCGATCCGCTGGGAGTCGGACGCCTTGACGTAGATGGTGGTGACCTTGTCCTTGGCGTCGGCGAGCGTCTGCGCCTGCTTCAGCGGGATGTAGAGGTTGGCGGCCGCGTCCCCGCTGTCGGGCGTGGCGATGCCGATCACCTTGAACTCGGTGCCCTTGACGGTGACCGTCGAGCCGACCTTGAGCTTCTTCTCCTTGGCGTAGGAGGTGTCGGCGACCACGACCTCGGCGTTCGTCTCCGTCGTCCTGAAGGTACGGCCACTGGTGATCTTCGACGACGTCAGCGGACCGAGCGCCGGCTTGGTGACGTCCGTGCCGAAGACGGAGTAACTGTTGACGTCGAAGTCGGCGCCACCGCCGCGCACTTCACCCTGCGGCTGCCCGGTGCCGCCCCCGCCCTGACCGGGTCCACCGCCCTGCTGACCGCCACCGCCCTGGTCCTGCTGGAACTGACCCCGCGTGAACTGCCCGCTGACCTTGACGACCTGAAGGCTCAGCCCGCCCACGGCGTCCGAGACCCCGTCCTGCGAGCCGACCTTGGTGACGGTCGAGCTCGCGAGCGTCTGGAAGCCCTGGACCATCACCCGGTCGCTGGACTGCTCCTCGTCGGAGCCGTCGTCCTGCGCATCGAACCGGAACCGCGGCCGCTCGGAGCTGCTCGCGGCCGGCTCGGCGGCCTTGGTGACGGTCATGTCCGTGCCCAGGCCGTACAGGGACTGCAGGACCTTGTCCTGGGCCTGGCCCATGCCGGACGACACGGAGTTGACCACGATGACCAACGCGATACCCAGCGCGAGTCCGGAGGCGACGACGAGGGCCGCCTTTCTACGGCGGCGCAGCTCGCGCCTCAGGTAGGTGAAGAACATGCGCCGCAAGCTAGGGACGGCGCGTGATGACTGGATAAGGCCGAAATAAGAGATGGATGAGAAGGCTGGGAGCATCCCCGGAAACACCGATGCCGCCCCTGGGGGCGGCATCGGTCACTTGTGCGGGAGCTGTGCGGCGGCTGCGCGCCGGCGTCGGTCAGACCGCCGAACCGGCCTTCCACTGCGCCCAGTCCATGTTCCAGCCGTTGAGGCCGTTGTCCGGGGCGATGGTCTTGTCACCGGTGTTCTGCACGACCACCACGTCGCCGACCATCGAGTTGTTGTAGAACCAGTAGCCCGCGGTGCCCTTGTCGTTGGCACCCTTGGTGTCGGACAGGCCCACGCAGCCGTGGCTGGTGTTGACGCTGCCGAAGATGGACTTGGCGCCCCAGTAGTTGCCGTGGATGAAGGTGCCGGAGGTGGACAGGCGGATGGCGTGCGGCACGTCCTTGATGTCGTACTCGCCCTTGCCGTCGTCGTCCGTGAAGCCCACGGTCGCGCCGTTCATGCGCGTCTCCTTGAACTTCTCGGACATCACCATGATGCCTTCGTAGGTCTTGTTGTCCGGGGAGCCTGCGGAGATCGGGATGGTCTTGATGGTCTTGCCGTCCTGCGTGACCTTCATCTGCTTGGTCTTCGCGTCGACGTACGAGATCTGGTTGCGGCCGATCTTGAAGGTGACCGTCTTCTCCTGGACGCCGTAGACACCCTCGGCGCCCTCGACGCCGTCCAGGGCCATCTTCAGGGTGACGGTCGAGCCGCCCTTCCAGTACTCGTCGGGCCGGCAGTCCATGCGGGTGTCGTTGAACCAGTGGCAGACGACTTCCTGGCCGCTGGTCGAGGTGACGGTGACGCCCTTCTGGACGGCCGCCTTGTTGGTGATCGACTTGTCGAAGTTGATCGAGACCGGCATGCCCACGCCGACCGTGGAGCCGTCCTCCGGCGTGAAGTAGCCGAGGAAGCTGTTCTTCGGGGAGACCGTGGTGAAGGAGGCGTTCTCGTGGGCCTCCAGGCCCTTGGCGTCCTTCGCGGTCACGGTGACCTTGTAGGTCGTGGAGCGCTCCAGCTGGGCGGTGGGCTTCCAGCTGGTCTTGTCCGCGGATATCTCGCCCTCGACCGCGGCCCCCTCGGCGGTCGTCATCGTCACGTCGGTGAGCGTGCCCTTGCTCACGGTGACGGCGGCGGAGTTGTTGATGGAGGCGTTGTCGGTGCCGTCCTCGGGCGTGATCTTGATCTGCGCCGCGGAGGTCTCCTTGGCCGCCGCCTCGTCGACCTTGGACTGCGAGCTGTCGCCGCCGTCGCCGCCGGAGGCGTTGTCGTCGCCGCCGGAGCAGGCCGAGAGCACCAGGACACCGCCGAGCAGTGCGGACGCGACCGTGAGGCCCTTGCGCCGCTTACTGTTCGTCATCACACGCTTCTCCATTGTTCCCGAATCCCCAAAACGCCCGAGAGTCCCCGTCAAGAATCTTCAACGCTACGACCGGTTCGTCCCGTTCCACATCCCATGTACGTGTGGGGCACACCACGCCTGTCGAGGCCGGTGGTGCGGGTGTCGGTCAGTGCTCCCCATGAGACGACGGAACCCCGGGCGGCGGTTGCCGCCCGGGGTCACGATTTCCCCAAGAAGCCTCAGCCGGCCCGCCCGGCCCCTTCGCCGTCGAAGTCCTCGTCCACATCATCCTCGTCGAGGTCCCACTCGGGCGAATCCGGGTCGTACTCGACGTGCTCGCTGGACCAGGAGGCCTGTGCGAGGTCGACCCCGGGCACCTCGCTGACCAGGTCGAACGGATCGACCAGATAGGCGAGGGCCTCCGCAGTGTCTTCCGTCACAGCGGCTTCGGCGTGGGTCCGCTCGTCGGCCGGCACGGTCGTGTCGTCGGCGATCCGCCGCAGCGCGGCCTTGGTGACGGCGTCCCGGTCGTCCACTTCGAGGACGAGTTCCACGCGAAGCCGTACAAAACGTGAGGTTTCTGGAGTACTCATGCCCGGAGCGTACGGCGCTTTTCTCCCGTGACTTTCCCGTGACCCGCGACTTTCACTAACATCGCCCCACACGGCCAATTCGCCAGCACCACAAGGGGATCGATATTCCGTGTCCGCCGCTCACCGATCGTCGTCCACCGCACGCCGATCGCTGCTGACCGCCACCGCCGCGGGAGCCCTGCTGGGCGCCCTGTGGTTCGTGCCCTCCGCGAACGCGACGGGCGACGATCCGGGCAGAGCGGAGCCTTCGACGGCCCCCACGTCCCAGGTCACCCAGCAGGCGCGGGCCACGTCCGAGAGCGCGGACACCACGGCGAACGGCACCCGGCTCGCCGACACCGGCAGCTTCGACACCACGCCGTACATCGTCGGCGGGACCGTCTCCCTCGCGCTGGGCGCGGGCTTCGTCGCGTATTCGGTTCGCCGGGAACGTCTCGGTTTTTAAATCAACTTGACGCTCCCTTCACCCGGGCTTCATAGTCCGCCCATGAAGAGATCATCGGGCGTGCGTGTAGCCGCCACGGTTGCCGTGAGCGTGCTGTCGCTCGCCCTTGTCACGGGTTGCGGGGGTGACTCCGGCGGTTCCGACGCGAAGGCGCTCTCGGCCGCGGAGCTGAAGAAGTCGATCATCGCGCAGGGCGATGTCGACGGTTACAAGGTGGACGCCTCCGGCAAGCGGCTGCCGAAGTCCAAGGACCAGGTCAAGAGCAGCGAGGCGAAGTGCCAACCGCTCGCCTACGCGATGGGCGGTCTGGCGCCGGGTGACGCGGCCTCGAGCACGGCCGTGGTGACCACGGAGGAGAAGAAGCCCACCGACAGTGCCTCCAAGTCGCTGGAGGACCTGAGCGAGGGCGAGTTCGAGGACTCGCTCACCGACGCGATGAGCATCGACGTGACGGTCGTGGGCCTGTCGTCGTACGACGGGTCCGGCGCCGAGGAGACCTTCAAGTCCGTGGCGGACGCGGTGGAGAGCTGCCCCGGCGGCTTCCCCGTCGTCATGCAGGGCACCGACCAGAAGCTCACCAAGATCACTTCGGAGAAGGGATCCGGCACCGGTGACGAGTCGGTGGCGTTCGCCGCGGTGAGCGACGACGACGGCGATGTGAGCACCACGCACGTCGAGGTGGTGCGACACGGCAGCACCATCGCCACGTACTACACGATCAACCTCGGTCTGATGATGACCGACAAGGCGTACGACGTCCCGGCCGCTCTCATCGACGCGCAGGCCGCCAAGCTGAAGTAACCCGTTCCGACCGCACCGGGGCCCTGTCGACCGTACGACAGGGCCCCTCTCGCGTCACTGGAGCGGCCCGGTGACCTTCTCCGCCGCGGCGACCAACTCTCCGCCGCGCACGAACGCGTCGGCCGCCGCGAGGTCGGGCGCCAGGAACCGGTCCGGACCGGCGCCCTGGACCCCGGCGGCCCGTACGGCGTCGAGGACGGCCTGCGAGGCCGGCGCGGGGGCGAGCCCTTCCCGCAGTTCGATGGCCCGGGTGGCGGCGTACAGCTCCACGGCGAGCACACGGGTGAGGTTGTCCACGGCGGTACGGAGCTTGCGCGCGGCCGACCAGCCCATGGAGACGTGGTCCTCCTGCATGGCGGAGGACGGAATGGAGTCGGCGGAGGCGGGCACGGCCAGCCGCTTCAACTCGCTGACCAGGGCGGCCTGCGTGTACTGGGCGATCATCAGCCCCGAGTCGACGCCCGCGTCGTCGGCGAGGAACGGCGGCAGCCCGTGGCTGCGGTTCTTGTCCAGCAGCCGGTCGGTGCGCCGCTCGGCGATGGAGGCGAGGTCGGCGACGGCGATGGCGAGGAAGTCGAGGACGTAGGCGACGGGCGCCCCGTGGAAGTTCCCGTTGGACTCGACGCGCCCGTCGGGCAGAACGACGGGATTGTCGACGGCCGACGCCAGCTCCCGCTCGGCGACCAGCCGAGCGTGCGCCAAGGTGTCCCGCCCGGCCCCGGCGACCTGTGGGGCACACCGCACCGAGTACGCGTCCTGCACGCGCGGCGCGTCGTCCTGATGGTGCCCGGTCAGTCCCGAACCCTTCAGCACGGCCAGCATGTTGGCGGCGGAGGCGCCCTGCCCCGGGTGCGGCCGGATGGCGTGCAGCTCGGGCGCGAGCACCTTGTCGGTACCGAGGAGCGCTTCAAGGCTCAGCGCGGCGGTGACGTCGGCGGACTTGTAGAGAAGGTCAAGATCGGCGAGGGCCATGACGAGCATCCCGAGCATGCCGTCGGTGCCGTTGAGAAGGGCGAGCCCTTCCTTCTCACGCAGCTCGACGGGCGCGATTCCGTGCGCGGCGAGCAGCTCCCCGGCGGGCCGTACGGTGCCGTCCGGCCCCTCGGCGTCCCCCTCCCCCATCAGCGTGAGGGCGCAGTGCGACAGGGGGGCGAGGTCACCGGAGCAGCCCAGCGAGCCGTACTCGTGGACGACGGGAGTGATACCGGCGTTGAGGATGTCGGCCATGGTCTGCGCGACCTCGGGCCGCACGCCGGTGTGCCCCGAGCAGACGGTCTTGAGCCGCAGGAACATCAGCGCCCGCACGACCTCCCGCTCCACGCGCGGCCCCATCCCGGCGGCGTGCGAACGAACGATGTTGCGCTGCAGCTGGGCCCGCAGCTCCTGGCTGATGTGCCGGGTCGCCAGGGCCCCGAAACCGGTGGAGACGCCGTAGACGGGGTCCGGCTTGGCCGCCAGCGCCTCCACGATCTCGCGGGCCGCGGTGAGCGCCGCGACGGCCTCCGGCGAGAGCTCGATCCTTGCGCCGCCGCGCGCCACGGCGAGAACGTCGGACGCGGTGACCCCGGACGTCCCCACCACCACAGAGTGCATATCCATATTCAGGAGCGTACGCAGTGAAGACGAAGATGTCACTAGTGGGTGGGCGGTACGACCCTTACCGTTTCGGCTGCGGCGCCGTCGTGGCCTGGTAGCGCAGTTCCCCGCGCCCCTTTCCGGGGGCTTCGCCCCAGGGACGGGACGGGTAGGGGCGGCGGGGGCGAGGAACTCACGGCAGCCGGCCCCGGAAGCGGCGCCGTTCCGCGCTCCCCTCCCCGAAGGGCTCGTCGGCAAGGCGCACGACAGGGTCGTCCGGCCCCTCCCGCCCCGCCACCACAGGCCGCCCGGCCCGTACCGCCTTGGCCCGGTACTGCGCGGCATCAGCCAACCGGAACAACCGCCGCGCGGACCGCACGACCCCGATCGCGTCCTCGGTGGAAGCGACCCCACAGGCCACCCCCTCCCCCAACTCCAACTCCCCCGCCCGCCGGCACAGTTGATCCGCGGCCTTCACCACCTCATCCGCGGCCGGCCCGACAGCCAGCAGGCAGAACTCGTCACCCCCGAGCCGCGCGGCCAGCGCCCCCGGCAACATGGCCCCGCACACCGAAAGCACCGACCCGAACCGCTCCAACAGCCGGTCCCCGACCGCATGCCCCTGGGTGTCGTTGACCCGCTTGAGCCCATTGAGGTCACAGACGACAAGGCTGACCACGACCCCCTCACCGCGATGCCGCTCGATCGCCTCCTCCAACCGCACATCGACGGCCCGCCGATTCGCCAGCCCGGTCAGCGCATCGGTGAAGGCCAACCGCCGGGCCTCCTCCAGCCGCTCACTCTGCGCGAGCCCCGCCGCCACCACGGAGGCGAGCACGGTGGCGAAATCGGCGTCCCCCCGATCGAAGACGGGCGCACCGGCCGGACGGGCGACATACAGCTCCCCCCAGGCCCGCCCGTTCAGCACGAGCGGGGCGACCACACAGCACCCCCGCCCACGCCGCCGAAGAGCGGCGACCCGCTGATGGCAGTACCCGGGATGCCCGCTCGCGGGCCCCTCGGCCGTCTCCACCCAGGCGTTGGGCTCACCCCCGGCGGCCCACCGCTCGTGCAGGAACTCGGCGATCTCCGGGAACTGATGCACCGGATAGGCCTCGTCCCCCGGGAACTCCTCCTCGCCCTCCGCGCGGTCCCCCACGTTCACGAGCACCCGCAACCGCCCGAGCTCCCGCTCCCACACCGACAGCGCGGCGAAACTCCCGCCCAACGCCCGACACGCCCCGAGCGCCGCCGCCCGCCAGGACTCACGCGGGGTGTGCGCCGCCGCCATCCCCTGCGCCAACGCCACCACGGCCGCGAGCCGTCTGTCCTCACCCATCACTCCAGGTTAGGGAGTTTTACCCCGATTTGGGACGTTGGTGTGGCGAACGGGGAGGTCACCGGCGCACAGACACGGCATCCGGCGCCGCGACAGCGCGCACTCACTCACCCGGCCACTGCGGCTTCCGCTTCTCGTTGAACGCCGCGACCCCCTCCGCCCGGTCCCCGGAGAACGCCGTGGCCCGCCAGGCCGAGTCCTCGACCTCCAGGCCGGCCCGCAGATCCAGCCCGTGCCCGAGCCGCAGCGCCCGCTTGGCGTTGCGCAACCCCACGGGCGAGTTCGCGGCGATCCGCGCCCCCAGCGCCAACGCCTCCTCCCGGTCGCGCCCCGCCTCGACCAGCTCGTCGACCAGCCCCAGCTCCCGCGCCTCCACGGCCTCGACCCGCCGCGCCGTGAAGATCAGCTCGGCCGCCCGGGCCGCCCCCACCCGCCGCGGCAGCAGCTGCGTCCCCCCACCGCCCGGAATCACCCCGACCGACACCTCGGGCAGCCCCACCACGGCCGTACGGTCCGCCACGATCACATCGCACGACAGCGCCAGCTCGAAGCCACCCCCCAACGCGAATCCGTGCACCGCCGCGATCGTCGGCACCGGCAGCTCCAGCACCCCCGTGTAGGCCCCTCGCGCCACGGGCCGCTGCCGCACCAGATCGGCGTCACTGAAAGAGTTCCGCTCCTTCAGATCCGCCCCGACACAGAACGCCCGCTCATGGGTCGAGGTCAGCACCACCACCCGTACGTCACGGTCCGCGCCCAGCGCCGCACACGCCCCCGCGATCGAACGGGCCATGTCCGTCGACACGGCGTTCATGGCCTTGGGCCGGTCGAGGGCGAGTTCCGCGACATGCCCCTCCCCGTGCCGCCGCACCAGCACGAACTCCCCGTACCGCTCCTCGCTCATGACACCCTCCGATTAACGCGGGTTAACAACACTCGCCCCGATCATCGCAGCCGGGCCCCTCCGGGGAAAGAGCCGCCATGCGCGATCCCCGAGTCGAGCTCCGACACCCCGTTCGAGTGACATCCCGCCCAACTCCCGCCCTACCGCCGACGCCAGCGCATAACGTGCGCGAGCCACGGCGCATCGGGGGCGCGAGCGGGCGGGGAGGGGCTGGGATGAGCGGGACGACGGAAACAGCGACGCGAACGACGGAAGCGGGGACGGCCGGTGAGGACGGCCAGACCGGTGCCCGCCTCTTCGGCCCCCGCGGTCGTCACCGCCGCCCCCGCCCCCGCAAGGTCCTCCTGGCAGCCGGCGGCCTCGCCCTGGCGGCCGGCGCCCTGAGCCTCGTACGCCTGACGCCCGAGGCGGAGGTGGCGGGCCTGGGCGCAACGGAGACCGAGCCGACCTCGGACTCCGTCACCAGCGCAGACACGGTTACGCCCACGGACACGGACACGGACCGCTCGGCAAACGCCGCCGCCACAGTCCCGACGTCGAGCCCGTCCGCAACCTCCGCCATGGGCGGCCTGAACACGACACCGACATCGACGACGATCGTCGTACCGACGACCAACCCCCCGCCACGCCCCGTCACGACGCCGACCGCCACCCCGACCGCGCCCCGCCCACCAGCACCGACCGACCAGGCACCCCGGCCGACCCCCACCCCACCCCCCAGCCGACCGACGACAAACCCCCCGACCCCCCAGCCGGATCACCCCGCCGAGGACTCAGTCTGCGTACCGATCATCGGCCTGTGCGTGGACCGCGTAACGAACGACGACTGAAAAACCCGAGCACAGCAACGCCCTGAAGGGGCGCGGGGCTGTATCAATGTGCGGCTCCGCCGCGCGGGCGCGACAAGCCACAACGCACCCGCACCCGAAAGAACAGCGCAACCCCAACGGCGCTCACTCGCCCCCGGCGGCAGCCCTCCGCGTCAACAGCCAAGGCTCCACCACACCAAGCCCTCGCACCGGCCGCTGCCACATCGGCTGCAACGCGAACCGATAGACCGGCGCCTCCTCCCCCTCCTTCTCGGCGGCAGCCGCGGCCTCCGCCGCCTCGGCCTCCGACGCCGGCGCCTCACCCGTTCGGATGAGTTCCGCGGCGAACGCGCTGTCGACGAGCACGGCGTCCCGCGGAGCTATCGACGTCAACCGGGAGGCGAGATTCACCGTCGTACCGAACACGTCGCCCATTCGAGTGGTCACCGTGCCGAACGCGATGCCGACCCGCAGCTCGGGCATCGTCTCGTCGCCCGCCATCGTCTCGATGAGCCGTAGGGCGATCTCCGCGGCGACGCCCGCGTCGTCGGCCGCGTACAGGACCTCGTCGCCGAGCGTCTTGATCAGCCGACCGCCGCGCGCGGCCACCAGATCCGCCGCCGTGGTCTCGAAGGCCTCGACGAGTTCGCCGAGTTCCTCCTCCTCCATGCGGCGGGTCAGCCGGGTGAAGCCGACGAGGTCGGCGAAGCCGACGGCCAGGCGCCGGTCGACCATCTCCTCGTCGTCGGCGGCCTGGATGACCCGGCCGGCCGAGGCGGCGAGCTGGCGGCGCCAGACGTAGACGAGGAACTCCTCCAGCTCGGGCAGGAGCAGCTCGATGATCGGATACGTCACCTCGGTCCGGGTCATCCCCGGCTCCGGGGGCTCGGTCAGGCCTTCCAGGAAGGAGTCGATCTGCCACTCGGCCAGCCGGGCGGTGGTCTGCCCGGTGGACCGCGCCACCTGCACGGCCATGGCCTCGCTGAGCAGCCCCGCCTCGACGAGACCGGCGAGGCGCCGCAGCGCCAGTACGTCGGCCTCGGTCAGCGCCTTGGCCTGACCGATGTCGGCGAAGCCCATGGCCCGCCAGAAGCGGGACGCCAGCTCCATGGAGACACCGGCGCTGCGGGCCGCCTGAAACGGGGTGTAGCGCCGCTCGGCGCCGAGGATGAGGCCTTCGAGGCGCAGGGCGAGCGGATCCTCGCCGGGGTCGGCGGCGTGGGGGTCCACCCGGCCGTCCGCGCCCGTGCCGGAGCCCGAATCGTCGACGGTCACGCCTGCTGCCCTTCCGATCTGCCGCGGTCAGTAATCGACCGGCCTTCACTTTACGGCAGGTGTGGGCCAGCTCACTCCGGAAGGCCGGGGAGCCGAGCTCGCACCAACCGAACTCACGCCAACCGCAAGTGCACGATGTCCCCCGCACCCACGGGCTCCTGCACGCCCTCCCCGGTGGCCAGCACCAGCCGTCCGTCGCCGTCGATCGCGACGGCCTCGCCGGTGATCGACCGGTTTCCCGGCAGCTCGGCCCGCACCTCCCTCCCCAGCGTCGCGCAGCCCGCCGCGTACGTCTCCTGGAGCTCGCTCACCACCGGGTCGCCGGCGGCGGCCCGCCAGCGTCCGTACCACTCCTCCAGCGAGCGCAGGATGCCCCGCAGCAGGGGATCGCGGTCGGTGCTGACGGCGCCGGCGAGGGCCAGCGAGCCCGCCTGGGGCACCGGCAACTCGTCCTCACGCAGGGTGACGTTGATGCCGACGCCGACGACCACGCCCGCGTTGCCGGCGCGCTCCGCCAGGATGCCGCCGGCCTTGCGTTCCTGGCCGCCGACGGTCACCAGCAGGTCGTTCGGCCACTTGAGTGCCGTGTCGACGCCCGCGGCCCGGGACAGCCCCGTCGCCACGGCGACGCCCGTGAGCAGCGGTACCCAGCCCCAGCGGGCCGCCGGGACCTCGGCCGGGTTCAGCAGCACGGAGAAGAACAGCCCGGAGCGGGCCGGCGCCGTCCACTGGCGGTCCAGGCGGCCCTTGCCTGCCGTCTGCTCCTCGGCGACGAGGACGGCACCCTCGGCCGCCTTGCCCTCGGTCGCCAGGGCCACCAGGTCGGTGTTGGTGGAGCCGGTGCGCTGCACGACCTCCACCTCGCGCCACAGCCCGCCCTCGCGCACGAGCCCGCGCCGCAGCGCGGCGGCGTTCAGCGGCGGACGGTCCAGGTCGGACCAACGGCTGTCGTCTGATGCATCTCGCGGCGTCATGCAAGCCACCCTAGGTGTGTGAAACGCCGCACTGCTGATTCGTGGGCCCCCCACTACTCTACGGATGAGTAACCGTCCCCCCTTTTGAGCAGGCAGGGAGCGCCATCCCGATGTCCGAGCCGGAAGAGCGTCACGAGATCCAAGGGATCGACATCCACACCACCGCGGGCAAGCTCGCGGATCTCCAGCGCCGTATCGAGGAAGCGACGCACGCCGGCTCCGCTCGCGCCGTCGAAAAGCAGCACGCCAAGGGCAAGTTGACGGCCCGTGAGCGCATCGAGCTCCTCCTCGACGAGGACTCCTTCGTCGAGCTCGACGAGTTCGCCCGGCACCGCTCCACCAACTTCGGCCTGGAGAAGAACCGGCCGTACGGCGACGGCGTCGTCACCGGGTACGGCACGGTGGACGGCCGGCCCGTGGCCGTGTTCTCGCAGGACTTCACCGTGTTCGGCGGTGCGCTGGGCGAGGTCTACGGACAGAAGATCGTCAAGGTGATGGACTTCGCGCTGAAGACCGGCTGCCCGGTCATCGGGATCAACGACTCCGGCGGCGCCCGTATCCAGGAGGGTGTGGCCTCGCTGGGCGCGTACGGCGAGATCTTCCGCCGCAACACCCACGCGTCCGGTGTCATCCCGCAGATCAGCCTGGTCGTCGGCCCCTGTGCGGGCGGTGCGGTGTACTCGCCCGCCATCACCGACTTCACGGTCATGGTCGACCAGACCTCGCACATGTTCATCACCGGCCCGGACGTCATCAAGACGGTCACCGGCGAGGACGTCGGCTTCGAGGAGCTGGGCGGCGCCCGCACCCACAACTCGGCCTCCGGCGTGGCCCACCACATGGCGGGCGACGAGAAGGACGCCATCGAGTACGTCAAGCAGCTGCTTTCGTACCTGCCGTCCAACAACCTCTCCGAAGCTCCGGCGTTCCCGGAGGAGGCGGACCTGTCCATCACGGACGAGGACCGCGAGCTGGACCGAATCGTGCCGGACAGCGCGAACCAGCCGTACGACATGCACACGGTGATCGAACACGTCCTGGACGACGCCGAGTTCTTCGAGACGCAGCCGCTGTTCGCGCCGAACATCCTCACCGGCTTCGGTCGGGTCGAGGGCCGCCCGGTCGGGATCGTCGCCAACCAGCCGATGCAGTTCGCCGGCTGCCTCGACATCCAGGCCAGCGAGAAGGCCGCCCGCTTCGTGCGCACCTGCGACGCCTTCAACGTCCCGGTCATCACCTTCGTCGACGTCCCCGGCTTCCTCCCGGGCGTCGACCAGGAGCACGACGGCATCATCCGCCGCGGCGCCAAGCTGATCTACGCCTACGCCGAGGCGACGGTCCCGCTCATCACGATCATCACCCGCAAGGCGTTCGGCGGTGCCTACGACGTCATGGGCTCCAAGCACCTGGGCGCCGACCTCAACCTCGCCTGGCCCACCGCCCAGATCGCCGTCATGGGCGCCCAGGGCGCGGTCAACATCCTGCACCGCCGCACCATCGCCGAGGCGGAGGCGAACGGGGAGGACCTGGAGGCGGTGCGCGCCCGGCTGATCCAGGAGTACGAGGACACGCTCCTCAACCCCTACATCGCGGCCGAGCGCGGCTACATCGACTCGGTGATCATGCCGTCCGACACCCGCCGCCATGTCGTGCGCGGTCTGCGTCAGCTGGGTACGAAGCGGGAATCCCTGCCTCCGAAGAAGCACGGCAACATCCCCCTCTAGGCCTGCTGGAGCCGTCATGAACATCAAGGTCCTACGGGGCAACCCGACACCGGAGGAGCTGGCCGCCGCACTGGCGGTGGTCCGCGCACGCGCCGCGGCGGCAGCAGCCACGCCGCCCGGCGCGCCCAAGCCGCGGGACGGGTGGTCGGACCCGTCCCGCATCGCAACACACCGGCTGCCGCAGCCTGGGCCGACGACATGGGCCCGCACTTACTGGCCGAGCTAGCGGGCCCGCAGCCACAAACGGCGAGCCACGACCTCGGCCATCACTCCGTACCCCACATCATTGGGGTGCAGGTGATCGCCGAGGTCGTATGCCATCCGCAGCCGATCCGGGTCCCCCGGATCGGCCAGCGCCCGCCCGAGATCCACCACCGCGTCGTACTCCCCCGAGCAGCGAATCCACTCGTTCAGCTCGTGACTCACCTTGGCCGCCCGCTCACCCCAGTGGTCCGACCCCCCGAACGGCAGCAGAGTCGCTCCGACGACCCTCAGCCCCGCCGCCCTGCCCTGCCGTATCAACTCCCGGTGCCCGGCGATGAGTTCCCCCGCCTCCACCACCGGCGCCGGCTTGTACGTCGGCTGCTCGTCCGTCTCGCTGAAGCCGATGTCGTTCAGCCCGAGGAGCACGACGAGCGTGTCCACGCCGGGCCGGTCGAGGACGTCCCGGCGCAGTCGGCGGACGCCGCCGTCCCCGTACCAGGCGGAGTCGTTGAGCAGCAGGTTCCCCCCGATCCCCGCGTTCAGCACGGGCCGCCCCGTGCGCTCGGCGAGCGCGTCCGACCAGCGCCGGTTCGCGCCCACCGTGGACCCGAACCGGTCCGTGATCGAGTCACCGAAGAGCGCGACGGCGTCCGTGCGCCCGGCGTCGACCTCGACCGCCGACAGGAAGTACCAGGACTCCGTCGCCGCGTCGAAGCCCTCACCGCCCGTGTCCGCCGACAGATCGCCCTCGCCCCGATAGCTGGTCGAGAAGGCCTGGGCGTGGAAGGTGGCGGGCCCGGTGGCGGCGTCGAAGTACAGGGTGACGGTCACCGAATCCCCCGCGGCGACGGCGAGGGGGACGTCATCGCTGACCAGCTCCCCGCGCGCAGGTATGGCGGCGCTGCCCGCGCCCCCGAAGGTGAGCCGCACGAGCGACCCCGGCGCCACCCCGGCCCCCGCGGCCGTACGCCCCACGCTCGCGGCCGCGACCCGGACGGGCGAGGCTCCGTAGGCGTGGGTCAGCCGCACCCGCAGCCGGTCACCTCCCGCCGACAGCCGTACGACCTGCCGCAGTGACTGGCGCCAGAAGCCCTCGCGGGACCAGTTGGGCGTGAAGCCCTCGCTGGGCAGCTGAGGTGACGCGATCCAGGAAGCGGTGAACACGGCACATCCTCCAAACGAAACCAGGGACCCTTTAACTAATGGAACAGTAGCACCGTTTAGAGGAAGTTGAGTATGCGTACTCAGGCGCCGCCACGGCCCCCCGACCGACGATGGAAGGCATGCTGTGGTCCGACCCCGAGAACGAGCCGCCCAAGGAACTGCGCGACATGCAGGAGATGTTGCGGCGGCTGGGCGTTCTCATGGCGCTGGCCATGGTGCTCACGATGATCGTGCTCGGGCTGAGATGAACCCGGGCGGGCACGCCGATACGCTGACCGCATGACTGATCAGCCCCGCCGCCGCCTCGTCCTGGCCTCCCAGTCCCCCGCCCGGCTCAATCTGCTGCGCCAGGCCGGACTGGATCCCGAGGTCATCGTGAGCGGCGTCGACGAGGACGCCGTCACCGCACCCACCCCCGCCGAGCTGGCGCTGGCCCTGGCCGAGGCGAAGGCCTCCGTGGTGGCGGCGAAGCCGGAGGTCAAGGGCGCGATCGTGATCGGCTGCGACTCGGTCCTCGAACTGGACGGCCAGGCCCTGGGCAAGCCGGCCGACGCCGAGGAGGCCACGGCGCGCTGGAAGTCGATGCGCGGCCGGGCGGGCACGCTCCAGACCGGTCACTGCGTCTACGACACCGTGACCGGCCGGTACACCTCCGCCACCGCCTCCACGGTCGTCCGCTTCGGCGAGCCGACCGACGAGGAGATCGCCGCGTACGTCGCCTCAGGCGAGCCTCTCTACGTCGCCGGGGCGTTCACCCTGGACGGCCGCTCGGCCCCGTTCATCGACGGCATCGACGGCGACCACGGCAATGTGATCGGCATCAGCCTGCCACTGGTGCGACGACTGCTGGGGCAACTGGGCATCGGCATCACGGAGTTGTGGGCGCCGGCGGAGGACTGACCGGGGGCCCGCCCGCCGGGGAATCGCCCGCCGGGGCCCCGCTCCCGCCCGCGCCCCCGTCGGGGGCGGTGTCGGTGGGCTCGGCGGAGCCGGGCGCGGCCTGGGCGTCGTACGTCATGAGCAGCAGCACGATCAGACCGAGCACGACGACCATGAACAGGAACGCCGTCCAGCCCACCAGCCCCCAGGCGAACGCGCCCAGCAGCGCGTGCACCACGGCCGCGCTGATCAGCAGGATGCGGCCGAAGCCGGCCGGGGCGCGGTCGCGCACGGCCACGAGCAGGGCGACCAGGCCGCACAGCGCGAAGTAGGCGCCGAAGACGACCCCGCCGATCTTCGAGGACAGCGACATCACGTCCGGGTCGAGGCCCGCCAGGGACATGTCCTGACGGTCGACGACGACACCGAGGAACCACTGAAGCGCCGCGACACCGAGCCCCTCGACGAAGAGCACGACCGCCACCACCCACGCCACCGGCCTGCGCACCACCGGTCCCCACCTGCTTCCGAGCGCTCTGTTACTCCAAGTACGGACGAGACATCGCGAACGCTACTAACGGGTAAACCCCGGGACAAGGGTTCGGGCGCCGGCAAAGAATCATTGGGCCATTCGTAGGGATTCCACAAAGAAACCGAGTGGCCCGCAGCACGTGATGACAGAGACCTTGACCACAGCGGAGGGCTAGGGTTTTCCGGGAGAGACCTGCGTGCCGGGGCGCGACATGGGATTTCGCAGGTCGAACGGACCTGGAATCACGCTCCGTGTGGGCAAGCTCACCACTGGGGACGGGTCGATGTGGCGTGTCGGCAGTCCCTAAACTCGGCTTGTTTCAAGGAGGGAGCCTCAATCGTGCGCAAGGTGCTCATCGCCAACCGTGGCGAAATCGCTGTCCGCGTGGCCCGGGCCTGCCGGGATGCCGGCATCGCGAGCGTGGCCGTATACGCCGACCCGGACCGGGACGCTCTGCATGTCCGCGCCGCGGATGAGGCGTTCGCCCTGGGTGGTGACACTCCGGCGACCAGCTACCTGGACATGGGCAAGGTGCTGAACGCGGCGCGCGAGTCGGGCGCGGACGCCATCCACCCCGGCTACGGCTTCCTGTCGGAGAACGCCGACTTCGCCCAGGCCGTCCTCGACGCCGGCCTGATCTGGATCGGCCCGCCGCCGCAGGCCATCCGCGATCTCGGTGACAAGGTCGCCGCCCGGCACATCGCCCAGCGGGCCGGCGCCCCACTCGTCGCCGGCACGCCTGACCCGGTGTCCGGTGCGGACGAGGTCGTGGCGTTCGCCGAGGAGCACGGCCTGCCGATCGCCATCAAGGCGGCGTTCGGCGGTGGCGGCCGTGGTCTGAAGGTGGCGCGGACCCTGGAAGAGGTCCCCGAGCTGTACGACTCGGCCGTCCGAGAGGCCGTCGCCGCGTTCGGCCGGGGCGAGTGCTTCGTCGAGCGCTACCTGGACAAGCCGCGCCACGTCGAGACCCAGTGCCTCGCCGACACCCACGGCAACGTGGTCGTCGTCTCCACCCGAGACTGCTCCCTGCAGCGCCGCCACCAGAAGCTGGTCGAGGAGGCCCCCGCGCCCTTCCTCTCCGAGGCCCAGGTCGCCGAGCTGTACTCCGCCTCCAAGGCGATCCTGAAGGAGGCCGGCTACGTCGGCGCCGGCACGGTCGAGTTCCTGGTCGGCCTGGACGGCACGATCTCCTTCCTGGAGGTCAACACCCGCCTCCAGGTCGAGCACCCGGTCACCGAGGAGGTAACCGGCATCGACCTGGTGCGCGAGATGTTCCGCATCGCCGACGGCGAGGAACTCGGCTACGACGACCCCGCCCTGCGCGGCCACTCCTTCGAGTTCCGCATCAACGGCGAGGACCCGGGCCGTAACTTCCTGCCCGCCCCCGGCACGGTGACCACCTTCACCCCGCCGACCGGCCCCGGCGTCCGCCTGGACGCGGGCGTCGAGTCCGGCAGCGTGATCGGCCCGGCCTGGGACTCCCTGCTCGCCAAGCTGATCGTCACCGGCGCCACCCGCGCTCAGGCGCTCCAGCGAGCCGCCCGCGCCCTGGCCGAGTTCCAGGTCGAGGGCATGGCCACCGCCATCCCCTTCCACCGAGCGGTCGTCACCGACCCGGCCTTCGCCCCGGAACTGACCGGCTCCGCCGACCCGTTCACGGTCCACACCCGCTGGATCGAGACCGAGTTCGTCAACGAGATCAAGCCCTTCGCGGCCCCCGCCGACACCGAGACGGACGAGGACCCGGACCGCGAGACGATCGTCGTCGAGGTCGGCGGCAAGCGCCTGGAGGTCTCCCTCCCGTCCTCGCTCGGCATGTCGCTGGCCCGCACCGGCCTCGCCGCCGGAGCCAAGCCCAAGCGGCGCGCGGCCAAGAAGTCCGGCCCCGCGGCCTCCGGCGACACCCTCGCCTCCCCGATGCAGGGCACCATCGTCAAGGTCGCCGTCGAGGAAGGCCAGGAGGTCAAGGAAGGCGACCTGATCGTCGTCCTTGAGGCGATGAAGATGGAACAGCCCCTGAACGCCCACAAGTCGGGCACCGTCAAGGGCCTGTCCGCCGAGGTCGGCGCCTCCCTCACCTCGGGCGCCGCGATCTGCGAGATCAAGGACTGAGTCGTACGACATCCCGAGGCGCCCGGCGGACTGAGCGATCAGTCCATCGGGCGCTTCTCAGTGAGGGAAGGGCAGGTGAACCCGATGGTCCGGCCGCCGGCAGGCATGCGCGCGGACGCCCGCCGCAATCACGAACGCCTGGTCACCGAGGCCCGCTCCGCCTTCGCCGAACACGGCACGGCCGCATCTCTGGAGGACGTGGCCCGCCGCGCGGGCGTCGGCATCGGCACGCTGTACCGCCACTTCCCCAATCGCGACGCCCTGCTGAGCGCGGTCTTCGAGGACGCGGTCGGCGACCTCCTGACCCGCTCCCGCGAACTCCTGGCCGCCCCCGAGCCCTGTGCGGCCCTGGTGACCTGGCTGCGCGAGATGGTCACGCACGCCGGGGAGTACCGCGGGCTGGCCAGATCCCTGATGTCCGTCTCGACCGACGGCACCTCGGCGCTGGCCCGTTGCAGCGGCCCGATCCGCGAGGCGGGCGGCGCGCTGCTGGCCCGGGCACAGGAGGCGGGCACGGTCCGGGAGGACGTAGCGATCACCGACCTCCTCCAACTCACCCATGCCATCGCACTGGCGGCGGAGGAAACCCCGGGAGACCCGGACCTGGCGGACAGACTGCTGCACTTGACACTCCGGGGCCTGAAACCCACCTAGGGGCGCGGGGAACTGCGCGACCAGCCACACACAACCGGCACGCGCGCACCCCCACGAACCCCTACGGCGAACAGGAGCCCTAACGCCGCCGCAAATCCGCAACCCTGGCCCGCTCCCGCTCCCTCTCCGCCCCCTGCTCACCGAGCACCGCCGCGGCGGACCGCAGCCCCTGCCCCCGCCTAGGCCCCGGCAGGGGACCCCTCCGCCGCGCCGGGACCTCGTCACCCCCCGGGCTCCCACTCGCCCCGGCCACGGCGATCTGCACCCCCTGATCGGCGAGGGCCTGGAGCTCGGTGTGGGCACGGTCGTCGTGGACCGGCGGCTCGTCGGTGACCAGCCGCGTGATGACATCGGTGGGCACCGTCTGGAACATCGTGTCCGTACCGAGCTTCGTGTGGTCGGCGAGGACGACGACCTCCGCGGCCGCCTGCACCAACGCCCGGTCGACGGACGCGGAGAGCATGTTGGACGTGGACAGCCCGCGCTCGGCGGTGAGCCCGCTCCCGGAGATGAAGGCCCGCGACACCCGCAGTCCCTGGAGGGACTGTTCGGCGCCGCTGCCGACCAGCGCGTAGTTCGACCCACGGAGCGTGCCGCCGGTCATCACGACCTCGACCCGGTTGGCGTGGGCCAACGCCTGTGCCACCAGGAGGGAGTTGGTGACGACGGTCAGTCCGGGGACGCGCGCGAGCCGGCGGGCCAGCTCCTGCGTGGTGGTCCCCGCCCCGACGACGATCGCCTCGCCCTCTTCCACGAAATTCGCGGCGAGGTCGGCGATGGCCGTCTTCTCGGCGGTCGCGAGATGTGATTTCTGCGGAAAGCCGGACTCCCGCGTGAACCCGCCCGGCAATACCGCACCGCCATGCCGGCGGTCGAGGAGTCCTTCTGCCTCCAGTGCGCGCACGTCCCGCCGTACGGTCACTTCGGAGGTCTGGACGACGCGGGCGAGCTCACGGAGCGACACGGCTCCGTTCGCTCGCACCATTTCGAGGATCAATTGGCGACGTTCTGCAGCGAACACGAAACTGACAGTAACCCCAACGACCGTCTGCTTTCAGCAGTTTGCGCCGAATAACAGAAGTTGTTCGCACGCAAGGGCGAGAAGTGGTATAGGGCCTAGTCCCGCCGCCTATGCCGCACGCACGCTCGACAACTCCCCGTGACCAGCGGGGAGTTGGTTTCGGCCGTCAGAGTTCGCCACCGGACTTCCGGGTGTGCAGCTGTCGTGCCACTTCGGCGATCGAGCCCGAAAGGGAGGGGTACACGGTGAAGGCGTTCGCGATCTGTTCGACCGTCAGATTGTTGTCGACCGCGATCGAGATCGGATGGATCAGTTCCGAGGCGCGGGGCGAGACGACCACACCGCCGACCACGATGCCCGTGCCCGGCCGGCAGAAGATCTTGACGAAGCCGTCCCGGATGCCCTGCATCTTGGCGCGCGGGTTGCGCAGCAGCGGCAGTTTGACGACCCGGGCGTCGATCTTGCCCGCGTCCACATCGGCCTGGGAGTAGCCGACGGTGGCGATCTCGGGGTCGGTGAAGACATTCGACGACACGGTCTTCAGGTTCAGCGGGGCCACCGCGTCGCCCAGGAAGTGGTACATGGCGATACGTCCCTGCATCGCCGCGACCGAGGCGAGGGCGAACACACCGGTGACGTCACCGGCCGCGTACACGCCCGGCGCGGTCGTCCTGGACACCTTGTCGGTCCAGATGTGCCCGGACTCGCGCAGCTTGACCCCGGCCTCCTCCAGGCCCATGCCCTGGGAGTTCGGGATGGCGCCGACGGCCATCAGGCAGTGGCTGCCGCTGATGACACGCCCGTCGGCGAGGGTGACCTCGACGCGGTCGCCGACCCGCTTGGCGGCGGCGGCGCGCGAGCGGGCCATGACGTTCATACCGCGGCGCCGGAAGACGTCCTCAAGGACCGCGGCGGCGTCGGGGTCCTCACCCGGCAGCACCCGGTCCCGCGACGAGACGAGGGTGACCCGCGACCCGAGCGCCTGGTAGGCGCCGGCGAACTCGGCACCCGTCACACCCGACCCGACCACGATGAGCTCCTCGGGCAGCTCGGTGAGGTCGTAGACCTGGGTCCAGTTGAGGATGCGCTCACCGTCGGGCTGGGCGTCCGGCAGCTCACGCGGATGCCCGCCGGTGGCGATCAGCACGGCGTCGGCGGTCAGGGTCTCCTCGGTGCCGTCGGCGGCGCGGACGACGACCTTGCGCGATCCGTCGAGGCCCTGCATGCCCTCCAGCCGGCCCCGGCCGCGCAGGACCCGGGCGCCGGCCCGGGTGACGGAGGCGGTGATGTCGTGGGACTGGGCCAGCGCGAGCCGCTTGACACGCCGGTTGACCTTGCCCAGATCGACGCCCACCACCCGGGCGGGCGTGTCGATGTGCGGCGTGTCGTCGGCGACGATGATGCCCAGCTCCTCGTAGGAGGAGTCGAAGGTGGTCATCACCTCGGCCGTGGCGATGAGAGTCTTCGACGGCACGCAGTCGGTCAGCACCGACGCCCCGCCCAGACCGTCGCAGTCGACGACGGTCACCTCCGCGCCGAGCTGGGCGGCCACCAGGGCCGCCTCGTATCCGCCGGGTCCGCCACCGATGATCACGATCCGAGTCACGTACTCCATTGTCCCGCACGCCACACGGTGCCACTGCCTGGGGGCCCGCCCGAGACACCACCGTTACGGGAGGGGCGGACGATTCGCCTGCCGTACCCTCTCTCCATGTCGCTCTACGCCGCGTACGCCGGCAATCTCGACGCGCGGCTGATGACCCGCCGCGCCCCCCACTCGCCGCTGCGCGCCACCGGCTGGCTGAACGGCTGGCGGCTGACCTTCGGCGGCGAGCAGCTGGGCTGGGACGGCGCGCTGGCGACGCTCGTCGAGGAGCCGAAGGAGCAGGTCTTCGTCGCGCTCTACGACATCGCCCCGATGGACGAGGAGTCCCTGGACCGCTGGGAGGGCGTCAGCCTCGGCATCTACCGGCGGCTTCGGGTACGGGTGCACACGCTGGAGGG
This sequence comes from Streptomyces sp. NPDC028907, assembly GCF_055564995.1. NCBI lineage: Bacteria > Bacillati > Actinomycetota > Actinomycetes > Kitasatosporales > Streptomycetaceae > Streptomyces > Streptomyces sp. NPDC028907. The sequence goes on from NZ_JBVHVE010000006.1 coordinate 131,567, forward strand.
CGAGGAGCCGGCGTGGGTGTACGTGCTGAACGCCTACGAGGGCGGGCTGCCGGCGGCACGCTACCTGGGCGAGATCGCGGATGCGGCGGAGTCGGCGGGGGCGCCACACGATTACGTGATGGAGCTGCGCAAGCGGCCTTGTTGAGGGAAGGCACGCGGAGAATCACGTACATGATCGCTCCGCCCGCCCTCGAACCCCTGTACACCGAGCAGGCCGCGTCGGCCCGCGGCCTGCTCGACGGCCTGCGACGCGCCGCGTTCGACAGAGGAATCTCCGCCCTGGCCAAAGGATGCCCTGGTCGAATACACGGTCAGCCTGCGGCGCCTGGTCGTCATCGGGGTGACGGTCTTCGACGACGCCGACATCCTCGTTCCGGACGCCTGAGGCCCGGAGGGCACCCTTTCGTCGGAAACGACAAGACAACGATCGCCATCCCGTGAGCTCTGTCATCTACGCGCGTAGGCCCAAACCGGCTACCCTCAGTCGCGTGAACGCATCTCTTCTTCCGGACGACATCCAGGGCGACCCCCACGCGGCCGCCGACGCCGCCGCCGCGCGCCTGCGCGAACTCACCGGCGCCGAGACCCACGACGTCGCCCTCGTGATGGGCTCCGGCTGGGCGCCGGCCGTGGACGCCCTGGGCGCGCCCGAGGCCGAGTTCCAGGTCACCGAGCTGCCCGGATTCCCGCCGCCGGCGGTGGAAGGGCACGGCGGCAAGATCCGCTCGTACCGGATCGGCAACAGGCGTGCCCTCGTCTTCCTGGGCCGCACCCACTACTACGAGGGTCGCGGCGTCGCGGCGGTGGCCCACGGTGTGCGCACCGCGGTGGCGGCCGGCTGCAAGACGATCGTCCTCACCAACGGCTGTGGCGGCCTGCGTGAGGGCATGCGGCCCGGGCAGCCGGTCCTGATCAGCGACCACATCAACCTCACGGCGACGTCCCCGATCGTCGGCGCGAACTTCGTCGACCTGACGGATCTGTACTCGCCGCGGCTGCGTGCCCTGTGCAAGGAGATCGACCCCACGCTGGAGGAGGGTGTCTACGCCCAGTTCCCCGGCCCGCACTACGAGACGCCGGCGGAGATCCGGATGGCTCGGGTCATCGGGGCGGACCTCGTGGGTATGTCGACGGTGCTCGAGGCCATCGCGGCGCGTGAGGCGGGTGCGGAGGTGCTGGGCATCTCCCTGGTGACCAACCTCGCGGCCGGGATGACGGGCGAGCCCCTCAACCACGAGGAGGTCCTTCAGGCCGGGCGCGACTCGGCGACTCGGATGGGGTCGCTGCTGGCGCAGGTGCTCGGGCGCCTGTAAACCGTTCCTCGCCCCCGCCGCCCCTACCCGTCCCATCCTTCTGGGGCTCCGCCCCAGACCCCGCTCCTCAAACGCCGGAGGGGCTGAGTACTTCAGCCCCTCCGGCATTCGAGAACGAGACCATCGCCGTCCCGAACCCCCACCCACCCGCAGGGAGCTACGCCGGGACGGCTGGGCTTTTCAGCCCGTCCGGCGTTTGAGGACGAGGCCCGCAGGGCCGATGGCGGGGGTCTGGGGGCGCAGCCCCCAGGGACGGGACGGGTAGGGGCGGCGGGGGCGAGGAAAATCCGCCCGCATCCGACCCGCTCCCGAACGACACGAACGAGAGGTTGACCGACGTGCATGCCGATCTCATCGCCCGGGCCCAGACCTGGCTCGCCGAGGACCCGGACCCGGAGACCCGCGACGAGCTCGCCAAGCTCATCGAAGCAGCCGACACCGAAGAGCTCACCGCACGCTTCAGCGGCACCCTCCAGTTCGGCACGGCGGGCCTGCGCGGCGAACTCGGCGCCGGCCCGATGCGCATGAACCGCACGGTCGTCATCCGCGCCGCCGCCGGCCTCGCCGCGTACCTCAAGAAGCAGGGCCACGACAACGGCCTCGTCGTCATCGGCTACGACGCCCGCCACAAGTCGGAGGACTTCGCCCGCGACACGGCGGCCGTGATGACCGGCGCCGGCCTGCGCGCCGCCGTACTGCCGCGCCCCCTGCCCACCCCGGTCCTGGCGTACGCCATAAGGCACCTCGGCGCGGTCGCCGGTGTCGAGGTCACCGCCAGCCACAACCCGCCCCGCGACAACGGCTACAAGGTCTACCTCGGCGACGGCTCCCAGATCGTGCCTCCCGCGGACATCGAGATCGCGGAGGAGATCGCCGCCGTACCGTCCCTGACCGTCGTCCCCCGCCCCACGGAGGGCTGGGAAACCCTCGACGACAGCGTCCTGGACGCCTACCTCGCCCGTACGGACGCGGTCCTCGCCCCCGACTCCCCGCGTACCGCCCGCACCGTCTACACGGCGATGCACGGCGTCGGCAAGGACGTCCTCCTGGCCGCCTTCGCCCGCGCCGGCTTCCCGGCTCCCGCCCTCGTCGCCGAGCAGGCCGAGCCGGACCCGGACTTCCCCACGGTCGCCTTCCCCAACCCGGAAGAGCCCGGCGCGATGGACCTGGCCTTCGCCAAGGCCCGCGAGACCGACCCCGACCTGGTCATCGCCAACGACCCCGACGCCGACCGCTGCGCCGCGGCCGTCAAGGACGGGGACGCCTGGCGGATGCTGCGCGGCGACGAGGTGGGCGCGCTGCTCGCCGCGCACCTCGTCCGCCGCGGCGCGCGGGGCACGTTCGCCGAGTCGATCGTCTCCTCCTCCCTCCTCGGCCGTATCGCCGAGAAGGCGGGCCTGCCCTACGAGGAGACCCTCACCGGCTTCAAGTGGATCGCCCGCGTCGACGGCCTGCGCTACGGCTACGAGGAGGCCCTCGGCTACTGCGTCGACCCCGAGGGCGTACGCGACAAGGACGGCATCACCGCGGCCCTGCTGATCACCGAGCTGGCCTCCGTCCTCAAGGCCGAGGGCCGCACGCTCCTCGACCTGCTCGACGACCTCGCCGTGGAGCACGGCCTGCATGCCACCGACCAGCTCTCGGTCCGCGTCCAGGACCTGTCCGTCATCGCGAACGCCATGCGCCGCCTGCGCGAGCGGCCGCCGACCGAGCTCGCCGGTCTGGCCGTCACCCGCGCCGAGGACCTCACCCAGGGCACCGACACCCTGCCGCCCACCGACGGACTGCGGTACACCCTCGAAGGCGCCCGCGTCATCGTCCGCCCCAGCGGCACGGAGCCCAAGCTGAAGTGCTACCTGGAGGTCGTCGTCCCGGTCGCCGCGCACGCCGCCCTGCCGGCCGCCCGCGTCAAGGCGGCCGAGCTGCTCGCGACGATCAAGCGGGACCTTTCGGCGGCGGCGGGCATCTGAGGCGTGCGGCGTACGCGGCCCGCTCGGAGCCCTGCGGCGACTCACTGATCGTTCCCGAGAGGGTGCCCCCATCCGGAGGCACCCTTTCGGGCGATTCACGCAGGGCGGTTGACCCGCGCTCCACGCCCCGCAGTGCCCCTCGGGCAACGGTGGACGGGAAACGCACCACCGATCAGCCTGGAGCCGCGCCGTGTCCACGACCGCATCCCGGCCGACCCCCCGCACCACGACCGCCCCGGGCTCCCGCCCTCCACCGCGGGCCCGCCCCGCCGTCCTCCCCGCCCTGCGCCACGCCGCCCCCGCCCTCCTCGCCTACCTCGCCGTGCGTGGCACGGGCCTGCTGGTCCTCACCGTCTGGGCGCACCGGCAAGGGCACGGCGTCTGGCCGATCCTGGCGACGCAGTGGGACGCCGACTGGTACCTCGGCATCGCCGAGCACGGCTACGCACATGAGCTCGGCACCGCGCACAACGCCAACAACCTGGCGTTCTTCCCGCTCTACCCCACCCTTCTGAAGGCCTTCGCCGCGCTCACCCCGGGCACCCGCGCCAGCACCGGCCTCGGCCTCGCCGTCATCGCGTCCCTCGTCGCCGCGTGGGGAGTCTTCGCGGTGGGCGACCGGCTGTACGGGCGCCGGGCCGGTGTTCTGCTGGCCACCCTCTGGGCCGCGCTCCCGGTCGGTCTGGTGCAGTGGATGGGCTACACCGAGTCCCTGTTCACGGCGCTCGCCGCCTGGTCCCTGTACGCCGTGCTCTCCGGCCGGTTCCTCACCGCGGCCTGGCTGGCCGCGCTCGCGGGCCTGACCCGCCCGACCGGGGTCGCGGTGGCGGCGGCGGTCACGACCGCGGCCCTTCTCGCGCTGCGCCGCCGCTTCACCCCCCGTACCCTCGCGGCCGCCGTGATCGCGCCACTCGGCTGGTGCGGGTACGTCGGCTGGGTGGGTCTGCGGGTGGGCCGCTGGGACGGCTACTTCGCCGTACAGCGGTTGTGGCACAACGAGCTGGACGGGGGGCTCGAAACACTGCGCCAGATGCGGCGGCTGCTGGTGTACGCCCCGAAGCCCGAGCTGTTCCTGGTGATGGTGACGCTGACGCTGATCGTGTCGGTCGTGCTGTTCGGCCTGGCTGTGGCCGACCGGCAGCCGGTCGCGCTGCTGGTCTTCACGGCCGTACTGCTGGCGATCGTGCTGGGCAGCGGCGGCGTCTACTTCCCGCGCGCCCGCTTCCTGCTCCCCGCCTTCCCGCTCCTGCTGCCCGTCGCCCGGCACCTGTCCCGCGCGAGCCGTCGCCACCGCGCGCTGGTCCTCGCGGGGGCGGTCGTCGGCTCGGCGTACTGCGGCGCGTACATGGCGCTGGTGTATCCGGGCGCGCCCTGACGGCCGATCCCGCGGACGCGCTCAGCCGGTCCCGTCGGGCCTCAGCCCACGGCCAGCAGGATCAGCAGCAGCACAGCCCCCGCGATCGCCGGGCCCATCACCTCGTAGGCCCATCGCACGGTCACCTCGCCCTGGGCGGACTCGGCCTCGCCGTGGCTCTCCAGCAGTTCCCGCAGGTCGTCCATGATCTTGTCGGTCTCGGCCCGCGTCGGACCGTTCGCCCCGGCCGCCCGGCGCGACCCGCCGAACCCGCGCCCTGCGCCGCCGCTCCCCCGGCCCGCGGCGCCCGTCTCCGCCGCCGTGCGGTCCGCGTGCTGCGCCGCCTTCTTGCGGGCCCGCAGCGAGACGGGGATCGCCCAGAGCTGGTACTTGGCGCCGGACTTCGCGACGACCTCGTTCGAGTAGCCGGACCGCAGCGAGACGACCTGTCCCCAGGGGACCACGATGACGCGCAGCGGGTTGCGGATGCGCAGGCGCTCCTCGTTGGCGTACACGGCGGGGCGGAGCGTGAACGCGGACGACAGCGGCACGATCAGGATCATCGCGGCGAGCGCGAGCCACTGCGTGCGGCTCTCGCCGCGTACCAGCGCGTCGATACCGAGCCAGAACACGATGGCGAGCAGCGCGACGCCGCCCAGGATGCCCATGGGCGAGCGGTAGACCCGGTCCCTCGATACGGGGTCCGGGGTGGAGGGCTGGTGCTCGTGGTCGGGGGTCGTCATGGGGCCGATTGTGCCGCATGCCCGCCGGCGGCTTGGTGGGGCGCCCGGTCGCCGTGGGGGGAGTGCGGTGTGCGTGGGCGGGTGCGGGTCGGAGGGGGCTGGTCGCGCAGTTCCCCGCGCCCCTGGGGGCGTGCGGGTGCCCGACGTCTTGGCAGCTCCGGCGCCCTGCGCGCCTGGGGCAGGCGAGCGCCCGGCGTCTGGCAGGCCCCGCGCCCCGGGGCATCCGACATCCCCCCGTGATTCACGGATCCGACCCTCGGGGTGTACAGCCGCTACGCGCGTAGATATGCTCGTCTGGTGACCATGCCCACCAATGCATCTGCCGCAGCTCACGCACTCACGGACGTCACCGCGTCCGACAGCACGCTGCGCCGCTTCCTTCACGGGCTGCCCGGCGTCGACGCGGTCGGCCTGGAGGGGCGGGCCGCGTCCCTGGGTACCCGTTCCATCAAGACGACCGCCAAGGCGTACGCCATCGACCTCGCCATCTCGATGGTCGACCTGACGACGCTGGAAGGCGCGGACACCCCGGGCAAGGTCCGGGCGCTCGGCGCCAAGGCGGTGCGCCCCGACCCCACCGACCGGACGGCCCCGGCGACCGCGGCCGTCTGCGTCTATCCCGACATGGTGGCCACCGCCAAGGAGGCCGTCGCTGGGTCGACCGTGAAGGTCGCCTCGGTCGCCACCTCGTTCCCGGCGGGCCGTGCCCCGCTCACCGTCAAGCTGGCGGACGTGCGCGAGGCCGTGGCGGCGGGCGCCGACGAGATCGACATGGTCATCGACCGCGGGGCGTTCCTCGCGGGCCACTACATGAAGGTGTACGACGAGATCGTCGCCGTGAAGTCGGCCTGCGGGACGAGCGCCCGCCTCAAGGTCATCTTCGAGACCGGCGAGCTGTCGACGTACGACAACATCCGGCGGGCCAGCTGGCTCGGCATGCTCGCCGGCGCCGACTTCATCAAGACGTCCACCGGCAAGGTCGCCGTGAACGCCACCCCGGCGAACACCCTGCTCATGCTGGAAGCGGTGCGCGACTTCCGCGCCCAGACCGGCATCCAGGTCGGGGTGAAGCCGGCCGGCGGGATCCGCACCTCCAAGGACGCCATCAAGTTCCTCGTCCTGGTCAACGAGACCGCCGGCGAGGACTGGCTGGACAACCACTGGTTCCGCTTCGGCGCCTCCTCGCTCCTGAACGACCTGCTGATGCAGCGTCAGAAGCTGGCCACCGGCCGCTACTCCGGCCCCGACTACGTGACGGTGGACTGATCACCATGGCATCGGTATTCGAATACGCACCGGCTCCCGAGTCCCGCTCGATCGTCGACATCGCGCCGTCGTACGGCCTGTTCATCGACGGCGAGTTCGTGGAGGCGGCGGACGGCAAGGTCTTCAAGACCGTCTCCCCGTCCACCGAGGAGGTCCTCGCCGAGATCGCCCAGGCCGGCGAGGCGGACGTGGACCGCGCCGTGAAGGCCGCGCGCAAGGCCTTCGTGAAGTGGTCGGCGCTGCCCGGCGCCGAGCGCGCCAAGTACCTGTTCCGCATCGCGCGGATCATCCAGGAGCGCTCGCGCGAGCTGGCCGTCCTCGAAACCCTGGACAACGGCAAGCCGATCAAGGAGACCCGCGACGCCGACCTCCCCCTGGTCGCCGCGCACTTCTTCTACTACGCGGGCTGGGCCGACAAGCTCGACCACGCGGGCTTCGGCACCGACCCCCGCCCGCTCGGCGTCGCCGGCCAGGTCATCCCCTGGAACTTCCCGCTGCTGATGCTGGCCTGGAAGATCGCCCCGGCGCTCGCCACCGGCAACACGGTGGTGCTCAAGCCCGCCGAGACGACCCCCCTGTCCGCCCTGTTCTTCGCGGACATCTGCCGTCAGGCGGGCCTGCCCAAGGGCGTCGTCAACATCCTCCCCGGCTACGGCGACGCGGGCGCCGCGGTCGTCGCGCACCCCGACGTGAACAAGGTCGCGTTCACCGGCTCCACGGCCGTCGGCAAGGAGATCGCGCGGACCGTCGCGGGCACCCGCAAGAAGGTCACTCTGGAGCTGGGCGGCAAGGGCGCCAACATCGTCTTCGACGACGCCCCGATCGACCAGGCCGTCGAGGGCATCGTCAACGGGATCTTCTTCAACCAGGGCCAGGTCTGCTGCGCCGGCAGCCGCCTTCTCGTCCAGGAGTCGATCCAGGACGAGCTGCTGGACTCCCTGAAGCGCCGCCTGTCGACCCTCCGTCTCGGCGACCCGCTGGACAAGAACACCGACATCGGCGCGATCAACTCCGAGGAGCAGCTCACCCGTATCACCTCGCTCGTCGAGCAGGGCGAGGCGGAGGGCGCCGAGCGCTGGTCGCCGGCCTGCGAACTGCCCGAGAGCGGCTACTGGTTCGCGCCGACGCTCTTCACGAACGTCACCCAGGCGCACACCGTCGCCCGCGACGAGATCTTCGGCCCGGTGCTGTCGGTCCTGACCTTCCGTACGCCGGACGAGGCGGTCGCCAAGGCCAACAACACGCCGTACGGCCTGTCGGCCGGCATCTGGACCGAGAAGGGCTCCCGGATCCTGGCCGTCGCGAACAAGCTCCGCGCCGGTGTCGTCTGGTCCAACACGTTCAACAAGTTCGACCCGACCTCGCCGTTCGGCGGCTACAAGGAGTCGGGCTTCGGCCGCGAGGGCGGCCGCCACGGCCTGGAGGCGTACCTCGATGTCTGACAAGAACGACAAGACCGAGCGCGCCGAGCGGCTCTCCGTCTTCAAGACCTACAAGCTGTACGTCGGCGGGAAGTTCCCGCGTTCCGAGAGCGGCCGGGTGTACGAGGTGACGGACTCGAAGGGCGACTGGCTGGCGAACGTACCCCTGTCGTCCCGCAAGGACGCCCGTGACGCGGTGGTCGCCGCGCGCAAGGCGTTCGGCGCCTGGTCCGGGGCGACCGCCTACAACCGCGGCCAGATCCTCTACCGCATCGCCGAGATGCTGGAAGGCCGCCGCGACCAGTACGTCCGTGAAGTGGCCGACGCGGAGGGCCTGTCGAAGTCGAAGGCGGCCGCGCAGGTCGACGCGGCGATCGACCGCTGGGTCTGGTACGCGGGCTGGACCGACAAGATCGCCCAGGTGGTCGGCGGCGGAAACCCGGTCGCGGGCCCGTTCTTCAACCTGTCCTCCCCCGAGCCGACGGGGGTGGTCGCGGTCGTCGCGCCGCAGGAGTCGTCCTTCCTGGGCCTGGTCTCGGTGGTCGCGCCGGTGATCGCCACGGGCAACACGGCGATCGTCATCGCCTCCGAGAAGTCCCCTCTCCCCGCACTCTCCCTCGGCGAGGTCCTGGCCACCTCCGACCTGCCCGGCGGCGTGGTCAACGTCCTCTCCGGCCGTACGGCGGAGATCGCGACGCCACTGGCCGCGCACCAGGACGTCAACGCGATCGACCTCGCGGGCGCCGACGACATCCTGGCCAAGGAGCTGGAGATCGCCGCGGCGGACAACCTCAAGCGAGTCCTGCGTCCACAGCCTGTGGACGACTGGGCGGCCACCCCCGGCCTCGACCGCATGACGGCCTTCCTGGAGACCAAGACGGTCTGGCACCCGACGGGTTCCCTGGGCGCCTCGGGCTCGTCCTACTGACCCCACCCCAAACCAGAGGGCCGTGCCTCCTCTCCGTCCGGAGGAGCCACGGCCCTCTTCCTCTGCACTCGTTCGGCAGAGTGTGACGCGCGCTTCAATCTCCGTCCGCCGGGTCGTTCCCGGGCCGGACCATGCCTCAGACTGGTGTCCCGTGAGTTCCCATCCGTCCATACCGACGCGAGTCGTGCTGCTCTGCGGCCCTTCCGGCTCCGGCAAGTCCCTTCTCGCCGCCCGTTCCGGGCTTCCGGTGCTGCGGCTCGACGACTTCTACAAAGAGGCCGGCGACCCGACCCTGCCGCAGGTCCCCGGGAGCGCCGACATCGACTGGGACCACCCGGACTCGTGGGACGCCGACACGGCCGTGGCGGCCATCGCGGAGCTGTGCCGCACGGGCCGTACGAACGTGCCGCTGTACGACATCTCGCTCAGCGCCCGTACCGGCGAGGAGACCGTCGAGATCGGGCGTACGCCGGTGTTCATCGCGGAGGGCATCTTCGCCGCCGAGATCGTGACGCGCTGCCGGGAGCTCGGTGTGCTGGCCGACGCGCTGTGTCTGAGCCGGGGCCCGGTGACGACCTTCCGCCGCCGGTTCCTGCGCGATCTGAAGGAGGGCCGCAAGTCGGTGCCCTTCCTGCTGCGCCGCGGCTGGCGCCTGATGCGCCTGGAGCAGTCGATCATCGCCCACCAGACCTCCCTGGGCGCCTACGCCTGCGACCGCGACGAGGCCCTCGGCCGCCTCACCGCGGCCGCGGCGGGCCGCCGCCCGGCGGCGACGCCGGCCGGCTGAACGAAGAAGGCGCCTGCCGCGTCGTGGTCGGTGCCGCCGGGGCATCGTGTGCGTACCTGGTGACCTACGACAGCCGCGGCTACCTGGACGTCGCGGGCGACACGCCCGCCGGAGCGACCCTCATGAGGTCCGCTGAGCACACAGCGAAGCGGGACTGGACGGACCCCCCGGCCCTCCAGCCCCGCTGTCGTTGTGCTCCACCGCTTCCCCCGTGGTGGAGCACCCCCCGTTTTCCCCCGTTGGTCCCCCGTGAGCCCCCCAGCCCCCGTGGGTCCCCCCACTTCTCACCGCTCCCCCGCTGCATCCCCCCGGATGCGGTCCCCCCGTACCTTCAGGCGACGAGCTCCCCGAAGGCGTCCTCCTCGTCACGGCCGAAGCTGAGGACCTCGTCCTCGCGCAGCCGGCGGAGCGAGCGCCAGATGCTGGACTTCACCGTGCCGACACTGATGTCGAGGATCTCCGCGATCTCCGGGTCGGTGCGGCCCTCGTAGTACCTCAGGACCAGCATCGTGCGCTGGAGTTCGGGGAGCCGGGCGAGCGCCTGCCACAGGACCGCGCGCAGCTCGGTGCCGCGCATCGCGTCCGTGTCGCCGGGCGTCTCCGGCAGCTCCTCGGTCGGGTATTCGTTCAGCTTGCGGCGGCGCCAGGCGCTGATGTGCAGGTTCGTCATCGTCCGCCGCAGGTAGCCCCCGACCGCGGCCTTGTCGCTGATCCGGTCCCAGGCCCGGTACGTCGAGAACAGCGCGCTCTGCAGCAGGTCCTCGGCCTCGAAACGGTCACCGGTCAGGTGGTAGGCGGTTGCGTACAGGGAGGCGCGGCGCTCCTGGACGTAGGCGGTGAACTCCGCCTCCGACAGCGAGCGACGCCGCTCCCCCGAGTCCTCCCTGTACGCGGCTCCTCCGACCGTACCCATAGCGGCTACCGTCGCGGGCTCCCCCGTGAAACCGTCAACCACCGTCATGTACGCGGTGTGCTGACGCCCGGCGCCGCGAGCGCACCCCCGCCCGCTCACGGCACCGGACTTCTCCGAACCCCGGCCCCCGTTCACGTCGTGCAGACGCGTGATCACTGCGCTGTTGCTGGTGCCGTGCAGCGTGTTCATCTCGCGCCCCCCGTCGTGGACTTCCGGTGTTCTGCTCGTTCGTCTTGCTGTGGTGATGCTGTGGTGCGACTTGCTGTCTTGCCTGTGCCGAAAAGCTTGCCCGGGCACCTTCATGGCCGTGTCCGCCGACTGTCACAGACCTGTCACAGGGGCCGGCGTCAGAGCCGGCCCCCAGGCGCACGACAGCCCGGGCACAGTCATGAGCGCTACGTGCGCGTAGCCGTACAGCTCGTACAGGTGTCGAAAGACCGCCCCGCATGGGCCAGAATGACCCCCGTGCCTTCCCTGTTGCTGATCGAGGACGACGACGCCATCCGTACGGCCCTGGAGCTCTCACTGACGCGCCAGGGACACCGGGTGGCCACCGCTGCCACCGGCGAGGACGGTCTGAAACTGCTGCGCGAGCAGCGGCCGGACCTGATCGTGCTGGACGTGATGCTGCCCGGCATCGACGGCTTCGAGGTGTGCCGGCGCATCCGGCGCACGGACCAGCTGCCGATCATCCTGCTGACCGCGCGCAGCGACGACATCGACGTCGTGGTCGGACTGGAGTCCGGCGCGGACGACTACGTCGTCAAACCCGTGCAGGGGCGGGTCCTCGACGCCCGGATCCGGGCCGTGCTGCGACGCGGGGAACGCGAGTCGAACGACGCGGCGAGCTTCGGCAGCCTGGTCATCGACCGCGCGGCGATGACCGTGACGAAGAACGGCGAGGACCTCCAGCTCACCCCGACCGAGCTGCGTCTGCTGCTGGAACTGAGCCGCCGGCCGGGCCAGGCCCTGTCCCGCCAGCAGCTCCTGCGTCTGGTCTGGGAGCACGACTACCTGGGAGACTCACGCCTGGTCGACGCCTGTGTGCAGCGCCTGCGCGCCAAGGTCGAGGACGTCCCGTCCTCCCCCACTCTGATCCGTACGGTCCGTGGTGTCGGCTACCGCCTGGACGCGCCTCAGTGACCAAGGCGCAAGGGGGTTTCCGCGGCTGGGGCGCGGCTCGCAAGGGAGTGTGGTCGAGGCTGCGTTTCACCAGCCTGCGACTGCGGCTGGTAGTGGTTTTCGGTCTGGTCGCGCTGACGGCTGCCGTGTCCGCGTCGGGCATCGCGTACTGGCTCAACCGCGAGGCGGTCCTCACCCGTACCCAGGACGCGGTGCTGCGCGACTTCGAGCAGGAGATGCAGAACCGTGCGGGCCTGCTGCCCACGGAGCCGACGCAGGACGAGCTCCAGCACACGGCCGGTCAGATGGCCAACAGCAGCCAGCGCTTCAGCGTCCTGCTCGTCGCCCAGGACGCCGAGGGCAAGCCCGCCTACGGCAGTTCCGGCGGCCTGGACGGCTTCACCCTCGCGGACGTGCCCGAGTCCCTGCGCGCGGCCGTGAACGAGAAACAGGAGCTCAACTCCTCCAACAAGGCCGAGTACCACCTGTACTGGCAGCGGATCGTGGAGGACGACACGCCGTATCTGATCGCCGGTACGAAGGTGATCGGCGGCGGTCCGACCGGCTACATGATGAAGTCCCTGGAGCAGGAGGCCAAGGACCTCAACTCGCTGGCCTGGTCCCTCGGTATCGCCACGGGCCTCGCCCTGATCGGCTCCGCACTACTGGCTCAGGCGGCCGCCACGACCGTACTGAAGCCGGTGCAGCGGCTCGGCGTCGCCGCCCGCCGCCTGGGCGAGGGCAAGCTGGACACCCGCCTGAGAGTCTCCGGCACGGACGAACTCGCCGACCTCTCCCGGACCTTCAACAACGCCGCCGAGGCGCTGGAGAAGCGGGTCGCGGACATGGCCTCGCGTGACGAGGCGTCACGGCGCTTCGTGGCCGACATGTCCCACGAACTGCGCACGCCCCTGACCGCGATCACGGCCGTCACCGAGGTCCTGGAGGAGGAGCTGGAGGCGGACTCCGGATCCATGGACCCCATGATCGAACCCGCCGTACGCCTCGTCGTCAGCGAGACCCGCCGCCTCAACGACCTGGTCGAGAACCTGATGGAGGTCACCCGTTTCGACGCGGGCACCGCACGCCTGGTCCTCGACCACGTCGACATCGCCGACCAGATCACGGCCTGCATCGACGCCCGAGCCTGGCTGGACGCGGTGGACCTCGACGCCGAGCGCGGCATCATGGCCCGCCTGGACCCCCGCCGCCTCGACGTCATCCTGGCCAACCTCATCGGCAACGCCCTCAAGCACGGCGGCTCCCCGGTCCGCGTCTCGGTCCGGGAAGCGGAGGACGCACTGGTGATCCAGGTCCAGGACCACGGCCCGGGCATCCCCGAGGACGTCCTCCCGCACGTCTTCGACCGCTTCTACAAGGCCAGCGCCTCCCGCCCCCGCTCCGAGGGCAGCGGCCTCGGCCTGTCCATCGCCCTGGAGAACGCCCACATCCACGGCGGCGAGATCACGGCCGCCAACTCCCCCGAGGGCGGCGCGGTGTTCACCCTGCGCCTGCCCCGGGACGCCTCGGAACTGGCGGAACAGACCAACGGCCAGGGCGAGAAGAAGGGGGACGCCTGATGAACGTACGCCACCTGCTGGCGCTCTCCGTGACAGGCGCCGCCCTGCTGACCGGATGCGGCATACGGTCCACGGAGGTCCCCACCAACTTCGGCCCCGCCCCCTCACGCGTGCACTGCTCGCTCTCCGAACCGAACGTGTCGACGCAGGCGGCGCGCGGCCTCCCGGTCCAGGTGTTCCTCCTGTGCGGCTCCCAACTGGTGGCGGTCGACCGCACCGTACGCGTCCCCGACGGCACCGCGGACTCGGCCCGCCGCGTCCTGCTGGCCCAGGGCCTCCTCGACGAGCTGGAGGCAACCCCCTCGACAGCCGAGAAGGAGGCCGGCTACACCACGGACGTCCGAGGCGCCATGGGCGTGACCGGCCCCCGCCCGGGCGACCCCGACGAGACCCTCCACCTGAGCACAGCCCCCGACAACCTCACCTCATACGCTTTGGCCCAGATCGTCTGCACCTTCTCCGACTCCACAGCCGCGGAGGGCGACGGCTCGGTCATCCTGGGCGGCCCCACCACCACTCCCCCACGCCGCTACGAGTGCACGGACGAGGTCCGCACCAGACCAGGCACCAACGAGCCCCCGTCCACAGACGTATCGGACACCTGACACCCCCGCACCCCCACGGCCCCGACCCACAACGCACGCCCAGGCGCTACGCGAACCCCCACCCACCACAAGGGGCCGCCGCAGCCACCCCCGCCCGACCGCCGGAGGCACCCGCGGGCATCCCCGGAACCGATCCCCCCGCCCCACGCGTCTAGGGAGGCGTGCAGCGTCAAGGCTCCATCGGCGGCAGCGCCGTGATCCGCATCCGTGCGACTGGGGGTGTCCTCCTGGCCGCGCACCTCGCGTTCGTCGCCTGGCTCACGCTGCGCCCCCTGGACGTCCCCTGGGTGATGCCCGCCAACCTGCAACCCTTCGCCGGCATCAGAGCCGACCTGGCCCTCGGCTGGCAGGAGGCGGCCCGCCGCATCATCGAGGGCCTGGCGCTTCTCGCACCGCTGGGCGTGCTGATCCCGATGGCCCACGGCAGGGCTGACGCCTCCCCTCTCGGCTCCCTGGTCCGCACGGTCGCCGCCGGTGCCCTGATCTCCCTGGCCATCGAACTGCTCCAGACGGGCGTACCCGGCCAGATGGTCGACGTCGACTCACTGCTGCTGAACACGGTCGGCGTGGGCCTCGCCCACGCCACGATCGTCCCGGCCGCCCGGGCCTGGCTCCGCCGCAGGTCCGATCGCGCCCACCGGGCGACCGTCCCGCAGGAGGAGCCCTCTCAGGGTCGGACCCCGACGATTCCCAGGGTCGGGATAGCTCCGTAGAGTGACGCTTTGCCCGGTTCGTCGCCGTAGCGTTGATGTCAGTTGAGGAACCTCCTCACGAGGCCCCGCAAGGAGCCTCAGACCGACGCTCGCGAAGGAGCCGCACCATGACCGCGCTCACCCGACCCACCCAGGGCCGCATGATCGGCGGAGTGTGCGCCGCGCTGGCACGGCGCTTCGGCACCTCCGCGACGACGATGCGCGTGATCTTCCTGATCTCCTGCCTGCTCCCGGGCCCGCAGTTTCTCCTCTACATAGCCCTCTGGATCCTGCTGCCCTCGGAGGACAAGGCGAAGACACGCGCAGCCTGGTAACCCACCAGAAAACCAGTGCGCCCCGCCTCCCCCCGGCGGGGCGCACGCACGACCGGCTCAGGCAGCCGCAGCCAGCTCCCGACGCGCCACCCGAGCGGCCCGCGTCCCGAACACCGTGATCGTCACGACACCGAGCACCGCCAGCAGTCCCACCCCGACGGTCCCGGCCCAGCCGCCCGCGTGGAAGGCGACGGCACCGACCGTGCTGCCCGCGCTGGAGCCGATGTAGTAGGCGGACTGGTACAGCGCCGAGGCCTGGGCGCGCCCCCGCGTGGCCGTCTTGCTGACCGCCGAGGACGCCACCGCGTGCCCGGCGAAGAAGCCGCCGGTGATGAGGACCAGACCGAGCAGGACCAGCGGCAGGGACCCCGCCAGGGAGAGCAGCAGCCCCGCGGCCGTCGTGGCGCCCGCCGCGTACAGCGCGCCCCGCCGGCCCAGGCGGCCCACCAGCCGCCCGGCCGTCGACGCCGACACCGTACCGACCAGGTACACCAGGAAGATCGAGCCGACGATGCCCTGCGGCAGCGAGAACGGCGCCTGCGTCAGGCGGTAGCCGATCACGGTGTACACGCCGCCGAAGACCGTCATGAACAGGGCGCCGATGGCGTACAGCCGGCACAGCAGCGGGTCGCCGAGGTGGTCACGGACCGTACGTGCGAGCACCCGCGGCCGCAGCGAGCCCGGCTTGAAGTGGCGTGGCGCGGGGAGCAGCAGCCGGAAGGCGACGGCGCAGGCGACCGCGATCACGCCGATGACACCGAGGGCGACCCGCCAGCCCCATTCCTGCGCGACCCAGCCGGTGATGACCCGGCCGCTCATACCGCCGACGCTGTTGCCGGCGACGAACAGGCCGATCGCCGTGACCAGCGCCTTCGGCCGGACCTCCTCGGCGAGGTACGCCGTCGCCGACGCCGGCAGACCGGCCAGCGCGGCACCTTGTACGGCCCGTAGCACGACCAGGGCGGTCAGGTTGGGGGCGAGGGGGACCAGCAGGCCGACGATCACCGCGACGGCCAGCGAGGCCGTCATGACCGTACGGCGTCCGAACCGCTCCGACAGCGCGCTCATGGGCAGGACGAACAGCGCCAGTCCGCCCGTCGCGGCCGCCACCGTCCAGCTCGCCTCGCTCGCCGCCACCCCGAGGTCGTTGGAGATCAGCGGCAGAAGGGCCTGTGTGGAGTAGAGAAGCGCGAAGGTCGCGACACCGGCGAGGAAGAGGGCGAAGCTCATCCGGCGGTAGCCGGGGCCGCCCGGGGCCATACGGGAGTCGACGACGGGGACTACGGGTGCGGCGCCCACGGTGGTGGACGCCCCGGTACTGGCGGGAGACATGCTTCGAAGCTACGTACGCCCCCACTGATCCGTCCAATGCATGGATTGGCCATAATCGTTCCCATGGCGCATCAGTACAGCTCACAGCCTCGACTGTCACCGTCCAGTGACACAGAAGACATGACGATGTTGCTCGCCCCGCGCCTCGCCCACTTCGCCGGCGTGGCCCGCACCGAGCACGTCACCCGGGCCGCCCAGGAGCTGCAGGTCCCGCAGTCCACGCTGTCGCGGGCCATGGCCCGTCTGGAACAGGACCTGGGCGTCGACCTGTTCGCCCGCCACGGCCGTACGGTCTCCCTGACCCCCGCCGGCCGCACCTTCCTCACCTCGGTCGAACGCGCCCTCGCCGAGATCGCGCGCGCCGCCGACGAGGTCCGCGCCGACGCCGACCCGGCCACCGGCAAGGTCGCCTTCGGCTTCCTGCACACCATGGGCGCCGAAACGGTCCCGGGCCTCCTGCACGCCTTCCGCGCCGACCACCCCCGCGTCCGCTTCAGCCTGGTCCAGAACTACGGCGAGGCCATGCTCGAACGCCTGCGCGCGGGCGAGCTCGACCTCTGCCTGACGTCCCCCGTCCCGGACGCCCCCGACCTGGTCGCCCGCCGCCTCGACGAACAGAAACTCCGTCTGGTCGTTCCCGCCGACCACCGCCTGGCCGCCCGTAAACGCGTCCGTCTGGCGGAGGCCTCCGACGAGATCTTCGTAACCCTGGAACCCGGCTACGGCCTTCGCCGGATCACCGACGACCTCTGCCAGGAAGCAGGCTTCAAGCCCCGCATCGCCTTCGAGGGCGAGGAGGCGGAGACGCTGAGGGGGCTGGTGGCGGCAGGCCTGGGAGTGGCCCTCCTGCCTCCACCCGCGGTGCCCCGCCCGGGGGTCATGGAACTGACGGTCACGGCACCACGGGCGGCACGCGAGATCGGCGTCGCCTGGATGGCCGACCGCCCGGACACACCCCCCGTGGCCGCCTTCAAGAAGTTCTTGCTCTCAAGAAGGGGAAGTCTTCTGCCCTGAAGGGGCGCGGGGCTGCATCGATATGCGGCTCCGCCGCGTGGGCGCGACCAGCCACGAAGCACCCGCACCCGCCGACGAACCCCACACCTCAACGACGCTACCGTCGCAACGACTTACCGAACCCCGCGGCCAACGGCATCCGCAGCCCCAGCGGCGGCGGAGCCGCAAACGCGTCGACGACAGGCCGCGAGAACACCCTCCCGAACAACACCCCCATCACGAAGTCCTCGGCCAGGGCCAGGACTTCGTCCCGGTGCTGCTGCAACCCGTGCCGATCGGAGTGCACTTCGAACCGGCACACGTCCCGGTTCGCCTTCTTCGCCCGCGCAGCCAGCCGGAACGACAGTTCGGGATCGGTCCGCTCGTCGTTCGTGCCGTGCACGATCATCACCCGCCGCCCCCCGAGCTGCTTCACCGGTTCGGGCGACGCGGCCACGTCCTCCTCCGGCAGCCAAGGCGCGATCGCCAGCACGGAGTTGACGGCCTCGTGCCCCCCGGCCCGCAGGGCCGCCCGGCCGCCCATGTCGACCCCGGCCAGGCACACGGGAACGTCCCCATAGCGCCGTACGACCTCGTCGGCGGCCCACAACGCGTCGCTCACCTGGTTCGCGTCGCTGCCGTTCCACCCACGGAACCGGTAGTGGACGACATGCGTGGCGAGCCCCTCCCCGCGCCCGGCGCGCGTCAGCCGGCGCCCCAGGGTCCGCAGGTAGGAGGGCGCCAACAACGCCGTCGGCTTGCGATGTGACACTTCGTCACCTGCGGGGAGCAGGAGGACCACCCCGCTCACCGCCGTCGGCTCCGGCCCGATCGCCTTGCCCAGCCGGACCCTGCGCACCGGCGTCGCTTGCTGTGCCATGACAGAACAGTGTCAGAAGCGAGGGTGTACGCCACCCGTCCGTGGGGTCACCGTTACGTATCGACGGATGTGTAAAGCGGAAAAACGAGGCGAGCGGCGAAAGAGCCGACGGACCGGGGGGACGGACGGGCGACGGGCCCCGAGCGGCGGACGAGCGATGAAGCGCTCTCTACGCGCGTAGGCGTTAGAGTGCGGAAATGACGAGCCAGACTGCCCAGAAGGCGAACATCCCGAGCTCGGACCAGATCCGCCGGGCGCCGAAGGTTCTGCTGCACGACCATCTCGACGGCGGGCTCCGCCCCGGCACGATCGTCGATCTCGCCCGCGCGTCGGGCTACTCCCAACTCCCCGAGACCGACCCGGACAAGCTCGGCGTCTGGTTCCACGAGGCGGCCGACTCCGGCTCCCTGGAGCGGTACCTGGAGACCTTCTCGCACACCGTCGGCGTGATGCAGACCCGCGACGCCCTGGTCCGGGTCGCGCGCGAGTGCGCCGAGGACCTCGCCGAGGACGGCGTCGTCTACGCCGAGGTGCGGTACGCGCCCGAGCAGCACCTCGAGGGCGGGCTCAGCCTCGAAGAGGTCGTCGAGGCCGTCAACGAGGGCTTCCGCGAGGGCGAGCGGATCGCGCGGGAGAACGGCCACCGCATCCGCGTCGGCGCGCTGCTCACCGCGATGCGGCACGCGGCCCGCGCGCTGGAGATCGCCGAACTCGCCAACCGCTATCGCGACCTGGGCGTCGTCGGCTTCGACATCGCGGGCGCCGAGGCCGGTCACCCGCCGACCCGGCATCTGGACGCCTTCGAGTACCTCAAGCGGGAGAACAACCACTTCACCATCCACGCGGGCGAGGCATTCGGCCTGCCGTCGATCTGGCAGGCCCTCCAGTGGTGCGGCGCCGACCGGCTCGGACACGGGGTGCGCATCATCGACGACATCCAGGTGCACGCCGACGGATCGGTGAAGCTCGGCCGGCTCGCCTCGTACGTACGGGACAAGCGCATCCCGCTGGAGCTGTGCCCCAGCTCCAACCTCCAGACGGGCGCCGCCGAGTCCTACGCGGACCACCCCATCGGGCTGCTGCGCCGGCTGCACTTCCGGGCCACCGTGAACACCGACAACCGCCTCATGTCCCACACCAGCATGAGCCGGGAATTCGAGCATCTTGTCGACGCATTCGGTTACACGCTCGACGACATGCAGTGGTTCTCCGTCAATGCGATGAAATCATCGTTCATTCCTTTCGATGAACGACTGGCGATGATCAATGACGTGATCAAGCCCGGATATGCCGAACTCAAGTCCGAATGGCTGTTCCGGCAGACCACCTCTACCAGCGGTTCTGAGGCCGAGGAGGAGTGACCGGGGATCCCTCGCGCACACGGAATGCGGACGCCATTCACAATCCGTCCGCATTTCGATGTTTGCGGCGGCGGGCAGGGCGTGTTTACGGTCGAGAACCGCTCACAACCCCGTAACGAATTTCGAGGACTTACTTTCATGAAGCAGTCTGCTGCCAAGACCCTCGGTGTCGCCGCCCTCGGTGCCGCCTTCGCCGCCGCGGGCGCGGGTGCCGCGAACGCCGCGCCGGTCTCCCCGGACGCCGCGGGCGCGGCGCTGGGCACCGTCACCAGCGCGCTCCCGGCCGAGCAGCTCTCCCAGGCGGGCCCCACCGCCGGGGCGGGCCTTGCCCAGGGTGGTGCGGGCCTGGCCCAGGGTCAGGAGGCGCTCGGCGCCGGACTGTCCGCCGCGCAGCCGGCCGCGGAGCAGGCGCTGGCCGGTGGCCCGGCCCTGCTCGCCGGTGGCCCGGCCGCCGGGGCCGAGGGCCTGCTGGGTGGTCTGCCGGTGCAGGGTCTGCCCACCCAGGGCCTGCCGGTGAACGGCGTTCCGCTGGCCTGATCCGCCCCGCTCCCCCGTGCCGCTGGGGCGCGCCCTTTCGCAGGGTTGCGCCCCAGCGGCGCGTGCGTGCCGTACCGGGCCCTGTTGACCTGCTGCTTCGTCCACT
This sequence comes from Streptomyces sp. NPDC028907, assembly GCF_055564995.1. Taxonomy (NCBI): domain Bacteria; kingdom Bacillati; phylum Actinomycetota; class Actinomycetes; order Kitasatosporales; family Streptomycetaceae; genus Streptomyces; species Streptomyces sp. NPDC028907. Next base: position 151,805 of record NZ_JBVHVE010000006.1, read on the forward strand.
CCGGGGGCCATTGTCAGTGGGCTGCGGTAGCTTCCGAAGTGTTGGGCGCGACGAGGCGTCCGACGGGATACGGCCACAGGGGTGGGTGGACGATGAGCAACGGCACGGCGACGACGACGGACCTCGACGTCAGGCTGGAGAAACACCGCGTCGAACTGACCGGGTACTGCTACCGCATGCTGGGTTCCTCCTTCGAGGCCGAGGACGCGGTGCAGGACACGATGGTGCGCGCATGGCGGAGCTACGACAAGTTCGAGGGGCGCTCCAGTCTCCGGTCGTGGCTCTACCGCATCGCGACGAACGTGTGCCTGGACATGCTGACCGCGGGCAACAAGCGGGCGCGGCCGATGGACCTCACGGAGTCGACGCCGCTCGCGCAGGCGGCGCTGTCTCCCCGGCCGGACAACACGTGGCTGGAGCCGATGCCGGACAGCCGGGTGCTGCCCACGACGGACGACCCGGCGGAGGCGGCGGTCGCCAAGGAGTCGGTGCGGCTCGCCTTCATGGCGGCCCTCCAGCAGTTGCCGGCCAAGCAGCGGGCGGTGCTGATCCTGCGCGAGGTGCTGGCCTGGAAGGCGAGCGAGGTCGCCGAGCTGCTCGGTACGACGGTCGCGTCGGTCAACAGCGCGCTTCAGCGGGCGCGTGCGACGCTCGCCGAGCAGCGGCAGCCGGGCAGCGACGCCGTGGCGTCCGACCCGCTGGACGAGGAGCAGCAGAAGCTGCTGGAGCGGTATGTCGCCGCCTTCGAGGGCTATGACATGACGGCGCTCACGGCGCTGCTGCACGAGGACGCCATCATGACGATGCCGCCGTTCGACCTGTGGCTGACCGGTGTCCGGGACATCACCGGCTTCATGACGACGCTGGGCGCCCCCTGCGCGGGTTCACGTCTGGTGCCGGTCCAGGTCAACGGGCTGCCGGGCTTCGCCCAGTACAAGCCGGACCCGGAGGCGGGCGGCTTCAGCCCGTGGGCGGTGCAGGTGCTGGAGATCTCAGACGGCCGGATCACCGGGTTCCACTGCTTCCTCGACACCAAGCGCTGGTTCCCGCTGTTCGACCTCCCCCTCCACCTCGAAGCGGAGTCCGACCAGGTCGAGGAGGGCGTGTAGCGCGGGGTCCGGGTCGCGCAGCCGTATCCGGCCGCCGGCTCGCCGGGCGGTCAGCTGCAGCCGGGCCAACAGGTCCACGACGCCCAGTCCCGGTGGCCCGAGCCCTCCGACGTCGCACACCACGACTCTGGCCCCGGTGGCTTCCAGCCGGGCCCGTACGGCGTCGCAGAGCCCTGGCACCTCGTCCCGGGTGACGGGGCCGGCCAGCACGAGTACAGCGGGTGTCATGGCATCCACGACCGGTAGACCGGGCGGGCGGGCGGAACTCATCGGGGTGGGCCAAGTGATCGGCCTGCGCGGCTACGTCGGCGTGCGCGGACGTGAGGTCCTCACCAAGCCGGCCTTCCGTGTGGCGAGGGTGGTGGCGGCCTTGCCGGGGTGAAACGGGTCAGCTCAGCGGGAAGATGCCCGTATCGAGGTCCAGCTTGAACGGTGCGGGCAGCGTGAGTTGTTCGCCGTACTCCACCGAAGCGAGGACTCGGTAGGTGCCGCTTCGCGGTTCTCCGTAGAGCGTCGCCGTGGGACGCCCCGACTGCCAGGCGTCCAGGAGGAGGTAGAACGGCACGCCCGCCACGGCGTAGCCGTGGGCCTTCTTGATGCGATCGTGGTTCGCGTTGTTCTTGGACGTGACCTCCACGACGAGTTCGGCTTCGCCGGCATGCACGCGCGTGCCGCGGCGCAGGGCGGCCTGCGGCACCACGCACCGGTCGGGGATGAAGAGCCCGCCCGTCTCGGGGCACGTGAGGCCGAGTGTCTGGTAGATGCCCCAGTCGTCTGGAATCGCCGTGTACAGGCGACGCTGAACCAGCTCAGCAATGTCGTTGTGCTCTTCGGACGGCGGAGGCGACACGGTGACGATCCCTTCGATGATCTCCACCTTGCTGCCCTCGGGGGCGTCCGTCTCCTCCCAGACACGGACGAGCTCGTCCCAGTCCGTGCTCCCAGGGGAGCCGGACTCGGCGGCGAGTGCGCTCATGGCGGTCTCCAATCGGTCGTCACCGATCCCAGCATGCCGAACGGGACCGGCGGCGGTCCACCGATCCCGTTCACCCGTACGAGGAAACCCCTGGTCAGGCGATACGTTCCAGCACCACCGGCGACGCCGTGAAGTCCGTCCCCGGTGCCGCGATGTCGTACGAGCCCGCCACGGACTGGAGCGCGTACTCGAAGCGCTCCGGGGTGTCGGTGTGCAGGGTCAGCAGGGGCTGGCCCTCGGTCACCGTGTCGCCCGGCTTGGCGTGGAGTTCGATGCCCGCGCCTGCCTGGACCGGGTCCTCCTTGCGGGCGCGGCCGGCACCGAGGCGCCAGGCGGCGACGCCGATGTCGTAGGCGTCGAGGCGGGTCAGGACGCCGGAGGACGGGGCCTTGATCACGTGCTGTTCGCGGGCGACCGGCAGTTCCGCGTCCGGGTCGCCGCCCTGGGCCGCGATCATGCGCCGCCAGACGTCCATCGCGGAACCATCGGCCAGGGCCTTGGCCGGGTCGGCGTCACGTACACCGGCCGCGTCCAGCATCTCCCTGGCCAGGGCGATCGTCAGCTCCACGACGTCGGAGGGGCCGCCGCCCGCCAGGACCTCGACCGACTCGCGGACCTCCAGCGCGTTGCCCGCCGTGAGGCCGAGCGGCGTGGACATGTCCGTGAGGAGGGCGACCGTCTTCACGCCGTGGTCCGTGCCCAGGCCCACCATCGTGGAGGCCAGCTCCCGCGCGTCCTCGATGGTCTTCATGAAGGCGCCCGTGCCGACCTTCACGTCCAGGACCAGCGAGCCGGTGCCCTCCGCGATCTTCTTGGACATGATCGACGAGGCGATCAGCGGGATCGCCTCGACCGTGCCGGTGACGTCCCGCAGCGCGTACAGCTTCTTGTCCGCCGGGGCCAGGCCGTCGCCCGCCGCACAGATCACCGCGCCGGTGGTGTCCAGGACGTTCAGCATCTCCTCGTTGGAGAGGAGGGCGCGCCAGCCCGGGATCGACTCCAGCTTGTCCAGCGTGCCGCCCGTGTGGCCGAGGCCGCGGCCCGACAGCTGGGGGACGGCGGCACCGCAGGCCGCCACGAGGGGGGCCAGCGGGAGGGTGATCTTGTCGCCGACTCCGCCCGTGGAGTGCTTGTCGGCGGTCGGGCGTGACAGGGACGAGAAGTCCATGCGCTCGCCGCTCGCGATCATCGCCGCCGTCCAGCGGGCGATCTCGCCGCGGTTCATGCCGTTGAGCAGGATCGCCATGGCGAGCGCGGACATCTGCTCGTCGGCGACCTCCCCGCGGGTGTACGCGTCGATGACCCAGTCGATCTGTGCGTCGCTGAGCTCACCGCGGTCCCGCTTGGTGCGGATGACGGAGATGGCGTCCATGGCCATGGCTTGGCTTCCTTCCGAGGGTTCCAGAAGCCGTACGGCCCCTCCGAGCCGGTCGCGTGGAGCGACTCGGAGGGGCCGCACGGGAGTTACTTGCTGAGGTGGCCCGGCCCGAAGGCCTGGGGCAGCATCTCCGAGAGCGGCAGGATGCCCGCCGGGGTCTCCAGCAGCAGATCCGGGCCGCCGAACTCGTACAGCAGCTGGCGGCAGCGGCCGCACGGGACGAGGATGTCGCCCTTGCCGTCCACACAGGTGAAGTGCGTCAGCCGGCCGCCCCCCGAGTTCTGCAACTCGGAGACCAGCCCGCACTCGGCGCACAGGGCGAGGCCGTACGAGGCGTTCTCCACGTTGCAGCCGGTGATCGTACGGCCGTCGTCGACGAGGGCCGCGACGCCGACCGGGTAGCCGGAGTACGGGGCGTACGCCCGGGACATGGCGTCCCGGGCCGCCGCGCGCAGCTCGTCCCAGTCGACGTCGGGGGAGGCGGGCGAGGTCACTTGCCCTGGCCCTTCTTGTACGGCAGACCGTCCGCCTTCGGCATCCGCAGGCGTTGCGCGGACAAGGTGAGGACGACGAGGGTGATGACGTACGGCGTGGCGGAGACGACCTGGTTCGGGACCTCGTTGGTGGTGGCGTACCAGGCGAAGACCAGGGCGCCGACGACCGCGGTGATCATCGAGGAGGCGTACTTCTTGGTGATGACCAGCCAGATCGCGCCGATGATCAGCAGCAGCGCGCCGAGCAGCAGCAGGGCGTGGACGTTGGTCGAGCCGCCGCGCAGGTTGAGGCTGTCGGTGTAGCCGAACAGGCCGGCGCCCAGGGCGAGGCCGCCCGGCATCCAGTTGCCGAAGATCATCGCCGCGAGGCCGATGTAGCCGCGGCCGCTGACCTGGCCCTCCAGGTAGAAGGGGTTGGCGACGATGGACAGGAAGACGCCACCGAGGCCGGCCAGGCCGCCGGAGATGATCACGGCGATGTACTTGTACTTGTAGACGTTGACGCCGAGGGACTCGGCCGCGACCGGGTTCTCACCGCAGGAGCGCAGCCGCAGACCGAAGGCGGTGCGCCACAGGATCCACCAGGTGGCGGGGATCAGCGCGATGGCGATCAGGGTCAGCCAGGAGACGTTGGTGACCAGGCCGCCGAGCAGACCGGCGATGTCCGAGATGAAGAACCAGCCCTGGTTGTTCAGGTCCCGCAGCCCGTCGGACAGGCCCGGCACGGTGAAGTGGCCGAGGGTATCGACCGCCGGGGACTGCTTGGCGGAGCCGCCCGCGTGGCCCTCGAAGGCGAGAGGCGCGAGGTAGCGGGTGATGCCGAGGGCGAGGATGTTGATCGCCACACCGGAGACGATGTGGTTCACCCGGAAGGTGACGGTGGCGATGGCGTGCAGGATGCCGCCGATGCAGCCGCCGATGATGCCGACGACGACACCGGTCCACGGGCCCCACTGGAAGCCGGCCCACGCGCCGAACCAGGTGCCGAGGATCATCATGCCCTCTAGGCCGATGTTGACGACGCCGGCCCGCTCGGCCCACAGACCGCCGAGACCGGCGAGGCCGATCGGCACGGCGAGCTGGAGCGCGGTGGACATCTGGCTGACGTTGGTGATGCCGTCGGCGCCGGTGATGATGCGGACGATCGAGGTCAGCGCCAGGGCTCCGGCGATGACCAGCAGCAGCACGGGCCACGAGAGGCGGCGGCCGGTGGGAGCCGCGGGCTGCAGCGTGGGCTGGTTGACATCAACCGCTGAGGTCGGGGCAGTCATCGGCCAGCCACCTCCTTCGTGGTGTTGTTGTCGGCGCCGAGGACGTGACCGGCGGCCAGTTCCGCGCCGACCCGGCGCTGCTGGCGGCGCAGGCTCCATTCCCGGACGGACTCGTAGGAGACGACGACCGCGAGCACGATGATGCCCTGCATGATCACCGCGATCTCCTTGTCGTAGCCGTGGAAGTCCAGCTCCGGCGAGGCCTTGTCGAGCCAGGCCCACAGCAGGGAGGCGAAGGCGATGCCGACCGGGCTGTTGCGGCCCAGCAGTGCGATGCCGATGCCGAGGAAGCCGATGCCGGTGGGGAAGCTGCGGCTGAAGGTGTGGGTGTCGCCCATCAGGATCGGCAGACCCGCCAGACCGGCGACGGCACCGGAGATCAGCATGGCGCTGAGCACCATGCGCTTGGGGTTGACTCCGCTGGCCGCGGCGGCGGTCTGCGAGGCGCCGGAGGCGCGCAGGTCGAAGCCGAAGCGGGTGCGGTGGAGGACGACCCAGTAGGCGATGCCGAGCAGCGCGGCAAGGACGATCAGTCCGTAGATCTCGCCTGCGTCGCCCAGGTCGATGCCGGGGATCCAGCCGGACTCGTACATCTCGCCCGTGGTGCTGTTGTTGCCGACCTTCACGCCGAAGACGTTGGGCAGCCACATGTAGGAGATGAGCGAGACGGCGACCGCGTTGAGCATGATCGTCGCGACGACCTCGCTGACCCCGCGGGTGACCTTCAGGACACCGGCGATACCGGCCCACAGCGAGCCGGTGAGAGCGGCGGCCAGGAGCAGCAGGGGCACCTGGATGAACGCGGGCAGGTCCATGTGCGCGCCGACGACCGCGGCGATCATGGCGGCGAGCTGGTACTGGCCGTCGACGCCGATGTTGAACAGGTTCATCCGGAAGCCGATGGCCACCGCGAGCGCCGCGATGTAGTACATCGAGGCCTGGTTGAGGATCAGGACCTGGATGTCGGAGTAGGTGGCCTGCTCGAACATGATCGAGAACGGCTCGACGGGGTTCTTGCCCGAGGCGAGCAGCACGATCGCGCTGAGCACGAAGGCCACGGCGAGCGCGATGACCGGGCCGGCCACCGCGAGGAGCACGCGCTCCTTGTCGAACTTCTTCATCAGCGGGCCTCGTCTTCCGGAGCCTCGGGAGACTTGCGGATCTCGGGGGTGTCTGCGCCGGGCTCGGCGTTCTCGTCGTGTTCCAGGTGGCCGGTCGCGGCACCGGTCATGGCCGAGCCCAGTTCCTCCGGGGTGATGGTGGCGGGGTCGGCGTCCGCGACCAGCTTGCCGTTGTAGATCACGCGGAGGGTGTCGGACAGACCGATCAGCTCGTCCAGGTCGGCGGAGATCAGCAGCACGGCCAGGCCCTCGCGGCGGGCCTCGCGGATGTGGTCCCAGATCGCGGCCTGCGCGCCGACGTCCACACCACGGGTGGGGTGCGCGGCGATCAGGAAGCGCGGCTTGTGGCTCATCTCGCGGCCGACGATCAGCTTCTGCTGGTTGCCGCCGGACAGTGAGGCGGCGGTGACGTCGATGCCGGGGGTGCGGACGTCGTACGCCTCGACGATGCGGCGGGTGTCGGCCTGCGCGGCCTTGGGGTCCAGCCAGACGCCCTTGGCGTTGGGCTTCTCGGTGACGTGGCCGAGGATGCGGTTCTCCCAGAGGGGGGCCTCCAGGAGCAGGCCGTGGCGGTGGCGGTCCTCGGGGATGTAGCCGATGCCCTGCTCGCGGCGCTTGCGGGTGACCCAGCCGGTGATCTCCTCGTCGGCCAGCTTGATCGTGCCGGAGTCGGCGTGCTTGAGGCCGATGAGCGCGTCGACCAGCTCGGTCTGGCCGTTGCCCTCGACGCCGGCGATGCCCAGGACCTCGCCCGCGTGGATGGTGAAGGTGATGTCGTCCAGCAGGGCCTTGCCGCCGGCCGCTTCCAGGCGCAGCTTGTCGACGGAGATGACCGGGCGGTCGGTGACCGTGGACTCGGCGGTCTCCGGCGTGGGCAGCTCGCTGCCGACCATCATCTCGGCCAGCTGCTTCGGAGTGGTCTCGGCGGGGACGGCCGTACCGACGGTCGTACCGCGGCGGATGACGGTGATCTCGTCGGCGACGGAGAGCACCTCGCCCAGCTTGTGGGAGATGAAGATGACCGACAGGCCCTCGGCCTTGAGCTCGCGCAGGTTGTCGAAGAGCGCGTCCACCTCCTGCGGCACGAGCACGGCCGTGGGCTCGTCGAGGATCAGCGTGGTGGCGCCGCGGTAGAGGACCTTGAGGATCTCCACGCGCTGGCGGGCGGCGACACCCAGCTCCTCGACCAGGCGGTCGGGCCGTACGCCGAGGCCGTAGCGGTCGGAGATCTCCTTGATCTTCCGGCGGGCCTTGGCGCCGATGCCGTACAGCTTCTCGCTGCCGAGGACGACGTTCTCGAGGACCGTGAGATTGTCGGCGAGCATAAAGTGCTGGTGGACCATGCCGATGCCGCGGACGATGGCGTCGGCCGGGGAAGAGAAGGTGACCTTCTCGCCGTCGACGGCGATGGTGCCCTCGTCCGGCTTCTGCATGCCGTAGAGGATCTTCATCAGCGTCGACTTGCCGGCGCCGTTCTCGCCGACGAGGGCGTGGACGGTGCCCTTGCGGACGGTGAGGTGGATGTCGTGGTTGGCGACGACACCGGGGAATCGCTTGGTGATCCCGGCGAGTTCGACGGCGGTCACCTGACCGTTGACCGCCGCGCCGGCCGGAGGGCTGCTGGACGCGTTGATGGCGCACTCTCCTGGGGACGGGGGTCGTCTACGCGCGTAGCGCCCCTATGGCCTGACAGGGGGCCGACGCACCGCGACGACGGGGTACGGGGAAGCCTCCCTCGGGAGCTCCTCCCCGTACCCCGTCGAGCGGACGTAACCCCCGGGGTTACCGCTGCTCAGGGTGTTGCTTGATCAGCTGGACTTGACCTTGATCTCGCCGCTGATGATCTTCTCCTTGGCCGTCTTGATGGCGTCCTGGAGTTCGGTGTCGTCCGCGAACTTCGGGTTGGAGTTCGACAGGCTCACCTCACCCGTCTTCAGATCGCCACGAACGATACCGGTCTCGGGCTTGCCGTCCTCGACCGACTTCGCCAGGTTGTACACCGCCTTGGCGACGTCCTTCATCGCCGAGGTCAGGATGGAGTCCTTGTACTTGGCAAGGGCTTCCTGCTTGTACTGGTCGGAGTCGACGCCGATGGCCCACACCTTGTTGGCGGCGGCGGCCTCGATGACACCCTGGCCGGACAGACCGGCGGCCGCGTAGACGACGTCGGCCTTCTTCTCGATCTGGCCCTCGGCGGCCGACTTGCCCTTGTCGGGGCTGGAGAAGCCGCCCTCCTCCGCGGTCTGCGTGAGGTACTGGGAGATGACCTTGACCTTGCCGCCACTGGTGTCCTGGACACCCTGCTCGAAGCCGGCCTGGAACTTGTGGATCAGCGGGATGTCCACGCCGCCCACGAAGCCCACGGTGTTCGTCTTGGTGCTCTTGGCGGCGGCGACACCGGCCAGGTACGAGGCCTGCTCCTCGGAGAAGACCAGGTCGGCCACGTTCTTCGACTCGACGGTGGAGTCGTCCACGATGCCGAAGGTGGTCTCGGGGAACTTCTCCGCGGCACCCTTCACGGCGGCGGCGTACGCGTAGCCGACGCCGATCACCGGGTTGTAGCCCTGCTTGGCCAGCGACACCAGTCGCTGCTCCTTGTCCGCGTCCGTCTCGCCCTCGGTGGGCTCGACGTCGTCGGTGTCGTACTGGAACTCCTTCTTCGCCTGCTCCAGACCGGCGTACGCGGCGTCGTTGAAGGACTGGTCGCCCTTGCCGCCGACGTCGTACGCGATGGCGAGACCCTTGTCGCCCTTCGAGTCCGACGACGAGGCGGACGTCGAGGTGCCGCCACAGGCGGACAGCGCGAGGGCCAGGGAGGCGGTCGCTGCGCCTGCGACCGTGATCCGGGAAATCCGGCGCATGTGTAGAGCTCCTGTCGTACTGGCGGGGCCGGAGAGGTGTGGGTGCGTTCCTGCGTCGTTCGGTGCGTGCTCTCGGTGTGCCGGACGAAGGTCCTCGTAGCGGAGCTACCAGGGCCTTTGGCCGGTGCAGCGAGAGTGCGTGCCCACACTTCTCCGGGGTCGCCCAGCGCCGGACGGTACTGCTTCACAGGTACTGCTGCACAGAACAGGTTCACAGCTACGGCGCTGGCTTTCGTCGCAGATTAACGCGCGTAGACAAGCCTGAAAACCCCTTCTGTCCACCTTGTTATCCGCCCGTGGCCAACAGCACTTCAAGCCTTGACCAAGGGCAAGAACGCAACAGCGGGCGGGCACCCCCCGGATGCCCGCCCGCCGTACAGGTGTACGACCGTGACTACTCGGTCTTGACCTTGATGGAGCCGTCGATGATGCCTTCCTTGGCCTTCGCCACGGCCTCGGAGAGGCCGGCGATCTTCGCGAACTCCGGGTTGGACTCGGACAGGCCGACGCCGTTGACCTTCAGGTCGAAGGTCTGGGTGCCGGTCAGCGGCTTGCCGTCCTCGACGGACTTGGCGAGCGCGTAGACGGCGCCGCCGACGTCCTTCAGGGCGGAGGTCAGGATGTACTGCTTGTAGTTGGCGAGCGCGGCCTGCTTGTACTGGTCGGAGTCGACGCCGATCGCCCAGACCTTGGCCTTCGCGGCGGCCTCGATGACGCCCTGGCCGGACAGGCCGGCCGCCTGGTAGATGACGTCGGCCTTCTTCTCGATCTGGCCCTCTGCGGCGGCCTTGCCCTTGTCGGGGCTGGAGAAGCCGCCCTCCTCCGCGGTCTGCGTGAGGTACTGGGAGATGACCTTGACCTTGCCGCCGCTGGTGTCCTGGACACCCTGCTTGTAGCCGGCCTCGAACTTGTGGATCAGCGGGATGTCCACGCCGCCCACGAAGCCCACGGTGTTCGTCTTGGTGGCCTTGGCGGCCGCGACACCGGCCAGGTACGAGGCCTGCTCCTCGGCGAAGACGAGGGAGGCGACGTTCTCGCCCTCGACGACCGAGTCGACGATGCCGAAGGTGGTCTTCGGGTACTTCGTGGCCACGGCCTCCATCGCGGGGCCGTAGGCGAAGCCGACGCCGATCACCGGGTTGTAGCCCTGCTTGGCGAGGGACGCCAGGCGCTGCTCCTTGTCGGCGTCCGTCTCGCCCTCGGTGGGCTCGATGTCGGCGGTCTTGTAGCCGAACTCCTTCTGGGCCTTCTGCAGACCGGCGTACGCGGCGTCGTTGAAGGACTGGTCGCCCTTGCCGCCGATGTCGTACGCGATGGCGAGGCCCTTGGTGTCAGCGCTGCCGTCGCTGCTGCCGCCGCTGTCACTGCTGGTACCACCGCACGCCGTGGCGGCGAGCGCGATCGACGCGACCCCCACCGCGACACGGGTCAGTTTGGATATCCGACGCATCGTGAAGTCCCCATTCTCCAAGCCCCGCAGTGGGTGCTGAGTTCGGCGCACATTAACGCGCGTAGACACTCCTGGGAACGGGGTTTCGTCTTGCCGTTATCCATTCGTGCCGATGGCCGGTTACGCCCTTGTGAACCATCGGATCGAAAGGCACGCATGGGGCAACCGCACCGAGGGTGCCGTCACCGTGATGGCACTCAAGACCGTCAGCCATGGGGCCAGACTCCCCCCGCGCCAGGGGGGACGCAAGCGGAACGCAGCGGAGGGTTCTGGTTCACGCCGGGCAGGGCGCCGCCCCGGAAGGGGCGCGGGGCTGTATCGACATGCGGCTCCGTCGCGTGGGCGCGATCAGCTGCAAAGAACCCACAGCCGCCGCACAGCCCCGGCCCCCTACGGCGAGGGCGTTACGACTGACTCGCGGCGTCCAGAAGCGCCGCCGCGGTGAACAGCTCCACGCCCACCGTGATGGCGGACTCGTCCACGTCGAAGTCGCCCTGGTGCAGGTCCCGGCCGATGCGGTCGCCCGGGTGGCGGGTGCCGAGGCGGGCCATGGCGCCGTTGACGTGCTCCAGGTACCAGGAGAAGTCCTCGCCGCCGAGGCTCTGCTCGGTGCCCTCGACGGAGTCGGCGCCGAGCCGGGCGGTCATGGCGGCGCGCAGCAGTTCGGTGGCGTCCGGGTCGTTGACGACGGGCGGGACGCCACGGACGTAGTTGATCTCCGACTTGGCGCGGTGCAGGTTGGCGATCTCGTCGATGGCGGCGACGACGAGGTCGGGCGCCTGCCGCCAGGTGTCGAGGTTCAGGCAGCGCACGGTCCCGGAGAGCTCGGCACGCTGCGGGATGACGTTGGGCGCGTGGCCGGACTCGATGCGGCCCCAGGTCACGGAGAGGCCGCTGCGGGCGTCGGCGCGCCGGGCGACGATCGCGGGCACGTCGGTGACGACGCGGGCGGCGGCGGTGACCAGGTCGGTGGTCAGGTGGGGGCGGGCGGTGTGCCCGCCGGGGCCGTCCAGGGCGATTTCGAGCCGGTCGCAGGCGGATGTGATCGGGCCCTGGCGCAGGCCGATCTTCCCGGCGTCCACCTTGGGGTCGCAGTGCACGGCGAGGATCCGGCCGACGCCTTCGAGTCCCCCGCACTTGATCACGTCCAGGGCGCCGCCGGGGAGCACCTCCTCGGCGGGCTGGAAGAGCAGCCGGACGGGGCGGGGCAGCCGGCCCTGCTTGTGCAGCTCGGCGAGGACGAGGCCCGCGCCCAGCACGACGGTCGTGTGGACGTCGTGTCCGCAGGCGTGCGCGCGGTCCGGCACGGTGGAGCGGTACGGGCACTCACTCTTCGTGTCCGGGATGGGCAGGCCGTCGATGTCGGCGCGCAGGGCGAGCACGGGCCGCTCGCCGTCCTGCTTCCCGATCACCCCGATGTCGCAGACGAGGCCGGTTCCGGAGTCGAGCACGCGGGGCTGGAGGCCGGCCTTCTCCAGGCGGCCCTTGATCGCGGCGGTCGTACGGAACTCCTGGTTGCCGAGCTCCGGGTGCATGTGCAAGTCGCGCCGGAACGCGACGAGTTCCGCACGGAGCGCCTCCGGCAAGGTGCCGGGAAGCGCGGCTTCCCCGGTGTGATCGACCTCGGACTCTTGGGACATCAGTTGGTTCACCCTCTACAGGGTAGGACGCCGGGGCGGCCAACTCCCCCTCGATCAACAAAAGTTCAACCCCTCAGGGGAAGAAAATCCGGCCGCTCGACGCATGGGTGCGGATGGAGATGGGTAGGTAGTTCTTTTCTCTACGCATACCACGTCCCGCGCTTCCCCGGCGGTTCTGTCCACCGGACGGGATCGCGGTCGGGCAGAAGTCGGTCACACAGCGCAGTTATGCTGCACTCCGTGAGTGCCGAGAACCCGGATTTCATACGGGCCACCCGAAACTCGTACGACACGATCGCGGACGTCTACGCGGAGCGGTTCTCGGACTGGCTGGGCGTTCATCCGCTGGACAGAGCCCTGGTCGGCGGGTTCGCGGAGCTGGTGGCGACGCGGGGTGGCGGGCCGGTGGCCGACATCGGGTGCGGGCCTGGGCAGGTGAGCGCCGCGCTGGACGCGTTGGGGGTGCCCGTGTTCGGGGTGGATCTGTCACCCCGCATGGTGGAGCTGGCCCGGCGGGCCCATCCGGGGCTGCGGTTCCATGTGGGGTCGATGACGTCCCTGGGGCTGCCGAACGAGACGCTGGGCGGGATCGTCGCCCTCTACTCGGTCATCCACGTCCCGGACGATCACCTGCCGACGGTGTTCGCCGAGTTCCGCCGTGTCCTGGTGCCGGGGGGTCATGTCCTGCTGGCCTTCCAGGCCGGTGACGAGGACGGGTCCGGGCATCTGCACCTCGCCGAGCGCTTCGGTCACCCGATCGACCTCGACTACCACTGGCACACCCCGGACACGGTCGCCGGACGGCTGATCAAGGCGGGCCTCCGGCCGGTCACCCGGGTGCTGCGGGAACCCCAGGGCGAGGAGAAACGCGCTCGCGCCTTCCTCCTCGCACGCAAGGACGACTAGACCGCGCTGACCGCCGAAAGCCGGTGCACATCCCGCGCCGTCCCCGTGACCCCCGACAAGAACCCCTGCGCCCGAGGTGACGCGTTCTCCGTCAGCCATGCCGGGTCGATGTCGCAGACGGCGACGCGGACCTCCGTGCCGGACAGGGCCAGCGGCAACGTGTGCACGACGGTGGACGGGAAGCTGAGGATCGTGCGGCCGATGGGGCCGCGCCGGGCGATCAGCTCCAGCGGGAGGTCGGGGCGTACGACTTCCAGGGCCGTCTCCACCGCCAGCCGGTGCAGCTTCTCCGCGCTCTCCCTCCGGTGGGCGAAGTAGCGCGTGGCGCCGTGCGCCCTGGCCAGGGCGCGGACCGCCTCCAGGTAGCGGTCACCGTCCACGACCCCGGTCTCGACCAGCGAGGTGCCGACCATGTCCGCGCCCTTGGTGATGCGGGGCGGGCCGAAGCGGTCGCGGGTCCAGGCGAAGGTGTTGGCGGTGACCGTCACACCGTCCGGCGTCTCGTCCATGGGCATGGACGAGAAGATCTCGACCCTCCGGTGCTCACTGGGCGTCAGCCGCTTGCGGGCCGCGGACGACACCGGCGCGAACACCAGGTCCCGCGGGCCGGGGCGGCCGCCCTTGCGGTGCCAGCGCACCAGGCGTTCGCCGCGGGCGAGTTGGGCGACGAACTCCATCGTCGCCGTGCCGTCGTCGACGACGACCAGGTCGCGGGCCTTGGTGATGGTCAGCAGCAGCTGGACGTAGCGGGAGAAGGGGTCGCCCAGGACCACGCGGTCGGCACGGCGCAGCAGGCCCGCCAGGCCGCCGATCGTCTGGAACGGCGCCCCCGCCCCACCCCGCGCCTCTTCCCAGCGCACCTCGTGGCCGTCCTCGCGCGCCAGTTCCGCCATCCGGCGCAGCTGGCCGCGGGTCATGGGGTCGATCGGGGACAGGACGACGAGGGTGAGTCCCGCGCCGACGGTGTGCTGGTGGGCGTGCGCCCACTCCAGCACGTTCAGGAGCTGTACCGGGCTCTCGACGAAGGCGAGAGTGTGAGGGCCGGTGTTCCCGGCGCTGGGGCTCATCGAGGTACGACCGTCCCGTCGTAAGGCGCTCATGCGGCGCTCGTCTTCAGAAGTCGCTCGAACTGGCTCCGAGTCCGAGCGCTCGTACTGGGAGCACTCGGACCCGGATTCAGCAGGATCTGTCTCAGACCGACACCGGCTCGCCCGCCGCCGCGGCGATCTCCGCCTCGGCGACCACGCCGGCGACGCGGCGCAGCTTCTTCATCGGGCCGAGCTCGGAGTCGTAGACCTTCTTGACGCCGTCGCCGAGGGACGCCTCGATGGTGCGGATGTCGCGGACGAGGCGCGTCAGGCCCTGCGGCTCGACCGAGGCGGCCTGGTCGGAGCCCCACATCGCGCGGTCCAGGGTGATGTGGCGCTCGACGAAGACGGCGCCGAGGGCGACCGCGGCCAGCGTGGTCTGCAGGCCCGTCTCGTGGCCGGAGTAGCCGATCGGGACGTTCGGGAACTCCTTCTCCAGGGTGTTGATCGCGCGGAGGTTGAGCTCCTCGGCCTTCGCGGGGTACGTCGACGTCGCGTGGCACATGAGGATGTTGTCGGAGCCCAGGACCTCGACCGCGTGGCGGATCTGCTTCGGCGTCGACATGCCGGTGGAGAGGATGACGGCGCGGCCCGTGGCGCGCAGGGCGCGCAGCAGCTCGTCGTCGGTGAGGGAGGCCGAGGCCACCTTGTGGGCCGGGACGTCGAACTTCTCCAGGAAGGCGACGGCCTCGGTGTCCCACGGGGAGGCGAACCAGTCGATCCCCTTCTCCTTGCAGTACTCGTCGATCTGGCGGTACTCGTCCTCACCGAACTCCACGCGGTGGCGGTAGTCGATGTAGGTCATCCGGCCCCAGGGGGTGTCGCGCTCGATGTCCCACTGGTCGCGCGGGGTGCAGATCTCCGGGGTGCGCTTCTGGAACTTGACGGCGTCGCAGCCGGCCTCGGCGGCCACGTCGATGAGCTTGAAGGCGTTCTCCAGCTCACCGTTGTGGTTGATGCCGATCTCGCCGCAGATGTAGACGGGCCTGCCCGGGCCGACTTCGCGCGAACCGAAGGAGCGGAGGCGGGAGTTGGTGCTCATGGCGGAGATGTCCTTACTTGGTGAGGGAGTCGAGAGAGGGGCCGAGGATCCAGCTGGCGATCTCTCGGATGGCGCCGTCGCCACCGGGGGTGGCGGTGACCGCGCGTGCGGCGCCGCGCACGACGTCGTGGGCGCTCGCGACCGCCACGGGCCAGCCCACGAGGGCGAAGCACGGGAGGTCGTTGACGTCGTTGCCGACGTAGAGCACGCGCTCGGGCGCGATGCCCTGCTCCTCGCACCACTGCTTGAGTGCGAGGTCCTTCCGGTCGATGCCGTGCAGCACGGGGAGTTTCAGCTTCCGTGCCCGGGCGGCGACGACCGGGTTCTGCTCCGTGGAGAGGATCAGCATCTTCAGGCCGCTCTTGCGCAGGGCGGCGATGCCGAGGCCGTCTCCGCGGTGCACGGAGACGAACTCCTTTCCATCGGCATCGATCAGCACCCGGTCATCGGTCTGGGTGCCGTCGAAGTCCAGTACGACCGCGTCGATGTCGTCCGTGGTCGGGAGGGCGCCGGGCCGGTCCGCGTCGAACAGCGGTGCCAGCGCCCGGGCGCGGGCCAGGTCGTGGGGATCGTCGATCTCCAGGACCCGGGCGGGGTCGGTGCGCACCAGTTCGGTGCGGCCGAAGAAGCGGTGTTTGTGCCGGCGGAAGCCGCGCGCGTCCATCGCGTAGGCGGCGCCGGTCTCCAGGAAGTCCTGGGGGCGGTCCTGGCGGCGCGGGCGGAAGGACTTGTCGTGGTTGACGCCGTAGCCGCCGCCGGAGGTGCTGGTCGTGCGGGTCGTCACGGTGTCGGTGCCGGCCGCGGCGGCCTCGCGCTCGGCGCGCAGGGCGGCCGGCTCGTCGTCGCCGTGTCGCCACACGAAGCCGTGGAAGGGCGCGACGGTCAGGGCGGTGTCGGCGCCGTTGGCGACGATCGCCTTGACGACGCCGTCGAGGTCCTCGCGGACGATGAAGGGGCTGGTGCACTGCACGAGCAGGACCACGTCCACCGGGGAGCCGTGCAGCGCCTCGTGCGCGTCCATGGCGTGCAGCACGGCCGCCTCGGAGGTGGCGGTGTCGCCGGCGATGGCGGCGGGGCGCAGCACGACCTCGGCGCCGGCCTGACGGGCGGCCGCCGCGATGCCCTGGTCGTCGGTGGATACGACGACGTCCGTGACGAGTCTGGAGGCCCGGCACTCCCGCACGGCTCGCGAGACCAGCGGGACGCCGCCGACGGGGGCGAGGTTCTTCGCGGGCACGCCCTTGGAGCCGCCGCGGGCGGGGATCACGGCCAGCACGCGCGGCACCGAAGTGCCTTGCCCTGCTTCCGGGTTGGACATGGGTTCTGCTCCTTGACGTGGGGTCTGGCGGCTCACAGCTCGCCCATCCGCCGGATGACCGGCGCCACTCGCTGCACGCCGTGCCGGTAGGCACCGCGCGCCGCCCGGCGCACTATCTGGCGGACCGGGCCGGGCTCCTTGTCGTGGGCGGGGGCGCCGGGCAGCGGACTGCCGTCGGGGCCGAGGTGGTGGCGGGCGAGGATGCCGGGCAGATAGCCGGGCGCGCTGGCCGGCGTGTAGTACGGCGTGAGGGCGGGCATCGCGCCGGGCCGCTCCAGCAGCTTGGCGATGCGCTCGCGGGCCGTGTCGAAGGCGGTGGCGTAGGAGCCGTCGGCGCAGACGCCCTGCCGGGACACCCACTCCTCGTCGGGTGTGGGGCGGTGTCCGTCGTCGAGCTGGTCCCAGGAGGCGAGGCAGCCGGAGCCGACGAAGTGGTGGTTGCCGAGCGTCTCGCGCACGCCGAGGTCGGTGAGGACGACGGTGGGGACGCGGCGGTGCAGCGACTCCAGCGCCGCGGTGGAGCTGATGGTGACCAGCAGGTCGGTGCGGTCGAGGACCTCGCCCATGTTGCCGTACACCAGACGGAAGTTGGCCGGCGGTTCGAGCCGCTGCACCAGCTTCTGGTACGGCAGTTCCTCGATGTGCGTGGTGTGTTCGCCCGGCTTGGAGCGCAGCTTGAGCAGCACCTCGCGCTCGGGGTGCCTGCGGGCGTGCTGGATCAGGCGGTTCAGCAGGTACGTACGGTCCCTACGGCTGTCCGGCACCGAGGGCTGCGCGGCGAAGACGACCGTGTACGGGTCGTGCTCGCCGGCGTAGGGCTCGCCGCCGAGGAACGGCAGTGCCACCTCGGTCACCGCCGAGGCGTCGGCGCCGACCCCCTCGTACACCGCGCGGAACCGCTCGGCGTCCTGGCGGGAGTTGGCGAGGACGAGGTCCGCGCCGTGCCGCAGCAGCAGGCCGTCGGCGAGCTTCTCGTAGACGACGCCGACATAGCCGGTGACGACGACGGGCCGCTGCGCCTGCCCCTCCCAGACCCGCTTGAGTCCGTGCAGCACGGCCTGCACCCCGCCGCCCACGAGGGCGAGGACCAGGACGTCGTACGACTCCTGCGCCATGGTGCGCAGGAACTCGACCGCGGTCACCTCACGGAGGGAGTCGGCGTGGACGCCGACTTCCTGGAGCTGGCGGGGGGTGGGGGTGGCCCGGCCACGCAGGAGATATCCGTCCAAACGGATGTCCGAATTCTCCGGGGCGATACGGTTCGCGGTGAGCGCACCCCATTTCCACCGGGTATCGGAATCCGCGAGTACGGCAACTCGCCGGGTCTTCGTCGCACTTGCTGGCACGTCGAAGACGCTAGGAAGGGATTCCGAGGTTCTGCCCAACCCGAATGCAACAAACGGTTAACAGCACATCGACGAATGGCGAATCGGGTTCGGGAGCGGCCGGAAATAAGCCTGGTTCACGGCATCGCCACGCGTCGTTCACCTGACATCAAGCTCCGGGTAAAGACCGGTGACGGACCGCCCCCTAACGTCCTTCGCGTGGTCAAGCTCTCCGTCATCGTGCCGTTCTACAACGTGCAGCAATACGCACCAGACACCCTGAAGAGCCTGCGTGCGAACACACGCGAGGACTTCGAGTTCATCCTCGTCGACGACTGCTCGACCGACGGGACACCGGACCTGCTCGCGCGCGCGGAGCGTGAGCTGCCGGGCGCGGTGGTCGTCCGGCACGAGCAGAACGGAGGGCTGGCCACCGCGCGGAACACGGGCATCGACAGGGCGCGCGGCGAGTACCTGACGTTCCTGGACGGCGACGACTGGCTCGCCCCCGGCTACTTCCCGCAACTCCTCTCCGCGATCGAGGAGTTGGGCTGCGACTTCGTACGCACCGACCATGTGCAGTCGACCGGGCGGGCCCGCAGCATCCACCGGGTGCCGCACGGCCGGCGCTGGACGGTCATGAACCCGCGCGAGGCGATCCTGCCCGCCGACCGGTCGACGTCCGTGGACTACGCGTACGCGTGGGCGGGCATCTACCACCGCCGGCTGGTCGACCGCGGAATCCTGCAGTTCACCCACGGACTGCGCACCGCCGAGGACCGGCCGTGGATCTGGAAACTGCACCGGGAGGCGGAGTCCTTCGCCGCGGTGGGTCTGCTCGGCGTCCACTACCGGCGCGGAGTCGCCTCGTCGCTCACCCAGATCGGTGATGTCCGGCAGCTGGATTTCATTCGTGCGTTCGACCAGGTAATCGACGAAACCGCAGCTGACTCCGAGGCCGATAAACTGCTTCCGAAAGCCGTGCGCACCTATTGCGCGATCATGGCTCATCATCTCGGACAAATCGAGAGGTTCGAACCCGCCGTGGCTCGAAAACTGCGCTCGATGAGCGCCGCCGCCCTGAAAAGAATGCCGCAGGACGTGCTCGCGGAGGTCATGGACTCGATGGACGCCCAGCGCGCCGCCCGGCTGCGGCGGGTGCGCCGCCGCTCGATCGGGGCCCGGACGGTGGCCGCCTGATGCCACGCACCACCCAGATCTTCTGCGCCTCGACGCTGTACGGCGCCGCGACCCTGGCCGCCGCCCTGGACGCCGGGCTCTTCGAACCGGCGGACCGGCGGCTGCTGCTGGTCACCAACAACGCGACCAATCCCGAGATCAGCCCGTCCGTCGACGCGATGCCGGGCTTCGGCCTGCTGCGTGAGCGGTTCGACGAGGTGCTGTCCTGGAACGCGACCATCTCCCCGTTCCACCCGAGCGGCTGGTCGCCGCGCGCCGACGACATCCCCATGTGGGAGCGGTACGTACGGCTGCTGTGGGACCTCGGCGACGACGAGGTGCGGCTGGCCGTCGAGTCGGTCCAGGTCAATCCGGCGCTCGCGCTGTGCCAGCTGTTCACCGGCGCTCCCGTCGACGTCTACGCGGACGGCCTCATAAGCTACGGCCCCACGCGCGACAAGATCGATCCGCTGGTCGGCACCCGGATCGGCCGGCTGCTGTACCTCGATCTCGTCCCGGGCCTCACCCCGCTGCTGCTCACCGAGTTCGGCGTCCCGCCCGAACTGGTGCCGTCCGAGGCGTTCCTGAAGGTGCTCGGCGAACTCGCCGCGGACCAGGACGACCTGGCCGACGGCCTTCCCTCCTCCGCCACCGACGGAGAACCGGCCCTGCTGCTCGGCCAGTACCTCTCCGCCCTGGGCATCCTCAGCGACGCCGAGGAGGAGGACCTGCACCGGCAGATGGTGCGCGGCGCCGTCGCGCTGGGCCACCGCAGGCTCGTGTTCAAGCCGCATCCCGTCGCACCGGCCCGCTGGTCGCGGCTGCTGGAGGACGAGGCGGAGAAGCTGGGCGCCGAACTCACCCTGCTGGACCGGCCCGTCCTCGCCGAGGTCGCCTTCCAGCGGCTGAAGCCCGCACTCGTCGTCGGCTGCTTCTCCACCGCGCTGCTCACCGCCGCCGGTCTGTACGGCCTGCCGGTCGCGCGGGTCGGCACCGACACCGTGCTGGCCCGGCTCGCGCCCTACCAGAACAGCAACCGCGTACCGCTGACCATCGTCGACGCCCTGCTCCCCGACATCGCGGACGGCTCCGCGGTGAACAACTGGGCGATGCCGCCGCGCGAACGGGTGGCGGAACTGTCCGCGCTGCTCAGGGCGGTCGGCTTCGCGATGCAGCCGAAGATCTACCCCGGACTGCGCGGCGCGGCCGAGACCTACCTCTCCCGGCACCTCAACCCGCACACCTGGCGCTACTTCAAGCGCAAGCGCCTGACCTCGCTGGCCCTGCCGGGCGCCGTACCCGCCCAGCTCTCCTTCATCCCGCGCAACGCGACCGTACGCCGACTGGCGCGCCGGGCACGGGCGCTGCGGGGCTCGGCGGTGAAGCGGTAGCGGTGGGCCGTTCATCGGAGTGACATCTTCGAGCTCCCCGTGCGTCAACTGTCACTCACCTTTCACCCGTCGCAGGTACATAGGTTCGCTTCGTCCCACGACTCCCATGAGAAGGGCCCCAGGATGAGCGCGGCTGACCAGGCCACGGCACCGCACATACGGCTGCCCCTGTCCGACCGGCCTCCCGTCCGGCCCCGGGCGGCGAGCCGGCTGCGGGCCCTGGACGGTCTGCGGCTGATGGCCGCGCTGATGGTGTGCATGTACCACTTCACCGGCAAGAACGGCGAGGTCGCCACCTCTTGGCACCAGTCCCCCGGCGTCATGTTCCCGACGCTGTCGCAGCTGTCCACCTACGGCAGCCTGGGTGTGCAGTTCTTCTTCGTCATCAGCGGCTTCGTGATCTGCATGAGCAGCTGGGGCCGCAGCCTCGGCGACTTCTTCCGCTCCCGGATCTCCCGCCTGTACCCGGCGTACTGGGTGGCCATCGTCATGGTCACCGGCGCCGCGGTGCTGCTGCCGGTCGTCGTCCACCCGGTCCGGCCCGACGAGCTCCTGGTCAACCTGACGATGATGCAGCAGCCGCTGGGCGTGCCGCGGGTGCTGGGCGTGTGCTGGACGCTGTGGGTGGAGCTGAAGTTCTACGTCCTCTTCGCGCTGTTCGTGATCTGGAAGGGCGTCACCTACAAACGGGTCGTCACCTTCTGCATCCTGTGGACGCTGGCCGGTGCCTTCGCCCGGGTCGCCGACAACCCGCTGACCGACGAGCTGGTGATGCGCGACCACGCCCCGTTCTTCATCGGCGGCCTCGCGCTGTACCTGATCCACCGCTTCGGCAGCGACATGCTGCTGTGGGGGATCGTCGGCATGTCCTTCCTGCTGGGCCAGCGCTACTCGGTCACGGCCCTGTGGCACCCGGGCGAGCAGGGCGACTTCCACCGCGATCCGCTGGTCATCCAGGCCATCGTCTTCTGCGCCTTCGCCGCGGTGGCCGTGGTGGCCCTGGGCTGGACGCACTGGGCCAACTGGCGCTGGCTGACGGTGGCCGGGGCGCTGACGTACCCCTTCTATCTGATCCACGAGCACCTGGGCTGGTTCTTCATCCGGGTGCTGCACCGGGGCCTGGGGCTCGGCTCCTACCCGACGCTGGCGCTGTCCGTGCTGAGCCTGCTGGGGCTGGCCTGGCTGATGCACCGGTTCGTGGAGAAGCCGTTCGGGCCGAAGCTGAAGAAGGCCTTGCCGACCGTACGGTTCTGAAGCCGGAGAGCGAGTTGGGGCGCCCCGTGACGGGAGCGCCCCAACTCGCTCTGTGCTGACGTGCGCTACTTCCGCGTCGTCTGCCGCAGTTGCCGCACGGCCTTCCGTACCGCCGGATGCCGGCGCAGCGCCTCCGCCCGTACCGGGCTGCCGCCGGGGAGGCGGAGGCTGGTGAGGCGGCGGCGCTTGAAGTAGCCCTGGTGCGCGGCCAGGTTGGCGGCAAGCCAGGCGGTGACCTCGTCGCGCAGGGCGTGGTGCTTGCGGGACTGCATGCAGTAGCCGACGCTGCGCACCAGTGGGGCCAGGCCCTCGGCCATACCGGCGAGTTCGAGCTGGGAGCCGAGTTCGGCGTGCTCGGCGTCGGGCAGGGCCGCGTCGATGATGGTCAGCGGGATGCGGTTGCTGTTCTCGTACGGCGTGATGCGTTCGAGGAGCAGGTCCGTGCCGACCCGGGCGACCGGGATGCCGTAGAAGGCGGCGGCGGTCATCAGCGCGGTCGAGAAGCAGCCGATGACGAGCTTGGGCTTCAGGAAGGCGAAGACGGTCTCGGCGAGGACGGGCTCGTTCAGGACCGTGAGCCGGACGCCGAGTTCGTCGGCGACCGCTTCCAGGGACTCGTTGAAGACGGCGGGCGCGCTCGGGTGCGGCTTGAACAGCACGTCCTGGTGACCGGCCCGGGCGGCGGCGCGCAGCATGCGGATGTGCAGCTGCTCCTCCTCGTCCTGGGTGATCAGGTCGATGGCCGAGAGGTACTGGCCGAGGAGGACGGCCGTGGGCGGGTTGTCGGCCGGGAGGCGCTCGGCGAGGAGGCCGGCGCCGGACTCGCCGATCTGGGCGAGGACGTCGACGATCGTCTCGTTCGGGACGGCCTCGGGCGGCACGCCGTACTCGGCGAGGAGCATGGGCTCCAGACCCGGCACCAGGTCCAGGTGCAGGACGCGCTTGATGCGGCTGCTCATGCCGTGCGGGATGCGGTTGCGGGTGGGGCCGTAGCTCATCAGGCCGTCCGCGTACACATGGATGGGGCTGTCCGCGAAGATGTCGGCGACCGCGCGGGAGGGGTTGGCCTGGATCGACTCGCAGGCGATCTCGACGGGTTCGTCGCCCAGGTTCCAGGCGAGGCGTACGGCCTTCTCCCACAGCAGGGTGTCCTGGCCGCGCGGCGACCAGCCGGCCGGGTGGTGCGGGGAGATGAACTCGTTCCAGGAGCGCACCTCGTCGAACTCGGGGCGCAGCTTCTCGAAGCCGGCCATCTTGTCCAGCGGGGTGCCGACCTCGGGGACGGCGGCGGTGTTGCTGACGACGAGGATGCGGCGGACGCCCTCGCGCGGGCCGAACTGTCCGGCCCGTATGGCGGCGGTGACGGTCGCGGCCGCGTACTGCGTGGCCGAGAAGAAGATCTGGATCATGCCGCCACTCCCTTCATGCCGCCCCGTATCCGGCGCAGCATGTACACGCGCTCCTCGCCCATCCCGACGAGGGCCTCTTCCAGTTCGTCCTCCGACATCCTGCCCAGCGCCTCGGCGGCCATCTGCTTCAGCCGGGCGGCGATGCTGCGTTCGAACCGGCCCCGGCCGATCAGCTGGTGGGCGATGACGACGCAGTAGTTGCGCAGCGCCTTCTTGCGCAGCCTGCCCACCTCGGGGTCGTCGGCGAGCTCGGCGAGGACGAGGTCGAAGGAGCGGAAGAAGTCCAGCTGGCGGACGTCACCGATCTGGGTGAGCGAACTGGCCACGCCCCGGCGGTAGAAGACGCCGCGCAGGCTGGCCACGGCGTAGGAGTCGGCCCTGCGGTGCAGGTCCCAGATCCAGGGTCGGTCCTCGGCGGTCTTCAGTCCGTCGTGGAAGCGGAGCATCCCCTTGTCGAGGAGGCGGCGGTGGTAGACGCCGGCCCAGGCGTAGGGGTAGTCGACCATGGTGGTGTCGTCGACCGGGAGGATCGAGGTGCGCGGGTCCAGCGGAGTGTGACGGCGGCCCTCGGGCGCCCGGTGGACGGTGCGTTCGATGCCCGTCACCTGGACGTGGTCGGTGCGCACGAAATCGACGTCGAACTTCTCGATGGCGTCGACGAGATCCGCGAGATAGCCCGGCGCCAGCCAGTCGTCGCCGTCGAGGAAGGTGAGGTAGCGGCCCTCCGAGGCGTCGATGCCGGTGTTGCGCGCGGTGGCCAGTCCGCCGTTCTGCTCGTGCCGTATCACCCGGCTGTTCCTGAGTCTCTTCGTCAGCGTCAGCAGCGCTTCGTACGTCTTGTCCTTCGTGGACCTGTCCTCGACGAAGATGAACTCGAAGTCGTCCCGTGCGTTGTTGACCAGGCTGGTCACGGTCTCGGGGACGTACGACTCGATGTTGTAGCAGGGGACGATCACGGACAGGGCGGGTTGGTTGGCCACGTGTGCACACCTGGATTCTCAGCGGGAAATCTCCGAGATCCTAGGAACGGACGGGCTGCCTGAACACGACACCTCACCGACCTCCAGGTGAACTCGGCATGACATCACCATGCCGGGGCCCAGCCGGCCCGGTGGCGCGCCTCGATCCCGGCGATCACCAGGGCCAGCCCCTCCTCGAAGTGCCGTCCGTAGTCGGCGACGTCGTAGCCCTCGCGGCGCTCGCCGGGCAGCGGCTCGACGCCCTGTTCCTCCGTGACGAAACGAGGAGCGGTCGGTCCCTCAGAACGCGTCCGACGGCACGTAGGTCCCCCAGACCTCCCGAAGGGCGTTGCACACCTCCCCCACCGTCGCCCGGGACCGCAACGCCTCCTTCATCGGGTACAGCACGTTGCCCTCCCCCTCGGCCGCCTTCTTCAGCGCCGCCAGCGCCGAGTCCACCGCCCCCTGGTCCCGCTCCGCCCGCAGCTTCGCCAGCCGCTCCGCCTGCTGGGCCTCGATGGCCGGGTCCACGCGGAGCGGCTCGTACGGCTCCTCCTCCTGCAGTCGGAAGCGGTTGACGCCGACGACGACCCGTTCGCCGGCGTCCGTCTCCTGGGCGATCCGGTAGGCGCTGCGCTCGATCTCGCTCTTCTGGAAGCCCTGCTCGATGGCCGCCACCGCCCCGCCGAGGTCCTCGACCTTCCGCATGAGCTCCAGCGCGGCCGCCTCCACGTCGTCCGTCATCCTCTCGACGACGTACGAGCCCGCGAAGGGGTCGACCGTCGCGGTCACGTCCGTCTCGTACGCGAGGACCTGCTGGGTCCGCAGGGCGAGGCGCGCGCTCTTGTCCGTCGGCAGCGCGATGGCCTCGTCGAAGGAGTTGGTGTGCAGGGACTGGGTGCCGCCGAGGACCGCGGCGAGGCCCTGGATCGCGACCCGGACCAGGTTCACCTCGGGCTGCTGGGCCGTCAGCTGTACGCCGGCCGTCTGGGTGTGGAAGCGCAGCATCAGCGACTTGGGGTTCTGCGCGCCGAACTCCTCCCGCATCACCCGGGCCCAGATGCGGCGGGCGGCGCGGAACTTGGCGACCTCCTCCAGGATCGTCGTACGGGCGACGAAGAAGAAGGAGAGGCGGGGCGCGAAGTCGTCCACGTCCATGCCGGCCGCGACCGCCGTACGGACGTACTCGATGCCGTCGGCGAGGGTGAAGGCGATCTCCTGCGCGGGGGAGGCGCCCGCCTCGGCCATGTGGTAGCCGGAGATCGAGATGGTGTTCCACTTCGGGATCTCGGCCCGGCAGTACTTGAAGATGTCGGCGGTGAGGCGGAGGGAGGGCTTGGGCGGGAAGATGTACGTGCCGCGCGCGACGTACTCCTTCAGCACGTCGTTCTGGATCGTGCCGGTGAGCCGGTCGGCGCCGACTCCCTGCTCCTCCGCCACCAGTTGGTACAGCAGGAGCAGCAGTGCGGCCGGGGCGTTGATCGTCATCGACGTCGACACCTGGTCCAGCGGGATCCCGCCGAACAGCACCCGCATGTCGTCGATCGAGTCGATGGCCACGCCCACCTTGCCGACCTCGCCGTGCGCGATCGGCGCGTCGGAGTCGTGGCCCATCTGGGTGGGCAGGTCGAAGGCGACGGACAGGCCCGTGGTGCCGTGGGCGATCAGATCGCGGTAGCGGGCGTTGGACTCCGTGGCCGTGCCGAAGCCGGCGTACTGGCGCATCGTCCAGGGGCGGCCGGTGTACATGGACGGGTAGACGCCGCGGGTGAAGGGGTAGGCGCCCGGCTCACCCAGCTTCTCGGCCGGGTCCCAGCCGTCCAGCGCGTCCGGCCCGTAGACCGGCTCGATGGGCAGTCCGGACTCCGACTCACGCGCCATGGTGTTCCTCCGTGTCCCGTTTCACTTCTGTCTCCAACCATGCCGCGTAGTTCGCAACCGGTCACGCGCGGGGAACATCTCAGGTGACATCAGGGCCGCCGGGGGGCGGCCGCGGTGAGACGCCGGGGGTCGGGATGCGTACCAGGGGCATGGGGAGATCTACCGCCGTACTCGCGGCGGGCGCCGCGCTCGCCGTCCTGTGCGGCTGTACGGTGCAGGCGTCCGGGGACGACCGGCACTCGCCGGTGCGCATAGAGCTGCCGAGCGGCACGCCGTCCGCGAAGTCCGCGCCGCCCGAGAACGACGGCGGCGACGACGGCCACGACGGCGACGGCCACGACGGCGACGGCGACGACAAGCCGGGCGGGACGCCCACGACCGCGCCCGCGGCGCCCGCCCCCGTGCTGTGGTCGCGGGGCGACGAGGGCCGTGACATACGTGAGCTCCAGGCCCGGCTGCGGCAGATCGCCTGGCTCTTCGACGGGCCGACCGGGACCTACGACGATCTGACCGAGCAGGCGGTCCGGGGCTTCCAGGGCAAGCGCGGGCTGCCGAGAACGGGGAAGACCGACGAGGTCACCTGGGAGCGGCTGCTGAAGATGACCCGCGAACCCGGCAAGTGGGATCTGTACCTGATGGGCGGCCAGCCGGCCGACGCGCCGGACGCGCGGTGTCTGACCGGCCGGGTGCTGTGCATCAGCAAGTCGAGCCGGACCCTGCGCTGGATGATCGACGGGCGGACCGTTCAGACCGTGCCGGTGCGGTTCGGGTCGCAGTACACACCGACCCGGGAAGGTGTGTTCAGCGTCTACTGGAAGTCCCGGCACCATGTGTCGACGCTCTATGACTCACCCATGCCGTACGCCATGTTCTTCAGCGGTGGCCAGGCGGTGCACTACTCGTCCGACTTCGCGGCGACCGGTTACGCCGGTGCCTCGCACGGCTGCGTCAACGTACGGGACGAGCGGGCGATCTCGGAGATGTTCGCCCAGGTGCGGACCGGCGACAAGGTCGTCGTGCACTGGTGAGGCGCGGGGCGCCGAGTGAGAGGTGGGTGTGGGGCGCGGGCGGGACCGGGGGAACGTGTCCCCCCCCCCCCCACGCACAAACCCCCAACGCAGGGGGAACCCCCGCTCTT
>NZ_JBVHVE010000006.1:179000-252301 GCF_055564995.1 Streptomyces sp. NPDC028907
GGGTGGGGGGGGGGGGGGGGGGGGGGGGGGGGGGGGGGGGGGGGGGGGGGGGGGGGGAGGGGGGGGGGGGGGGGGGGGGGGGGGGGGGGGAGGGGGGCACCCCCCCCCCCCCGCGCCGATGCACGAGCCGCAGGTACGGGGGGAACCCCGGCTCTGTGCGACGGCCGATGACCAGTCGGCTCACTCAGATCAGCGCCGTGCCGGCCGAAAGTGTCACTCCTGCCGCGAAGAAATTTCCAGGAATCACAAAACCGCAGGTCAGCGACGTGCGAGCGGAGTGAGTGGAGGGAGGAGCCGACCCGGCAGGAGGTCGGCCGCGGCCGACGGGGCGACCGCGGCGCCGTCCACGCGATGGTCGTTGCCGTCGCCGTTTCCGTGCCGGTCGCCGTGGTCGCCGCCGTACCGGCCGCCTCGGCCGTCGGGACGCCGGTCTGCCCGGTCACCCTCGTCGTCGTCCTTCTCCCGGTCCTCGCCCTTGTCCCGGTTCTTGTCCTTGCCGTTGCCCGGCTTGCTCCAGGTGCCGTCGCCGGTCGCCTTGAGGACGTTCTCGCAGTACTTCCGCACCCGCTCGGAACCGCCCGCGGCGCCCTCCAGGGTGCGGTGGTGGTCGCTCGACAGCCGTTTTCCTTCGCGCAGGTCGCGGCAGTACGAGGTGACGGCCTTCCGCCAGCCGGCGGAGGGCTCGACCCGGTCGTCACCGGCGGACTCGCGGTCCGTGGCCGGGCCACCTGGTGCCGTGTCGTGGGTGCTGCCGGGGTCGGCGGAGGCCTCCGCGTCCTCGTCCGGCGTGGGGTCGCCCTGCACCCGGCTCTCCGGGGAGGGCGAGAGGAGCGGGCGGTCGGACGGGGCCGGTGCCGAGACCGAGGCGGCCGGGCCGCTCCCGTCGTCCCCGTCGAACGGCGTCGGCAGGAATCCGGTTCCGGCCGCCACGGCGACGCCGCCGACCATGCCGACGGCCAGCGCGGCGGCGAGACCGAGCCGTACCGGACGGGCCCAGCGGGGGCGACGGGCTGCGCGGGCGGGGCCGCCGATCCGGACCAGCCCCACGTCGTCGGCGTGGTCGGTTTGAGATCCGGCGCCGGGGCGGAGACTTGCGGTGACGTCGTCCCGGTCGGCGCGGGCCGCGCGGAACGCCGCCAGCGCGGCGGCCTCTCCGGGGAGTTCCGCGCTGCTCAGCGGGGGTTCGACGGTCAGTGCCTCAAGGGTCTTGGCCAGGCGTTCGGCCTCGTCGCGGTCGGCCGCGTCGACAGCTTCGAGTGACTCTCCGCGCAGCAAACGCTCCGCCGTTTCGCGGTCCAGCCACCTGTACTGCTCGTCGGCCATCACACATCCTTCTGCGTCCGCGAACGCATATGCGTCACACTCGCGGACGTCACCGCACGGCCCCGCGGTTCTCGCTGGGGAGGCAGGGCGTCGAGCACCCCGGTCGATTCCGGATCGTCGCCGATCAGCTCGGCCAGCCGCTTCAGACCCCGGTGCGCGGCGGTGCGTACGGCGCCCGGACGCTTGCCCAGCGTCTCCGCGGCCGTCTTGGCGTCGAGCCCCACCACCACGCGCAGGACGACGGCCTCGGCCTGGTCCTGCGGCAGCCGCGCGATGAGGGAGAGGGTGCCGTCGGTGGCCAGGGCCTCCATGGCCTCGCCCGCCGTGTCGGACTCGGCGGCCTTCCCGGTCAGCTCCGTCTCGTCGCCGCCGATGGCGGGGCGGCGGCCGCGCATGCGTATGTGGTCCAGCGCCCGGTTGCGGGCTATGCGTGCGGCCCAGCCGCGGAAGCGGTCCGCGTCCCCGCTGAAGCGTCCCAGGTCGCGGGCTATCTGGAGCCATGCCTCCGACGCGACGTCCTCGGCGTCCGGGTCGCCGACCAGCGTCCGTACGTACCCGAGCAGCCGCGGGTGCACGGAGCGGTACACAGTCCGGAACGCACTCTCGTCCCCGTCCTGTGCGGCAAGCACCGCGGCGGTCAACTCCGCGTCGTCCCCCAGCACTGGTACCTCAATTGGTGGTTGCGGTTGCGAGACCGCAGGTCGTTGCGGTGGTGATACACCTTCCGCGTCCGGCGCGAAAGGCACGTTACGGCCTGAAAGCGCCGCTCGTCCATGTCCGTACAACATGCAACTACCCGGGATTCCGCGAATGTGTCCGCCTGGGTGTGACAGAAAACGCAGTCATGACGCTGTAGAAAGTACGGGCCGCCGCGCGGCCCGTGCCGCGCGACGGCCGGGGCCTCTCCTGTGGGGGGTGGCGGCCCCGGCCGTCTCCGCGGCGTCTCTGCTCCCGCCAGGCCGTCGAGTGGCACTCCGACAGTCCCGGGCCGCACCTTTCCTCCGTCGACGACGAGGAGAAGGCGGCAGGGTCGGATGTCTGCCCTGTCGGCCAAGGAGTTCAGTTTTTCTCCTCGGCCTTCTCGGGCTTCCAGGTGCCCTCGCCCGACGTGTTCTTCCCGCTCGAGCCCTGGCCGTCGCCGGTGGCACCGCCCCCGGCCGTCTTCGTCGGCCCCGTCCTCGTCGCCCCGGGCTGCGTAGCCCCGGCGGGCCGCGTCGCCCCGGACTTCGTCGGCTCGGACCTCGTCGGCTCGGCCTTCGCCGCCTGTGCCAGTTGCTCGGCGCAGTACGCGGGCACCCGGTCCGCGCCGCCCGCCGCCGTGACGAGCCGTTGCCAGGCCGTGGAGTCCAGGGCCTTGCCGTTGCCCCCGACCTGGTCGTAGGCGCGGCACTTGGCCTCGGTGTCCTGGGCGGTGGTGGGGTGGCCGGGCCGTCCGCCGCGGGTGTCGGACACCGCGGCGGACGGCTCGGCGGACGGCCGGTCGGGGGCACCGGCCGTCGGGGTGGAGCCGACCTTGTCGTCGGCGGGGTGGTCGGAGGAGCCGGACGAGCCGATCGCGGCGACCGCGACGCCGCCCAGGGCGAGGCTCGCGGCGAAGAGGGAGAGCGTGGTCTTCACGGACAGCGCCAGGCGCCGCGGCGCGGAGGGGCGCCAGTCGTCCCGGCGTCGGGTGCGTGCCCGGTGCGCCCCCGCGGCGCGGGCCGCCCGGTACGCGGCCACGGCACGCTGCTCGCCGTCGAGGTCCGCGCGGTGCCCGCGCAGTACGGCGGCGGAGAGCAGCGCCTCCAGCGCGGCGTCGTCGAACGTCATGTGGGGGCCGGCCGCCCGGCCGGTGCCGAGACCGTCAGGGTGCGCACGCCGACGGCCGGGGGTCCCACCGCCGCTCTGCTGTTCACCCATGTCCGTTTCCTGTTCCTGTCCGACCTGGCCTGTACGCGGTCCGTGTGACGCACGTGTCGTACGTGAGCTCCGTGACCTTCATGACGGCTGTGACTGGCAAGCTCCGTAGAGCCTGTACGTCCCTCACGCCCCGTATGACTCACCGAACACACACGGTTCGCCTCGTCGAGGCGCTGGTGTGCCGCTGCGGTCGCCGCCGTCACGTTCACTGTTCATTTCGATTCCCCCAGCGTCCTGGGGCCGTCATCCGTCACACCTGAGACGCCGAGCTGCTGGGCCAGACGCTTCAGACCCCGGTACGCGGCCGTCCGCACCGCACCCGGGCGCTTGCCGAGGACGCGTGCGGCGGCGGGGCCGTCGAGACCGACGACGACACGCAGCAACACCGCCTCGGCCTGGTCCCGCGGCAGCCCGCCGACCAGTGCCAGGGCGCGTTCCGTGGAGATCGACTCCAGCGCCTGGTCGTAGGTGCTGTGCGGCCCGGGCAGGTCCAGTACGTCGCTCTCCAGCGCCGACGCCCGGGGCCGTACCTTCTGCCGGCGCAGATGGTCCAGCGCCCGATGCCTGGCGATGGTCGCGGTCCAGCCCCGGAACCCGGCGCCGTCGCCCTTGAACCGGCCCAGGTCGCGGGCGATCTCCAGCCAGGCGTCGGACGCCACGTCCTCCGCGTCGTCCCCGACCAGACCGCGCAGGTACCCGAGCAGCGCGGGCTGCACCAGGCGGTACGCGACCGCGAAGGCGGCCTCGTCACCTTCCTGAGCCCGCGCGACGGCCGCGCTCAACTCCCCGTCGTGCGCGCGCACGCGGCGGGGTTCCCCTCCCTGGCCCAAGAACTGTCCTCGTCCGTACCGGTTCGCGGCGAATCCGCGCCTCGCGATGCGCCACCCTTTCGCACGCCCCTCCACGGTCAACAGCGCCCGGCCGCACAGAAGTGTCACAGGGCGGTCGGGATACAACCCTCGCGGTTCATCGGGAGTCACACAGACGCCGCGAGAGGCAAGGGCCTTGGCGCAGCGTCAGCCCCCGGATGGCATACGATGCGCGCGACCCTCATAAAGATCATATAAGAGGATGTACACGTCATGTCGATGCCTCGACCTTCCCGTCCCCTTCGCGGCATAACCGCCGCCGTCGCCCTGCTCGCCCTCGGCGCGGCCGGGTGCTCGGACGTCTCGGACGCCGTGGACAGCGCCAAGGACGGCGCGAAGAAGGTGGCCCGTCAGCGCTCGGTGTTCTCGCTGGCCGTCGGGGACTGCTACAACCCCAACACCAAGGGCGAGGGCGAGGAGGTCCTGGTCGAGATCGTGCCCTGCACCGAGGCGCACGCCGGTCAGGTCGTCGCCGACTTCAAGATCGACGAAGGCAGCTCGTATCCCGGCGACGACGCGATCACGTCCATCGCCGACAAGCGGTGCCCGGTCGAGGCGGGGAAGTTCGCCCCGGACACCTGGGCGCTCCCCAAGGGTGTCTCGATCTTCTACTACACCCCCACCAAGGAGAGCTGGGCGACGGGCGACCGCGCCGTCACCTGCACCTACAACAAGGAGTCGGGCAATTTCACCGGCACGCTGAAGGCCGACGCGAACGCGCTGAAGCCGGCGCAGAGCACGTATCTGCAGGGTTCGAACTCCGTCTACGACGCGCTGTGGGCGAACCAGTCCGAGAAGGACACCGTCGAGGAGGACCTGCCCGGCTACAAGGCGCAGGCCAAGGCTGTCGCGGCCGCCCTCGACACGCACCTCAAGGGCCTGAAGGGCATCGAGGGCACGGAGGTCGGCAAGCTCCGTGAGCAGCTGACGAAGACGGCCGAGCAGTGGAAGAAGGCCGCGAACGCCGCCGACGTCGACGCGTTCTACATCGCCTACGACCCGGCCTTCACCGGCCTCGACCCGAACAAGACGGTCGCCGCCCGCAAGGAGCTGGGCCTGGCCACCACCGTCCCGGCCGACGACGCCGAGGTCTGGGCCGGCTGACGCCCAACCGGAGCAGCGGGGCCGGGTCCGTCGAGGACCCGGCCCCGCTCTCCTGTTCCATGGGTGACAGTTCCCGCCACCTGTGCGCTGTCTGTAGAGCCACCTGTGTGACAGGTGATGCAGTCGTGACCATTCAATAGGGGTGGGACAGTTGAGTCCTCGCAGGACCCATGCGTACAAACCGCTCAGCCTGAAGAGACGTACGTGGCTGACGGTGGGAGCCGTCATCCTGAGCGGTGCCGGTGTCGTGACGTACGCGATCGCGGAGCCCTCCGCGCCGGCCGACGCCAAGCCGGAGAGCCGCAAGCCGTCGATCCACACGCTCAAGCTGAAGGACCGCGGCTCCGGCCGCAAGGGCCTCGCCCGGCAGGACACGGACCGCTTCAGCGCGGTCGCGCTGACCTGGAGCGACCCCGAGGCGGCGGCCAAGGGCACGCCCGAGGTACGCACCCGGGACACCGAGTCGGGCAAGTGGTCCGGCTGGCAGCGGGTCACCCAGGAGCCGAGCCAGGCGGACGGCGACGAGGGCGCGCGAGCGGCGCTGCGCGGCGGTACGGAGTCGGTGTGGACCGGCGACTCCGACGGCATCGAGGTGCGGATCGTGAACGCGGACGGCACCGAGGCGACCGGCCAGCCGGCCGGCATGGACGTCAAGCTGCTCGACCCCGGCACGGACCCCGAGGGCACGATGCGCCCGGCGGCCTTCGCGGCGGCGGAGACCACGGCACCGGCGACTCAGACCCCGCTGCCGACGGACCCGGCCACGCCCACGGACACGGCCACCCCGACCGAGCCGGCCACCCCCACCGACTCCCCGACGGCCACCGCAACGCCCACCGAGTCGGCGTCCCCGACGGCCTCGCCCACCCCGACCTCCACCGTCCCGGCGCCCCGGCCCTCGACGGTCGTGAAGCCGCCGGTGATCACGCAGGCCGAGTGGGGCGCGTCGACGGACTACGACGGCACCCCGGAGTACGGCACGGAGATCAAGGCCGCCGTCATCCACCACACCGGCGTGGACAGCGACAACGCCGTGTCCTGCGCCGAGTCCCGGGCCCGGCTGCGCACCATTCAGCAGGAACATTTCTCCCGCGGCTACTTCGACATCGGCTACAACTTCGTCGTCGACCGGTGCGGCCAGATATTCGAGGGCCGCAGCGGCGGCATGGACCTGCCGGTCATCGGCGCGCACGACGCCGGGTTCAACACCGGCACGGTCGGCATCTCGTACATCGGCAACTTCGAGAAGGCCAAGCCCAGCCGGGCCGGCCTGGACGCCATCGCGCGGGTCGTCGCGTGGAAGTTCGGGATGTACGGCATCGACCCGACCGGCAAGGTGACGATGACCTCCGGCGTCCCGCAGGGCTACAGCGGCAACAAGATCCCCGAGGGCACGTCGGTCACCCTGCCGCGCGTCTTCGGCCACCGGGACACCAACGCCACGGCCTGCCCCGGCGCCAACCTCTACCCCCAGCTCGGCCGGATCGCCCAGGTCGCCAAGACGCCGGGCATCTCGCACGCCCTGGCCACCTCGGACTTCAACCGGGACGGCATCAGCGACCTGGTCGCCGGCACGCCCCGCGCGCTCAGCAACGGCGGCACGCTCACCGTCGTGCCGGGCGGCGTCGACGGCCCGGTCACCGGCTCCAGGATGACGCTCACCCAGAACAGCACCGGCGTCCCCGGCGGCCACGAGGCAGGCGACAACTTCGGCGCGGCCACCGCATGGGGCGACGTCAACGGCGACGGCTATGCCGACCTGGCGATCGGCGTGCCCGGCGAGGACAGCAGCGGCCAGGACCGCGGCGCGGTCACCGTGCTGTACGGCCCCGGGCTCGACTCCGGCGACTGGTACACCAC
Source organism: Streptomyces sp. NPDC028907 (assembly GCF_055564995.1). Taxonomy (NCBI): domain Bacteria; kingdom Bacillati; phylum Actinomycetota; class Actinomycetes; order Kitasatosporales; family Streptomycetaceae; genus Streptomyces; species Streptomyces sp. NPDC028907. The sequence goes on from NZ_JBVHVE010000006.1 coordinate 186,056, forward strand.
GTCGGGCGGTGTCACGGCGGAAGGGGCCAGGCTCGGCTCCACGGTGGCGGTCGGCGACTTCAACGGCGACGGCAAGGCGGACGTCTTCGCGGCCGGCACCGGCCGGGGCGGCAACTGGAACGTGCGGCTGACCGGCGGCACCACCTCGTCCGGCACGCTCACCGCGGCCACCGGATCCGTGGCCCACCTGGACGCCGCGACCGGTGACTTCAACCGGGACGGCTACGCCGACGTCGCGCTCAACTACCGCGACACCGGCGGCATCGGCCGTGTGGTCCGCTTCGCGGGCTCGGCGGCCGGCCTCACCAAGGTCGGCGTGATCTCCGTCAAGGGCGGCCGCTCCATCGCCGCGGGCGACGTCAACGGCAACGGCTATGACGACATCGTGATCGGCCAGCCGAACGTCGCCGAGTCCGGGGCCGTGACGGGCGGTCAGATCACGATGCTGTTCGGCACGTCGAGCGGCTTCACCACCACCGGGATGAAGACGATCCACCAGAACACGGCCTACGTTCCGGGCGGCAACGAGGCCGGGGACGACTTCGGCGGCTCGGTGTCGGTCGGCGATTACAACGCCGACGGCTATGCGGACGCCCTCGTCGGCTCACCCGGCGAGGACCTCGCCCGCTCTGGCGTCAACTGTTCCAACGCCGGCATGGCGACCCTCCTCAAGGGCACTTCGTCCGGGCTGACCGGCTCCGGCTCGACCGGCATCTCGCAGGAGACGTCCGGCGTCCCCGGCGGCGCGGAGTCCGGCGACCTGTTCGGCTCGGCGGTGTCACTGACGGATCTGTCGGGCTACGGCCGCGCGGACCTGACGTTCGGTGTGGAGGGCGAGGACAGCGCCAACGGGTTCCTCATGTACCTCCCGAGCAACAGCACGGGCCTCGGCTTCAGCCAGACGGCGATCTACAGCAGGACGACGCTGGGCACTCCGGCGGGCGCCCATCTGGGCCAGACGCTGACGCCGTGACCGGCGAGAACAGCTGATCCGGCCGGGACCCCGCCCATTCACGGGGTCCCGGCCGGATCATGTCCCGACGGCCGCCGTACCCGGGAGGGTGCAGAACACCCGCCGTACCCGGGGGCACGAAACACCTCTAGCCGCTCGTCGCGTCCCGGCACAGCAACCTCAGCGACCCGTCGCCCGCGAAACACCGCCGCGCCTCGTCGATCGGGTCCCACAGCCGCCCGTCGGGCGTGCGGATCCAGTGGTCGCCGCCCGTCGCCCACCACTCGGCGCCGGTCTGACGGGCGATCACCTCACCGGCGTACGCGCCGAGAGCGCGCAGGGTGTTCTCCACGGCCGCGTACGGGGTCCGTTCGCGGCGCAGCTCCTCGATCATCCGGTCGACCCGCCACAGGCTCTGCGCCGAGTAGTCGAGTCGCAGCCGCGCTCCCTCGCGCATCGTCGCCACCGCGTCCGCCGCCCACCGCACCGGCTTGCTCGCGGCTGAGGGCCTGGTCTCCGCTTGAGTCGTCACATCCTGGAGAGCGTGGCCGAACTGCGTTTCGTCACGCGGATCCGGGGGGTGCCCGGGACCGGTGCAGGACCGCCCCACGTCCACCCCATGACAGTCACAGGACTCCCTCAGACATCGGGTTTACGCGGGAGTGACGCTTCGCCGCTCCCGTGCGCTCCAGTCACTGATGAGCATGTACTTCCATCTCCGAGCGGTGCCGCCCTCGGCACTGCGCAACAGCGCGACCTGGTTCCAGCGTCTGTTCGAGGACGACTGGGACACCGTGCGGGAGCGGATCGGCCGGCATCGCGAGGAGGTGCTCGACCGGCAGTACGGCGACGTCGAGCTCCTCTACTCCGGCATCCCCCCGAACCACGCCTCGGACGGCCCCCGCACCCACGTGGTCCTCGGCGGCCGCCCGGTCTTCCACCCCGAGACGCCCCTGCCGCCGTTCCTGATGCTCACCGCGGCCCAGGTGACCGGGGTCGCCGGGTATCTCAAGGCGGCCGACTTCGACGACCTGTGGCGCCACGCACGCACGAAGCTGCTGCGGCCGTACGCCGCGACGGACGCGGAGACCGAGGTGCGCGGCCTCTTCGCGGCGACCCATCGCGACCTGACCGCGTTCTACGCGCAGACGGCCGACTACGGCGACGCGGTGGTGAAGTGGCTGTTGGTCTGACGAACCGGGGCAGGGCCCCCGGTCAGCCCCTGCCCCGGGCCCGCCGCGACACCACGGCGCGCAGCACCCGGCGCCCCTCCGTCGACACCTCCAGCGCCCGGCGCAGTCCGCCCGGGCCATGCCCGGCGAGGATCTCCAGGACGCTGATCTGACGCCGCAGTTCGGCGGCGACGAGCGGCGACATGCCCGCCGTACGTCCCTCCACCGGAACCCCTTCCGCACGCACCGAGCCGAGCTCCTCGGGCAGCGCCCCGGCCGAGGTCGCGTCGTCCTCCGCGGGGTCGAGGAGCCGGTGTACCTGGAGCGAGGCGACGGAGCAGGCGTCGGCCCAGATCCGGGCTTCGGTGGCGGACCGTACGGCCGGGGCGGCGGCCAGCATCCGCCGGGCGAGCAGGGCGGCCTCGTCCTCGACACCCTCGTCGTCCACGATCTCGGCGACGCCGAGCTTTCCGCGTACCTGCTCCAGCAGTTCGCCCCACGCGGTCGGCTCCCCGCCGGCCGCGAGGTTCGCCCAGAGCGGCCGCAGGACCTCGTCGTCACCGCCCAGCAGGGGCACACACCGATCCAAACAAGCCAACCCGCTGGCGGCCAGTCCGCGTTCGTCGGCCTGAGCGATCAGTTCCACCAGGCTCATCCACGCCTCCCTAAGCGGGTCAGTCACGAGGGTCGGGGTCCCCGCACAGGCCCCTGGCAGGCCCCTTCCCTAACGGAGCCCACACCTCCCCTTACTGCGTGCAACGGCCCACGAGTGTCACAGGGGCACGACACCGAGCCGGTCGAGCAGCCGAAAGAAGAGGTTTTCGGCCAAAGGATCCGCTTCAGAGGTGAGTACGTCGATCACCGACTCGGCGTTCACCTCGTGCCCGGCCTCGGCGGCCCAGACGACGGCCCGTTCGGCGGCGTCGGAGGGTTCGAGGAAGTAGTCCTCCAGCGTGAGCCCCTCGTCGCCGGCGCCCAGGTACCCGGCCATCGCGCCCCGCGCCAGACAGGTCGTCCACGCCCCGCTCTCCGGCGCCGCCGCCTCCACCACCACCGAGGCGCTGTCCATGACGTATCCGAAGAGCGCGGGCGCCCCGGTCTCGCCGGCCAGGGCGTTCATGCTCCCGACGTCCCCCTCCCCGTTCGGGTACTCCCACACCTGCCAGCCGTCCGGCGCCTCCTCGCGCAGGGTCATCCCCTCGGCGCCGGCCAGCGCGTCCAGCTCCGCCAGCGGCCGCTCCCCGCGGCCCACGACGAAGTACCCCCAGTAACCCATTTCCGGTTCCCCCCGGCTCTTCGGTACGGCTCGGGCCGAATACACCACAGTCGCACGGGAGTTCGCAGCCGTATCGGCCAATCCACGGCTCAGTCCAGCCGGTCAGCGAGCGCCTTGAACTCGGCCCAGGACAGCCTCGGCTCACCGGAGTCCCACAGCTTCTGCACGGTCGCCCGCAGCGGCATCCTGATGCCGTCCGCGACCTGGGCCTGCGTCTGCGAGTTCGCCAGGTCGCACCACACCGCGAACGACCCGCCCAGGATCTGGTCGTCGTACGTGGCCGGTACGGCCGTCGTCCCGCGCAGGACCCGCGGCGTCCACTGCTGGTAGATGCGCTCACCGGTCGGATAGACGAAGGTCTGCGGCTCGCCGAGCACGTAGTAGAGGAACTCGTCGTTGTAGTTGATGACCTTCCGCCCCTCCCTCAGGTACTCCAGCGGCACCCGCGCGCCGATCTCCTTGCCCGTCCAGTACGCCACCTGGATGTCCTTGTCCGGCTGGACGGAGGTGTTCCGGAAGAACCCGTCGTTCCAGGCCCGCGGCGTGCGGTCGTGGGCGCGGACGGTCGCGGCGCGGTCGTTGAGCCATCCGGTGGCGAGGTCGGCGACGGTGGCGCCGGAGCCGTAGGCCTCCCGGGCGGCGGCGGCGAGCTGCGGGTAGGACGCCTCGGGGTTCGAGACGACCAGCGCCTGGTACTCGTCGGCGCCGAGGTGCCACTGGTTCCCGGGGAAGAGTCCGGCGAACTCGTTCAGCAGGTCGTCGACGATCTCGGCGGACTCGGGCTTGGAGATGTCCACGGCGCCCCGCGTCGCGACCCCGTTCACATTGCGCAGCTGCAGATCCGGGTGCGCGGCGATGACGGCCCCCAGATGCCCCGGCGAGTCGATCTCGGGCACCACCGTGATGTGCCGGCTCTCGGCCAGCTCGACGATCTTCTTGACCTGCGCCTTGGTGAGATGCTGCTGGGAGACGATCTCGGGATGCGAGGTGGACTCGATCCGGAACCCCTGGTCGTCGGAGAAGTGCAGCCCCAGCTGGTTGAACTTCAGGTCCCCCAGCTCCCGCACCCGGTCCTCGATCCAGTCCGCGGTGAAGTGCTTGCGCGCGATGTCGAGCATGAACCCGCGCACCGGCTTGGCCGGCGCGTCCCGCACGACGCCCTCCGGCGCCGTACCCCCGTCGTGGACCTCCTGCTTCAACGTCCTGGTCCCGTAGAAGACCCCCGCCTGGCCGGGCCCGGATATGGTCACCCGTCCCCCGCGCACGGTCATCGAGTACGACTCCGGATCCGCGCCCTCGTCGCCGTTCAGCGCCAGCCGCACGTCCCCGGCCCGCACGTCGTCCTTCTCACCGGCGTACGTCAGCCCCAGCTCACCGGCGATGAGCCGCCCCTCGTCGGCGAGCCCCTTGTCGTTCACGACGACCCGCTCCCCCTTCACGGGACGCCAGCCCGGCCCGCGCGCCGCGGTGTGGGAGGTGACGGCCGGAATGGTGCTCGGGGCCTTCGAGAGCGGATACGACCGGGTGGGTGACGGTGTCGGGGTGGGCGCCTGTCTCGGTGCGGAGGGAGAGGCGGCCTCGGATATGCCCGGGGCGGACCGCCGCTGCTCCGATCCGGCCGACTCGCCGTCGTCGCCGGTGGCCAGGAGCCCGAGGCTCACCCCGGCCGCGACCGTCACGACCACCACGGCGACGATCAGCACCCATGTCTGCTTCAACGCCCTGCGGGCCGGGGCCCGACGCCTGTGCTTGTGCTGGCTCACATCGCCAACCTAGGCCAGGAGAGCTCGGCCCGCCGTCCAGGGAGCGTTCCGAAACTCTCCCGTTCGACTGAAATTCGGGCATCCGTCGGACACGTCACGTCCACACTCGGTAACGTGGCGCCACTCCTGCCCCAGAATCCCCTGTCGAAACCACGTGACGCCCACACACCTTCCTGGCCGAGTCGCCATACCGTCCCTGCCCACCGTCCTGGACGCCTTCAACAGCGCGCCCGCCCACGACGCCCGCGCGCTCCTCATGGACTGCCTGCGCAGCCCCCGCTGGGTCGAGCGCCTCGCCGGCCACCGCCCGTACCCGGACGTCGACTCCCTGCTGGCCGCGTCCGACGAGGCGGCATACGACCTGACGCCGGGCGATCTGGCGGAGGCGCTGGCGGCAGAAACGTTGCCGGCATTGCCGGAGGGGATCTACGGAGCGGCCCATACAGCACTTAATGCAGCGAATGCCGCATACGAGGCCAAGTTCGGGCACGTATTCGTCATCTACCTGGACGATCTGGCGCCGGCGGAGGCCCTGGACCACGTACTTCACGCCATCCGGTCTCGATTGGCAAACGATCCGGACGACGAACGGGTCCTGACGGCAGAGGAGCTCCGGCGCCTGGCCAAAGGACGGCTGGTACGCGCCCTCAGGGGCGCGGGGAACTGCGCGACCAGCCCAAACGGCGCCTCGCTCGGCAACAAACAGACCGACCCACCCCATTAGCCGCACATCACCCATCCGCGTGCCACTTTGATCACATACCCAGACCCCCGCTAAGCCGCGCAGCGCAACGCGGATACGATGCTGAGGGCCGGTGGACCGTACCCGGCCGGGCCCGACCGACAGCACAAGCCGGCTGGCCCCAATCCCCGCTCCCGGAGGAACTTCCGTGCCGGCTGGAACGCTGTACCGCGGCCGGGAAGGAATGTGGTCCTGGGTGGCTCATCGAGTCACCGGCGTCCTCATTTTCTTCTTCCTGTTCGTTCACGTGCTGGACACCGCTCTCGTCCGTGTCTCTCCCGAGGACTACGACAAGGTCGTAGCCACGTACAAGACGCCGATCGTCGCGCTGCTGGAGTACGGCCTCGTCGCCGCCATCCTCTTTCACGCGCTCAACGGCCTGCGCGTCATCGCCGTCGACTTCTGGTCGAAGGGCCCGCGCTACCAGAAGCAGATGCTCTGGTCCGTCGTCGGCCTCTGGCTGGTGCTGATGCTCGGGGCGATCTACCCCGTTCTCGGCCACGCCGCTCAGGAACTGTTCGGGAGCTGACGCGTATGTCCACCACTGAGAAGACCGCCACCGGTATCGGCCCGGTCGAGGGTGAGTCCCTCTACAACGTCGACAACCCGGCCCCCTACATCGAGGCCCCGCGCAAGCGCACCAAGAAGACCCCGAAGTCCACGCGGGGCAACTTCGAGATGGCCGCCTGGCTGTTCATGCGCCTGTCCGGCGTCGTGCTGGTCGTCCTGGTCATCGGTCACCTGCTGATCCAGCTGGTGCTGGACGGCGGCGTGTCGAAGATCGGCTTCGCGTTCGTGGCCGGCCGCTGGGCCTCGCCGTTCTGGCAGGTCTGGGACCTGCTGATGCTGTGGCTCGCGATGCTGCACGGCGCCAACGGCCTGCGCACGGTCATCAACGACTACGCGGAGCGCGCGAACACCCGTCTGTGGCTGAAGGGCCTGCTCTACACCGCCACGGTGTTCACCATCCTGCTGGGCACGCTGGTGATCTTCACCTTCGACCCGAACATCCGCTAGGCACGGGGCTGAGGCAACCACCATGAAGATCCACAAGTACGACACCGTCATCGTCGGCGCCGGTGGCGCCGGTATGCGCGCGGCCATCGAGTCCACGAAGCGCAGCCGTACCGCCGTGCTGACGAAGCTCTACCCCACCCGCTCCCACACGGGCGCCGCGCAGGGCGGTATGGCCGCAGCGCTCGCCAACGTGGAGGAGGACAACTGGGAGTGGCACACCTTCGACACGGTCAAGGGCGGTGACTACCTGGTCGACCAGGACGCCGCCGAGATCCTGGCGAAGGAGGCCATCGACTCCGTTCTCGACCTGGAGAAGATGGGCCTGCCGTTCAACCGCACCCCGAACGGCACGATCGACCAGCGCCGCTTCGGCGGTCACAGCCGCAACCACGGCGAGGCGCCGGTGCGCCGGTCCTGCTACGCCGCGGACCGCACCGGCCACATGATCCTCCAGACGCTGTACCAGAACTGCGTCAAGCACGGCGTGGAGTTCTTCAACGAGTTCTACGTCCTGGACCAGCTGATCACCGAGGTCGACGGCGTGAAGCGGTCGGCCGGCGTCGTGGCCTACGAGCTGGCGACCGGCGAGATCCACGTCTTCCAGGCGAAGGCCGTCATCTACGCCTCGGGCGGCACCGGCAAGTTCTTCAAGGTGACGTCCAACGCGCACACGCTGACCGGTGACGGCCAGGCGGCCGTGTACCGCCGGGGTCTGCCGCTGGAGGACATGGAGTTCTTCCAGTTCCACCCGACCGGCATCTGGCGCATGGGCATCCTGCTGACGGAGGGCGCCCGCGGTGAGGGCGGCATCCTCCGCAACAAGGACGGCGAGCGCTTCATGGAGAAGTACGCGCCGGTCATGAAGGACCTCGCGTCCCGTGACGTCGTCTCCCGCTCCATCTACACGGAGATCCGCGAAGGCCGCGGCTGCGGTCCCGAGGGCGACCACGTCTACCTCGACCTCACGCACCTTCCGCCGGAGCAGCTGGACGCCAAGCTGCCCGACATCACGGAGTTCGCGCGGACGTACCTCGGTATCGAGCCGTACACGGACCCGATCCCGATCCAGCCCACCGCGCACTACGCCATGGGCGGCATCCCGACGAACGTCGAGGGTGAGGTCCTCAGCGACAACACCACCGTGGTTCCGGGCCTGTACGCGGCCGGCGAGGTCGCCTGTGTGTCCGTGCACGGCGCCAACCGCCTCGGCACCAACTCGCTGCTGGACATCAACGTCTTCGGCCGTCGGGCCGGCATCGCGGCCGCGGAGTACAGCCAGAAGGCCGACTTCGTGGAGCTGCCGGAGAACCCGGCGGAGCTGGTGATCGAGCAGGTCGAGCGGCTGCGTACCTCCACCGGCACCGAGCGCGTGGCGGCCCTGCGCAAGGAGCTCCAGGAGACCATGGACGCCAACGTCATGGTGTTCCGCACGGAGCAGACCATCAAGACGGCGGTCGAGAAGATCGCGGAGCTGCGCGAGCGCTACCGGAACGTCTCGATCCAGGACAAGGGCAAGCGGTTCAACACGGACCTGCTGGAGGCCATCGAGCTGGGCAACCTGCTCGACCTGGCCGAGGTCATGGCCGTGTCCGCCCTGGCCCGCAAGGAGTCCCGCGGCGGTCACTACCGCGAGGACTACCCGAACCGCGACGACGTCAACTTCATGCGCCACACCATGGCGTACCGCGAGGTCGGCGACGACGGCACGGAGTCCATTCGTCTCGACTACAAGCCGGTCGTCCAGACCCGCTACCAGCCGATGGAGCGTAAGTACTGATGGCTACCCCCGTTATGGACAAGGTGGAGGCCGAGTCCGCCGCGTCTCCCTACATCACGGTCACCTTCCGGGTCCGCCGCTTCAACCCGGAGGTCTCGGCCGAGGCGACCTGGGAAGACTTCCAGCTGGAGATCGACCCGAAGGAGCGCGTCCTCGACGGCCTCCACAAGATCAAGTGGGACCTGGACGGCACGCTGACCTTCCGGCGCTCCTGCGCGCACGGCATCTGCGGCTCCGACGCGATGCGGATCAACGGCAAGAACCGCCTCGCCTGCAAGACGCTGATCAAGGACATCAACCCCGAGAAGCCGATCACGGTCGAGCCCATCAAGGGCCTCACGGTCCTGAAGGACCTCGTGGTCGACATGGAGCCGTTCTTCCAGGCGTACCGCGACGTCATGCCCTTCCTGATCACGAAGGACACGAACGAGCCGACGCGTGAGCGTTTCCAGACGGCCGAGGACCGTGAGCGCTTCGACGACACGACGAAGTGCATCCTGTGCGCCGCCTGCACCTCCTCGTGCCCGGTGTTCTGGAACGACGGCCAGTACTTCGGCCCGGCCGCCATCGTCAACGCGCACCGCTTCATCTTCGACTCGCGTGACGAGGCCGGCGAGCAGCGGCTGGAGATCCTGAACGACAAGGACGGCGTCTGGCGCTGCCGCACGACCTTCAACTGCACGGACGCCTGCCCGCGCGGTATCGAGGTCACGAAGGCCATCGCCGAGGTGAAGAAGGCGCTGATCACGCGCCGCTTCTGAGGTCCTGTGCGGTACTGCTGTGAGGGTCCCGTTTCCGGTGGGAGCGGGGCCCTCTGGTGTGCGGACACCCGTTCGGGTGAACGTGATCGTTCAGGCACACCGGTTGTGCTCGGCCTACGATGATGCTCTCGGCACCACCCACAGGAGGCACCGATGTCCACAGCAGCTGTCGGGCAGCAGCCGCACGACGACATCTCGCTGACGGCCATGGTCACCCTGCCCGATTCCATCGGGGCACAGGTCACCCTCGACGTCGCGGAGGTCCTGAAGGCAGGCCGGCCGAAGGGCAGCTGAGCCTCTCCGGCCGCCTTCGCCGCCCGGCAGCTACAACTGACTCAGGATCGTCGGGTCCGTGATCCTCGTGTCGTCGGCCAGCATCATCGCCTTGCTGAGGATCACCGCCAGCATCCGGTCGCCCTCGTACGGCAGGTAACCGGCTTGCGGAGCGGCCACGTCGGACTTGGGGACGATGCACAGATACCGGTCGTCCGGGGTCATGAGGATGTTGCCCGAGCCGAGGTGGATCTTGTACGTGTGCCGCTCGCCCTTCACATGCAGGAAGCGGCCCTCGATCGTGCAGCGGTCGGCGATCTTCAGCCGCGGTATCAGGCGTTGGAGCAGCCCCCGGCGGGTCTCCGCGCTCGCGCCCAGTTCGCCGAAGCCGTACGACGTCCAGTACTCGCGGAAGCGTCCGTCGGGGCCCCCGTCCTGCCATGTCGGGTCGTTGCCGACGCTCGCCACGCCGACGAACAGGTCCACGTCGCGCAGGACTTCGGAGAGGACCAGGGGCGGGATGTCCGTCAGGGGCAGCGGCTCGACCGGGTCGGTGCCGTCGCGCAGCCACATGCGGTACTCACCGCCGCAGCAGTGCGCCGAGTTGTGCGGGGCGCCGATCGGGTAGAAGCGGACCTGGTCGGTGCGCAGACGCAGGAAGCTGCCCGAGTCGGTGATGTCGTCGTAGTCCTCGCCGCCGTCGCCCGTGATCCAGTACTCGGCGCGCAGACCCCATGGGGGCAGTTCCCGTACGGCGGGCGGCGCCTCGTCGTCGACGGCCAGGCGCAGCTTGTTGTGCCAGCCCCGGATCGCGGCCAGGGAGTGGAACTGGTGCTGGCGCAGGACGTGGGCGGCGAAGCGGTTGGAGTACGTCGCCGTCGCGCGCTCGGCGTCTGTCAGCAGGTACACCTCGCGGTGGGCCTGCTTGAAGGGCTGGGTGACGCCGTGCCGCTCCAGCCAGTCGCGCCAGGCGACGATCTCGGCGGGTTCATGGCCGACCGGGTGCCAGAGCTCCACCCGGGTCCCGTCGGTCACCGGTGTGTCGGCCAGTGTCCGCAGCTCGCCGTCCGCGTACCCGACGGTCGTGCCGTCGACCGTCCACAGGAGACGGCGGGCCAGGGTGCCGACCAAGGGGTGGTCGACGTAGCGCTCGCGCCAGGCGGCGTACGGCCAGGTGCGGCGGGCCAGGAACTGGCGGTCCAGGCGCTCGCTCTGGGCCGTGAGCATCTTGTCGATGTCCTTGACCGCCGCCTTCAGCTCCTTCAGCTCGTCGGCGTGGTCGCGGCGTGCGGCGGCGGGGACGCTCTTCACCGCCTTGCCGCTCGCGTTGCGCCAGCTCAGCACCGCCTTGGCGCCGTGGACCTCGAGCAGGGCCGTGACCTCGCCGAACCGGTGCTCCGAGCGGCCCACCTCGGTCAGGCCGTAGGCCGGTACTGCCAGTTCCTCGACCTCCTCGCGGGCCAGGCCCAGCGCCTGCGCGCGGGCGTCCAGCTCGGTGTTGAGGACCTTGAGGGTGCCCTTGAAGGTGACTCGGGTGGCGAGGCGGGCCAGTTCGGCGAGGGCCGCCTCGGCGTCGATGCGGGCCAGCGCGATGACCGCGGCGTTGGCGACCTTGGGGTTCACCGGTCCGAGACCCGGGACCTTGCGCAGGGACGTCTCGGCCAGGGCGCCCAGGGTGCGGGCGGTCTCGGGGTGGGCGGGCAGGAGGGAGAGCAGCCAGGCGAGGCCGCGCAGAGCGTCGGCGTTGTACGGGTCGTAGGTGGCGTTGGGGTCGGGCCCGTAGCGCGGGGCGAGCAGGGGGCTGGTGCGCGGCCGGCCCGCCAGCCGGAGCCAGGACAGCAGCCGCTCGCGCACCGCGTCGGTGTCGGCGTCGGCGTCGGTGTCGGCGCCCGTCTCGGCGTCGAAGGCCGCGATCAGCGCGCGGCCGGTCTTGTCCCATTTCGCGGAGGGGCGGGCGCTGGTCGCGGTGGCCGCGTGGGCGAGGAGCCGCCGCCAGTCGTCGCCGAGCCCGGCCACCTCGGCGAGGGCCTGGTCGGACCATGCCTCGCCCGGGTTCACCGGTGGTCCGTCGAGCCGCGCCACCAGATCCCCCAGACGCTTCTTGCCGTTCCACACGGTCAGGCACGAGCGGCGGATCACGGCGACGAACTCGCCGGACAGCTCCCGCCCGTCGGCGAGTTCCTGGTCGACGAGCCGGACGAGCCCGTCCGGGTCGTGATGGACGTCCTGGTATGCGATCAGGCTGATCAGCGCGGCGCGCGTGGCGGCCGGCTGTCCCTCGGTGGCGGCCCGCATCATCCGGAAGCTGTTGAGCAGGTCCACTACATGGCGGCGCCCGACGGTGCCGGGCTCCAGCTCGTGGTACCGGGTGGCCAGCCCGTGCAGCAGGCGTGTCTGGAAGGAGGTGTCCGCGGCATAGACGGCTTCGGCGACCTTGTGGCCGTCCCGGCGCCACTTGCCGTCGGTCAGCGCGAAGAGCCCGAGCAGCTCGGGGACGAGCCGCTCCACGTCCTCGGCCTCGATCAGGGCGAGGGCGACGTCGACCAGCTGGGCGTGTTCCGGCGTCGAGGCGACCATCAGCCACCCACCAGCGGGACGAGCTTGAGGAACGTGATCTCGGTGCCGAGCGCGAGCTCGATCTCGTCGTCGAGGCCGGTGACCTGACGGTCCCCCACGAGCACGAGGAAGCCGTTGCCCGCGAAGGCCTTCAGCGCGCGCTCGGTCTGTGCCTCGGGGTCCATCCGGCGGGGCGTGCGCATCGCGTACCCGTTCAGCACACGCTCGGCGTCCCGCGGCCGCACGAGCCCCTGGAACACCTCCGGCCCACGCGCGTTGTACTCGGCGACCTCCTGGAACACCCGGCGTCTGATCAGCTCGCGCACGGTGAGCCGCTCCTCGGCGATCTCCAGCCCCCAGCCGTCGCTGCGGCCCCCGCTTGTCGTCTCGTCGACGAACGTCACGATTCCCATGACGACGACAGTACGAGCCGCCACTGACAATCACCGGATCCGGCCGATCATCGCCTTACTCTGACGGCATGTCAGATGACGAGTCGTACGAACTGCTCGGGTTCGACCATGTGCTACTGCCGGTCGGCGACCTCGGCGAGGCCGTCCGTTTCTACGAGCGCGCCGGGTTCGCGGTCGGATTCCGGCTCGACGAGGCCGGGATCGCGCTGCTGAAGGTCGGGGGCGAGACGCCCGGCATCCTGCTGCGCGCCGAGGACGCGATGGGACACCGGTCTCCCCCCTGGCCCTCCCCTCGCGTATGGCTGGAGGTGCCGGACGCCCGGATGGCGGCGCGGGCACTGCGCGACGCGGGCATCGAGCCGCTCGACGAGCCCTTCTCCGGCGCCACCGGCTGGACCGTCGAGATCGCCGACCCCTGGGGGAACGTCACCGGGTTCACGGACTACTCCAAGCGGCCGGAGCTCGGGCGCAGACCGTGACGCCACGCCGGCCGGGGGCGTGACGGAGGCCTCACCGACGTTGAGTTGAACATGTTCAAAGACAGGGTCTACAGTCTCCCTCGTCAGCGTTTTGAACGCGTTCAAGAAGAGGGGGCGTCATGGACCGCACGGTCATCTCCTACGTCATCTACCTGGTCGTCAGCATCGCCCTGACCGTCTGGGTCGCCCGCACGCTCAGCCGCAACGGGCGGATCTTCCTCGCCGACGTGCTGCGCGGGAACGAGAAGCTCGCCGACGCCGTGAACCATCTGCTCGTGGTCGGCTTCTACCTCGTCAACCTCGGCTTCGTCGCGCTGTATCTGAGCGACGACGACACCGTCCTCGACACGCGCGGGATCTTCGAGGCCCTGTCGACCAAGCTCGGCGTGGTGCTGCTCGTGCTCGGCGTGATGCATCTGGGCAACGTCTACGTGCTCAACAAGATCCGGCGGCGCGGCGTGATGGAGCGCGAGCAGGTACCGCCGGTCGCACCGCAGGGCTGGGTCACTCCGTCGGCCGGGGCGTGAGCGGGTGTCCGGCACGGCAGCGGGCGGGGCGGCCGACGTGACGGTCGGGGCGGGGGCGGGGGCAGCGAGCGGGCCGGCAACCGGCAAGGTGACCGGCGTCGCGGTCCGGCGGCTCACCGTCCTCTACGACGCCCAGTGCTCGGTGTGCGCCTTCCTGCGGGACTGGCTCGTACGGCAACCGCAGTTGGTGCCGCTGGAGCTGGTCCCTGCCGGGTCCGACGAGGCCCGGCGGCGCCACCCCGACCTCGACCACGCGGCCACCCTCGACGAGATCACCGTCGTGGGCGACGCGGGGCAGGTCTACCGGGGCGGGGCCGCCTGGATCGTCACGCTGTGGGCGCTGCGCGAGCACCGGGGACTCGCGCACCGCCTCAGCACCCCGGCCGGTGCGCGGCTCGCCAAGGGTGCCGTGCTCGCCGCCGCCAAGTGGCGCGGGGCGCAGTGGGGCGGGCGGGCCTATCGGCGCGGGGACGGGTGGGCGTACGACCCGCGTCGGGGCTGGACGTACAACGCGCCGGGCTGCGAGGGCGGTTCCTGCGCCACGGGGTGAAGCCGGGGCCGAGCAGCCGTCAGGTCCCGGCCAAGGCACCCAATTCGTCCCGAACGACTCGCTTTCGAACCTCGTTTTGGCAGGCGCCCTTCCAAAACGGGGCTCGGGTTGGCACTCTGCCTCCCGGTTCTCCACTCCGCACTCGCATCGACCGTCTGTCGTCCGCCGGGCGGCGCCGACCCGGTGGCGCCCGGTCCCCCCATCGCAGAAGGAGTACGCGTGAGAGGCATACCCGGCGTCACCCGCATACCCCGTCCCTTCCTCGGCACCCTGATCGGCGTCACCGCGCTGCTCACCGCGGGCGCCCTCGCCACACCGGCGGGCGCCGCGCCGAGGCCCGACACCTCGACCGGCGTCAGCTCGGTCCCGGCCGACGCACAGCGGCAGGCCCGCGAGTTCTGGACACCGGAACGGATGCGCGCGGCGACCCCGCTCGACCTGGTGACCGTCGACGGCCACGTCGACGGCGGCTCGGCTCCCGCCAAGGGCATCGCGACCAAGGTCGCGCCCAGCGCCCCGGCGGGCGAAGTGGCCGGAGCCGTCGGGGCGGTCGGCAAGGCCGCCTCCGACGTCGGCCTGCTGGCCTTCCCGAACGGCGGCGGTCAGTGGACCGGCGGCGGTGCGGTCGTCTCCACGGCCGGCCGCGTGTTCTTCACCTACCAGGGCCGTACGGCGTCCTGTTCCGGCAACGCCGTCACCAGCTCCAACAAGAGCACCGTCATCACGGCGGGCCACTGCGTGAAGCTGGAGGGCGCCTGGCACACCGACTGGGTCTTCGTGCCCGGCTACCACGACGGACAGGCCCCCTACGGCCGCTGGACCGCGTCGAAGACTCTGTCCACCCCGCAGTGGACGGCGAGCGAGGACATCAACTACGACGTCGGCGCGGCGGTCGTCGCCCCGCTGGACGGCAAGCTGCTGACGGACGTCGTCGGCGGGCAGGGGCTGGCCTTCAACACCGGCTACAACCTGCGCATGTACTCGTTCGGCTTCCCGGCCGCCGCCCCGTACGACGGCGAGAAGTTCATCTACTGCTCCGGCACCACCAACCGGGACTTCCTGCTCTCCGACGACCACGGCATGAACTGCAACATGACGGGCGGCTCCAGCGGCGGCCCCTGGTTCACGCAGTTCGACGAGGCCACCGGCAAGGGTCTGCTGTCCTCGGTGAACAGCTTCAAGTACAACTTCCTGCCGAACCGGATGTACGGCCCGTACTTCGGCGCCGACGCCCAGAACCTGTACCAGACGGCACAGACCTCCTGAGCGTCGGCCGAATCACCACTCGTTAGGCTCTCGTTCCGTGCCCTCGAAGAACGACAGCCCTGAGCAGGGCGACGCGCCCAGCAAGTCCGAGCAGACCCGCGCGCTGATCCTGGAGACCGCCATGCGGCTCTTCCAGGAGCGCGGCTACGACAAGACGACGATGCGGGCCATCGCCCAGGAGGCCGGGGTCTCCGTAGGAAACGCGTACTACTACTTCGAGGGCAAGGAACACCTGATCCAGGGCTTCTACGACCGGATCGCCGCCGAGCACCAGGCGGCGATCCGGGACGTCCTGGCCCGCGAGACGGACCTGGAGGCGCGTCTCGCGGGTGTGCTGAAGGTGTGGCTGGACATCGCGACGCCGTACCACGAGTTCGCCGTGCAGTTCTTCAAGAACGCCGCCGACCCCGACAGTCCGCTCAGCCCCTTCTCGGCCGAGTCGGAGCACGCGCGCGTGGAGGCCATCAACATCCATCGGCAGGTGCTGGCGGGCGCGACGAGGACGAAGGTGCCCGAGGAGCTCCGGGACGTGTTGCCGGAGTTGATGTGGCTCTCCCAGATGGGGCTCGTCCTGTACTGGATCTTCGACCGCACCGAGGGCCGCGAGCGCAGCTACCGGCTGGCCGAGCGGGGCGCCCGGCTGACCGCGCGGGGTGTCGCGCTGGCGCGGTTCCGGGTGCTGCGGCCGCTGGTGCGCGAGGTGCACGAGCTGTTCACGGACTTCCTGCCCGGGATGACGAACGCGCTGCCGGATCCGGCGAAGGAGAGGACGGGCAGGAAGGCGGGAGGCAAGGCAGAAGGGAAAGCCGGCGCGCGGGAGGACGAGCAGGGGGCGCCCGCCGATGACGAGCGCCCCTGAAATGCCTCCGGTGACCGTCAGTTGACGGCTTCCACCTCACCGTCGGCCAGCTCGACGTCGTACACGAGCGGCCCGTCCGCCACGACCACCTGGGCCGCCCGGGACCCGTACGACTCGGCGGTGGCCGCCAGCAGATACGTTCCCGGCGCCGGCACCGAGACGATGTACGAGCCGTCGGCCAGGGACGTCACCCCGTCGAGCCGGCGCCCGCCCTTCGTCAGCAGCGTCACCGCCGCGCCGTCGACCGGGTCGCCGTCGGCGGTGCGGATGAAGCCGTGGACGACCGACGCCCGGCCCGCCGGGACCGGCTCCTCCTCGGTCACCGTCGGCTCCTCCCTGGGTTCGACCGCGAGATGCGGCAACCGCTTCTCCAGCCAGTCCGGCAGCCACCAGTTCGACTTGCCGAGCATGTGCATCGCGGCCGGCACCAGTGCCGTACGCAGGATGAAGGCGTCCAGGGCGACGGCCGCCGCGAGGCCGATGCCCGCCATGGCGCCCTCCATGTCGCCGCTCAGCACGAACGCGCTGAACACACAGATCATGATCAGGGCCGCCGAGTTGATGACCCGGCTGGTCTCCGCGAGGCCGACGCGCACCGCGCGCGCGTTGTCCTTCGTGTGGACCCACTCCTCGTGCATCCGGCTCACCAGGAACACCTGGTAGTCCATGGAGAGGCCGAACAGCAGGGACAGCATGATGACCGGCAGGAACGACGTGATCGGCCCCTCCTTGCCGATGCCGAGCAGTTCGGTCCCCCAGCCCCACTGGAAGATCGCCACCAGGACGCCGAA
The DNA here is from genome assembly GCF_055564995.1 of Streptomyces sp. NPDC028907. Classification (NCBI taxonomy): domain Bacteria; kingdom Bacillati; phylum Actinomycetota; class Actinomycetes; order Kitasatosporales; family Streptomycetaceae; genus Streptomyces; species Streptomyces sp. NPDC028907. The sequence goes on from NZ_JBVHVE010000006.1 coordinate 203,230, forward strand.
GGACGCGGCCGCGGCGATGAGGTTCATCAGGGCCGCCGTCAGCGGCACCACCAGCGAGCGGAACGCCACCAGCAGAAGCAGGAAGCCGAGCGCGATGATCGTCGCCACGAAGTACGGCAGCCGGTCGCCGGTCACCGACGCGAAGTCCTTGAAGACCGCCGTCACCCCGCCGACATGGGCCTCGGCACCCGACCGCGGGATCACGTCGTCGCGCAGCCGGTCGATCAGCCGGTCCGTCTCCTCGGACTGGGGCGAGGTCGTCGGTACGACCTGGATGACCGTGACGCCGTTCGTGGGCGGGACGGCGGCCACCTGGGCGACACCCTCGGTGGCGCGGATGCCGTCGACCAGTCCCGCGGGGGCGTCGCCGTCGACGACGACCTGGAGCGGGCCGTTGACGCCGGGCCCGAAGCCCTCGGCGAGCAGGTCATAGGCCTGCCGGGTGGTGGTCGACTCCTGGTGGTTGCCCTGGTCGGTGGCGCCCAGACGCAGCGACAGCACGGGGATCGCGAGGACCGCCATGACGACGAGGGCCAGCGCCGCGATCGGCCGCGGGCGCCTTTGGACATACGCCGACCAGCGCGCCGCCGGTCCGCTCGCCTCCGCCGGCTCCGGTCCCGCCGCGGCGAGCCGGCGCCGCTGCCGGCGGCTGAGCACCCGCATGCCGAGCAGACCGAGGAGCGCCGGCAACAGGGTGATCGCGGCCAGCACGCTCAGGACGACGGTGAGCGAGGTCGCGACGACGACGCCGTCGAGGAACCGCATGTTCATCACCAGCATCCCGGCGAGCGCGATGCAGACCGTGCCGCCCGCGAACAGCACCGCGCGGCCGGAGGTGTTGAGGGCGGTCACGGCCGCCTCCTCGGGCTTCATCCCGCGCAGGATGCCGCGCCGGTGCCGGGTGACGATGAACAGGGCGTAGTCGATGCCCACGCCGAGGCCGATCAACGAGCCGAGCAGCGGAGCCACTTCGGGCACATCCGTGACGTGGCTCACCAGCATCGTGGCGATCATTCCGGTACCGACGCCCGCGACGGCCACGACGATCGGCAGCAGCATCGCGAACAGCGAACCGAAGGCGAGGAACAGCACGACCGCCGCCGCCAGGATGCCGACCGCCTCCGCCGTGCCCTGCGGCGGCTCCTGGGTACGGGCGATGGCCTGGCCGCCCAGCTCGACCTGGAGACCGCCCTGTTCGGCGGCCCGCGCCGTGTCGACGACGTCCTCGATCAGCTGCATGGGGACGGCGTTCGCCTGTTCGGTGAACGTGATCTGGGCGTACGCGATCCGCCCGTCCCGGCTGATCTGCGCGGCCCCCTGTGCCACGTACGGGCCGGTGACCTCACCGACCCCCTGCATCCGCCCGATCTCCGCCAGCGCGGGCTCGATGCGGGACCGTACGGACTCGTCCCGTACCGATCCGTCGTCCACCTTCCACACCACCGTGTCGGTGTCGCCCGCGCGCTCCGGGAAGGCCTTCTCCATCAGGTCGTACGCCGTCGCGGAGTCCGTGTCCGGGAGGGAGAAGACGTTCGCGTAGTTCGTGCCGGCGGCGGAACTCGCCGCGCCCAGGCCGAACAGCGCCCCCAACCACAGCAACAGGACCACCAGCCGGTGCCGATAGCACCACCGTGCCAATGTCGCCACGCTCAACGCTCCTTATTCGGTTCGGTCGGTCCCCCCAGGTCCTGGGCAACAGGATTGGGCGCGGCACGCGCGCGTGGCAGGCGACGGCCATGACTCTCAAGGAACTCCAAAGGGCGAACCCGCCCGACTGTCAGTGGCCCCGCCGATACTGGGGGCATGACGACGGGTTCTGGCACCGTGCTGGTCGTGGAGGACGAGGAGAGCATCGCCGACGTCCTCGCCATCGCCCTGCGCTACCACCGGTTCGAGGTCATGATCGCGGGCACGGTCCGCGAGGGCCTCGCCCTGGCCGAGCGCACCCGGCCGGACGTGGCGCTGCTCGACGTCATGCTCCCCGACGGCGACGGCCGGGCGCTGGGGCGTGAACTGCGCGAGCGGCGGCCCGACCTGGCGCTCGTCTTCCTCACCGCACGCGACTCGCCCGCCGAGATCGTCGGCGCCCTCGGCTTCGGCGACGACTACATCACCAAGCCGTTCAACATCGACGAGGTCGTCGCCCGCATCACCGCGGTACTGCGCCGCACGCGACCGGCCGACGTCCTGCCGCAGCGGCCGCCCCTGCGCTACGGCGACCTGGAGCTGGACGAGTCGACGTACTCGGTGCGCCGCGCGGGCCGCACCGTCGAGCTCACCCCCACCGAGTACGCGCTGCTGCGCTTCCTGGTGCGCAACGGCGGCCGGATCGTGCCCAAGGAGCAACTCCTGCGCCACGTCTGGCAGTACGAGCACACACCGCCCGAGTCGACCGTCGTGGAGACCTACATCAGCTACCTGCGGCGCAAGCTGGACGCCCTGGGACCGCCGGTGATCACCACACGGCGGGGCGTCGGATACGGGCTGGCATGAGGGTACCCAGGGTCCTCGGCCGCTTCCGGCGCCGGCGCGGTGTCCACTCGCTGCGCGGCAAGCTGACGCTGACGAACGTGGCGCTGCTGGCCGTCGGCATCGTCGTCGCGACCGCGGTCAGTCTGATGACGGCGCGGTTCTATCTGCTCGACAAGGTGGACACCGAGCTGAAGAGCGCGCGTACCACGCTGGGGAACGCCGGGTTCACCCTCCAGCAGATCGAGTCGCTCAGCGAACTGGGCATCGCGCTGGACAAGTTCACCGGCGACGGCGCCACGGACACGGACCCGCTGCCGAGCCCGACGATGGTGTACGTCGCGGTCGACTCGGCGGGGAAGCCGGTGGCCCTGGGACCGCTGAAGCCGACGCCCCGCCAGCACTCGCTCGCCGCGGCCGCGAAGGACCCGGTCGCCCTCACCGCCGACGAGGAGCCGAGGGACGTACGGGTCGAGGGCGACCGCCATCGGATGGTCGGCGCGCGGCTCTCGGACGGCACGATCGTGCTGATCGCCATGCCGACGGAGGGCCTGCACGAGGGCATGGGCAAGGCGCTGCGGATGGACCTGGCCGTCGGGACGGCGCTGCTGGCGCTGCTCGGCTGTCTGACCATGTTCAGCGTGCGCCGCCGGATGCGGCCGCTGGAGGACATGGTGGAGACCTCGTCGGCCATCGCCGAGGGCGATCTGACCCGGCGCGTCCCGTCCAGCCGCGACCCGACCCTGGAGGTCGAACAGCTCCGGGTGGCCCTCAACTCCATGCTCCACCAGGTGGAGTCGGCGTACCGCACGCGCGAGCGCAGCACGGCCCAGCTGCGCCGCTTCGTCGGTGACGCCTCGCACGAGCTGCGCACGCCGCTGTCCGCGATACGCGGGTATCTCCAGCTGTACGACAAGGGCATGCTCACCGACGCCGCGGAGCGCAGACGGGCCTGGGACCGGATGAACGGCGAGGTCGACCGCATGGGACGCCTCGTCGACGAGCTGCTCACCCTCGCCCGGCTCGACCAGCGGCCCGAACTGCGGTTCCGCAACGTCGACCTGAGCCGTCTGGTGCGCGAGGCGGCCGAGGATCTGCGGGTGCAGCAGCCCGAGCGGCCGATCGCGGTCAGCGCGGACGGGGCGCTGCTCGTGCACGCCGACGAGTCGGGGCTGCGCCAGGTGCTGGGCAATCTGCTGAGCAACGTCCGCACGCACACGCCCGCCGACGTGGCAGTGCGGCTGGGGGTGGAGCGGGCGGACGGTGTGGTCCGGCTGTGTGTCGAGGACGAGGGGCCTGGACTGTGCGAGGAGGACGCGGCACGCGTCTTCGACCGGTTCTTCCGGGCCGGCGGAGGTGCGGGCAGCGGGCTGGGCATGGCGATCGTGCAGGGGGTGGTGGAGGCCCATGGCGGGGAGGTGACGGTGGACTCGGCGCAGGGTGAGGGTCTGAAGGTGACCGTCACCCTGCCGACCGACGTCAGATCCAGGTGAGGCGCCAGAGCCGGAAGACACCGGTGCCGTCCGAGAGGTACTGGCCGCCGCCGACCTCCTCGCTGGCGACCACGTACTCCTTGGCCTGCCACAGCGGGATGGCCGGGACGTCGCGGGCGACGGCCTCCTGGAGCAGGCGGAAGTCCTTCGTGGCCTCGCTGCGGTCGGCGTACTTCTGGCTGGCCGTGATCAACCGGTCCACGGTCTTGTCGCTGTACCCGGTGTTCATGGTGCCGTCGGTGCCGACGAGCGGGCCGCCGTAGGTGTCCGGGTCGGGGAAGTCGGCGACCCAGCCGACGGCGTACGCGTCGAGCTTGCCGCTCGCCCAGCGCTTTTGGAAGTCGGTCCACTCGTAGCCCTTGACCGTCACCTTGAACAGGCCGGTCGCCTCCAGTTGCCGCTTGATCTCCGCGGCCTCCTCGGCTCCGGCGCCGCGGCCGGCGCCATAGCCGTAGGTGAAGCGGACGGGCAGGCTCACGCCCGCCTCGCTGATCAGGACGCGCGCCTTGGCGGCGCTCAGCTTGGGGTAGGTGTCGAAGAACGACGTGGTGTGGCCGGTGATGCCCGTCGGGATCAGCGAGAACAGCGGGTCGACGGTCCCCTTGTACACCGTGGCCGCCAGCCGCTCGCGGTCGATCAGCCAGGCCATGGCCTGCCGGACCCGGACGTCGTGCAGCGGCGAGCCCTCGCGGGTGTTGAAGTAGAGGTTGCGGATCTCGGAGCTGTCGGCCTCGGAGACACGCTGGCCAGGGTCGGCGGTGTTCAGTCCGGCGAGGACCTCGGGCGGCAGCGTCCGGGTGGCGACGTCGATCCGCTTCGCCTTCCAGGCGCTTTCAAGGGCGTCCGCGTCGGTGTAGTAGCGCAGTTCGACGGGGCGGCCGGTGCCCTTGACGGCCCCCTTGTACCGCGTGTTCGGGGCGAGGACGGCCTCCTTCTCCTTCGTGTACGCGGTCAGGGTGTACGGGCCGGTGCCGTCGACAGCGTTGTCGGTGCGCAGCGCGTCGGCCGGATACTTCTCGCGGTCCACGATGGCGCCCGCCCCGGTGGCCACCTTGAGCGGGAATGTGGCGTCGGGCGACGACAGCCGGAAAGTGACCGTACGGCCGCTCGCGCTCACCGAGGCGAGGGTGCTCAGCAGCGAGGACGGGCCGACGTCCGACTTGATCCGCTTGACGCGGTCGAAGGAGTACTTGACGTCCTGCGCGGTCATGGCACGCCCGCTCGGGAAGGTGATCCCCTCCCGCAGTTCACAGCGGTACGTCTTCAGGTCGGTGCCGGCGAAACCGCAGCTCTGCGCCGCGTCCGGCTCGGGTGCGACGCCACCCGGCTCGAAGGCCAGCAGTGACTGGTAGACGTTGTTGAACAGCGCCCAGGAGCCGGCGTCATAGGCGCCGGCCGGATCGAGCGACGTGACGGCGTCCGTCGTGCCGACCGTGATGGTCCTGTTCTCGTCCTGCTGCGATGGCAACAACTGCCAGCCGCCTACTCCCACGGCCGCCAGCACGAGCAGCGTCGCGAGAATCCGCATGCGAATCGAACGCATGGGTGTGCCCTCTCCCCGGCCCTTCACGGGCCCCCACATGAGCAGTGAATTGGTGAACATCCGCCACTCCCCTAAGTGGCGGGCACACCTAATCACACCTGTTTCACCAGGGGGAAGGGCTTTCTGGCGACATGGGAAAGAACTTACCTACGGGCGTTTCCAGCAGGTTTCGCAGGCCGTCCACAGTCGCGGGGCGGCCGGGCCGGTGAGGGCGGTCAGGCCTGACGGGACGCCAGCTCGATCACCGTGATGTCCGACGGGGCGCCCACGCGCGTGGGTGGTCCCCAGGCGCCGGCGCCCCGGCTGACGTACAGCTGGGTGTCGCCGTAGCGGTCCAGTCCGGCCACGGTCGGGTTGGCCAGGCCCGCGATGAGGTTGCCCGGCCAGAGCTGGCCGCCGTGGGTGTGGCCGGAGAGCTGGAGGTCGACGCCGTGGTCGACGGCGTCATGGATCTGCACCGGCTGGTGGGCGAGGAGCACGCACGCGCGTGCCTTGTCCCGGTCGCCGAGGGCCTTGGCGAAGTCGGGGCCCTGGCCCTCGCTCTCGCCCGCGATGTCGTTGACACCGGCCAGGTCGAAATGGGCCAGTTCGGTCCGGGCGTTCTCCAGTGGGCGCAGGCCCAGGCGGCGTACCTCGTCGACCCACTGCTCGGCGCCGGAGAAGTACTCGTGGTTGCCGGTGACGAAGAACGCGCCGTGTCTCGCCCGGAGCTGGGCGAGCGGGGCCGCCGCCGGGCCGAGGTCCTTCACGCTGCCGTCCACCAGGTCGCCGACGACCGCGATGAGGTCGGGCTGGGTGCCGTTGATGGTGTCGACGACCTTCTGCGCGAAGCCGCGGCCCAGGACCGGACCCAGATGGATGTCGCTGACGACCGCGATCCGGTAACCGTGTGCCGCGCGCGGGAGCTTGGCCAGCGGGACGGTGACCCGCTTGACCTTGGGGCCTCTGACGACGCCGTAGGTGCCGTAGCCGACAGTGCCCACGGCGGCCGCGGCGGCGGCACCGGCGACGACCCGGGAGACGAAAAGACGGCGGGTGGGGGTGGCCAGGGGGCGGGACGGGTCGACGGGGCCGGATGCCGAGGTGGGGTCGCTCTGGGACGCCGGGGACGGATCGGCCCCGAGGGCCGAGAGCGGGTCGGCGGAGAGGGCCGAGGCCGTCGGGGACGCTGTGCCGGTGGCGGTCGCGGAAACCGCTGTCGCGCCGGTGGCGGTCGCGGAAGCCGAGGTCGCGCCGGTGGCGGGCGACGAGATCGAGCCGGCCGTGGGGGCCGACGCCGGAACGGGCGTGGGCGCCGGGCCTTCCGCCGGTGCCGGCTCAGACGTGGCCTCCCCCGCACGAGCCCGCCGCTCGAGCCACCGTCGCAGCAGCGGGCGTACGACCTCACCCGCGAGCACGCCCAGCATGAGGTACATCGACAGGGCCAGCCACATGAAGCCGGGCCAGGCGAGGACCTGCTGGAGCCAGAAGGGCGCGCCCGCGCGCTCGGCGACGAGGGCACCGACCGTCAGGGCCCAGCCGCCGGCGATCACCACCACGCCCGTGCGGCGCACGAACCCGGGGCCGCGGGTCGTGTCGCGGAACAGGCGGCGCCACATCCACCAGTTGCCCGCCACCAGGACGGACACCACGAGCAGTGCGACAAGCGCGAAGACGATGACCACGCCGACGTTCCCTTTCCCTTGCGTGCCGGGTGAACGTCCCGGGTCCTGGCCGAGTTCCTATGACGTCCGGCGCAGTGCGCGCACTCCGCGCAACCCGATGACCCCGACGACCGTCCCCAATACGAAGGAGACGACGGCGAGCAGCAGGTGCACCCAGAAGTACGCCGTCGGGTGACCGTCGTCGAACGCGAGCCCGCTGCTGTCCTTGATCAGATTTTTGACGAAAGTGACCCAGATGACCCAGCTCCACACCCCGAAGGCGAGCAGGAACCAGGAGACGGGGCGGCTGAGCTTCATGCGTTCAGTATCACCGCCCGGGGTCCGGTCCTCCGAGCGGGGTGGGGGCAGAAGCGGGACTTCCATGGGTAGGGCATGTACGTTCTCCGTCGTGCCCGCACCCAAGAAGACCGCCAGGCGCGCCCTGCTGGTCACTTCCGCCGTCGTGTCCTCCCTCGCGCTGACCGCGCCCGTCTCCTTCGCGGCCCCCAAGCCGTCACCGAGTACGAGCCCTTCGGCCACTCCCCCGGCGAACATGTCGACCGTGGGCGGCGAGCGGCTGGGACAGGCCGGCACCCAGGTGAATCTCGCGGCCGGTGTCCCCGTGCTGCCCAAGGACCTGACCGCCCGCTCCTGGATCGTCGCCGACGCCGAGTCCGGCGCTGTGCTCGCCGCGCACAACGCGCACTGGCGGCTGCCGCCCGCGAGCACCATGAAGATGCTGTTCGCCGACACGGTGCTGCCGAGGTTCCCCAAGACCATGAAGCACAAGGTCGTCCCGTCCGACCTGGCCGACATCGGGTCCGGCTCCAGCCTCGTCGGGATAAAGGAGGGCGAGACCTACTCCGTCCACGACCTGTGGCTCGGGGTGTTCCTGCGCTCCGGCAACGACGCCGTGCACGTGCTGTCGAAGATGAACCACGGCATCGACAACACGGTCAAGGAGATGAACGAGCACGCCGAGGAGCTCCAGGCCCTCGACACGAACGTGGTGTCGCCCGACGGCTACGACGCTCCCGAGCAGGTCTCGTCGGCGTACGACCTGACGCTGATCGCGCGTTCCGGGCTCCAGAAGAAGGACTTCCGCGAGTACTGCTCGACCGTCACCGCCAAGTTCCCGGGCGCGACGACGAAGAACAAGAAGGGCAAGTCGGTCCGCGAGTCCTTCGAGATCCAGAACACCAACCGGCTGCTGTCCGGCGACAGCGACGTCCCCGTCTACCAGGGCATCGCGGGCGTCAAGAACGGCAACACCACCAATGCCGGCGCCACCTTCACGGGCGTCGCCGAGCGGAACGGCAAGGTGCTGCTCGTCACGGTCATGAACCCGGAGAAGAGCGAGCACAACGAGGTCTACAAGGAGACCGCGCGGCTCTTCGACTGGGGCTTCGCGGCGGCCGGGAAGGTGCAGCCGGTGGGTGAGCTGGTCGCCCCCAAGGGCGCCGCGCAGGCCAGCGCCCAGCCGGGTGCGAACGACGCCGGGGAGGCCGGTGGCGCCGGGGACGCCGAGAAGTCCGCCGAGCCGGCGGTCGGTGCGTCGGCGGCGAGCGGTTCGAGCGGCATGGGCATCGCGATCGGGATCACCGGCGGGCTGGTGGTGCTGCTCGCGACAGGCGCGTTCCTGATCAACCGCCGGTGGCCGCTGCCCGACCTGGTGCGCCGTCGGGGCCGTTCCTGAGTTCCGGTTTCCCGGGCCGGCCTTCGTCCTGCGACCGGTTCGACTCGTCCGGCTCGTCGGCCGTCTCCGCGGACTCCTCGGAGCGGTCGGCGAGTTCGGTCTCCTTGCCCCGCGTCGCCGTCCAGGCTGCGCAGAACACGACCAGCTTCGCGGTGAAGTTGATCCACAGCAGCAGGGCGACCGGCACGCCGAACGCGCCGTACATGCTCTTGGTGGCCACGCCCTGCATATAGCCGCTGAGCAGCAGCTTCAGCAGTTCGAATCCGACCGCGCCGATCAGTGCGGCCACCATCAGCCGACGGCGCGGCGGCTCGACCCCGGGCAGCAGCGTCAGGACGTACAGCAGAAGCAGGAAGTCCGCCAGTACCGCGATGAGGAAGGCGGCGATCCGCAGCAGGATCCCGCCCCAGCCGCCCTCCTCGATGCCCAGCTGCCGGGTGATCCAGCCGACCATGGCGGAGGCGACGGCGGAGGCGACGAGGGTGACGAGTACGGCGCCGCCGAACCCGACCAGGACGCCCGCGTCCTTGGCCTTGCGCAGGACGGGGTTCTCCTCGTCGTCGGGCAGCTCCCACACCGCGCGCAGGCACTCGCGCATGGAGCCGACCCAGCCGATACCGGTGAACAGCAGGACGGCACCGGCGATCAGGCCGACGGTGCCGGCGTTCTGGACCAGCGCGTTGATGTCGAGCTGGTCGGAGATGCCGGGCACCTGGTCGGTGAGCTTGTCCTCCAGCTTGTTCTGCTGGTCCTGGCTGAGGGTCGCGGCTGCGATCGCGGCGGCAAGGGTGAGCAGCGGGAACAGGGCGACGAAGCTGGTGAACGTCATCGCGGCGGCCAGCCGTGTCCACTTCACCCGGTCCATGCGCTCGTACGACCGCCACGCGTGCGTGGTCATCAGCCGGGTCACCGTGGACCCGACGACGGGGAGTTTCTTCAGCCAGTCCATGATCCGACTCTGCCCTCCGCGCGGAAGACCAATGTCCGGGTGCCCCAAAACCGCAGCGCGGTAGCCAGCGCCATGCCGATTCCCGCTCCGGAGACGGTGTCCGCCCGCTGGGAGGTGAGGCCGAGACCGTAGTGGCTCACGGTGAGGCAGAGGAGTTGTACGACTGCTCCGGCGACGTTCACCGCGCAGAAGACGGCGTAGGGGCGCAGACCCCTGGGCCTGGTGTGGCGGTAGGGGCCGAGGGCGTTCCCGGCGTAGGCGACGGTGCAGCCGGCGACGAAGGAGAGGGCCTTGGCCGTGAGGGGGTCGAGGGCGGCCGGGCCGCGCAGCCAGGTGAACAGGGCGAGGTCGACGGCGTAGGCGAGGAGGCCGGCGGTGGCGAAGCCGAGGAGTTCGCGTCGGTCGCCCCACGCGCGTGTGTTGACGGCTTCCCGGCGGCCGCGCCACGCGCGCGTGGCTACCAATTGGCCACCGCCAGCCCGTACATCGCCAGCCACACCAGGCCGATGACCGCGAGGGCGCGGTCGTGCAGGACGACGTCCTCGGGTTCGCCCGCTGTGCCGCGGTCGGCGAAGACGGCGTACCGGAGGATCGCGAGGGTGAAGGCGACCATGGACAGCTGCCGCCAGGGCAGCACGCCGGTGTGCGGGTCGCCGCCCTCCTCCAGGGCCCACAGGCAGTATCCGAGGACGGCGACGCCGGCCGCCAGCTGCCAGACGAAGCGCAGGTAGCCGGTGGTGTACTCGGTGAGCAACGCGCGCGTGGCGCCCGCTTTCCCGGTCATCTGCACGGCCTCGGAGTAGCGCTTGGCCGACACCATGAACAGCGCCCCGAACCCGGTGGTGATCAGGAACCAGCGCGACAGCGGGATGCCGAGCGCGAGCCCGCCGACCATCGCCCGCATCAGGAACCCGGTGGTGACGACGGCGAGGTCGACGACCAGGACGTGCTTGAGGCTGACGCAGTACGCGAGTTGCATGCCGATGTACGCCGTGAGCAGGACCGCGACGGCGGGCGAGGTCAGCCAGGCCGCGGCGGCGGGCCCGAGGGCGGCCAGGACGCCGCCGACGGCGTACGCGACCGGTGCGGGGACCTGTCCGGCGGCGACCGGGCGGCGGCGTTTGACGGGGTGCGCGCGGTCCGCCTCGGCGTCACGGGCGTCGTTGATCAGGTAGACGGCGGCGGCGCAGGCGGTGAAGAGGGCGAAGACCAGGGCGAGTTGGGTCAGGGCATGGGCCGAGAAGAGCTGGCCTGCGGCGGCCGGGGCGGCGATGACCAGGATGTTCTTGACCCACTGCTTGGGGCGCGCGGTCTTGACGAGACCTTTCAGCAGCGCGCCGGGGCCGCCTTTGCGGGGTGGCGGTACGGGCCGTCGCGGGGGCGTGCGCTGTGCGTGCAGCGCCGCTTCCCTGATGCGCGCGGCACTCGCCAGGGGCGCGGTCTCAGCCATGGGCGCCCCCCTTCCTCATCCAGCGTGCCCCGATCCGCGCGGTGAGTGCCCCGAGCGCCGCGCCCGCCGCCACGTCGGAGGGGTAGTGCACGCCGACGACCAGGCGCGAGAGGCACATCGCGGCGGCGAGCGGCGGGATCGCGTACGCGCCGAGTGCACCGAAGGCGACGGCTGCGGCGGTGGCGGAGGCCGCGTGGGAGCTGGGGAAGGAGTGCCGGCCGAGGGTGGGCACCAGGGGCTGGACGTGTGCGGGGCGCGGGCGGCGCACCACCCTCTTCACCCCCATGCTGACCAGGTGCGCACCGGCGGTGAGCGCTGTCCCGCGCAACCAGGCGCCGCGCCGACCGCCGTCCACGGCAGCCCCCGCGAGCCCCGCCGCCAGCCACAGCGTGCCGTGCTCGCCCAGCCGGGACAGGGCGCGCGCGGCGGTGGCGACGCGCGGGTCGCTGCTACGGGCATGGACCGCCGAAAGGATTCGGCGGTCCGCACCCCGGAGGCTTCGGTGATCGATGTCGTCGAGGTGGTCCATGTGGACTCACTGTTCACGCCGACACAGCCAGAATTACGGCAATATTGAGCGACATCCCATTAATCACCCATTTCGGGGAGAGCAGGGATGTTTCATAACTGATCACACACAAACGGGCGCTACGGTCGCCGACATGCCTGCCGACACCGTCTCCGTCACGGGATGGGGCCGCACCGCCCCCACCGTCGCCCGTCTGATCCGTCCCAGGACGTACCAGGAGGCCGCGGCCGCCGTCCGGGGCTGCGGGGCACGCGGAGGCATCCCGAGGGGCCTGGGACGGGCGTACGGGGACGCGGCGCAGAACGCCGGGGGCGCGGTGCTCGACATGACCGGGCTGGACCGCATCCACGCGATCGACGCCGACGGCGGCACCGTCTCGTGCGACGCGGGCGTCTCGCTGCACCGGCTGATGCGGGTGCTGCTCCCGCTCGGCTGGTTCGTGCCGGTGACACCCGGCACCCGCCAGGTGACGGTCGGCGGCGCGATCGGCGCCGACATCCACGGCAAGAACCACCATGTCTCGGGTGCCTTCTCCCGCCACGTCCTGTCGCTGGAACTCCTCACCGCCGACGGCGAGATCCGCACCGTGCGCCGCGGCACGCCCCTGTTCGACGCGACCACCGGCGGCATGGGCCTGACCGGCGTGATTCTCACCGCCACGGTCCAACTCCAGCCGGTGGAGACCTCGCTGATGTCGGTCGACACCGAACGCGCGCGGGACCTCGACGACCTCATGGCCCGCCTGGCCGCCACCGACGACCACTACCGCTACTCGGTGGCCTGGATCGACCTGCTGGCGCGCGGCGCGACGACGGGACGCGCGGTGCTCACCCGCGGCGACCACGCGCCCCTGGACGCCCTGCGCGAGGGCACGCGCGCACGTAGGGACCCGCTCGCCTTCCGCCCCTCCCACCTGCCGGCGCCGCCCGCCTTCCTCCCGGGAGGCCTGCTGAACCGCCGTACCGTGGCCTGCTTCAACGAGCTCTGGTACCGCAGGGCGCCACACGCGCGTACCGGCGAACTGCAGAAGCTCACCACTTTCTTCCACCCCCTGGACGGTGTGCCGCACTGGAACCGGATCTACGGCCGGGGCGGCTTCGTGCAGTACCAGTTCGTCGTCGGACACGGCCAGGAGGAGACCCTGCACCGCGTCGTACGGCGTATCTCCGAGCACCGCTGCCCGTCCTTCCTGGCCGTCCTCAAGCGCTTCGGTGACGCCGACCCCGGCTGGCTCTCCTTCCCCGTCCCCGGCTGGACGCTGGCCCTGGACATCCCGGCCGCCCTGCCCGGCCTCGGCGCACTCCTCGACGCGTTGGACGAGGAGGTGGCCACGGCCGGAGGGCGCGTCTACCTCGCCAAGGACTCCCGGCTGCGGCCCGAGCTGCTCGCCGCGATGTACCCACGCCTGGACGCCTTCCGCTCGCTGCGCGCGGAACTGGACCCGCGCGGGGTCTTCGTGTCGGACCTGGCCCGCCGCCTCGCCCTGTAGAACCCATCGGATCCCTAGGAGCTGTCGTGAAGGACGCCTTCGGCCTCCCCCAGTCCCTGCTCGTCCTCGGCGGTACGTCCGAGATCGCGCTGGCCACCGCCCGCCGCATGATCGCGCGCCGTACCCGCACCGTGTGGCTCGCGGGCCGCCCGTCGCCCGCCCTGGAGCAGTCCGCCGCCGAACTGCGCGCGCTCGGCGCCGACGTGCACACCGTCGCCTTCGACGCCCTCGACCCCGAGTCCCACGAGACCGTGCTCGGCAAGGTCTTCGCCGAGGGCGACATCGACATGGTGCTGCTCGCCTTCGGCATCCTCGGCGACCAGGCACGCGACGAACGTGAGCCGATGAGCGCGGTACGGGTCGCCCAGACCAACTACACGGGCGCCGTCTCGGCGACCCTGGTCAGCGCGAGCGCCCTCCAGACCCAGGGCCACGGCTCCCTCGTCGTCCTCTCCTCCGTCGCCGCCGAACGCGCCCGCCGCGCCAACTTCATCTACGGCTCCAGCAAAGCCGGTCTCGACGCCTTCACCCAAGGCCTCGGCGACGCCCTGCACGGCACCGGCGTCCACGTCATGCTCGTACGCCCCGGCTTCGTCCGCACCAAGATGACCGCCACCCTGGAGGAGACTCCCCTGGCCACCACCCCGGAAGCGGTCGCGACAGCCATCGAGGCAGGCCTACGGCGCCACTCGGAGACGGTGTGGGTCCCCGGCCCCCTCCGCCTGGTGATGTCAGCCCTACGCCACACACCACGATCCCTGTTCCGAAGGCTGCCCTTTTAGTCCCCCGGTTCGACAGCACCTCTTCGGGGGCGCGGGACTGTATCGATATGCGCTTCCGCCGCGCGGCGGCGGCCTCCCCCGACGACAACCCCCTCAGGGGCGCGGGGAACTGCGCGACCAGCCCCCAACATCGCCGCGGACAACAATCAACCCGAACGCGGCACCCACCCCCTGACCCAACCGGCGGAGCTAATTCGCTGGGATGGACCCGCGCTCCACCGCCCCCGCCTGCGAAGGCACCACCGGCCCCCCGAAGGCGAAGTCCCGCAGCTTGCGCCACACCCCGTCGGCGCCCTGCTCGTAGAGGGCGAAGCCGGTGCACGGCCAGCCGGCCTCGTAGTCGGCGAGTTCCTCGAAGGCGCGGTCCATCGACTCCTCGTCGATGCCATGGGCGACCGTGACATGCGGGTGATAAGGGAACTGCAGCTCGCGCGCGACCGGCCCGGAGGCGTCGCGGACCTGCTTCTGGAGCCAGGTGCAGGCCTCGGCGCCCTCGACGACCTGGACGAAGACGACCGGCGAGAGGGGCCGGAAGGTACCGGTGCCGGACAACCGCATCGGGAAGGGGCGCCCGGCGGCCGCGACCTCGAGGAGGTGTGCCTCGATCGCCGGCAGCAGCTCGGCGTCGACCTCGGTCGGCGGCAGCAGTGTGACGTGTGTGGGGATGCCGTGAGCCGCGGCGTCGCCGAAGCCCGCGCGCCGCTCCTGGAGCAGGCTGCCGTGAGGCTCCGGGACCGCGATCGACACACCGATCGTTACGGTCCCCACGTCGTCTCCTGTCGTCTGTCGGTGAGCTCGCCCCTCGCGAACGGCTCGTCCTGTTGTGAGCTCATGCCCTGTTGCTGAGCGTGAATGGCCGCTGATTCGGCCATTCGGCTATCGACTGTACGGCTACGGACGTAGCGCGGGCAGGCGCAACCGTAGTGATGTGCAGCGCTGTGCGGTGGTGCGCCCGTGTGCCGGCCGTGTGCCGTGCCGCGGGCTCAGTGCTTGGCGGGCAGGAAGCCCACCTTGTCGTACGCCTGGGAGAGCGTCTCCGCGGCGACGGCACGCGCCTTCTCCGCGCCCTTGGCCAGGACCGAGTCCAGCGTCTCCGGGTCGTCCAGATACTGCTGGGTGCGCTCCCGGAAGGGCGTCACGAACTCGACCATGACCTCGGCGAGGTCCGTCTTGAGCGCACCGTAGCCCTTGCCCTCGTACTTCTGCTCCAGTTCCGCGATTCCCGTACCCGTGAGGGTCGAGTAGATCGTGAGCAGGTTGCTGACGCCCGGCTTGTCCGCGGCGTCGTAGCGGATCACGGTGTCGGTGTCGGTGACCGCGCTCTTGACCTTCTTGGCGGTGGCCTTGGGCTCGTCGAGCAGGTTGATGAGGCCCTTCGGCGTGGACGCCGACTTGCTCATCTTGATCGCCGGGTCCTGAAGGTCGTAGATCTTCGCCGTCTCCTTGAGGATGTACGGCTTCGGAACGGTGAAGGTCTGGCCGAAGCGGCCGTTGAAACGCTCGGCGAGGTCGCGGGTGAGCTCGATGTGCTGACGCTGGTCCTCGCCGACCGGGACCTCGTGGGCCTGGTACAGCAGGATGTCGGCGACCTGGAGGATCGGGTACGTGAACAGGCCGACGGACGCCCGGTCCGCGCCCTGCTTGGCCGACTTGTCCTTGAACTGGGTCATGCGGGACGCCTCGCCGAAGCCGGTGAGGCAGTTCATGATCCAGGCGAGCTGCGCGTGCTCGGGGACATGGCTCTGGACGAACAGCGTGCAGCGCTCGGGGTCGAGGCCGGCCGCGAGGAGCTGGGCGGCGGCGAGCCGGGTGTTGGCGCGCAGGTCGGCGGGGTCCTGCGGGAGCGTGATCGCGTGCAGGTCGACGACCATGTAGAACGCGTCGTGGGACTCCTGGAGGGCAACCCACTGGCGGACGGCGCCGAGGTAGTTGCCGAGGTGGAACGAGCCTGCGGTGGGCTGGATTCCGGAGAGCACGCGGGGTCGGTCAGAGGCCATGCTCACCATTCTCTCAGGTCCCGGGGGCCGGTCCGGAACTGGTGGGAAACAGATGGGAACCGATCCGTCCTCCGCGGTGTAACAAAGGTGTGAGGACGCGGGAGGGGGGCCGCATCGTCGATGAGGCCGCGGTGATCGCACGCGTACGCGCCGGAGAGCCGGAGGCGTACGCGCAGCTGGTGCGGGCTCATACGGGCATCGCGCTCAGGGCGGCCGCCGCGCTCGGGGCGGGTGCGGACGCGGAGGACGTGGTGCAGCAGGCCTTCGTCAAGGCGTACTGCTCGCTGGGCCGGTTCAAGGACGGTTCGGCGTTCAAGCCCTGGCTGCTGGCGATCGTCGCCAATGAGACGAGGAACACAGTGCGTACGGCGGCCCGTCAGCGCACGCTCGCCGGGCGTGAGGCGGCCTTCGTGGAGGCGGAGCCTCTGATACCGGAATCGGCGGACCCGGCGATGGCGGCGCTGGAGATAGAGCGCCGTGCCGCGCTCCAGGCCGCCCTGGAGAAGCTGAGCGAGGAGCATCGCCTGGTCGTCACCTACCGCTATCTCCTGGAGATGGACGAGTCCGAGACCGCCCAGGCCTTGGGCTGGCCCCGGGGCACGGTGAAATCCCGGCTGAACCGCGCGCTGCGGAAGCTGGGGCGGTTGCTGCCGGACTTTCAGCCTCGGGAAGGAGGTGATGAGCATGGGTGACGGACGCGAGCCGTACGACGGCGACCGCGACGGACGGGAGGCGTACGGGAGCGAGGGGCAGCGTGCGTTCGGACGGGACGGCGCCGGGGGCAGCGGTCGCGCCGGCGGCCGGGGCCCCGGTGATCGCGGCGGGCATGATGACGCGTCCCGGCTGCCCGAGGAGCTGCGGGCGCTCGGGCGGTCGCTGGACGCGCCGGGCGCGGCGGCCGGCGCCGAGACGATGGTCGAGCGGGTGCTGGGTCAGCTGCTCGCCGAGCACGTGCCGGTTCCGGTGGCCGAGCCGCCGGGCGCCGCTGAGCGGCTGCGGGCGGTGCGACGCTGGGCGCGGGTGCGGTGGCGTTCGCTGACCGCGGCACTGTGCGGTCTGCTGGCGGTGCTGGTGCTCACGCCTCCGGTGCGGGCCGCGGTCCTCGACTGGTTCGACTTCGCCGGGGTCGAGGTGCGGTACGACCCGTCGGCGGTCCCCTCCCCCGGAGCCGAGGTCCCGGGCTGCGGCCGCTCCGTGTCGCTCGCCCAGGCGGAGCGCCGGGCCGGCTTCGAGCCGCTCGTCCCGGAGGAGCTCGGCATGCCGGACACGGTCACGGTGACGGGTGAGCCGCGGGGACGGTTCGTGGTGAGCCTGTGCTGGCGGGACGACGGCCGCACCATACGGCTGGAGGAGCGGCGGGCGAGCCTGGACATCGGCTTTGCCAAGACGGTGCGCGAACACCCGGAGTGGATCTCGCTGGGCGCAGACACACCGAACGGCGCCGGGTCCGATCCGGCCCTGTGGTTCCCCCGACCGCACCTGCTGACGTTCTGGCTGGTGGACGCGAGCGGGGAGCGCTACACCCGCGAGGAGCGGACGGCCGGTCCGACGCTGCTGTGGACCCACAGGGCCGACACGGCCGACGGGGGCGACACGGCCGACGGCGAGACCGTGACGCTGCGACTGGAAGGCGTGGGATCGAAGGAGCGCGCGGTGGAGGTCGCACGGTCGCTCGGCCGGCCGTCCAAAGCCTCTTCGAAATAGTTGGTGCGGGGTGGGAACCCAGTCGGGTCGGGCGGTGTACCAGAAGTGACACGCGGCTCGGGGACGCGCCGCACGGGGATCGTTCGGGTTGGGGGTTCGGATGTGGGGACATGAGGTCGGCAGCCGGGAAGGCCGGTCACGCGGGCGTGTGGGTCGGAGGGTCCGGTGTCGTGAACTCACTGCGCTGACGGGGGCGTTGACGACGGCCCTCGCCCTGCTGCTGTGGGGCGCCGCGTCCCCCGCCTCGGCCGGAGGACCGACGAGCGTGCTCCTGGTCTCCCCGGAGAGCACGGAGACGGCGGCGCTGTACTACTCGGACGAGGAGTACGGGGAGCTGGAGCAGCTGCTCGGCACACCGGGCAAGGGCACCCGCGACAAGCCGCCCGAGGCCGGGCTGACGGCGGCCCGCCAGATCAACGTCACCTGGATGGTCCATGACGTGACGCCCTGGCGCCTCGACCGGGTCTACCCGGCCCACAAGGGACCGCACGTCTGGATACACACGTCGGCGAACCTGGACAGCACGACGAACGGCACCTGGCACCGTGCCGAGCATCCGTCCCAGCTGCGCGCCCTGCTCAAGGGGCTCGGCCTGATGGGCAAGGTCTCGGGCGAGGGAAGGGCGGCGATCTTCCCACCGGCGTGGGAGACGGCCGGGACGGGCGAGGCAGCCGAGGAGCAGACGGCCCGGGCGGGGGCAGGGCCAGGATCGGGGTCGGGGTCGGGGTCGGATGACGGCACCGACTGGTGGTGGGCCCTGCCGGGCGCGGCGGCCGGAGCGGTGCTGGCACTGCTCCTGCGGCCCTTCGCCACGCGGCTGTCGCTGGACCGCCTGCGGGGCGAGCCGGGGCCGAGGCAGGAGCTGCGGGACGTATGAAGGCTCACCCGGGTGGAGGGGTGCGGCTGACGCTGCTGCTGGCGGTGTCGGCGGTGTTGGTCCTGTGGGGGACGGCGGCGACCGCCCTGGCCGCCCCGGCGCAAGGGCGGGACGTGCCCGACGTGGCGATGGTCGTCGCGGGCGGCGAGGGGCGGACGACGGCGACGCGCTCGGGCGAGCAGCCCTTCGCCCGCCTCTGGCAGCTGTTGCAGCCGGCCTACGTCGGCACGGAGCGGGTGCCGGAGGACTGGGCCGAGGGGCGTCATCCGCCGATACGGATCACGGTGATCTGGGGACTGACCGGGGTCGGTGGCTGGCCGCAGACGAACCGGCCGCCCGGAGGGGATGTCGCCGTTCAGCGGCAGGACCAGCTGTTCGTGGCCGAGGACGGCACACCCTGGGTGCGGTCGGATCTCGCGCCGGAGCTGGAGGACGACGACATCCGCTGGCACCGGGCACCGCGTTCGGTCTTCGAGCGGCTGGATCTGGAAAAGCTGGTCGGCGTGTCGGAGGACGAGCTCGCCGGGGCCCCGACGGTCGAGGCTCGGCCAGGCTCGGTGATCGGGGATACGGGGTGGGCGGTGGCGGGACTGGCCGTCGGGTTCGTGACCGGCGTCGGTGGGACGCTGCTGATACGCCGCGCGGCGGCCCGGCCGGGAGCCGGACCGCCGCGGGAGGAACCACGTCAGGAGTTGATCGACCTGGACCTTTGAGCCTGAGAGCATGTGAGGCCTCGGTTGATCGTCATTGGGGGTCAGCCCAGGTCGATCTCCGGGTACAGCGGGAAACCGGCCACGAGGTCGGTGGCGCGACGGGAGATCTCGTCGGCGATCTTCGAGTCGAGGACGTGAGCGGCCTTGGAGGGGGCGCCGGACTTGGTGGTGCCGGGCTCGGTGGTGGTGAGGACGCGGTCGATGAGGGCGGCGACCTCGTCCATCTCGCCGGTGCCCAGGCCACGGGTGGTCAGGGCGGGGGTTCCGATGCGGATACCGGAGGTGTACCAGGCGCCGTTGGGGTCGGCGGGGATGGCGTTGCGGTTGGTGACGATGCCGGAGTCGAGGAGCGCGGCCTCGGCCTGGCGGCCGGTGAGGCCGTAGGAGGAGGCGACGTCGATCAGGTTGAGGTGATTGTCGGTGCCGCCGGTCACCAGGGTCGCGCCCCGGCGCATCAGGCCCTCGGCCAGCGCGCGGGAGTTGTCGACGATGCGCTGGGCGTAGTCCTGGAAGGCGGGCTGACGGGCCTCGGCCAGGGCGACGGCCTTGGCGGCCATGACGTGCGGGAGGGGGCCGCCGAGGACCATCGGGCAGCCGCGGTCGACCTGGTCCTTGAGGGAGTCGTCGCACAGGACCATGCCGCCGCGCGGGCCGCGCAGCGACTTGTGGGTG
Source organism: Streptomyces sp. NPDC028907 (assembly GCF_055564995.1). Classification (NCBI taxonomy): domain Bacteria; kingdom Bacillati; phylum Actinomycetota; class Actinomycetes; order Kitasatosporales; family Streptomycetaceae; genus Streptomyces; species Streptomyces sp. NPDC028907. Next base: position 223,236 of record NZ_JBVHVE010000006.1, read on the forward strand.
GTGGTGGTGACGATCTGGGCGTGCGGGACCGGGTCGAAGTCGCCGGTGAGGACCTTGCCGGCGACGAGACCCGCGAAGTGGGCCATGTCGACCATGAGCGTGGCGCCGACCTCGTCGGCGATCTCGCGCATGATCCGGAAGTTCACGAGACGGGGGTAGGCGGAGTAGCCGGCGACGATGATCAGCGGCTTGAACTCGCGGGCGGAGACGCGCAGGGCCTCGTAGTCGATGAGGCCGGTGGAGGGGTCGGTGCCGTAGGAGCGCTGGTCGAACATCTTGCCGGAGATGTTCGGGCGGAAGCCGTGCGTGAGGTGGCCGCCGGCGTCCAGGGACATGCCGAGCATGCGCTGGTTGCCGAAGGCCCGGCGGAGCTCGGCCCAGTCGGCCTCGGTGAGGTCGTTGACCTGGCGGACGCCGGCCTTCTCCAGGGCGGGGGCCTCGACGCGGGCGGCGAGGACGGACCAGAAGGCGACGAGGTTGGCGTCGATGCCGGAGTGGGGCTGGACGTAGGCGTGCCGGGCGCCGAAGAGTTCCTTGGCGTGCTCGGCGGCGAGGGACTCGACGGTGTCGACGTTGCGGCAGCCGGCGTAGAAGCGGCGGCCGATGGTGCCCTCGGCGTACTTGTCGCTGAACCAGTTGCCCATCGCGAGGAGGGTGGCCGGGGAGGCGTAGTTCTCGGAGGCGATCAGCTTGAGCATCTCGCGCTGGTCGGCGACCTCCTGGCCGATGGCGTCGGCCACGCGCGGCTCGACGGCGCGGATCACGTCGAGGGCGGCACGGAAGGCGGTGGACTCGGTGGAGAGGGGCTCGGCTGACATGGGGACCTCCGGACGTCGTGTGCAGCGTTCACGGTACGGCCCAGGCGCACGGCACTCGGTCTGGACGCGGTCTGGTCCAGGGGGCCGCTCCCCGATGGTTGGTCCATCTCAGCGCGCCAGTCACGGCCCGTCGATCAGCCTACCGGGCGCGCCGACGGCGCATGGTCCCGCGTCCACCATGCGAGCAACGATAGGAAGGGGCCGCAAAGCACTCGTAAGGCCAGAAATGGACAGTGGCCGCGAGGTTCGTGACGGCCGGGACACGAGCCCTCGTGGTGGCGGAAACGGAGAGCCCCGTGAGTACGTCGAGCACCACCGCATCCCTGATCGCCGCAGTCGAGGCGCACAGCGCCCGCAACTACCACCCGTTGCCGGTCGTGGTGGCGACGGCGGACGGGGCGTGGATGACGGATGTGGAGGGGCGGCGGTATCTGGATCTGCTGGCCGGGTACTCGGCGCTGAACTTCGGGCACGGCAACCGGCGGATCCTGGACGCGGCGAAGGCGCAGCTGGAGCGGGTGGCGCTGACGTCGCGGGCGTTCCATCACGACCGGTTCGCGGCGTTCTGCGAGCAGCTCGCCGAGCTGTGCGGGATGGAGATGGTGCTGCCCATGAACACGGGGGCGGAGGCGGTGGAGACGGCCGTGAAGACCGCCCGGAAGTGGGGTTACCGGGTCAAGGGGGTGCCGGCGGAGATGGCGAAGATCGTCGTCGCGGGCAACAACTTCCACGGCCGTACGACGACGATCGTCAGCTTCTCCACGGACCCGGAGGCGCGGGCGGACTTCGGGCCGTACACGCCGGGCTTCGAGATCGTGCCGTACGGGGATCTGACGGCGATGCGGGAGGCGTTGACGGAGAACACGGTGGCGGTGCTGCTGGAGCCGATCCAGGGCGAGGCGGGGGTGCTGGTGCCGCCGGCCGGATACCTGCCGGCGGTGCGGGAGCTGACGCGGGAGCGGAACGTGCTGTTCGTCGCGGACGAGATCCAGTCGGGGCTGGGGCGCACGGGGCGTACGTTCGCGTGTGAGCACGAGGGCGTGGTGCCGGATGCGTATGTGCTCGGCAAGGCGCTCGGGGGCGGGGTGCTGCCGGTGTCGGCGGTGGTGTCGTCGGCGGAGGTGCTGGGAGTGTTCCGGCCCGGGGAGCACGGGTCGACGTTCGGCGGGAATCCACTGGCGTGCGCGGTGGCGCTGGAGGTGATCGCGATGCTGCGGACGGGTGAGTTCCAGCAGCGGTCGGCGGAGCTCGGCGCGCATCTGCACCGGGAGCTGGGCCTGTTGGCGGGGACGGGGCGGGTGACGGCGGTCCGGGGGCGGGGGCTGTGGGCGGGGGTCGACATCGCGCGTGCGGTGGGGACCGGGCGGGAGGTGTCCGAGCGGCTGGTGGACCGGGGTGTGCTGGTGAAAGACACCCATGGTCCGACGATCCGTATCGCGCCGCCGCTGGTGATCGGGAAGGAGGATCTGGACTGGGGACTGGCCCAGTTGCGGGGTGTGCTCGGGGTTTGAGCCTGTTCAGCGGGGCTCGCCGGCGCGGAAGGGAGGGGTCTGGGGCGGCTGTCAGAGGATCACGTGCGGCAGGAAGCGGGCGTACTCGTCCGTGATCAGGCCGGACGACTCGCGGATGCCGAGGCCCGCGGACTCGTCCTCGACGACCCACGCGCCGAGGACGACGTGGTTGCCGTCGAAGGCGGGGAGGGGGGCCAACCGCTGGTAGCAACAGGGCTCTTCGCGCAGGGGCGCCGCCTCGGTGCCGGGTTCGTGGATCGTGACGCCCGCGCCCTCGCGGCCGAGCAGGGGCTTGGCGACGTAGCCCGTGGTGTGCGCCAGTTCTCTCGGGCCGTCGAGGTAGGCGGGGAGCAGGTTCGGGTGGTCCGGGTAGAGCTCCCAGAGGATGGCTAGGAGGGCCTTGTTGCTGAGGAGCATCTTCCAGGCCGGTTCGATCCAGAGGGTCGTGCCGGTGCCGCCGCCGTTGTCGAGGGTGTCCAGGACGTGGTCGGCGAAGCGGTCGGTGGTGAGCCACTCCCAGGGGTAGAGCTTGAAGCAGCTGCGGATGAAGCGGAGTCGGGTGTCGACGAAGCGGCCGGAGAGACGGTCCCAGCCGATCTCTTCCACGGAGATCCAGCCGGTGTCCAGGCCCGCCTGTTCCGCGGTCTCCTTGAGGTAGGCGACCGTCATCATGTCCTCGCCGAGTTCGTCGGCCGAGGAGTAGGCGAAGTACAGGGGGCCGCCGGGCGGGAGCAGGGCGGACTGCTTCTTCCAGGCGGCGACGAGGCGTTCGTGGAGGGAGTTCCACTGGTCGGCGCCGGGGAAGCGCTCCTCCATCCAGAACCACTGGGGGGACGCCGCCTCGACCAGGGAGGTGGGGGTGTCGGCGTTGTACTCCAGGAGCTTGGCCGGGCCGGTGCCGTCGTAGTGGAGGTCGAAACGGCCGTAGACGGAGGGGAGTTCGGCGCGGCGGCGCCAGGCCTCGGCGACCGCGTTCGCGACGCGCGGGTCGGTGATGCCGAGGTCGGCGAAGCGGTCGGCGGAGACGATGTGGTCCGCTGCGGCGAGGCACATGCCGTGCAGTTCCTCGACGACCTCCTCCAGCGCCTCGACCTCGGCCAGGGAGAAGACGTAGTGGGCGCTCTCGTCCCAGTACGGGCGCAGGGAGTTGTCGGGGTAGCGGGTGAGGGGGTAGATGAGGCCCTGTTCCTCGACGGTCTGCTGCCAGCCGGGGCGGGGTTCGATCGTGCGGCGCTCCATCGGTCTGCCCGCTCAGCCGCCGCTGCTGCCGGAGCCCGAGCAGCCGAAGCCGCCCCGGTCGACGGCGTCGCTGCGGTTGAAGGTGCCGTAGTCGGCGCGGCCCTTGTCGGTGTCGGCGTCGTAGTACCAGGCGGCGTCGGAGCTGCCGGTCTTCTTCCTGGCGCTCTTGCCGTACGACGAGTTGGAGCTGGACGTGCAGTTCTTGTCCGCGATGACCTTGTAGCCCTCGTAGGTGTAGCTGTCGCGGTCGACGCAGCGGCGGTCCGGTTCCGAGCCGCACGAGGCCAGGGCCGCGGCGATGACGCCCATGCCGCCGAGGACGACCGTGCTCGAGCGCAGTCGGCGTCGTGTTTCCGCCATGTGTGTCTCCCCCGGTGATCCGTTCGGTCCCGATGATCCATTGATCCGTTCGGTGTTCAGCGGACAGCCTAAAGATCGCCGTGCGCCGCCGCGCGAGGCCCCCCTGGCTGTGCCCTGCCGCCTACAGTCGCTTTGTGCTCTTCGGAATGATCTGCGCCCTTGGTGCGGCGGTCTGTTTCGGTGCGGCCACCGTCCTTCAGGCCGTGGCCGCGCGGGCGGCGAGTGCGCAGGGGGGACGGGGTGGCGAGGCGGGGGTGCTGCTGCGGGCGCTTCGGCAGTGGCGGTATCTGGCCGGACTCGGCCTGGACGGGCTGGGGTTCGTGTTTCAGGTTCTCGCCCTGCGGTCGCTTCCCATCTACGCCGTGTCGGCGGCGCTGGCGTCCAGTCTCGCGGTGACCGCGGTGGTCGCGGCGCGGTTGCTGGGGGTGCGGTTGCGGCGGAGCGAGTGGGTGGCGGTGGGGGTGGTGTGTGCGGGGTTGGCGATGCTGGGGCTGGCCTCGGGGACGGAGGGGGATCGGGGCGGGTCGGATGCGCTTCGGTTCGCGATGCTCGGGGTGGCTCTGGGGGTGCTGGGGGTGGGGCTCGCGGGTGGGCGGCTGCCGGAGCGGGGGCGAGGGTTGGTGCTGGGGCTGGCCGCGGGGTTCGGGTTCGGGGTGGTGGAGGTGGCGGTGCGGCTGATCGACTCGGTGTCGGTGTCGGAGTTGGCGAATCCGGCGACGTATGCGCTGCTGTTGGGGGGTGGGGCGGCGTTTTTGGCGTTGACGTCGGCGTTGCAGCGGGGGTCGGTGACGGTGGCTACCGCGGCGATGGTGATCGGGGAGACGGTCGGGCCGGCGGTGGTGGGGGTGGTGTGGCTGGGGGATCGTACGCGGGAGGGGTTGGCCTGGCTGGCGGTGCTGGGGTTTGTGGTGTCGGTGGCGGGGGCGTTGGCGTTGGCGCGGTTCGGGGAGGCGCCGGGGTCGTCCGACGGGCGGTGAGCGCCCCCGCCGCCCCTACCCGTCCCATCCCTTGAAGGGGCTCAGCCCCTTCGACCCGGCTGGGGCTGCCGCCCGCCCCAGACCCCCGCCATCGGTCCTGCGGGCCTCGTCCTCAAACGCCGGACGGGCTGAATGAAACGCGCTCTCACGGCAGCACCCTGCACAACGCCTCCAACGTCCCCGCCCACGCATGGTCCGGGGGTGTCCCGTAGCCCACGACCAGGGCGTCGAGGCGTTCCGTCGTGGACGACTCGTGGCGGTAGGCGCTCAGGCCGTGGAGGGCGAGGCCGTGCCAGGTGGCGGCCTGGAGGACGGACTGTTCGGTGCCGGGTGGGAGGCGGAGGACGGCGTGGAGGCCGGCGGCGATGCCGGTGACCTGGAGGTGGGGGGCGTGGGTGGCGAGGGCCTGGACCAGGGCGTCTCGGCGGCGGCGGTAGCGCAGGCGGGCGGCGCGGACGTGGCGGTCGTAGGCGCCGGAGGTGAGGAACTCGGCCAGCGTCAGCTGGTCCACCGCGCCGCAGGTGTCCGAGCCGCCCTTCGCCTCCGTGACCGCGTCCACCAGTGTCGAAGGCAGCACCATCCAGGCCAGCCGCAGGCCGGGGGCGAGGGACTTGCTGGCGGTGCCGAGGTAGACGACGCGGTCGGGGTCGAGGCCCTGGAGCGCGCCGACGGGCTGGCGGTCGTAGCGGAACTCGCCGTCGTAGTCGTCCTCCAGGACCAGGCCCCCGGTGCGGCGCGCCCAGTCCACCACCGTGGCCCGGCGGTCGCGGTGCAGGGGCATGCCCATGGGGAACTGGTGGGCCGGGGTGAGGAGCACCGCGCCGATAGAGCGGTCCTCCCTCAGCCTCGCCGGGTTCGTGCCCATTTCGTCGAAGGCCAGGGGCGTGGTGGTCAGGCCCGCCGCCGTCAGCTGTTTCCAGTGCGGAGGCAGGCCGTACGACTCAACGGCGACCGTCTCCAGGCCGCGCGCCCGCAGGGCTCTGCCGAGCAGTTGCAGGCCGTGTACGAAGCCCGCGCACACCACCACGCGCTCAGGGTCGGCGCGCACGCCTCGTGCTCGGGCGAGGTAGCCGGCGAGGGCGGTGCGCAGTTCGGGGCGGCCGCGCGGGTCGCCGTAGCCGAGGGCCTGGTTCGGGGCGGCGAGGAAGGCGCGGCGGGCCGCCTTGAGCCACTCCGTGCGGGGGAAGGCGGCGAGGTCGGGGGTGCCGGGGATCAGGTCGTGGGCGGGGCGCGGGCGGTCGCGGTGCGGTGGGGCGGTCTGGCCGGTCGGCGGGATCACCGGGCGGTCGGCGACGCGCGTGCCCGAGCCCTGGCGGGCGGTGAGCCAGCCCTCGGCGACGAGTTCGGCGTAGGCCTCGGCGACCGTGTTGCGGGCGATGCCCAGGTCGGCGGCGAGGGAGCGGGAGGAGGGCAGCCGCGTGCCGGGGGCGAGGCGTCCGGTGCGGACGGCCTCGCGCAGGGCGTTTGTCAGGCCCCGGCGCAGGCCCGGCCCCGCCGGTTCCAGGTGGAGGTCCACTCCCAGAGCGGCCTGAGTGGCCCAAGGTTTCGCCATGGAAGTGGACCATACTCCTGGGCTGCTTCGCTCCTAGGGTCGAGATCATGACGACCACTGAAGAGAGCACCACCACGACCGTCACCTATGCGTCAGAACCGGCCCCGCGCCTCGACTGGGCCGCTCTCGCCCCCGATGTCTTCAAGGCCATGATCCGGCTCGACGCGGCGGCGGGGCGGGGGCTCGACCCGGTTCTGCGCGAGCTGGTGAAGATCCGGGCCTCGCAGCTCAACCACTGCGCGTTCTGCCTCGACATGCACACCAAGGACGCGCTCGCGGCCGGCGAGAGCGTCGAGCGGATCGTGCAGCTGAGCGCCTGGGAGGAGTCGCGGCACTTCTACACCGGGAAGGAGCTCGCGGCGCTGGAGCTGACGGAGGCCGTGACCGTGCTGACCGACGGCTTCGTGCCGGACGAGGTCTACGAGCGCGCCGCCGCGCACTTCGAGGAGGCCGAGCTGGCGCAGCTGATCGCCGCGATCAGCGTGATCAACGCGTGGAACCGGTTCGGGGTGACCTGCCGGCGGACCCCGGGTCACTACCGGCCGGGGCAGCACCTGTGACCGTTCGGACGACACTTCGGACGACGCTGCTCGACCCCGCCGTGGCCCAGGCCATGTCGGCCGTGAGCGCCGCCGCGAAGAAGGGACTCGGTGATCCGGCCCTCGCCGAGCTCGTCGTGATCCGGGCCTCGCAGCTCAACCACTGCGCGTTCTGCCTGGACATGCATCTCGGGATCGCCCGCGAGTACGGGGTGAGCGAGGACCGGCTGGACATGCTGGCCGCCTGGGAGGAGGCGGAGGGGCTGTTCGACGCGCGGGAACGGGCCGCGCTGGCGCTGACCGAGGCGGTCACCGTTCTCACCGGCGGCTTCGTGCCCGACGATGTGTACGACCGTGCCGCCGCGCACTTCGACGACACCGGGCTCGCCCATCTCATCGCGTTGATCGTCGCCATCAACAACTGGAACCGGGTGATGGTCACCCGCCGCATTCCACCAGGGGGATACACACCGTGACCAAGGTCGAGACCTTCCGTGCCCTGCACCGGCGCACCGCTCCCGGCGATCCGCTCGTGCTGCCCGGCCCCTGGGACGCCGCCTCCGCACGCGTCTGCGTCGAGGCCGGGTTCCCCGCGCTGGCCACGCCCAGCGCGGCCGTCGCCGCCTCCCTCGGGTACGAGGACGGGCAGACCCCGGCCGACGAGATGTTCGCGGCGGTCGCCCGGATCGTGCGGGCCGTGGACGTGCCGGTGTCGGCGGACATCGAGGGCGGCTACGGGATCGCGCCGAAGGAACTGGTCGAGCGCCTGCTGGAGACCGGTGCCGTGGGCTGCAACCTGGAGGACTCCGAGGCCGGGGTCCTGAAGGACCCTCGCGCGCACGCCGAGTGGCTCGCCGAGGTGCGGTACGCCGCCGGGGACCAGTTGTTCGTCAACGCGCGCGTGGACACGTTCATCCGGGGCGTGCCCGATCCGGAACGGGCCATCGAGCGGGCCGCGCTGTACGTCGCCGCGGGCGCCGACTGCGTGTATCCGATCGGCGCCCCCGTGGACGTACTGCCCCTGCTGCGGTCCGGCATCCAGGGGCCGGTCAATGTGCACGGCACCGTGACCGGGGACGGCCCCTCGCCCACCGCACTGGGTGAACTCGGGGCCACCCGGATCACGTTCGGGCCGGGGATGCAGCGCAGCGCCGCACAGGCGCTGCGCGAGATCGCCGCGCACCTGAACTAGAGGATCAGGACAGCCACGCCTTCCACGTGGACTCGTGGCTGTCCACCCACTTCTTCGCCGCCTCCTCGGGCGACAGCTTCTGCTCGGCGATCATCAGGGAGACCTCGTTCTGGTCCTCGGTCGTCCACTTGAACTTCTTCAGCAGGGCCGCCGCCTCGCCGCCGCTCTTGGCGAAGTCCGCGTTGAGGTACTTCTGGAGCGGGGTGTGCGGATAGGCGCAGGCGACCTTCTCCGGGTCCGCGTCGCAGCCCTCCTTGTACGCGGGCAGCTTCACCTCGGTCATGGGCACCTTCTTGAACAGCCACTGCGGCTCGTACCAGTACGTCAGGAAGGGCTTCTTCGACTTGGCGAACTGTTTGATCTGCGTGATCTGCGCGGCCTCCGAACCGGCGAACACCACCTGGTAGTCCAGGCCCAGGTTCTTCACCAGCGCCTTGTCGTTGGTGACGTAGGACGGCGAGCCGTCCATGAGCTGGCCCTTGCCGCCGCTCTCCGCGGTGCGCAGCTGGTCGGCGTACTTGTTGAGGTTCTTCCAGTCGGTGACGTCCGGGTGGGCCTTCGCGAAGTACGTCGGCACGAACCAGCCGATGTGCCCGGTGACCCCGAGGTCGCCGCCGGGCACGATCGTCTTCTTGTCCTTGACGTACCGCTGCTCCTCCTCCGGGTGCCCCCAGTCCTCCAGGAGCGCGTCGACGCGGCCCTGGCTGAGCGCGTCCCAGGCGGGCACCTCGTCGATCTGGACGGTGTCGACGCGGTAGCCGAGCTCGTGCTCCAGCAGGTACTGGGCGACGGCCACGTTGGCCTGCGCGCCGACCCAGGACTGCACGGACAGGGTCACGGACTTCGCGCCCTGGGCATTGGCGAACGGCGAGGCCTGCTTGGTCATGTCGGCGGCACCGCAGCCGGTCAGCAGCGCCAGCGAGGACACGCCGGCCACTACGGCGGTCGTGCGCGTTCGGCGGGTACTCAGGTGTCGGATTCCCAGTCGCATGTCACGCTCCCTTCTTCGCGCGGCGTTCCGTCGGCTGGGTCACCCGGTCGAGCATCAGGCCCAGGCAGACGATCGCCGCGCCGGCCACCAGGCCGGTCGCCAGGTCGCCCTGGGCGAGGCCGAAGACGACGTCGTAGCCGAGCGCGCCGCCGCCGACCAGGCCGCCGATGATGACGACGGCGAGGACCAGGACGACGCCCTGGTTGACGGCGAGCAGCAGCGCCGGGCGGGCGAGTGGGAGTTGGACCTGCCGGAGCTGCTGGGCGGGGGTCGCGCCGAGCGAGCGGGCCGACTCCAGGGCGGCCGGGTCGACCTGGCGCAGGCCCTGGGTGGTGATGCGGACGACGGCGGGCAGCGCGTAGACGACGGCCGCCGCGACGGCCGGGGCCCGGCCGACGCCGAACAGCGCGACCACCGGGATCAGGTACACGAACTGCGGCATCGTCTGGAAGACGTCCAGGACCGGCCGCAGCAGCCGTTCGACGCGGTCGCTGCGGGCGGCCGCGATGCCGGTCGCGAAGCCCAGGACCAGGGTGACGGCGACGGCCGCCAGGACCTGGGAGAGGGTGTCGAGCGCCGGTGTCCACACGCCCAGGACGCCGATCGCGGCCATGGCGAGGACGGCGGTCAGCGCGGTGCGCCAGGTGCCGATCAGCCAGGCCAGCGCGGCGACGATCAGCAGGACGGACCACCAGGGCAGCCACTGCATGGTGTCGCGCACCGGGTTGAGGACCCAGGTGGTGAAGTGGGCCGCCCAGTCGGCGGTGCCGCCGATGACGGGGACCCCGGAGTAGAGGTGGTCGGTCATCCAGTCGACGGCGCGGTTGACCGGCTCGGCGATGTTCAGGGTCCAGGCCTCGGGCCAGTCGAGACGGCCCAGGAGCCGTCCGGCCACGGCCACGGCCACGGCGGCGACGGCCGCGTAGACCCAGCGTGCCCGGCCGCCCGGCCGCGGCTCCGCGCCGAGACCCTCCCCCGCCGCGCCGGTCACCCGGTCCAGGACGACGGCGAGCAGCACGATCGGGATGCCGGCCGCGAGGGCCGCGCCGACGTCGACCGTGGCCAGCGCCTGGTACACGCGGTCACCGAGGCCGCCGGCGCCGATGACCGACGCGATGACCGCCATCGACAGCGCCATCATGATCGTCTGGTTGAGGCCGAGCAGGAGTTCCTTGCTGGCCAGCGGGATACGGGCGGTCAGCAGGCGCTGCCGTGCGGTGGCGCCGAGCGACTCGACGGCCTCCAGCACCTCCTTGTCCGCGCGGCGCAGACCGAGGGCGGTGAGGCGTGCCATCGGCGGGGCGGCGTAGACGACGGTGGCCAGGACGGCCGCGGGGACGCCCATGCCGAAGACCAGGACGACGGGGAGCAGGTAGGCGTACGCCGGGAGCACCTGCATGGTGTCCAGGACGGGGCGCAGGATCCTGTCCATCCGGTCGGACAGTCCGGCGGCGAGGCCCAGCAGCGCGCCCACGACGACGGAGGCGAGGACCGCCACGACCATCAGCGCGAGGGTCTGCATGGTCGGGATCCACATGCCGAGGAACCCGCAGGCCAGCAGCGCGATTGCCGTACCGGCGGCGAGCTTGAGGCCCGCGACCCGCCAGGCGATCAGGGACGCCGCGGCGGTGACGCCGGCCCAGCCGGCCGCGAGCAGCACGAGGTACACGGCGCGCACGGAGATGACGACCGCGTTGCTGATGTGCCCGAAGAAGTAGACGAACAGCGGGTGGCTGTCCCGGTTGTCGATGATCCAGACGCTGGCCTTGGTCAGCTGGTCGGAGAAGTCGACGGTCAGCGCGGCGGGCCAGCTGCCGCTCGCCCAGCGGGCGTTCGCCAGCGGCACGAGGATCGCGGCGGCGAGGGCGAGCAGCAGGAGCTTGCGGACGACGGGCTGTTTGAGGACGCCCGGAACACCGAGGCGAGGGGCGGCAGTGGTGACGGTGGCCATCAAGCCACCTCCTTGCGCTTCCCCGCCCCCGCCACGACACTCCGCTCAGCCCCGCCCGGGGCGTTGTGCTGCGTCCCCGCCACGACGCCGAGAAGCTGCTCGTGGTCGACGACCCCCAGACAGCGCCCGCCCTCCATGACCCGGGCCGGGACACCGGTGCGGGCCACGGCCTCGATGGCCTCGGACACCGTCGCGTCCGGCGCGATGGCCGGCCCGCTGCCGCTCTCGTCCGCCGACGCGGCACGCATGGCCGTACGCACGGTCATGACCTGCTCGCGGGGTACGTCACGGACGAACTCGCGGACGTAGTCGTCGGCCGGCGAGCCCACGATCTCCTCGGGCGTGCCCAGCTGGACGACGCGGCCGTCGCGCATCAGGGCGATACGGTCGCCGAGCTTGAGGGCCTCGCTGAGGTCATGGGTGATGAAGACCATGGTGCGGCCCTCCTCGCGGTGCAGGCGGACGACCTCCTCCTGCATGTCCCGCCGGATCAGCGGGTCGAGCGCGCTGAACGGCTCGTCGAAGAGCAGCACCTCCGGGTCCACCGCGAGCGCCCGGGCCAGCCCGACCCGCTGACGCTGACCGCCGGACAGCTGGCCCGGCCTGCGGTGCTCCATGCCCTCCAGGCCGACCTTGGCGACGACCTGGGCGGCCCGCTCACGGCGCTCGGCCCTGCCGACGCCCTGGATCTCCAGGCCGTACGCCACGTTGTCGAGGACCGTGCGGTGCGGGAGCAGGCCGAAGTGCTGGAAGACCATCGCGGCGCGGTGCCGGCGCAGTTCGCGCAGTCGGGTCTTGTCCATGGCGCGGACGTCCTCGCCGTCGATGGCTATGGTGCCCGCGGTCGGCTCGATCAGCCGGGTCAGACAGCGCACCAGCGTGGACTTGCCGGAGCCGGACAGGCCCATGACGACGAAGACCTCGCCCTTGCGGACGTCGAAGGAGACGTCCTGGACGGCCGCCGTGCAGCCGGTGCGGGCGCGCAGCTCGGCGGACGTGAGCCCGGCGAGCTCCGGGTCGGCGGGGACGCGGTGCGCCTTCGGGCCGAAGACCTTCCAGAGACCGTCGACAGAGAAGACAGGGGTGCCAGAGGTACCAGCAGTAGCAGCGGTACCAGTGGCAGTAGTGGTATCAGGGGTAGTAGGGGCAGTACTCATCACGCCTCACCTCCAAGCAGATCGACGGCCTTCTCCCCGACCATGAGCACCCCGATCATCGGGTTCACGGCGGTCATCGTCGGGAAGACGGAGGCGTCGGCGATACGGATGCCGTCCAGGCCTCGGATCCTCAACTGTGGGTCGACCACGGCCAGTTCGTCGTCGGCGGCGCCCATACGGCAGGTGCCGGCCGGGTGGTACACGGTGTGCGCGACCTTGCGCGCGTACTCGCTCAGCTCCTCGTCGCCGTTGACGTCGGGGCCGGGGCACACCTCCCGCTTGAGCCAGCTCGCGAGCGGTTCGGTCTTCGCGATCTCACGGGCGATGCGGATGCCGTCGACGAGGGTGCGGCCGTCGTAGTCGTCCTCGTCGGTGAAGTAGCGGAAGTCCAGCGCGGGCTTCACGGCCGGGTCGGCGCTGGTCAGGTAGAGCCGGCCGCGGCTCTTCGGCTTGGGGATGTTCGGGGTCATGGACACCCCGAACTCCGGCCGCCGGTAGCCCAGTCGCTCCGGGTTGTCCGTGAAGGGGATCTGGTAGAAGTGGAACATCAGGTCGGGGCCCTGGTGTTCGGGGTCGCGTCGCACGAACAGCCCGGCGTCCGAATCCATCGCGGAGTTGTCGGGGATCGGTCCGTTCGTCTCCCAGACGATCACCGACTCGGGGTGGTCGAGCAGGTTCTCACCGACGCCGGGCAGGTCGTGGACGACCGGGATGCCCAGCTTGGCGAGGTCCTCCTTGGGGCCGATGCCGGAGTGCATCAGCAGCCGGGGCGAGTCGACGGCGCCGGCGCACAGGACGACCTCGCGCCGGGCACGGATCAGCTGCTCCTCGCCGTCCTTGGTACGGACGTGGACGCCCTCGGCCCGGGTGCCGTTCAGCTCCAGCCGGTACGCCCAGGTCTCCAGCAGGATCGTCAGGTTCTCCCGCTCGTCCATCACCGGGTGCAGATACGCCACCGACGCCGACGAACGCTTGTTGTTCTCGGGGTGGTAGGCGAGGTCGAAGAAGCCGACGCCCTCGGTGAAGGGCTGCTTGTTGAAGCCCTCGACGCGCGGGACGCCGAGCGCGCCCTGCGCGGCGTCGACGAAGTCGCGGGCGATGGCGTTGCGGTCCTTCTCGTCGACCGGGACGATGTTGTTCTTCAGCCGCGCGTAGTACGCCTCCATCGGCACGGCGCCCCAGCCCGTGGCGCCGGCCTCCTCCCACTCGTCCCAGTCGGACGGCAGCGGCTTGAACGCGATGAGCGTGTTGTGGCTGGAACATCCGCCGAGGACACGGGCGCGGCTGTGCCGGATGTGCGAGTTGCCGCGTGGCTGCTCGGTGGTGGGGTAGTCGTAGTCGAGGTCGCCGCCGAGGAGGCCCATCCAGCGGCGCAGGGTGAGGACGTCGTCGCGGCCGACGTCACTGGGGCCGCCCTCGATGACGGCGACGGTGGTGTCGGGGTTCTCGGTGAGCCGGGAGGCGATGACGGAACCTGCGGTGCCGCCGCCGATGACGACGTAGTCGTAGACGGGGGTGTTCTGGGACATCAGGGGGTTACTCCAGGGGTGTGGCGCCGTGGGAGGGCCTGTGGTCATGGGGGTGCGGGTTTCGTTGTGGCTGGTCGCGCCCACGCGGCGGCAGCCGCACATCGGCACAGCCCCGCGCCCCTTGGTCGGCTGCGGTCAGCCTGCGAACCAGCGCACCGGCCTTGGCGCCAGGTTCTGGTACACGTGCTTGCTCTCGCGGTACTCGGCAAGCCCCGCGGGGCCGAGTTCGCGCCCCACTCCGCTCTTGCCGAACCCGCCCCACTCCGCCTGCGGAAGGTAGGGGTGGAAGTCGTTGATCCATACGGTGCCGTGCCGCAGCCGGCCCGCGACCCGCCGCGCCCGCCCCGCGTCGGCGGTCCAGACGGCCCCGGCGAGCCCGTACTCGGTGTCGTTGGCGAGGGCGACCGCCTCGTCCTCGGTCCGGAAGGTCTCGACGGTGAGGACCGGGCCGAAGACCTCCTCACGGACGACGCGCATCTCGCGGTGGCAGTGGTCGAGGACGGTCGGTTCGTAGAAGTAGCCGTTCTCGGGCCGCTCCGGGGACGGTTCGGGCCGCCTGCCGCCGGAGCGCAGCACCGCGCCCTCCTTGAGCGCGGATTCGACGTACGCCTCGACCTTCGCGCGCTGCTGCTCGGAGACGAGCGGCCCGCACTCCACGCCGTCGGCGGTGCCCCGGCCGAGCCGGATCCGGCCTGCCCGGCGGGCGAGTTCGGTGACGAAGCGGTCCCGGACGGACTCCTCGACGATGAGGCGGCCGCCCGCCGAGCAGACCTGGCCGCTGTGGATGAAGGCGGCGTTGAGGGCCTGGTCGACGGCCGTGTCGAAGCCCTCCTCCGTGGCGCAGGCGTCGGCGAAGACGACGTTGGGGTTCTTGCCGCCGAGTTCGAGCGCGACCTTCTTGACGGAGGGCGCCGCGGCCTGGGCCACCTTGGTGCCGCTGACCAGGCCGCCGGTGAAGGAGACGAGGTCGACGTCGGGGTGCTCGGCGAGACGGGCGCCGACGGAGTGGCCGGGCCCGGTGACGATGTTGGCGACGCCGGCGGGCAGCCCGGCCTCGGCCAGGAGCTCGATGAGCGCGACGGTCGTCAGCGGGGTGATCTCGCTGGGCTTGACCACGAAGGTGTTCCCGGCGGCGAGGGCGGGCGCGATCTTCCAACTGGCCTGGAGAAGGGGATAGTTCCAGGGGGTGATCAGCGCGCAGACACCGACCGGCTCGTGGACGACGACGCTGTGGATGTCGGACGAGCCCGCGTCGACGACCCGGCCCGGGGCCTCGGCGGCGACGAGATCGGCGAAGTAGCGGAAGGCGTCGGCGACGCAGTCGATGTCGACGCGGCCCTCTTCGAGGGTCTTGCCGGCGTCGCGGCTCTCCAGCAGGCCGAGCTTCTCGCGGTCGCGCACCAGGAGGTCGGCGACACGGCGCAGCAGGGCGGCGCGCTCGGCGACAGGTGTACGCGGCCACTCCCCCTGGCCGCCGTCGAAGGCCCGGTGGGCGGCCGCGACCGCCAGATCGGTGTCCTTCTCGTCACCCTCGGCGACCACGGCGAACGGCGTCGCGTCCGCGGGGTCGAGGATCTCGCGCGTCGCACCGGAGGCGGCGTCGCGCCACTCGCCGCCCGCGTGAATCGTCTGCTGCGCCTGCTGTCCGGTCATGATCGGTGTTGCCTTCCGTTCCTGTTCAGTGCCCCTGAGTCACACAGGTGTCACCCACGAGGACCGTGACCGCCTGCCCCGGCCCTCGTATTGCATGCGCAATCGATGGTCGAAAGTGCGGTGCATCACTGAACATCCGGACAAACAGGAACAAAAAGGGGCGGCGCCGGGGTCGACCGGAACCGAACCTTTGACTAAAGTCAAAGAACTATGGAGCCGGTATCGATGGATCACGTGACGGCCTTCCGCCGCTTCAACCGCTACTTCACGCGCCGCATCGGCGTACTGGACGACCACTACCTCGGCCAGGACCGCCCGCTGGGCGAGGCCCGGCTGCTCTTCGAGATCGGCGACGGCGCGTCCCTGCGGGAGCTCAGGAGCCGGCTCGGTCTGGACGCCGGGTATCTGAGCCGGATGGCCAAGACGCTTCAGGCCCAGGGCCTGGTCCGGCTGAGCGCGCATCCGCAGGACAACCGGCTGCGCATGATCGAGCTGACCCCGGCCGGGCGGGTGGAGGTGACGGAGCAGGACCGGCGGGCGGGCGCTGTCGCGGCCGGGCTCCTCGAAGGCCTCGGCGAAGCACAGCGCGCCGAGCTGACCGGGGCCATGGCCACCGCCCAGCGGCTGCTGCGCCTCGCCGGCATCACCGTCGCCCTCGTCGACGGCGCCGGTCCGGACGCCCGGGCCTGTCTGGACGCCTACGCCGCCGACATCGACGCGCGGTTCCCCGAGGGGTTCGACAAGGACGACCTCGTACGGCCGGAGGAGGTGTCCGGCGACGCCGGGGCCTTCTTCGTCGCCTACGAGGAACACCGCCCCGTGGGCTGCGGCGCGCTACGGCGCCTGGAACCCGGTGTCGGAGAGATCCGCCACGTCTGGGTGCACCCCGACGCCCGGCGCCTCGGCCTGGCCCGCCGTCTGCTCGACGCCCTCGAACAGGAGGCCTCCGCCCGGCACTTCACCGTCGTACGCCTCGACACCCACGCCGCGCTGACCGAGGCGCAGGCGATGTACCGGGCGTGCGGTTACACGGACATCCCCGCGTACGACGACAACGTCTACGCCAGCCACTGGTTCGAGAAGCGGCTGGACGGGCGACTGGACGGCTGAGGGCTTCAGCTCGCCGTGAACGCCGCCCTGGCGCTCTCCAGCGTCTTGCGCGTCCCGGCCCAGTCCTCCGTCGTACCTCGGACGACCATCGCGTAGAGGCGGCCGTCGTCCGTCTGGAAGACCCGGTCGACGGCCCTCACCCGCTCGCCCAGGTCCTCGCTGTCGTACTCGTAGACGAGCTCGCTCGCGTTCGTCTCGTCGGCGACGGTTTCCCGGCTGATCTGTGTGAAGCCCGGCTGTCCGGAGAGGCTGTCGACGGCGACGTCGAGCGCGTCCTCGGGGGTGTAGCCCGCTTCGACCACCTCGAAGATCTGCAGGAGGCCGCGCTCGTCGGGCGCGGTGTAGAAGACGACGGCTCCGTCGTTCTGCTCGCTGCGGGTCCAGTCCTCCGGGACGACGGTGGAGAAGCCGGAGGGGTCCTCGACCGCCCGGTATCCGGCGGGCACTTCGGGTGACTCGGACGCGGCCGTGAACGGGTCCTCGGAGGACGGAGCCGGATCGGACGGGGTGTTGGGGGGTGGTGCGGACCGGTCGTCCCGGGAGACACCGGCCGTGCTCGCCGGGGCGCGGTCCGCCTTGCCGCCGCCGTCGTCCCCCGTCATGCCGACCGCAAGCCAGCTCGCGACGGCCGTGACCGCGACCGCCGCACCGACCGCGGCGGCGATGACCCTCCCCCGTCGGCCGGGCGGGGACTCGGGCGGTAAGGGGGGCGGCTGTGGCCAGCTGAGCGGGGCCTCGCCCGGTGGGGAGGGCGGCCGCGGCCAGTCGGGCGGGACCGCGCCGTCCGGATACGCTCCGGCGGGCCCCTCCCCCGGCGTCCCCTCATCGGGGCCGGTCGGCACCCCTGCGGCCGTCGGTGGCCGGAGGGGTTTCGCGGGCGGCGGTGGCGAGGCGGGGTGACCGCCCTCGCCCACCGGTTCCCACGACTGGGTGTCCTTGTTCCACCGGACCCCGCCGGTGCCCCCGCCGCCCATCGCTCAGCCCCCGATGAGTCCGGCCACGGCCGTGCCGAGGGCCGTGGCGGACGTGATCGCGCCGAGGACGCCGCCCGCCTCCTCCAGGGCGGTGCGGAGCCGGCTCAGCACGCCGGGCTGAGCGCGGCCGGTGCTGGTCACCTGCTGCTCGGTCTCCTCCAGGCTCGCGGAGAGCTCCTGTGTCTCGGGAGTGACCGGGTACCTCCACAGGTCCTCGCTGAGGTCTCGGACGGCCTGGAGCAAGGCCTGGTGCGACGCGTCGGCCGGAGCCGTCGTCGAGGTGTAAGCGGCACTGGCGCCCGCACCGACCGCGATGCCGTTGCCGGTGACGGACCCGCCGACGTACGTGCCGGAGCCCTGGCCGTCGCCCGCTGGCGTCTGGTTCATGTCACCCTCCGTTGTCTGCTTCTTCGCCGGCCCTGCTTGTTCGCGGGGCCTGCTTGTTCGCGGGGCCTGCTTGTTCGCGGGGCCTGCTTGTTCGCGGGGCCTGCTTCTTCGCCGGGCCTACTTCTTCGCCGGGCCTACTTCTTCGCGGGGCCACCGGCACCGGCGGCGGACGGCTTGCCCGTCGACGAGGTGGCCTTGCTGTCGCTGCCGATGGCGATCCCGTTGCCCTGGACGGAGCCCCCGACGAAGGTCCCGCTGTTGTTGAAGACGTTGGTGACCTTCTGCTCGAACTCGGCGATGTCGTACCCCGCGTTCCACAGCGCCTGGCGCACCCCGCCCGCGATCCGGTCCTGTATCGACTTCAGATAGCGGGCGATGTCCATCTCCTGGAAGAGGGTCGCCCGGTCGTCCGCACCCAGTTCCCGCACCGAGACACCGGGCCCGTCCGGCAGCGCGTCGGCGTGGACGCCGGTGAGCTGCCGCCACTCCTGGGCGAGAGCGCGGACCAGGACGCGCAGGGCGTCGCCGGTCGCGGCGGGGATGCGCAGCAGGGCGAAGACGTAGCGGCCGAGGCCGCCGCGGTGCAGATGCTCGTGGGCCTTCCTGTCGGCGGTCCCGAACAGCGGGTTGACCGGCGGCAGCACGTGCGGCGCGACCTCCAGCATCAGCATCCCGCCCTGGGTGTGGACGCGGACGAACACGGTGACGACGATCTCCTCGTCCCAGCCGCCGACGCGCACCCGCAGGAAGTGCCGTCGCTGCTCGCCGCCCTCCTCCACGGCGTCGGCACGGTGCATCGCGTACGTGTCCGGTGTGTAGGGGAAAGCCATCCGGCCCGGCAGCCCCTCCGCGGGCAGGAACACACACTCGTCCACGACGAGCTCGCGCAGCCGGTCGAGCACACTGTCGGCCGCCTGCGGCGAACTGCGCGCCGAAGGCTCCCGCAACTGTTCGAGCAGCGGTTTGATCTTCTCCAGCACCGTGGCGTTGTCGAGCGGCTCCGCGGGCGCGGGCATCGCCCCGGGCTTGGTGAGGGCGTGCAGCGGCGAGTCGTCGTCGGCCGTCGCTCGGGGGCGGAGTTCGATCGAGAGGGACCACGGCTCGAACGGCAGTCCGGCGCCACGGAACGGATCGGACTTCGCGTAGAGCACCAGCGGCGCGTGCTGCTCCTGGCGGATGCGCCGGCTCAGTTCCAGCAACCGGTGGCCGGGCGCGGCCTCGGCGGGGTCGGCGGTGATGTCCGGGAAGCGCTTCTTGGACAGTTCACCCGCGATCGTGCGGGCGAACTGACCGCGCTGCCACACGCTGAGCAGCGCGAGCAGCAGCGGCAGCGCGAGCAGGCACGCGGCGGTGAGGCGGTTGGCCTCCGCGGCTCCCGCGTTCAGCAGGCCGAAGGGGCCTTCGAGGACATCGCTGTCCGACGAGTCGAACAAGCTGTCACCGGAGTCGCCGTAGTAGTCGGACGAGTAGTCGTCGGACTCCTCGGGACCGGCGACGAGCACCCGGAACTGCAGGACGTACACCCCGAACAGGGTCAAGCGGCCGTACCAGCGCAGCACGAACGCGAGGGCGCGCCGGAACAGGGCGAACTGCCGGAACTGTGCGTCGATGCTGAGGCTGCCGCCCAGCCGGCGGCCCAGCGCGATCAGCAGGATGGGCCAGATCACCGTCGTGATCTGCCATTTGGTGAGCGCCGCCGCGACCACCCACAGGCCGATCATGCCGGCCGCCCACGCCACTTCCTGGCGGCGGGCGCGCAGCGCGTGGGCGAGGACGCGGGCCGCGTCGAAGCCGTAGGAGGGCGCGGCGAACCGCTCGCGGTGCACGTACAGTTCGTCGATCACCGCGTCCCGGTAGCCGACGTGCAGATACGTCCCCGCACACAGCAACCGGCAGGCCTCACTTCGCGACGGATCGACCGGACGGCGCGTTCCGGGTCTCGGCGCTTGCGCCCGTTGGGGCGGGAGCTCGGGCTGGGTCATGGATCGTCCCCCGATACAGGAACCAGGCTCGGCGATGTGCGCTGTCGCGACATCGGCAGTGGCGCAGGTGCAGCAGTTCAATCAACTACCCCTGCTAAAAGGGGAGTTGAACTCGTCAGGATCGACCACCATAGCATCTGTGTGACCTGAGTCACCTCAAGATTGTCGCCACCTCACCCCTGCGCTCACCTTTCCCGCGCAACACCCGCACGCTTCCCTGCCTCCTGCACTCTCCGGGCTCGCGGGAGCTGGACCAGTTGCGGGCGCCGAGTCGGTCGTACGGGGGTAGGACGCACCGATCCCCGGGCGGCCACGGCCGCCCGGGGATCGGGGTGAGAGTCGACTCGGAACCGTCAGATCAGGCCGAGGGAGCGGACCGCCTCGCGCTCCTCCTCGAGCTCCTTGACGGAGGCGTCGATGCGGGCGCGGGAGAACTCGTTGATCTCCAGGCCCTGGACGATCTCGTACTTGCCGTCCTTGGTGGTGACGGGGAAGGAGGAGATGAGCCCCTCCGGAACGCCGTACGAACCGTCGGACGGGATACCCATCGACACCCAGTCGCCGTCGGCGGTGCCGTTGACCCAGGTGTGGACGTGGTCGATCGCGGCGTTGGCGGCGGAGGCCGCGGAGGAGGCGCCGCGGGCCTCGATGATCGCCGCGCCGCGCTTGGCGACGGTCGGGATGAAGTCCTCGGCCAGCCACTTCTCGTCGCCCACGACCTCGGCGGCGTTCTTGCCGGCGACGGTGGCGTGGAAGATGTCCGGGTACTGGGTGGCGGAGTGGTTGCCCCAGATCGTCAGACGCTTGATGTCGGCGACCGTCGAGCCCGTCTTCTTCGCGAGCTGGGTCAGCGCGCGGTTGTGGTCCAGGCGGGTCATCGCGGTGAAGCGCTCGGCCGGTACGTCGGGCGCGGCGGCCTGCGCGATGAGCGCGTTGGTGTTGGCCGGGTTGCCGACTACCAGGACCTTGATGTCGTCCGCGGCGTGCGCGTTGATGGCCTGGCCCTGCGGCTTGAAGATGCCACCGTTGGCCTCCAGGAGGTCACCGCGCTCCATGCCCTTGGTGCGGGGGCGGGCGCCGACGAGCAGCGCGACGTTGGCGCCGTCGAAGGCGACGTTCGGGTCGTCCGAGATGTCGATCCCCTGCAGGAGCGGGAACGCGCAGTCGTCGAGCTCCATGGCGGTGCCCTCGGCGGCCTTGAGCGCGGGCGTGATCTCCAGGAGGCGCAGCTTGACCGGCACGTCCGCGCCGAGCAGCTGGCCGGAGGCGATGCGGAAGAGCAGGGCGTAACCGATCTGGCCGGCCGCGCCGGTGACGGTGACGTTCACGGGAGTGCGGGTCATGGCGTTCTCCGTATGACAGCTGGCGGTGAGGGCATCCCTGCCCCGGGGTGCGGGACGTCGAGATGATCGATCTCTTGGCGTCAAGAGATCCACCCGTCAGGCTATCGCGCATCCGGGATCTCGCACGGCCGGGTCCGTGTGGCCCGCCCCACAGAATGACCATGACCGCACGAAAGGGCGGCCGCCCTGTCCGGGAGAGGGGGACGGGACGGCCGCCGGGTGGGGGTACCGGTTGCCGGACTCCCGTGGGGGTACGGTGCGCGTGCCCACAATCCCGGCGGCCATTCCTGCCGTCCGCGTGTTTCTCGCCCCCGCGGCCCCTACCCGTGCCGTCCCTGAGGGCTGCCGCCCCCCAGACCTGCGCTGTCGGCCCTGCGGGCCTCGTCCTCGAACGCCGGACGGGCTTGAAGGAGGCAGCGCTGCATCGCCCCCAAGGGGCGCGGAGAACTGCGCGACCAGCCCCCACGGGCGGTGGCCGCGCGGGCGACCCCAGCCCTCTACTGCGTGCACCCCTCCTGTCCAGCGGACAGCGTCACGCAGGCCTTCGCCTCGCCCGCGTCCTTCACGGCCACCATCGGCGTGTACGCGATCGTGTCGCCGGCGACGGTGATCGTGCCGGTCTGCTTCGCCTTGCCGACCGTCACCACCACCTCGTCGCCCTGCGTTGCCTGCGTGACACGCCCCCAGGCCGCGCCGCACGTCTCGCTGTAGCGGACCTCGACCACGGACGTGCCGACGGTCGCGGTCTTGGCGGTGGTCACGAGGTCACCGCTGCAGCCCATGGCCTCGGCGTCCTTGCCGGTGCAGGAGTCGCCGCTGCACTTGACGCCGGCCGGCAGGTCGGGGTCGGTGGTCACGGACGGCGAGGGCGACTGCACCGCGTCCTCGTTCTTCTTGCCGCTGCCGTCCGTCAGGAAGAAGACCGCGGCGATCACGACCAGCACGCCGACGACCCCCGCGAGGAACATCGTCAGCCGCCGCTTGCCGTTCCCTCCGCCAAAGGAGCCGTGTCCCGGCGCCGGCCCCTGCGGCGGCTCGCCGTACGGACTGGGCATACCCGAGGAACCCGGCACCGCGCCGGGTGTGGCGGACGTGCCGGACGGACGGCCGGCACCCGTCGGCGCCGGTCCCCGATACCCCGCCAGCCCCCACGAGTTGGCTCCGGAGGAGCCGCCGTCCCCCGCCGGAGCATCCCGTACCGGGGAGTCCCGTACCGTCGAGTCCCGTACCTCCGGCGCTGTCGGCTGGACCGGTACCGGTGGCACGGTCGGGGCCACGCCCGCCGGCCCCGC
Organism: Streptomyces sp. NPDC028907; assembly: GCF_055564995.1. Classification (NCBI taxonomy): domain Bacteria; kingdom Bacillati; phylum Actinomycetota; class Actinomycetes; order Kitasatosporales; family Streptomycetaceae; genus Streptomyces; species Streptomyces sp. NPDC028907. The sequence continues at coordinate 245,793 of NZ_JBVHVE010000006.1, forward strand.
CACACCGGGCGTCGCCGTCGCGCTCCCGCTCTTGCGCGCGGTTTTGGCCGCCTTCGCGCTGCTCTTGGCGTTCGCCGGCGGCGCTCCGAACTCGCTCAGGGCCGCGCGGGCCTGGGAGATCCGGATCGCCTCCATGGTCATGTCGTGGCGCATCTCCGAACGGCTCCACGCCCGTTCTGCGAGCTCCCACATGGTCGTCAGATGTACGGGATTGGTGCCCGTGACCTCCGCGAGCGCCACGATCGCACCCTTGGGCGCGAGCAGCCGCCCGTTCAGGTACCGCTCCCAGGACGTCTTGCTGTAACCCGTCCGGTCGGCCAGCGCCGCGATGCTCAGACCGCTGCGGTCCACGAGCCGCCGCAGCTGGCTCGCGAACTCCCTGACCTGCGGATCGAGTTCATCCGGCAAGGCCCTCCAACGAGGCATTGCTTCCCCCCTCTTCCCCCCGGTTCGTGCTGGTGTTTCTCGCGTTCCCCCGCGCGTGACGCCCTCTGCCGAGTCCCCGTTCTGGCTACCCACAGGGATGCGCCCGACAAGGATCTCAGTTCCCGGGGTGGGGGCGCACGGGAGCATCCGGACCGTGGCCATGCACCGTCGCACGCCCAACGGACCGCGTCCAGTGTTCCACCGGCCTCCCTCTCCGGCCGACACAACCCTGGCAGTAAGCCCTTACAGAACAGCGGGACGCCCCGGACGCCCCGGTCGACCACGCTAGCCCGCTCACCGAACGACTTCCTTGCAAATCCGCGAACTTGTCAACACATCGACACACGGAAAGCACATAGAAGAATACTCAGGTCACACCTGCTGTATCCGGGCGACTCGGACACACCACTCCCGCCGTGCTCAGCCCAGCACAACGGCCCCGATCACCGCCGCCAGCACCAGCGCCACGGCGAGCACCACGGCGACGGCCAGCAGCCTCCCCGTGGGCGGCCCGGACCTACTGGGCGGCGCGTCCCACCACGGCAGCGTGGGATCGTCCTCGTACTCCTCGCCCGCGCCCTCGCCCTCGGCCGCCCCCTCCGGCTTCGCCGGCAACGGCCCCGTCACCGGCTTCGGCCAGGCCTGCACCGCCAGTTCCCACCGAACCCCGAAGCGCTCCGCCTCGTCCTTGCCGACGTCCGCGACCCGGCACAGCGCGGCGACCGCCTGCCGGGGCGGGGGCTGGGTGGCGTTGAGGTAGCGCTGCCAGGAGGACTTGCTGTACGCGGTGCGCGCGCCCAGCGCGACCAGACTCAGGCCTGTGCGGTCCTTGAGCTGCCGCAACTGCTCCACGAAATGCCGCACCTCCGGCGGCAGATCGTCGGGCAGCGGCTGCCAGGCACCCATCGCTCACCTCCGAACCAGATCCGATCAGGTGACGACACGGGACGGCGCATCGGTTCCCGGACCGGCCCCGACGTGGCGGAACGGTCACTTCCGTGCCACAGCGCACGGACAGCCGTTGAACGGCCTCCCCGCCGTGCCCGAAGGTGGACGCGCGACGGCGGCCCGTCCTTCCTCGGGGGAGAGGACGGGCCGCCGTCACGCACCGGGCCAAAGGCCCCGGCGTCAGCTGTCCACCGTGAAGTGCAGCGCGTCCTTCAGGAACGGGACCTTCAGCAACGGATCCGGCTGCGCCATCAGCGCCAGCAGCACGATCACCAGGCCCAGCACGCCGTACGTCACGATGTCGGTGAAGCGGGAGCGCACGGCGAGCATGCCGACGCTCGGCAGGAACCAGCGCAGCACCGCACCGGCGAGCAGCGCGCTGCCGATCACCAGCGTGCCGGCCCGGAACACGTCGAGCGCGGTGATCAGCAGACCCACGCCGACCATGCCGAGGACCAGCAGGACCGGCCACTGCCGGGCGGGCGCCGGGGCGTCACGCGGCGCGGCACGGCCGCCGCCCTCGGGGCGGGCCGTGTCCCTGGTGAACAGCGGGAAGCGGCGGGTGGTGCGCCGGGGCACGCCCTCCGCGTCCGGGGCGCTCACCGGGTCCCGGACCTCGATCTCCTCCGCCTTGTCGGAGCCCGCCTCAGCCGGCACTGCGCTCCGCCGCCTCGACCACGTTCGCCAGCAGCTGCGCCCGGGTCATCGGGCCCACGCCGCCGGGGTTCGGGGAGATGAAGCCGGCCACCTCGGCGACGCCGGGGTGGACGTCGCCCACGACCTTGCCCTCGGCGCCCCGCGAGACACCGACGTCGAGGACGGCCGCGCCGGGCTTGACGTCCTCGGGGCGGATCAGGTGGGCGGAGCCCGCGGCGGCGACGATGATGTCGGCGCGGCGCAGATGTGCGGCCAGGTCCCGGGTGCCGGTGTGGCACTGGGTCACCGTCGCGTTCTCGCTGCGCCGGGTCAGCAGCAGCGGCATCGGACGGCCGATGGTGACACCGCGGCCGACGACCACGACCTCGGCGCCCTTGATCTCCACGCCGTACCGGCGCAGCAGCGTGAGGACGCCGTTGGGGGTGCAGGGCAGCGGGGCCGGCTCGTTCAGGACGAGGCGGCCGAGGTTCATCGGGTGCAGGCCGTCGGCGTCCTTGTCCGGGTCCATCAGCTCCAGGATCCGGTTCTCGTCGATGCCCTTGGGCAGCGGCAGCTGGACGATGTAACCGGTGCAGGCGGGGTCCTCGTTCAGCTCACGGACGACCGCCTCGATCTCCTCCTGGGTCGCCGTGGCGGGCAGTTCGCGCTGGATGGAGGCGATGCCGACCTGGGCGCAGTCGCGGTGCTTGCCGGCGACGTACTTCTGGCTGCCGGGGTCGTCCCCGACCAGGATCGTGCCGAGGCCGGGCGTGACGCCCTTCTCCTTCAGCGCCGCCACGCGGGCGGTCAGATCGGACTTGATCGCGGCTGCGGTGGCCTTGCCATCGAGAATCTGGGCGGTCATGCCCCCCATCCTCGCGGATGACGCCCTCCCGGTTCCAATCCGGGTCTCCCCCGAACCGCGCCGCCGCATCTCCTCCCGTATCCGCCCATGATCAGTGATGTTGCACTTGCACAACACATAGGGAATGCGGCTGGACAAGTAAGAGGCGTCTAAAGAACGATGAGACGCTAGTGCCGCGGGCAGTACCGGGGGGACGAACCGCATCCGTAGAACTTCCTCCGAGCCGTGCCACGCGTCGTCCCCGCACTGGATCAAAAACGGAGGAAGGACCGCTCGATGAGCTTCGGCGACCCGAACAACCCCTACGGCCCGCCCCAGGGCCAGCAGCCCGGCTACCCGCCGCAGCAGCCCCCTGCCCAGCCGGGCTACGGCTACCCGCAGGGCGCGCCCCAGCAGCAGCCCGGCTACGGCTACCCGCAGGGTCAGCCGGCCCAGCCCGGCTACCCGGGATACCCGGGTTACCCCGGCGGCAACGCGATGCCCATGGAGATGCCCGGCCTGATGAAGACGGCCCGTGTGCTGCTCTTCATCCTCGCCGGCTTCCAGCTCCTGTTCGGCATCATCGCCGGCATCGCCGTCGGTGCCGTCCAGGATGTGTCCAACGGCGTCGGCAGCGGCGACGAAACCGACACCCTGGCCGGTCTCGGCTTCCTGATCGCGGGCCTCATGGTGGCCCTCGGCGCCCTCTCCATCTTCCTGGGCGTCAAGTTCAAGAACGGCGGCAGCGGCATCCGCATCACGACCATCGTGTACGCGGCGCTGATGATCCTCGGCGGCATCATGAACATCGTGAACGGGGCGAACGGCTCCGCCACCTTCGGCGGCCTCATCTCCCTCGCCATCGCCGGCATCATCCTCGCCTCGATGGTCAACGGCGCGGCCTCGACGTGGTTCAACCGCCCGCGTTACTGAACGCTTCACGGAACGCACCGAACATTCACGCGTGACTGAAGAGTTCGCGCCATTTAACAGCCGGGGCCGTGTCTCACTCGTCCGAGGGGGACACGGCCCCGCCGCGTCCCCCTAATCTGACGTGGGTAGCCGTCAGGCACGGGGAGACGCACCTTGTACAGCATCATCGTGGTACCTCCGCCGACCACGGAGGACGAGACCGACCGCGGCCAGCTCCGGCTGGCGCCCGGTGAGCGGCTCGGCTTCGGCCGTTCCGCCGGGGACAACGACCTGACCATCGCGCACGACGGGGTGTCCCGCAGAGCGGGCGAGATCACCGCGCAGGGCGCCTTCTGGATACTGAGCAACCTCAGCCGGGAACAGACGTACGTCGTGGAGAACCCGGAGGGGGCGGGCGAGCACATCAAGGTGGGGCCGGGGCGCCTGGACGCGCCGGTCCCGTTCGAGTTCTCGCGGATCGTGCTGCCCGCGGCCGGCGATCTGCTGGCCATCGAGGTGTGGGCGCCGCGCCATGACTACCTGAGCTGCGACGGCGGTCTGGACGGCGCGACCACCGCGCCCGCCTTCTCCGTCGACCGCACGAAGCGCTACTTCGCGGTCCTGGCCGCGCTGTGCGAACCCCGGCTGCGCGGCGAACCGCACGCCGCGCTGCCCACGGTGGACCAGGTGGTGGACCGGCTGCGTCCCCACTGGCCGGCCGCGTCCCGTACGTCCGTGCAGTGGAACATCGACTACCTCGCCGTGAAGCTGCGGCTCAAGCCGGGCCCTGACACGGCGGACACGGGTCCGCGGCTCAACGGCAAGAAGGAGTCGCTGGTCTCGCTTGCGCTGCGGTTCGACCTGGTGCGGGAGGACGATCTCGTCGTGCTGGGCAAGTCACCGCGAGAGCCCTCGTCCGCCTCGGCTCCGGTTCGGCCGGCCCGGTGACCGAGCCGTACGCCGTGCCGGTGCCGAAGGGGTACCGGGTGGGCGCGTGGGAGGTGCGGGAGCCGATCGCCACGGGGGCGTTCGGGAGTGTGTACGAGGGCAGGCGCGTCGCGTCCGACACGGATCCGCCGGGTCTGCCGAGGTCGGCGGCCCTGAAGCTCCTGCCCACCGGCACCGGCACCCCGCGCCAGCTCACCCACCTGCGGGAAATCGTCGAGCGCGAGGTCGAGTTGTACCGCCGGCTGAAGCAGCCGCGGCTGATCCGGATGTACGACACCCTCACGGTCGACGACCCGGCGAGCCCCGCCCTCGACGGCGCCACCGTCCTCGTACTGGAGCGGGCGGAGGGCTCCCTGTCGGCGCTGCTCGCGGCGGAGCCCCGCCCGGCCGCCGGGCCCGTGCTGCTCGCGCAGATCTGCGAAGGGCTGGCGCAGCTGCATCACGCGGGCTGGGTGCACGGGGATCTGAAGCCGGCCAACGTGCTGCTGATGGCGGACGGTTCGGCCCGGCTCGCCGACTTCAACATGGCGGCGGAGCTGGAGGGCACGCACGCGTACACGCCCGCCTTCTCGACGCCCGACTACACCCCGCCCGAGCTGCTGTGGTCGGAGATCGGTGAACGGGGCCGGCGTATCCGTCCGTCGGCGGACGTGTGGGCGTTCGGGGTGCTGGCCCATCTGGTCCTCACCGACTCCTTCCCGTTGCCCGGCGCCACCCCGACGGCCCGCCGTGACGCGGCCGCCGCCTACGCCCGTGGCACCGACGAGCTGCGGCTGCCACCCGAACTGCCGGACGTCTGGCGGGAGATCGTGCGGGACTGTCTGGCCAGGACGCATGCCGACCGGGTCCCCACGACGGATCTGCTGCGGCGGGTCGAGGAGGCGGCGGGCACCGGTCGTTCGCCCCGGCTGCCCCGCAGGCTGCTGCCGCGCCGCAGGTCGCGTCGTACGCGGATCCTGGCCACGGCGGTCGCCGTCGTCGCCGCCTCGGTGCTCGGCTACGGCGTCAGCGACTGGGCGGGCGTCGGCGGTGCGGGCGGTGCGGACGGGGAGAGCGAGAAGGTGACGCCCGCGAACTACGGCGCCGACGAGCTCCGTACGGACAAGGGCATCCCGGCGGCGTACCGCCGGCTGATCGTCGACTCCGCTCATGACTGTGTCCAGCCGGAGGTCACGCCCGCGCTGATCGCCGCGCTGCTGAAGGCGGAGAGCGACTTCGACCCGGATCTCTCCGATCCCGACAAGGACGAGTACGGCATCGCCCGCTGGACGCCGGCCGTGCTGCGCTGGTGGATCCGGGACGACGGTGTGCCCGCGAAGGAGACGCCCCGACCGCCCATCACGCCCTCCGAGTCGATTCCGGCCGTGGGCCGCTACCTCTGCTTCATCGAGCCCCGGCTGCGCGACAACCTGCCGGGCGACCGCCGGGTGCTGCTCGCCACCGCCTACCGGACGTCGTACAAGAAGGTGAACGAGGCGGGCGGTGTCCCCCCGAACACCGGCTCCTACGCCACTCGTGTCGCCCGTTTCCTCAAGGAGTACACGCCGCAGGACCGCGACTACACCGCCCGGGTCGCTCGCTACATAGAGGAGTACACGCCGCCTCGGAAGACGTGACCCTGAGAGTTCCCAGGTACCGCGCGCGGGTGGCCGGCGTCATCGTGGTCGTGTCCACCAACGGGCTGCTGAGCACCGGCTGACCGCCTGCCGGCGGCCCGCGGCGCGGCTTCCGGCTCCCTCGGGGGAGGGGAGAGAAGACTATCCAGCCCCCACACTCCAGCCCCAAAAAGTTCTTC
>NZ_JBVHVE010000006.1:252311-650540 GCF_055564995.1 Streptomyces sp. NPDC028907
AATGATCGACTGATGGTGAAGAAGGAAACCCTCCCCCCCCCCCTCCCCCCCCCTCCCCCCCCCCCCCCCCTCCCTCCCCCCCCCCCCCCCCCCCCCCCCCCCCCCCCCGCCGCGCCATGCCAGCCCAAAGGTTCGCTCCCGCAATCGGGTCTCCCTTATCCTTTCCCGTGTTGAACGTTGAACTGGGGATCTTGAGGGGGACAGGTCCATGTACAGCGTCATCGTCGTGCCGCCTGACTGCGGCAGGCTGGACGACCAGGTGCGGATCGCCGCCGGTGAGCGGCTCTCGTTCGGCAGGGCCACGCAGGACGGCGGGCTGACCATCGCGCACGACGGGGTGCCCCGGGTCGCCGGGGAGATCACGGCTCACCGGTCCTTCTGGCTGTTGAGCAACCTCAGCGAGCACCAGACCTATGTGGTGGAGAATCCGGAGGGTGCCGGAGAGCACCTGAAGATCGCGCCGGGGCGTCTTGAGGCGCCCGTGCCGTTCGAGTTCGCGCGCGTGGTCCTGCCGGCCGCGGGTGACCTGCTCACCTTCGACGTCTGGGCCCCGCGCCACGCCTTCCGCAGCGCCGACCGCCAGGGCCTGCCCGGTCCCGTCACGGCACCGGCGTTCGCCCTGGACCGCACCAGCAGGTACTTCGCGGTGCTGGCCGCCCTGTGCGAGCCCCGGCTGCGCGGCGAGCCGCACGCGCCGCTGCCCGCGGTGGAGGAGCTGGTGGAGCGGCTGCGGGGCGTCTGGCCGACGGTCAGCCGGTCCGCCGTGTACTGGAACATCGACTACCTCGCCCTCAAACTCCGGCTGCGCCCGGGCCCCGACACCGCCGAGCCCGGCCGACGCGTCAACGGCAAGAAGGAGTCCCTGGTCTCCCTCGCGCTCCGCTTCGACCTGGTCCGCGAGGACGATCTGACGGTACTGGCGGCCTCCATAGCCGAGTCGCTGCGATGACCGGCCGGTCCTGCGCCGTGGCCGTCCCGAAGCGCTACCGGGTCGGCCCGTGGGAGGTACGCGAGCCCCTCGCCTCCGGCGCCTTCGCCACCGTGTACGCGGCACGGCTCGCCGAGGAAGGGGACCCGCAGCTGCCCGCCCGGGCGGCCCTGAAGTTCCTGCCCACCGGCACCCGCACCCCGCGCCAGCTGCGCCACCTCCGCGAACTGGCCGAGCGCGAGGTGGAGTTGCTGGGCCGGCTGCGCGCGCCCCGCCTGATCCGCATGTACGACACCCTGACGGTCGACGACCCGGACCACCCGGAGCTGGACGGCGCCACCGTCATCGTCCTGGAGCAGGCCGAGGGCTCCCTGAGCGACGTACTGGAACGCGACCCGACACCGGCATCGGCCCCGGCGCTGCTGGCCCAGATCTGTGAGGGCCTGCATCAGCTGCATCACGCGGGCTGGGTGCACGGGGATCTGAAACCGGCCAACGTGCTGCTGCTGGAGGGCGGTTCGGTACGGCTGGCCGACTTCAACATGGCCGCCGAAATGGAGGGCACGCACGCCTACGCCCCCGCCTTCGCCACCCCCGACTACACCCCGCCCGAGCTGCTGTGGCCCGAGGTCGACGAGCGCGGCACGCGCATCCGCCCGACCGCCGACGTCTGGGCCTTCGGCGTCCTCGCCCATGTCGCCCTGACCGGCTCCTTCCCGCTGCCGGGCGGCAGCACGGAGGCCCGCACGGACGCGGTGACGCGGTACGCGCGCGGCACCGAGGAGCTGCGCCTGTCGCCCGGACTCCCGGAGGCCTGGCGGGAGATCGTCCGGGACTGTCTGGCCCCCACGCACGCGGCGCGCGTCGCCCGGGTCCCCGACACCGAAGCTCTTCTGCGCCGCGTGGAAGAGGCCGCGGGCTCCTCCCCCTCCGCCCGGCTGCCGAGGCTACGGCCCCGTCGGTGGCGCCGCCCGGTACTGGTCGCGGCCCTCGCGATGACGGCGGTGCTGGGGGCGACAGCGCTGACGTACACCCTCCGCGACGATCCGCCGGCCGCCTCGGCGGCACCGCCCAGCTGTGAGAAGCCGGCGGTCTACGAAGACGAGAAGTACGGCCGCGGCTACACCGCCAACTGGAGCAGCAGCTGGGACTTCACCACCAAACAGGGCGACGGCGGCAGTCAGGTCCGTGAGGTGCAGTGCCTGCTCAGGTACTTGCACGGGATCACCGAAGTGGGCGAGGTGGACGGCGTCTTCGGTCCCCTGACACACGAGGCGGTCGTCACGTTCCAGAAGCGGGTGGGGCTGGAGGCGGACGGCGTGGTGGAGACACAGACGTGGAGCGCACTGCGCAAGTCCGGGGAGGTCTGAGCACAGCGATCAGTGTGCCGAGGGCCGGGGCACAGGAGAACCTCGAACATTTCAGGTTCCCGGCCGGTCCCGGCCACCCTGAAACGTTAGAGGTTCCGTACGCCCCCACCTGCCCCCGAACATGGCACCGACCACGACGAAGCCCTACTGAACCACAGGGGGAACGATGCGCAAGACGCGCTCCACGCTCGCTGTCCTCGCCGCCGGTGCGGCGGCCGCTGCCACTCTCGTGCTGCCGGGCAGCGCCAGCGCGGCCGCGGCCGCGCCGCCGCCCTGCCCGGACAAGTACGTCTGCTTCTACACGGGCAAGGACTACACCGGAGAGATGTGCATGTGGAGCCAGTCCGACCCGGACTGGCAGAAGGGCCACATCAAGTGTTCCTGGTCCGACGACACGAAGGTGAAGTCGATCAAGAACAAGGGCACGAGTGACAACTGGAGCGGTGTGGCCTACTACCACGAGAAGGACTACGGGAACCGGAAGGGCTGCACCAAGCAGGGCAAGGGCGGAAACCTTGCCGGCACGTACACGCTGCGCTCCCACAAGTGGATCAAGGGGTCATGCGGCGCCTGACCTGGTGAACCCGTGATCCCGGGGGCACCTCACGACCGTTGACGATCGCGGCCGCGGGTGCCCCTCGGACCGTCCCGGAACGGCAGCGACGAACCGGGAAGACTGCCGGGTCCCCGCCACCGGCAAGGCCGTTTACGCCGCCGCGCAGGCGGCCTTGGACGGCACCATCGAGGACCAGCGGTACTTCCTGGTCCGTGCACGCACAACGATCCCCTTCTGTCGGTGAGCTGCTGCGATTCGCACGTCACTCTCCGGCTGCCCGGGCACCCGGTGTACCTGCAACGTTCGAGGTACCCCTGGGGTCCGCCCATGGCCACGGTGGACCCCCACCTCCGGAAGGGGACGTCACGTGGCAGACGAGATGGTCCGCAGGGCCCAGAGATTCGTGAACACCGTCTATGGCGAAGACAAGATCGGCATAAAGGTCGACGAGGACGGCAGCACGGGCTGGGACCTGATGTACGCCCTGACCCGAGCCCTCCAGTACGAGCTCGGCATCACGGCTCTGTCGAACAACTTCGGTCCGACGACGTTGTCCAGGCTGCAGTCGAAGTGGCCGAGCATCGGCCATCTCGACACCCCGGCCAACGTCACCATGATCATCCAGTCCGCGCTCTACGCCAAGGGCTACGACGGCAGCAACATCAACGGCGTCTACGACGAACGCACCGCCGCCGCGGTCACCCTCATGAAGCAGCGGATGGGCGTCGCCGGCGCCTTCCCCGGGTCGGACCTCGTCCCCAAGGTCTTCAAGGCCCTGCTGACGATGGACGCCTATGTGGTGGTGAACAACGGATCGGAGACGGTCCGCGACATTCAGCAGTGGCTCAACGGCCGCTACGTCAAGCGCCGCGACTTCTTCGTCATGCCGTGCGACGGCCACTACTCCCGTGACGTCGCCAAGTCCATGATCTACGCCGTCCAGTACGAGATGGGCATGTCCGACGGCGTCGCGGACGGCTGGTTCGGCAACGATACGGAAGCCGGGCTGCAGGAACACGTCCTGTCCGTCGGATCCACGGGAAACTGGGTACGCCTCTTCTCCGCGGCGATGCTCTTCAACCAGCGCTTCAACGCGTTCACCGCGGCCTTCGAAAGCACCCTGTCCACCGCCGTCAGCAGCTTCCAGCGGTTCGCGGCACTCCCCGTCACCGGGAAGGGAGACGTCCAGACCTGGGCGTCACTTCTGGTCTCGTACGGCGACCAGGACCGCAAGGGAGGCGCCTGCGACGGCGTCACCAGGATCACCAACGCCCGTGCCGCGACCCTCAAGTCGGAGGGCATCGGGATCGTCGGCCGCTATCTCAACCCGGGCGGGAGCGAGCTGCCGGAGAAGCAGATCCAGCCCGGCGAGCTCGGCACCATCGCCGCCAACGGCCTGCGCTGTTTCCCGATCTACCAGACGTGGAACCGCGTCGTGGACGACTTCTCCTACGGTGCGGGCGTGCACGCCGCGCTCGCGGCCATCGACTACGCGAGATTCCACGGCTTCAAGGACGGCACCACCATCTACTTCGCCGTCGACTACGACGCCGTCGACTGGGAGGTCACCGACTACATCATCCCCCACTTCAAAGGTGTCTTCCGGACCATCGGCGAGAACTCCTCCTACAACGTGGGCATTTACGGCCCCCGCAACGTGTGCCAGCGCGTCGCCAACCAGGGTTACGCCGTCACGAGCTTCGTGTCCGACATGTCGAGCGGGTTCTCCGGAAACCTCGGTTACCCCCTTCCCAGCAACTGGGCCTTCGACCAGATCGTCACCAAGTGGGTCGGCTCCGGTGACGGCAGGATCGAGATCGACGTCGACATCGTCTCCGGCCGCGACCGGGGCCAGAGCTCCTTCGACCAGGGCCTTGACCCCACCGGCCTCGACAAGGACTTCGTCGACTCCTACCACGACGCCGCCCTGAAGGACGTCCAGGACTACCTGGTGTCGATCGGAGTGCCCGAGACCGGCGGCGACAACTGGAACGACAACGACTGGGCCACCATCGGCGGTATCTCCACCACCGAGGCGTTCGACGCCGTCATCAACATGGACTGGCTGTTCACCGACCTCGCCAGGGTGCTGCGGCTGCGCAAGGCCCTGGTGCAGGCCCCCGTCCTGTGGGAACTGCGCAAGTGGAACCCGCTGGACAAGTTCGCCGACGACGCGGTCAAGGACGGTGACCGGGACGACTCCAGCACCGGCTGGGGGCAGATCTTCGCCTGGGTGGCCATCGAGGCCCGCAACTACTGCATGGACCAGGGAATCATCAACGGTTCTCGCCTCACGGACGCCGACAAGACGTCCGTGTGGAACCGCCTGCACGACGACCCGTCGTACAACATCAGCACCGCGGCCTATCTCACGATCTACAACGCGCACCAGATCGGCGTCGCGCGTCCCGGCCTCAACACGAGCGACGCCGACTCGCAGGACATCCTCGCCCGCTACAACGGCACGGGCGACGGGGCCGAGAAGTACGGGCGCGAACTGATCGGCCTGTACCAGGTCCTGGAGCAGTACAACCGGACCATCCGGACGAGCTGAAGGGCTTCGACATGAGCGCACACCCCAACCGACGTGCCGTCCTGGCCGTCGGCACCGCGGCCACGGCCGCGTATCTCCTTCCGACCGGCACGGCCACGGCTGCCGACCGCACCGCGCCGACGTCCGGACTCCGGCCGGCGAAGATCCCCCTGTCACAGAACGGCTGGGAGATCCAGAACCGGACCAACCACGCCTCTACGGTCCTGACCCGCTCGGTCTCCGGAACCGGGCTCCGCGTCGACGTCCGGATCGGCCTTCCGGAACTCCTGCTCCTGCGCATAGCGCGCCGCTTCCACTACGAGGTCCAGGAACTCCGCGCGGGCGACCTGCAAGGCTGGAGCAGAATCGGCCGCACGCCGCTGACCAGCCCCGCCTCCAACCTGTCCTCGGGCACGGCCCTGCGGATCGTCCCCGGTGCGAGGGTCTCCGGCAGTTACTTCCCCTGGCAGGTCGAGAGGATCCGGGCCATCGTGGCGGACTGCGCGGGGGCGGTCCGCTGGGGCGGTGACGACGACCCGGCGGACCTGTCGCTCTACTACCTCACGGCCGGGCCGTCTTGAGCCCATCGACGAACTGGGCCCAGGCCCCGTCCCCGAAGAGGAGGGCGGGGCCGTTGGGGTTCTTGGAGTCCCGGACGGGGACGACGGCGCCGGGGAGGTTGTCGGCGACTTCGAGGCATTCGCCGCCGGTTCCGCTGCTGTAGCTGCTCTTGCGCCACTCAACGGAGCTCAGGGCGGTCCTGCTGTTGGGATTCATTCCGGTAATCCTCTGCTGCTGCCTCGATCATGGCCAAGGAGGCCTCCGGTGACAGCGCGGTGGCCCTGAGCAGATCGTACGACTCGCGGTACTCCATCACGAGGGCTGGAAAGTCGATGACTTGGCCACTGTGGAGGCCCTCCAGCTAGGCCGACGACCAGCTCAAGTGGAGCGGCTCCGTCGTGCTGTACGACGGCAGCGGACCGTACGGCTACGTGACGTTCCACCGAGGTGACAGCTCCAAGTCGCAGGACGGCGGGGCCTACCACCTCGCGCAGGTCAAGCAGGGCGACGGTTACCGCATCCCCGAAGAGGGCAAGCGCATCTACCACCGCTCCGAGACGATCTCCTGGTACTGAGGCAGTCCCGGCGTCACCCTGAAATGTTTCAGGTACCGCCCGCCACTCCGTTCCGGCCACCATGGTCCCGTGCCGCCCCGGGGGGAGTCGGCACAACTGATGGGGGAGATCGCCGACAGGGGTGCGCGGTCGATCCTGTGCGCGGCCGCGGTGAGCGTCAGGTTCCCACGCTCTCCGCGGCCGTCGCCGTTTCCTCCCGCCGGCGCGCTGGGACGGTAGCCTCTCGTCAACTGACGTGACACGACCGCACGTTGCGCAAGAGAGAGCAAAGAGCAATCGGGGGCCCCGTGACAGACCAGCGACCCGCGTCGCCGTACGACCCGGCCGGTGCCGCCGCCACCCTGCGGCATGCGGGCGCGACCCCGCTGCAGGCCACCGAACCGGGCCGCATCGGGCCCTACCTGTCCCTCGGCCTCCTCGGCAGCGGCGGCATGGGCCGGGTGTATCTGGCCCGTCCCGCCGACGGCACCCCCGGCCTCGCCGCCGTCAAGGTGATCCGTCCCGAGTACGCCGAGGACCCCCTCTTCCGTCGGCGCTTCGAGCGGGAGGCGTCCCTGCACGCCCGGGTGCGTTCGGCGCAGGCGCCGCAGTTACTCGGTACCGGGTTCGACGACTCGCTGCTGTGGATGGCGACGCAGTATCTGCCCGGACTCAACCTGGCCAACGCCGTCCGCGAGTGCGGAACGCTGGAGTGCCAAGGGGTGTGGCGGCTGGTCGGCGATCTCGGACAGGCCCTGTCGGCGCTGGCCGTCGCCGGTGTGGTCCACCGGGATCTCAAGCCGTCCAACGTGATCTTGTCCCAACAGGGCGCGCACGTCATCGACTTCGGTATCGCGCAGGCCGCCGACAGCAGCGCGATCACCTCCACCGGCAGCCGGGTCGGTACACCGGCCTTCATGGCGCCCGAGTATCTGCGCGAGGGCCGTTGCGACACCGCCTCCGACGTCTTCTCCCTCGCCGGAAGCCTGATCTACGCCGCCACCGGCCACGCCCCCTTCGGCGACGGTACGGGCGTCGACGTGATGCACCGGGTCGCGTTCGAGGAGCCCAAGGCCGACGTCATGGCCGGACTCGCGGCACGGGACGCCGAGCTGGCCGCACTGCTGTCGGCCTGCCTCGCCAAGGACCCCGCGGGCCGCCCCACCCCGGGACAGTTGACGGAGGCGGCCGTGGCCGCCGGGCGCGGCCGCGCCCCCTCCTGGCACGAGCCCTTGGCCGGCCGGCTGCTGGCCCGGCGGCAGGCCTGCGACGTACTCGAACAGACCCCTGTCCAGCAGCTCGCGCAAGGCGGGCAGGACGGGCAGGGCGCACAGGGGACCGTCCAGTTGCGTGCGCGCACGGGGCACTCGGCGTTGCCGGACTCCGGCTCCACCCAGGCGTCCGCCCTCGGCGACGGCGGCGGACGGAAGCGACGGAAGGCGTATCTCGCCGTTACGGCCGGTCTCGTGGTGTGCGCCCTCGCCGCGGGCGCCTTCTTCCTCACCCGCCCGGCCACCGACCACACGACCCCGGCCGCGGCGACGGCGCCCGAGAGCCCCGTCCCCGAGGAGACGGCGTCCTCCCCCGCCCCCAGCTCCTCGCCCTCCGGCGACAAGGACAAGGGGAAGGGCGAGGAGGAGGGGAAGGGGAAGGGGGACGGTAAGGGCAGCGGTAAGGGCACCGGCGCGGCGGCCGAGGATTCCGCGGCCCCGGACGCGTCCTCCGGCGGTACGGGCGGCGGGACGCAGGCCACTCCCGCCGACGAGACCTCCGCCCCGTCCGACGGCAGCGGCAACGGCGGGGGCGGCAACGCCCCGGCCCCCACCCCCACCAAGACCGCCACCACAGCCGCCACCCCGCCCTGGCTCTCCGACTGCACCCACTACTCCGGTACCAAACTCACCGTCCGTGGCGACAGGGGTAAGCGCGTCCGCCAGGTCCAGTGCATGCTCACCAAGCGCGGCTACAGCGTCGGCGGGTCGGGCGTGGACGGCCAGTTCGGCGCGGACACCGAGTCGGCGGTCAGACTGTTCCAGAGCGACAAGGGGCTGGCCGTCGACGGCGAGGTCGGGCCCAACACCTGGGCGGGGCTGCGTAGTTCGACCTAGTTCGGCCCATTTCGACGTAGGCAGGGAGCCGGTTCAGTCCGGCTCGTGTTCCCAGCGGAAGGACGCGAGGCCGAGCCGTTCCTCGTCCGTATCACCCTGTGCGCCGCCATGGTCGTCGCCCCGCCGCCGGCGAGTGACATGCCCGACGGCGACCATCGCGCCGAGCAGCAGTCCGGCGAGGCAGACAAGGCCGACGAAGAGCGCGGCGATGCCGAGCAGGCCGTACCCGGCCCAGGTGACCATGATGTCGATCGGGTTCCCGCATCCGCACGCCGGCATGGTGTGATGCTGCCCGAAGGCGGCCCGGTGGTGAGGGGCCGTTCCCCAACGGTGCCCTGACGGTAGCCCTACCGCAACGCGAGCGCGGACGGGCCCGCCGGCCGACGACCGACGGGCCCGTCCGTGTCACCGCGACACGGCTCAGTGGAAGAAGTGCCGCGTCCCCGTGAAGTACATCGTGATACCGGCCTTCTGCGCCGCCTCCACGACCAGCTCGTCGCGGACCGAACCGCCGGGCTGGACCACGGCCTTGACGCCGGCCTCAGTGAGGATCTCCAGGCCGTCCGGGAACGGGAAGAAGGCGTCCGAGGCGGCGTAGGAGCCCTGCGCGCGCTCGGCGCCGGCCCGCTCGACGGCCAGCTTCGCGGAGTCGACCCGGTTGACCTGCCCCATGCCGACGCCGACCGACGCGCCGTCCTTGGCGAGCAGGATGGCGTTGGACTTGACGGCCCGGCAGGCCCGCCAGGCGAAGGCGAGCTCGGAGAGCTCCTCGGCGGAGAGCGCCTCACCGGTCGCCAGGGTCCAGTTGGCGGGGTCGTCGCCGTCGGCCTGGAGGCGGTCGGTGACCTGGAGGAGGGCGCCGCCGTCGATGGGCTTGACCTCGGCCGGGTGCGCGGGCGCGGCCGGGGCCTTCAGGACGCGGATGTTCTTCTTCTTGGCGAGCGCTTCGAGGGCGCCGTCCTCGTAGTCCGGCGCGACGATGACCTCGGTGAAGATCTCGGCGACCTGCTCCGCCATCTCCTTGCTGACCGGACGGTTGACGGCGATCACACCGCCGAACGCCGACAGCGGGTCACAGGCGTGCGCCTTGCGGTGCGCCTCGGCGACGTCCGCGCCGATCGCGATGCCGCAGGGGTTGGCGTGCTTGATGATCGCTACGGCCGGCTCGGCGTGGTCGTACGCGGCACGGCGGGCGGCATCCGTGTCCGTGTAGTTGTTGTACGACATCTCCTTGCCGTGCAGCTGCTCGGCCTCGGCGAGACCGACTCCTGTGCCGTCGACGTAGAGAGCGGCGGGCTGGTGCGGGTTCTCGCCGTAGCGCAGGGTGCTCTTGCGCTCCAGGGCGGCTGCGATGAACTCGGGGAAGGGGGACTCGTCGGCCGGGGCGTAGGCGCTCGCGAACCAGCTCGACACCGCGATGTCGTACTCGGCGGTGTGCCGGAACGCCTCGGCGGCGAGCCGCTTGCGGGTGGTGAGGTCGAAGCCGCCGTCCGCGACCGCGGCCAGGACGTCCGCGTACCGCTCGGGGCTGGTGACGACCGCGACGGAGGGGTGGTTCTTGGCGGCGGCACGCACCATGGACGGACCGCCGATGTCGATCTGCTCGACGCACTCGTCGGGCGAGGCACCGGAGGCGACGGTCTCGCGGAACGGGTACAGGTTGACGACGACCAGGTCGAACGGCTCGACGCCCAGCTCGGCCAGCTGCCGCTGGTGGTCCTCGAGCCGCAGGTCGGCGAGGATGCCGGCGTGCACGCGCGGGTGCAGGGTCTTCACGCGGCCGTCCAGGCACTCCGGGAAGCCGGTGAGCTCCTCGACCTTGGTGACGGGGACGCCGGCGGCGGCGATCCGGGAGGCGGTCGAACCGGTGGAGACGAGGTCGACCCCGGCCTCGTGCAGCCCGCGCGCCAGCTCTTCCAGACCGGTCTTGTCGTAGACGCTGACGAGCGCCCGGCGAATGGCCCGCTTGTTGCTCTCGGCGGTGGCGGTCACTGGATAACTACCTTTCGTCCCTCAATGCGATAGCCGTTACGGGCGAGCCGCCCCACGACCTCGACGAGCAGCCTTCGCTCGACTTCCTTGATGCGCTCGTGCAGAGCGCTCTCGTCGTCCTCGTCCCGGATCTCCACCACGCCCTGGGCGATGATCGGTCCGGTGTCGACGCCGTCGTCGACGAAGTGGACGGTGCAGCCGGTGACCCGGGCGCCGTACGCGAGGGCGTCGCGGACGCCGTGGGCGCCGGGAAAACTGGGCAGCAGGGCCGGGTGGGTGTTGACGAACCGGCCGCCGAAGCGCGCGAGGAACTCCTTCCCCACGATCTTCATGAACCCGGCGGAGACCACGAGGTCGGGCTCGTGCGCGGAGACGGCGTCGGCCAGCGCCGCGTCCCACTCCTCACGGCTGCCGTGGTCCTTGACCTTCCGCACGAAGGTGGGCAGTCCGGCACGCTCGGCCCGCGCGAGCCCCTCGATGTTCTCCCGGTCCGCGCCGACGGCCACGATCTCGGCGCCGTACGCCTCGGGCCCGACGGCAGCGATCTCGTCGAGCAGCGCCTGGAGGTTGGTGCCGGATCCGGAGACCAGCACGACGAGGCGCTTGGCCACGGTGGAGCCCTTTCTCGGGGTGAGCGTCTTTGTATGGTCGTACGAATGCTTCGCGCCCCCGGATACGGGGAAGTCTACGAAGCGGCCGACCGTCAGCAACGATACCGGCACTCCCGACGCCCCCCACGGGACGGGGGCGTGGCTGGAAGGTAGCGTCTGGTGGGGCCGGCTCGGGAACGCGGTTGCGGTGTGGTGCGTTCACGAGGTGACAGCCCATGTCGGATCAGTCGTTCATCATGTCGTTGGACCATGTCGTTCACCATGTCGTTCACCAAGGGGAAGACGCTCACTTGATGTCGGACCGCAGCCTGCGACTCCTCACCCTCCCGCCGCAGTCCGCGCAGGGAGGGAAGCGTGACGCCGTCCTGCTGCGCGAGCGGCCCGCCTCACCGCCCGACGCGCCCTCGGACAAGCCGTCCGGCGACGAACAGAGCACTGGCACCCAGGACGACAACAACCCCTTCGCCCCGCCGCCGGAGGGCACGCCGGACCGCCCGTGGCAGCCGCGGCGCCCGTCTGGCGAGGACGGCTCCCAGGGGTCCGACCAGAGCGGCGGCCGCTCGCCCTGGGGCAACCAGTGGAGCGACCGCCAGCCGGGCCGCTCCCCCGGCGGCTTCGGCGACCACCCCCGAGGCCCGGGCCAGGACGGCCCCGGGAAGGGCACCCCGGGCACCGGCATGCGCTGGGACCCCACCGACCCCGCCCAGCGCCGCGCGCGTTACGCCCTGCTCTCCGGCATGTGGGCCTTCTTCTTCGCCCTGTTCAGCTGGCCGTACGTGGCCCTGCTGCTGGGCGCGCTGGCCCTGTACTGGGGCATCAGCAGCCTCCGCACCAAGGCCCGCAATCCCGACCCGGACACCCCGGCCGCGCCCCGGCCCACCGGCCGCCCCCAGACGACGGCGGCGGTGAGCGGCCTGGTCACGGCGTCCCTGGCCATCGCGGTGGTCGCCGCCGGGTTCACGGCGCAGGTGGTGTACAGCGACTACTACACGTGCACGAACGACGCGCTGACCAACGAGGCCAAGCAGTCGTGCGATGAGCACCTGCCGGAGGAGTTGCGGGGGGTTCTGGGCACGGAGGACTGACCGGCCGGGTTCCACGGCTGCTCGGCGCCGTGGGCGTGGGTGGTCATGGTGAGGCCGGTGATCCAGGGGACTTCGAGGGCTCGGGACCCGCAGGACCTGCGGGGCCTGCGGGGCCCTCAGCAGCCGTCTGGGCCCCCTCGGGAGCGTCCTGAAGCTTCGAGACTTCACATGCTTCAAGGGCTCTCGGCGGCTCAGGGGCCGCTGGCGGCTCCTCTGGATCCGAGGCCTCCTTCATCGCCGCCCAGCGGGCCGCTCGCGAGTCCTCGTCGTGCCAGGGTGGCGGCTCGGCGGGCGGGAAGTCGTCCGGTTCGAAGGTCGTGTCGTGGTCGTACGCCCCGTACGGAACCTCCTGGTCTCCGGTCTCGTACGGCCCGTCCTCGTCGTACGCCGCCGCGGACCCGGCGTCCTGATCCCCGCCCTGCGGGCCGGCCTGGTCCTGCGCCAACGCCGTGAACGGCCCTTCCTCGCCGTAGACGGAGTGCCGCGAGTCCGAGTCCGAACCCGAGCCCGTCGACGCCCTCTCGCCGTCCCCCGGCTTTCCCGGCTTTCCCGGCTCCCCCACCTCCGCCGACTTCTGCGACTTCTCCGGCTCGACGCGGGGCTTGCCGATCCGGGCCTCCCGTGTCTCCGTCTTGCTCGCACGGGCCGTCCGCGGCGCCCACCCCGTCCGGCACCGCCACCCGCGTACGACCACCGCCACGGGAACCGCCACCGCCGCGACCCACGCCAGCGTCGCCGCCCCCACCTGCCACCACACCGGCCCGAACTGCGCCAGCACACCGCGGCCCAGCGGCCCGCCCGACAGCGCGGCCAGCACCGCGACCACGGCCGCGCAGAACACGGCCGCCAGCAGCGCGACCCCGGCGGTCCGCCCCGGCGCCCAGGCCACGACGGGTGCCCGCCCGGCCCGGCCCCCCGTCGTCGTGGACGTCCGCCGCTCCTCGTACCCACCGCCCCACCTCGCCGCGAACGACCCCACCACCACACCCGCCACCACCGGAACCGCCCCGACCGCCCACTGCAACGGCCCGCCCACTCCGGGCCCCGGCACCGCCTCCAGCAGCGGAAGCGGCGGCAGCAGTGGCGCGGGCGACGAGGACAGCGGGCCCACGACATGCCCCGCGCCGAGCACGAACCCGGGGCCGAGGGCGTACGACGCCGCCCAGACCGCCGCGTTCGGCACGAGCGCGGCGCACAGCAGCAGTACCGCGAACCGTCCCGACCAGCCGCCCGTCAACTCCAGGAACGACGTCCGCGCCGCCCCGCCGTGCCAGACCAGCGAGGCGCCCACCAGCACCGCCCCGCCGCCGATGAGCGCCGCCGCCCCGGCACCGGCCGCCCGGGCCGCCGCGCCGAGCCGGGCGGGCGCCTCCGCGACCGGCACCAGCCGCCGCACCTGCGTCGGCATCGCCCCCAGCACACCGTCGGCCGCCTCGGGCCGTCGTTCGCACGCCGTCCACACCCCCACGCCCGCCGCCACCATCGTGACCAGGGGCACACACAGCGCGGTCCAGAACCACGCCGGCCGCAGTTCGCCCCCGGTGGCGTAGACCGCGGCCGCCGCCCCGACGCCGAGGTACCCGAGCACGACGCCCGTCCACGCCGTACGCCCCGACACCACCGGCGCCCCGTCGCCGCCGTCCGCCGCCGCGTCGCGGGCCGCCCGGTGCACCAGCCAGACCGGGAGCATCAGCAGCAGCAACGGGGTGACTCCGACCGGGGCGGGTACGCCGGAGAGGGTGTCGGCTCGGACCAGTTCGGCCCCGTGCGCCAGGAGCCACAGCACGGCGGCGACGTGGAGCGCGCCGCCCGGCCCGCTGTCCGGGTACGGCGAGCTGATCCACAGCGCGATCACCAGTACGGCGAGCACGCCGAGCCCCAACCCGGCGGCCACGGCGCCGTTCAGCAGGCTGGCGCCGAGGCCGGGCATTCGGTAGCGGATGCGGGTGAGCAGGGACGACAGGGGCGTTCGGCGGGCGGTCATCTCGATCACGAGCGCCATGCTCCCAACGACACGCGCTTTCCCGTCGTAACAGGCGAACCTCCGATGTGTCGCTCAATATATGTTTATGTACCTTTTCGCACGAAGGGGCGTACGGTGACGCAGAGTCCTCCCACCCCGCTCCCCCCGCCCAAGGAACGCCGACGCCTGCGCGAGGCCTGTTCGTTGACGCAGGATCAGGTCGCGGAACGGGTGGGCGTCAGCCGCGAAACGGTACGCGCGTGGGAGAGCGGCCGTACGACTCCGCGCGGTCGGCGCAGGGAGGCGTACGCACAACTGCTGAGGTGGCTGGAGAAGAAGACGCGGGATCAGCAGGGGGCGCAGGGGGCGGAGGAAGAGGCGTGGGCGCGGGGGACTGTCGGGGGCCAGGAGGTGACGGGGCGTCAGCGGTCCGAGGACCGTCCCTCGGCTCCGAGCCAGGCCTCACCACCGGTTCCGGCACCGGAACCGGAACCGGCACCGGAACCCCGGCCCGAACGCCCCCTCTCCCCCGCCCAGGCCTTCGACGCGCTCTACGCCTTCTGCGCACCCGCCCTCGTACGCCAGACCTACCTGCTCACCGGGCGCCGTGAACTCGCCCGCGAATCGGTCGAGCGGGCCTTCCAGGTGGCCTGGCAGCGGTGGCCCGAGGTGGCACGCGACCGGGATCCGGCGGGCTGGGTGCGGGCGACGGCGTACGACTTCGCACTCTCCCCCTGGCACCGGTTCCGGCCCCGCTACCGGCACCCCGAACCCCCGCCCTCCGACGCGTCCGACCGTGTCCTGCTGGACGTACTCCTCGAACTGCCGCCGCCCCAGCGCCGCACGCTGCTCCTGTACGACGGGGTGGGCCTCGACCTGCCGGAG
This sequence comes from Streptomyces sp. NPDC028907, assembly GCF_055564995.1. Classification (NCBI taxonomy): domain Bacteria; kingdom Bacillati; phylum Actinomycetota; class Actinomycetes; order Kitasatosporales; family Streptomycetaceae; genus Streptomyces; species Streptomyces sp. NPDC028907. The sequence continues at coordinate 267,458 of NZ_JBVHVE010000006.1, forward strand.
ACGGCGGCGGAGACGGAGGCGACCACACCGGCGACCGCGAACCGTCTCCTGCACGCCCGCGCCGCGGTCGCAACCCGCCTTCCGGGTCTGTCCGACCCCGCCGAGCTCCACGACCGCCTGGCCGAACTGGCCTCCACGGAGCGGCTGCGCGCGCCGAAGCCGGCGACTGTGCGCGACGGCAGCGAACGCCGGGCCCGCTTCTGGACGCGGGCAGCCATCGCGTTCACGGTGGCCCTCATCGGCACGACGGCGCTCACGCTGCGGACGGCTCCGACCCAGTACGAGCCCCCTGTGCCGCCGGGGGCGACGGTGCGGGGGGTGCCGCCCAGGGTGGCCCCGGGGCCTCTGTCGTCGAAGGAGCTGAAGCTGAGGGCCAAGCTGCGGTCGGAGGCTCAGCACGGTCCGGAACGGCTGGCTCCGCAAATGGGGTGACCAGTTCCCCGAGCCCCTGGGGGTTGCGGTCACCGCGCCCGCATGGCCTGCGGGCAGTCGTGCCGCAGGGGCGACGCCCGCCGGCGCGGCTGGCGTGAACGCCGGTGGGCCCGCCCCCATCGCGGGGAACGGGCCCATCGGCGTTCAGGTGACGGCCGTTACTACGGCTCAGCCGCCCAGGATCTCGCGGGCGAGCTTGGCGGTCTCGGTCGGGGTCTTGCCGACCTTGACGCCCGCGGCCTCCAGGGCCTCCTTCTTCGCCTGGGCGGTGCCGGACGAACCGGAGACGATGGCGCCGGCGTGGCCCATGGTCTTGCCCTCGGGCGCGGTGAAGCCCGCGACGTAGCCGACGACCGGCTTGGTCACGTTCTTCGCGATGAAGTCCGCGGCCCGCTCCTCGGCGTCGCCACCGATCTCACCGATCATCACGATCAGGTCGGTGTCGGCGTCGGCCTCGAACGCGGCGAGCGCGTCGATGTGCGTCGTACCGATGATCGGGTCGCCACCGATGCCGACGGCGGTCGAGAAGCCGATGTCACGCAGCTCGTACATCATCTGGTACGTCAGCGTGCCCGACTTCGAGACCAGACCGATACGGCCCGGCTTGGTGATGTCGCCCGGGATGATGCCGACGTTCGACTGACCCGGGGTGATGATGCCGGGGCAGTTCGGGCCGATGATCCGGGTCTTGTTGCCCTTCTTGCCGGCGTACGCCCAGAACGACGCCGAGTCGTGCACGGCGATGCCCTCGGTGATCACGACGGCCAGCGGGATCTCGGCGTCGATGGCCTCGACGACCGCGTCCTTGGTGAACTTCTCCGGCACGAAGATGACGGAGACGTTGGCGCCGGTGGCCTCGATGGCCTCCTTGACCGTGCCGAAGACGGGTACCTCGGTGCCCTCGAAGTCGACCTTCTGTCCCGCCTTGCGCGGGTTCACGCCGCCCACGACGTTGGTGCCGTCGCCCAGCATGAGCTTGGTGTGCTTCATGCCCGTGGCGCCGGTCATGCCCTGGACGATGACCTTGCTGTCCTTGTTGAGCCAGATAGCCATGGTGTGTTGTGTCCTCGTCCTGAGTGCTTACTTTGCGGCGTGGGCCAGCTCGGCGGCCTTGTCGGCCGCGCCGTCCATGGTGTCGACGCGCTGCACCAGCGGGTGGTTGGCGTCGGTGAGGATCTGTCGGCCGAGCTCGGCGTTGTTGCCGTCGAGGCGGACGACCAGCGGCTTGGTGACGTTCTCGCCGCGGTCCTCCAGCAGCTTCAGGGCCTGGACGATGCCGTTGGCGACCTCGTCACAGGCGGTGATGCCACCGAAGACGTTGACGAAGACGGACTTGACGTCCGGGTCGCCGAGGATGATCTCCAGGCCGTTGGCCATGACCTGGGCGGAGGCGCCACCGCCGATGTCCAGGAAGTTGGCCGGCTTGACGTTGCCGTGGTTCTCACCGGCGTACGCGACGACGTCCAGCGTCGACATGACCAGACCGGCACCGTTACCGATGATGCCGACCTCGCCGTCGAGCTTGACGTAGTTGAGGTTCTTCTCCTTGGCGGCGGCCTCGAGCGGGTTGGCCGCGGCCTTGTCGTGCAGCTCGTCCCAGTCGTGACGGAACTCGGCGTTGTCGTCGAGCGACACCTTGCCGTCCAGGGCGATGACGTCGCCGGAGGCGACCTTCGCGAGCGGGTTGACCTCGACGAGGAGGGCGTCCGACTTGATGAAGGTGTCCCACAGCGTGACGAGGACGTTCACGACCTTGTCCGCGACCTCGGACGGGAACTTCGCGGCCTCGACGATCTCGCGGGCCTTGGCCTCGTCCACGCCGTCGATGGCGTCGATGGCGATCTTGGCGACGGCCTCGGGGCGGGTGGCCGCCACCTCCTCGATCTCCATGCCGCCCTCGACGGACGCGATGGAGAGGAAGGTGCGGTTGGCACGGTCGAGGAGGAAGGAGACGTAGTACTCCTCCAGGATCTCCGGGGCCGTCTCGGCGATCATGACCTTGTGGACCGTGTGGCCCTTGATGTCCATGCCGAGGATGTCGGTCGCCCGGGCGACTGCCTCGTCCGCGCTGGCGGCGAGCTTCACGCCGCCGGCCTTGCCGCGGCCACCGACCTTCACCTGTGCCTTGACGACGGACTTGCCACCGAGGCGCTCGGTGGCTGCGCGGGCCGCCTCAGGCGTGTCGATGACTTCACCGGCCAGCACCGGTACATCGTGCTTGGCGAAGAGGTCCCTCGCCTGGTACTCGAACAGGTCCACGCGCTTCCGTCCCTATCAGTGATCTCGCGGTTCGTTGGATGCGTGGGCGTGCCGCGAAGGGCAACGTGACGTCCGCTGTCACAAGGGAGGCGCACACGGTGTCCGAGCGCGCGGCATGTCCGTCTCGCAGGTTATCTCTGCTTGCAGGAGCCCCCTAAATCGAGGGTCACACCTGAGCGGTGATACCTGTCACATGATGCCGCGATCAGCAAAGATCTCTGGCACGGCGTGCCGACTGTGAGCAATCGGGAACCTGCCGGCTACGCGAAAGAAGGACCTCACCGGGTTGGGGTTGACCCGGTGAGGTCCCTTGAGCAGCCCGAAGGGGCACGAATGGGCCGCCCCTGTGGGCTCTGGCCGGGGTGATCCCCACCCCAATGGGGATCACCCCGGCCGGTCCGCGAGGCTCCGGTCGGACAGGCCGACGGTTTTCGGCCGTCCGGGTCCTTCCGTCCCGCGGAGTCGGTCGGTCACCTCGGGGGTGACTTGTGGGAGGGCACGCGTCAGATGCGGTACGCGCCGCCGTCGTGGAGGTCCTGCCGGAGGTCCTGCCGGAGGTCCTGCCGGAGGTCCTGCGCGTAACCCGGCGTGGCGGACCTGGCCACCTGCCGCACGCCGGTGACGGCGTTGCCCGCCAGTGGTCCGGCCGAGTCCTGGACCGTGCCGGTCAGGTCCTCGGCGAAGGGCGCGACCTGCCCGGCGACCCCGTACGCGAACGGGTTCACCTCGCCGGCCACGCCGTACGCCAGCGTCGTGGTGTTGCCGCCCACGCCCTGCACGACAGGACCGACGGTGTCCACGACGGTCTCGACGACGGGCCGCACGGCCCCGGTGACGCCGTCGGCGAAGGGCACGACCTGCCCGGCCACGCCCTGCGCGAAGGGGTCGACCTCGCCGACGACGCCGTACGCGAAGGGCCGGACGTCGCCGGCCACACCGTGGCCGAGTGCCCCCGCGTCCGCGACGGCCCGCCCTGCGACCGGCACGGCGCCGTGCACGGCGGCGTCGGCGACGGGCGGCAGGACGGTACCGGTGACATCTCCGGTGACGTGCCCGACCAGACCGGTGGCGTACGGGGGTACGTCGGTGGCGACGCCCTGCACGACCGGCTGCACGTCGGCGACCGCGCCGTGGGCGACGGGCCGGACGTCGGCGACGGTTCCGTGGGCGAGGTGCTGGGCGTCGCCGACCGCTGCGTGGGCCACCGGCTGCACGCCCTGGACGACCCCGCCGACCACCGACTGGACGCCCCCGGCAGCCTGGCCGACCACGGGCTGGACATCGGCGACGACGCCGTACGCCAGTGCCGTCGCGGCATCGACCGTGTGCCCGGCGGTCCCGGCGACCCCGGCCGCCGCACCCCCGGCGACCGGAACGACGCCGTCCACCGCCTGGCCGGCAACCGGCCGCACGCCGCTCGCCGCGCCGCCGGCCAGCGACTGGACACTGTCGACCACACTCACGGCGACCGGGGCCACCCCGGCGACGGTGTGGTCGACGGTGGGGACGACGCCCTCGACGGCGTACCCCGCGACGGGCACCACGCCGTTCACGGCCTGGCCGACGACCGGCGGGACGACCACGTCGGCGGTCTGCTCGACGACCGGGGTGGCCGTGCCGGGAACTGCCGAGACCGTTCCGACGACGCGCTGCTCGACGCCGCCGACCGTGCCGGTGACGTGGCCCGGGACGGCGGAGACGGAGGCCTCGGCGGCAGTCGTGACGGCGGTGGCCTCGCCGGTCGCGGTGGACGCGACGGCGGTCACCGCGCCCCGGGTCCTTCCGTCGACGTGAGCGACGGCGGCCTGCCCGGCGTCCTGCACGCCCGCGGCGGTGCGGCCCGCACCGGCGACGGCGTGCTGCGCCTTCGTCCGTACGACCCCCTCGACGCCCTGCACCTGCGAACGGGCCGCCGCCTGCGTGCCCTGCAACCGCGTCTGCGCCGCGGCGAGCGCCTGCTCCAGCTCGGGGGCGAAGGCGGCGAGCGGGCCGAAGAGGTAGTCGACGGTGCCGGGGAGCCTCGGGGCGTCCTGAGGCACGTCCCGGGCGTCGGAGGCAGCGGCGGAGGCGGCGGCGGCCGAGACGTGTGCCGAGACATCGGCCCCGGCCTGCGCCGCAGCCTTGTCCGCGCGGGCGGCCTTGGCGCCCTTGATGACCTGGGCGGCGCGCTTCGCCTTGGCCGCGGTGGAGGAGGTCGTGGACGTGGCGGAGGTGGTGGCCTCGGCGGCGGACGGGACCGTGACCTTGGCGTCGACGTAACGGCGGGACTGCTCGACGGCGTCAGTGGGCGCGGTCTGAGCCGTGCCGGCGGCGCCGTCGGTGATGCCCGAGACGGTGTCGGTGACGGTGCCGGTCACGTCGGAGACGACGCCGTTGACGGTGCCGGTGGCCCCGCCGAGCAGGCCGGTGGCATCGGCGTTGTCGGCGGCGTCGGCCGCGTCGGCCGCGTCGGTGGTCGTGTCCGGTACGGAGAGGGCGGCGGGCAGCTCGTCCGCGCTGGCGGCGGCCGAACCGAGCGCCCATGCGCCGGTGACACCGGCGGCTATGACGATCGAACGGCGGATGTTCTTGTTCATACTGCGTGGGATCCCTAGATCTCGGGCTCCGAAGGCCCGGGAGGATCGCAGCGGCGAAGAACTCCGGGACTTCGGACGGTTGGGGACATTCGGCGCCGCTTCCGGTCGCGGTCCGGGCAGCTGAGGAGCTGGGACCAGCGGGACCGGGTACGGCTCCGGAGGCTTCCGTCCGGGGGATGTCAGGGGACATCCGGGAACTGGGGAGTGTCCGGACGGGCGGGCAGACCTGTTTCCGCCCCCGCGCGGCAGGTCTACGGCGGGGAGGGGCCGGCCTTCGGGCCTAGGCGGGGGAAACCGGGACGTCCCGGTGCCTGTCCTGGATCTCGTCCGCTTCGACGCGCGCGGCGGCGCCGGGCACCAACCGCAACGGCGCCCTCGGGTTCAGCGACACGGCGTGCGCGTCCCCGTGCCGCGAGCTGCCGCTGTCGCCCGCCGAACGGTTGCCCGGCACACCACCCGGATGATCGACCGGCGCCTGCTGAACGGGCAGGTACCCGGCCGGCGCGACACCGTGCCCACCGTCGGCCGCCGGGACATGGGTCGCGGTGTCGTCGGCGGACACCACGAACCTGGGCCCGTAGGCCACGGCGGCTTCCTCACCGGTACGCCCCTCGCCGTCCCGTCCGTCACTCGACCCGGGCACCTGTGCCTCCGGCTGCGAAGCACCGGCGTCGGGCGCAGGCAACGTCCGCCCGGGCACGGCGGGCACACCGGGAAGCGCCGGAAGGTCGGCGCCGGGAAGCCCCGGGAACTCGGGCAGTTCCAGCCCCGGCCAACTCGGCCACGCCGGCGACTCGGGAGCCTCCGGCATCGAGGGCGGGGTAAGCAGGGAGGGCAGTGAAGGGAGGGGAGGCAGTGAAGGGAGGGAGGGGCGGGACGGCAGGGTGGGCGGCGTGGGGACAGCGGGCGTGGCGGGGACGGCGGGCGTGGCGGGGACAGCGGGCGTGGCAGGGACAGCGGGCGTGGCGGGGGGAACGGGGCGTGAGGGGGCCTCGGCCAGTTCCTCGGTCACCGACTCGACCGCGCCACCGACCTCTGTCGCGGGGGCGGGTACGGGTACGGATGCGGCGGGGCGGATGGCATGAGCCTCGCGCTCCCCCTCGCCGTGCCGGACAGCCGCAGGCTTGGAAGCCGGCGTCGACTCCTCGCGCACGCCGGGCTTGGCCGGAACGCTCACGACCCGCTCGACCCGCTCGACCTCGCTTCGCACCGGCACCCCGGTCACCGACACCCCGTCCGCCGCAGACGCCTGTCCTCCGCAGAGCAACCCGATCGCGAACAGACCACCCAGCAACAGCACCAACTCCAGCGCACGCCGCCCGGCCGCGATGCGCAGAACGCGCAGTGCGGCAGCGGTTGACATGGCTGACCAGGTCAAGACGGGGCAGTCCTCCCGGGTGGCGGAACGAAGTGCACAAGTACACGTGCCGAGCGACGAGTCAGCTGGACGCGGTACGGACGAGCGGCGCGCGGCGCACCGCTGATGAGGCGTCGATCCTTGCACGCCCCTCCCGAGGTCGCGCAAGCCCCCCGCTACCGATGGGCACTCATGTCCGTTTTGCTGGCCGAAGTCGGTAGTCACCGGGTCGACAAATCACCAGCAATTCCCCGCCATCCCTCGCCATCCCCCTCGCAGTCCCCCTCCTCACACCGCGTCCGGAACCGGAATCGGCCGCTTCTCGATGGCCGCCGCCATCACCTCCGGGAACAGGTCGGGCGTACACGCGAAGGCCGGTGCGCCCAGCGCGGCGAGCGCGGCCGCGTGGTCCCGGTCGTACGCGGGCGCCCCCTCGTCCGAGAGCGCCAACAGCGCCACGAACTGCACCCCCGACGCCTTCATCGCGGCGACCCGCTTGAGCATCTCGTCGCGTATGCCTCCCTCGTAGAGGTCGCTGATCAGCACGACGACCGTCTCCGCGGGTCGGGTGATCTGCGACTGGCAGTAGGCGAGCGCCCGGTTGATGTCGGTGCCCCCGCCGAGCTGGGTGCCGAAGAGGACGTCGACGGGGTCGTCGAGCTGGTCGGTGAGATCGACGACGGAGGTGTCGAAGACGACTAGCCGCGTGTTGATGGCCCGCATGGACGCCAGCACGGCCCCGAACACCGACGCGTACACGACCGACGCCGCCATCGACCCCGACTGGTCGATGCAGAGGACGACCTCCTTCTTCATGGACTGCGAGGCCCGCCCGTACCCGATCAGCCGCTCCGGCACGATCGTCCGGTGCTCCGGGAGGTAGTGCTTGAGGTTGGCCGCGATCGTGCGGTTCCAGTCGATGTCGTGGTGGCGTGGCCGGTTGACCCGGGCACTGCGGTCGAGCGCGCCGGTGAGGGTGGCCCGGGTGCGGGTGGCGAGCCGCTTCTCCAGGTCCTCGACTACCTTGCGCACCACGGCCCGCGCCGTCTCCTTCGTCGTCTCCGGCATCGCCCGGTTGAGCGAGAGCAGCGTGCCCACGAGATGCACGTCCGCCTCCACCGCCTCCAGCATCTCCGGCTCCAGCAGCAGCGTGGACAGCCCGAGCCGGTCGATGGCGTCCCGCTGCATGACCTGGACGACGGACGACGGGAAGTACGTCCGGATGTCCCCGAGCCACCGCGCCACCGCCGGCGCCGACGCTCCGAGCCCCGCCGAACGGTCCTTCCCCGACTGCCCCTTGTCCCCCTTTCCGTAGAGAGCGGCGAGCGCCCCGTCCATCGCCGCGTCCCGCCCGGAGAGCGCGCACCCGGTGCCGTCCGCGTTGTCCCCTCCCAGCACCATCCGCCACCGCCGCAGCCGCTCCTGGGCCGGCTCCATCGCCTCGACCGTCATCGGCACGCTCCTTCACGAGGCCGCTCCCACAGCGGGATCACCGGCACGGTCGTCGTCATCGGCCGCCCCTGCGCCACGAGCCCGCGGGACCGCCGCCCGGCGCCCACCACTCCGGTCCGCTCCCTGGACTCCCTCACTCCACCAGCCGTCATCCCGCCGCCCCCACAAGGCCGTTGTCCGCGACACCGCCTCCGGCGCCCTCTCCCACATCCGCGTGGTCCATGTCTCCCTTGTCCCTGTCCACCGGGTCCCTGTCCACCGCGTCCATGTCCGCCTGGTCCAGGCCCAACAGCAGTCGCACCACCGGCACCACCGCATCCGCCCGCTCGACGTCGAGCCCGGCCGCGAAACCGGGTATGCCGGAACCGCCACCCGCCGCACGCCCCCGCTCCCCCGGCCCACGCCGAACCAGCTCCCCCAAGGTCCGCCGCACCCCCGGCTCATACGCCGAGAAGGTCCGCCGCAACAACGGCAACACGTCCGTGAACGCCTCCGCCGACACCCCCGTCAGCCAAGCGTCGACCAGCCCGAGCAGCCGCTCGTCGTGCACGAGCAGCATCCCGCCGCCGGAACCCCCGCCGACGAACCCCTCGATCCACGCGGCCGCGTCCCCGGGCGGCGTCCCCGGCGACAGCACCAGCCCCATCAGCCGCGCCGCTTCCTCCTGCCCCAGCTCCCCGTCGTCCAGCAGCAGCCGAACGCCCCGACCTCTGATGACACCGGGCACGGTGTCCCGCACGGACAACACCCGCAGCACCGTGTGCCACCGCGCCCGAAGGTCGCCGTGCCCGGGGGCGGACGCCCTGTCCGGAGCGCCGGGGCCGGCGGGCGTGTCCTTGGCCACCGCATCACCAAGCAACCCCACCGCCCCGTGCACCGCGTCGACATGCCCCCGCATCTCGTCGGCGGCATCCGCGTCCAGCGCGGCGCACGCCGGGGGCAGGCCGACGAAGATGCGCTCGGCGAGCCCCGCGGCGACCTCTGTGAGCGCCGCGGTGTCCGTGCCGCGCACGTCGCCGTATCTCAGGGAACGGACCAGCGCGGGCAGGGCCTGGGCCAGATGGCCGACATCGGCGTCAAGGGCGGCCCGGTCGGCGAGGACCTGCATCGCGGTGGGCAGCGCGTCCGGCAGTTCGGCCAGCAGACAGCGCTCGGCGAGAGCGGTGACGTCGGCGAGAGTCTGCGCGGCCACGGCGTCCGCCTCCGCCTTGGCGGTCGCCGCGGCGAACACGGTGGTCCCCCACACCCCGGCCTCGGCGACCCGCACCGACAACTCGGGCTCCCACCGCAGCCGCCACGTCTCCCGGAAGGTCCCCGTGCTGCCCCGCGACGCGACAGGCCCACCCCACCCCACGCCGAGCAGCCGCAGCCGGTGCAGCAGCCTGCTGCGCTCGGCGTCGTTCTCCTTGCGCAGATCGAGCTCCAACTCCCGCTCCAGCGCCTCCGGTTTGAGCCGCAATCGGCGCTGGATCCGGTCGAGGTCGCGCTGCAACGGCACCGCCGGCGCCGATGGCGGCACCTCCCCCAGCACATCCCCCACGACCAGCCGGTCCCGCACCAGCGCCAACGGCACGTCCGAGCCGTCGCACATCACCGCCCGCACCGCGTCGGTGGTCTCGCTGAGCCCCGGCAGCGGACGCCCGCGCATCGCCGCGAGTGTCTCCGCGAGTCGCACCGCCTCGATGACATGCGCCGAGGACACGATGCGGTCCTCGTCCCGCAGCAGCCCGGCCACCTTGGTCATCCACCGCTCGACCGGCCGGTCCGGCGCGCCGAAGAGGTGCCCGTACCACCCCGGTGAGTCGATCCCCGCCCCGTACCCACTGGCCCGGGCCAGCCGCCGGTAGGTCCACGGCACCCAGGTCATATCGGCCTTGACCTTGGGCAGCCCCTTCAACAGGGCCTTGTCGGCGGCCACGGTGGCCTTCTGCCGCAGTGCGGGCACATGCCACGCCCCGCAGACGACGGCCACCTCGTCCCCGAACTCCCGCTGGGCAGCGCGTACTTGGAGCCGCATGTACGCCTCCCGCACGAGATCCCGCTCATGCCCTCCGCTGCCGTACGCCTCCCGCAACGCCCCCATGGCCTCCTCAAGCCCGAGAAACGGCGCGAACGCGTCCCCGTCCCGCTCCCCGTCGCCCGTCCCCCGGTGCTCGACGACGTCCTCCCACCACCGCTCGGGATCGTCGTATCCGGCGACCTCGGCGAGAACGGCGAGGGGATCGACCCGGACATCGGCCGCCTCGCCGGGGTTCGGGGCGAGGTCGGGGCCGTTCCCGTCGGCCGGGCACGACTCCCCGTCCTGCCCGGCCGCCCCCGCGTCCGCGTCCTTGCCGGCCGTCCCCCGCTCCGGGTCCTCCCCCCAGGCCAGCGTGTGGGTGGCCGGCAGGTCGATGAACCGGGCCGGGACCTGGTGGTCCAGGGCCCAGCGGATCGCGACCCACTCCGGGGAGAACTCGGCCAGTGGCCAGAAGGCCGAGCGGCCGGGCTCGTCCACGGCGTGGGCGAGGAGGGCGACCGGCGGCCGCATGGCCTCGTCGGCGGCGAGCGCGATCAGGGCGTCGGCCTCCGGCGGCCCTTCGATCAGCACGGTGCGCGGCCGGGCCGCTTCCAACGCAGCCCGCACGGCCCGCGCCGACCCCGGCCCGTGGTGCCGCACGCCTAGCAGCAGCGGCCCGCCGCCCCGGCCTTCGCTCCCGAACCTGTCCACGCCGGTCACACCGTCCCCCCTCGGTCGCCGATCGTCCGGCGGCGCCACCGCCCTTGCCCCGCGCACCGTCGCGCTTCCCTCCGCGGCCGGCGCGCCTGCTCACTCCTCATCACGGCGCACCCCTTCCTGCCTGGCCAGCGGACGCCGTCGAACGCGCCCTCTCCGCCACGGATCCGCCCTTGGTCGACCCGCCGCTCGGGCGCCCCCATCCGAGGTCGTCGTCGCTCACGCGCTCACCTCCCGGCACGCCCGGTAGAAGTCCGTCCAGCCGTCCCGCTCGCGCACGACCGCCTCCAGGTACTCCTGCCAGACGACCCGGTCGGCCGCCGGATCGCGGACGACCGAGCCGAGGAGGCCCGCGGCGACATCGCCTGGTCGGAGCACTCCGTCGCCGAAGTGGGCGGCCAGGGCGAGGCCGTTGGTGACGACGGAGATCGCCTCGGCCGTGGACAGCGTGCCGCTGGGCGACTTCAGCTTGGTGCGGCCGTCGGCGGTGATGCCGTCCCGCAGCTCGCGGAAGACGGTGACGACACGGCGGATCTCGTCGACGCCGTCGGGCGCGGCCGGCAGGTCGAGGGAGCGGCCGATCTGGTCGACGCGGCGGGAGACGATGTCCACCTCGGCCTCGACACTCTCCGGCAGCGGCAACACGACCGTGTTGAAGCGGCGGCGCAGAGCGCTGGAGAGGTCGTTGACACCCCGGTCGCGGTCGTTGGCCGTGGCGATGAGGTTGAAGCCGCGGACCGCCTGCACCTCCTGCCCCAACTCCGGTATCGGCAGCGTCTTCTCCGACAGGATCGTGATCAGTGTGTCCTGCACATCGGCCGGAATCCGGGTCAGCTCCTCGACCCGCGCCGTCATCCCCTCCGCCATGGCCCGCATGACGGGGCTCGGCACGAGGGCGTCCCGGCTCGGCCCGTGCGCGAGCAGCTGCGCGTAGTTCCAGCCGTACCGGATCGCCTCCTCCGGTGTGCCCGCCGTGCCCTGCACCAGCAGCGTCGAGTCACCGCTGACCGCCGCGGCCAGGTGCTCGGAGACCCAGGTCTTCGCGGTACCGGGGACACCGAGCAGGAGCAGGGCGCGATCCGTGGCCAGCGTGGTGACGGCGACCTCGACCAGGCGGCGCGGGCCCACGTACTTCGGTGTGATCACCGTGCCGTCCGGCAGCGTGCCGCCCAGCAGATACCTGGCCACGGCCCACGGCGACAGCTTCCAGCGGGCCGGGCGCGGACGGTCGTCCTGCGCGGCCAGCGCGGCCAGTTCATGGGCGAAGGCGTCCTCGGCATGCGGTCGCAACGCCTGGGTCGATTCCGTCTCCCCCGCTTCGACGGACGTCGGCTCAACGGACACAGTCATGGCAAAGTCCCCCTCCAGCTCGGCCGGTTCGGATCTGCCACCAACGTTGCACCACGCCACTGACAATGCGTTCCGACCTGCGAAAACGCGTCTGCGAGGCGGATCGCGAGGTGTCGGCCCCGGCCGATTGTCAGTGGTGGGATCTACCTTCGATGGCATGACTCAGCAGGGGGTGCGCTGGACCGCGGACCAGGTGTTGGCACTGGCTCCTGACGCCGCGTCACGCAAAGCGGGAAGCAAACTCGGCGCGGCAGGGCCGTGGACCGAGGCGGGGAGTTCGAGCGAGGGGACGGTGTGGGGGCTGTGCAAGGGCAGTGGCAGCAAGCCGTATCAGACGGTCATCGACATCGCGGACGCCGCCGGGCCCGCGTACAAGTGCAGTTGCCCGAGCCGGAAGTTCCCGTGCAAGCACGCCCTCGGACTGCTGCTGCTCTGGGCGGACGGAGAGGGCTCGGTGCCGCCGGCGCAGGCGCCGGACTGGGCGGAGCAGTGGATAAAGGGGAGAAGGCAGCGCGCCGAGGAGAAGCGGACGGCGAGCGCGTCCGGCTCCTCGTCGGCGGCCGGTGACCCGGAGGCGGCGCGGCGGCGGGCGGAGCGCCGTGCCGTACGGGTCACCGCGGGTGCGACCGAGCTGGAGCAGCGCCTGGCGGACCTGCTGCGCGGCGGCCTGGCCGGCGCGGAACAGGCCGGGTACGGAATGTGGGAGGAGACGGCCGCCCGCATGGTCGACGCCCAGGCTCCCGGCCTGGCCGCGCGGGTGCGGGAACTGGGGGCGATCCCGGCGTCCGGCCCCGGCTGGCCGGTGCGCCTGCTGGAGGAGTGCGCCCTCCTCCATCTCCTCGACCAGGGCTGGCTGCGTCGCGAGGCGCTGCCCGACGCCCTGTCGGACACCGTCCGCAACCGCGTCGGCCTGCCCGCCTCGGCGGACGGTCCGCCGGTGCGGGACCGCTGGCTGGTCCTCGCCCAGTACGACACCGCGGACGTGAAGCTGACGACGCGCCGGATATGGCTGTACGGCGCCGACTCGCGCCGCACCGCGCTGCTCCTCTCCTACGGGGCCGCCGGCCGCGCGCCGGAGCTGACGCTGCCGGTCGGGATGGTCCTGGACGCGGAGGTCACGGCGTACCCGGGTGCCGGGCAGCTTCGGGCGTCCCTGGGCGAGCAGTTCGCACCGCCCGCGCCCGCGCCGATACGGCCACCGGGTGTGACGACGGCCGAGGCGACGGCTCGTTACGGAGAGGCGCTCGGCGACGACCCGTGGCTGGACTCCGCCCCGGTCACCCTGGACCAGGTCGTACCGACCCCGGACGGCGACTCCTGGCAGCTGGCGGACGCCGACGCGGACACGGCCCTGCCCCTGACCCCGGCCGCTCGCGCCCGCCCGGGCCTGTGGCGGCTGGTCTCACTGTCGGGCGGCAGACCGGTCAAGGTGTTCGGCGAGTGCGGCCACCGTGGCTTCACCCCGCTGACGGCCTGGCCCAAGGGCAAGGGAGAGGCGGTACGGCTGTGCTGACCGGCGCCTCGCGGACACCAAGGCAGAGTGGAAGGCAGACAGGAATGAGCCACGAGAACAGCCCCTCCGCTCCTGTGGACTCGCCGGCACCGGACGCCTGGGAGGAACTCGTCACGGCGGCCCTCCTCGGCACGGACCGGCGTACACCCCCGGGCCGCGCGCCGGGCCGGGAAGCACCGCTCACGCTGCTGGACACGGCGGCCGTGGAGACCGTACGGCGGCGGGCCGGGCTGCGGCCGGCCCTGGCTGCGCGGCGGCCCGATCCGGCGCCCGAGGACCCCCGCCCGGTGCTGCCTCCGGCGGCGGCCCGCAGGCTGGCGATGCTGCTGTCCGACCGTCCCGGCGCGGGCGGCGGCCGCAGAGGCACGTCCCCGGACCTCATGGAGCTGCTGCCCCAGTGGCTCGCGGCAGCGAACGACCGCGGTTTCGCGCCGCCCCCGGAGACACTGCCCGCGCTTCTGGACGCGGCGCGGGGCCGCACGGATCTGCGGCCGTCGGCGCTGGCGTTCGCCGGCCCGCGGGCGGTGTGGCTGGCCCGGCTGAACCCTGACTGGCGGTTCGCCCTGCGTGCGACCCCGGGCGGAGGCGCGGCGCTGCCGCACCTCGACGACCCGGCCGAGATCCAACAGCTGTGGCAGGAGGGGCTGTTCGCCGAGCGGGTCGCCCTGCTCTGCGCGCTCCGCGCCCGTGAGCCCGCCGCCGCACGCGAGCTGCTGACCACGACGTGGCCGACGGAACGGGCCGAGGACCGGCTGATGTTCCTCGACTCGCTGCGAACCGGGCTGGGCGCGCAGGACGAGCCGTTCCTGGAGCAGGCGCTGGCCGACCGGAGCCGTAATGTCCGGGCGACGGCCGCGGAGCTGCTGTCGGCGCTGCCGGGTTCGGCGCTCGCCGCGCGGATGGCGGTACGGGCCGGGGCCTGCGTGGCACTGGACCACACCCGTGACGCGCCGACGATCATCGTGGAGGCGCCGCACGAGTGCGACGCGGGCATGGAGCGCGACGGAGTGGTGGCCAAGGCCCCGGCGGGACGTGGTGAACGGTCCTGGTGGTTCGGCCAGTTGGTGGAGGCGACCCCGCTCGGCAGCTGGCCGGGGCGGCTCGGCGGCCGTACGCCTGGCGAGATCGTGGCGCTGCCGGTGACGGACGACTGGCAGGGCGAGCTGCACGCGGCGTGGTGCCGGGCAGCGGTACGGCAGCGGGACGGCGAGTGGGCGAGGGCGCTGCTCGGGTCGCCGTCCGCCCCGGAAGCCGGCGGTCCGGGAGCGGTGTCCCTGGCCGAGCGCGCCAAGCTCCTCGGCACGCTGCACTCCGCCGAACGGGCCGAGTGGGTCGCCGGATTCATCGCGACGCACGGTCTGTCCGAGGCGTTCCAGCTGCTCGGGGTGTGCGCGGTGCCGTGGAGCGGGCCGCTCGGGCGGGCGGTGGTCGACGCGCTGAACATCGCACGTGACGCGGGGAGTTACCCCTGGAGCTTCAGTGGAGTGATGGGCCTGGCCGAGCGCTGCCTCGATCCGGCGGAGGCAAGCCGCCTCGACGGCCTGCTCGCGATACCGGACGAGCCGGAGGATGCATCGCCTGGGGCCGGCGGCTACTGGGCGGAGGCGTTCCAGCGACTGGTCACGACGCTGCGCCTGCGAGCAGCCATGATCGAGGAACTGAGCCCTACCAGCCCGTCCGGCGATACCAGCCCGTCTGGGGGTACCCGCTCTGGGGGAGTTTGAGGACGAGGCCCTTCGGGCCGAAGCGGGGGTCTGGGGGCGGCAGTCCTCAGGGACCGCCACCCCCACCCACCCGCACCAAAAGTCGGCTCACTCGCCGGAGGCCGCCGTGGCCCGCACCCAGTCCACGATCGCCTGAGTCGTCGCACCCGGCGTGAAGATCTCGGCGACACCCTTCTCCTTCAGCGGCGCGATGTCCGCCTCGGGGATGATCCCACCGCCGAAGACCAGGATGTCCTCCGCCTCGCGCTCCTTGAGGAGGTCGATCACGGCGGCGAAGAGAGTGTTGTGGGCGCCGGAGAGGATGGACAGACCGATCGCGTCGGCGTCCTCCTGGATCGCGGTGTCGACGATCTGCTCGGGCGTCTGGTGAAGCCCGGTGTAGATGACCTCCATACCGGCGTCGCGCAGCGCCCGCGCGATCACCTTGGCCCCCCGATCGTGGCCGTCGAGCCCAGGCTTGGCCACCACCACGCGGATCGGACCGGCTGCCACACCCATCACTGCCTCCATGAAGCGACTACATCCATCCGTACCGACAGGCACCGCTCATATCTGAGTTATGCCGCACTCGCCACACATGTCATACATGGGGCGCGTATCGCACTCCTCCGTCGCCCATCGCTCCGGAGGCGTCCTCACGGCACGGACGCCCCGGGCCTCATCGCCCGGGGAAGTGAACGAACGTTATCGCCAGCATCCCGCAACCGGCAGTTTCGCGGTGCAGACCGAGGGGGAAATCACACGGTGGGACACGTTCGCCGCGCACCGTTCCACATCTCTGCGGCACACGGGCCGCAGAAGTCTGCGGTGCGCGCGTCGCAGCGGGACCACGCGCAAAGGGAGCCGCAACGAGGTCGTCGCACCACCGCGCCGCCGACCGCGCGCCGTGGCGATGCGGCATCGACGGTGGCACGAAGGGCACGTAGGGCAGGTAAGGCACGACAAGCGGGGAGCTTCGTCGCCACACCGGCAGGAAGCCCCGCCTGGTCATCGGCGCGCCAGGGCCGACCCGACCGACGCACGGCACGCGCCTCGCTCACCCCACGCGCCTTCCTCATGCTCCGCCGACCACCTCCGCCGCGACTTCCACGAGGGCACACGGGGGCCGGAGCCGTCCTCCTGCGTGCCACAAGGAGGTCGGCCATGAAGGTCACCGGGGTAGCACTCCCCTTTCTTCCGCTCTGCCGACGCCTGCTCCCGAGCAGACTCACCGGCCTCTCCCTCGCCCTGCTGAAGGCGACCGCCCTGGAGATCGCGATCCTCGCCGGCCACGTACTCCTGTATCCGTCCGGCATCACCCAGGAGCGCCGTACGACCCCCATGATTCCCGCTCGGGACACCGCCCCGCTGCCGACCCCGGCCCGACCGCCCGTCGTCCTGCTGCACGGCTTCATCGACAACCGCTCGGTCTTCGTCCTGCTGCGCCGCAGCCTCGCCCAGCACGGCAGGCACCAGGTCGAGTCGCTCAACTACTCCCCGCTGACCTGTGACATCCGCGCCGCCGCCGAGCTGCTCGGCCGGCACATAGAGGGGATCTGCGAGCGCACCGGCAGCAGCCAGGTGGACGTCGTCGGGCACAGCCTCGGCGGCCTGATAGCGCGCTACTACGTGCAGTGCCTCGGCGGCGACCTCAGGGTCCGCACGCTGGTCACGCTCGGCACGCCGCACTCCGGCACCAGCGTCGTGCCACTGGCGAACGCGCACCCGATCGTGCGTCAGATGCGCCCCGGCTCACCGGTCCTCGAGGAACTGTCCCGGCCCGCGCCCGGCTGCCGCACCCACTTCGTGAGCTTCTGGAGCGACCTCGACCATCTGATGGATCCGCTGGAGACGGCCTGTATCGACCACCCGGACCTGCTGGCGCACAACGTCCGCGTGAGCGGCATCGGCCACCTCGCCCTCCCCGTGCACCCCGCCGTGGCGACCGGGATACGGCAGGCGCTCGACATCGCGCCGCCAGGAACCGAAACCACTTCGCAGGCCGACGGCCTGACCGTGGCGTAACGACCCCCGACGCGCCCCCGACTCACTCGGCCCACACCCGACACACAGCCCCGGAACAGCCGACCGACATCGAACAATCTTCGAACACAAGGCCAAACTCGCGCCCACAGTCCGCCAAAACACGGCCGAATGCCCGTTTCCTTCACGCGCGAAACCTGCCGAAGATTGTCGTGCCCGCGTACCGCCGGGTACAGTCGCCGCACTGCTCTGGCAGCCCCTGTTGTCGAGGCGAGAGAGAAGTTGGTGAACGATCGTCACCCGTCGGGGACCATGACCTCCCCGGCCACGGCTTCCGACGCCGCCTCGGCGCACTACGCGTCCTATGGCGCCCAGGAAGCCCAGTACGGTGACTCCACCACGTACGGCACCTACGACGCCACCGGATTCGGCGCCGCAGGTCACGCCACCGCCACCTTCGACGCGGACCCACTGTTCGGCAGCCTCCCCGGTGACACCACGGGCGGGTACGACGCCACGCAGTGGTCCACGGGCAACCACCACACCGTGAACTACGACGCCTACGCGGCCCAGCATCACGCCGCCTACGACACCGGCGCGTACGACACCACCGCGTGGACGGCCGAGCACGAGCGGCTGGCCTTCGTCCCGCAGCAGGCCAACGGCCATGACGCCTCCGGCCATTGGGACGCGACCGCCTGGGCCCAGCCCGACCACTCCGGCGTCCCGGCCGACCAGACCCAGCAGTGGGAATGGGGCACGCAGGCCTTCGACACCGGCGCGTACGACGCCACGCAGTGGAACTCCGACGGCGGCATCGACGGCACCACCGCACAGGCGACGGGCGAGTACCAGCAGCCAGCAGAATCCTTCGATCAGCAGGCGACCGCGCACTTCGACCAGATCGACCCCGCGGGACACATCGACCCCACGGCGTACGAGGATCCCGCCCAGCCCGACGACGAGTCGACCACCACCGGCGAACTCCCGGCCGCGGCCCCGCTCCTCGACGACCAGGAGGAGACCGCTCCGGCTCCCTCCCCGCGCGCGGCATCCCGCAGCGGCTCGCGCTCCCGCCGCCGTACGCCCCCCAAGCGCTCCGCACTGCTGACGGTCGCCGTGCCTTCCGCGTGTGTGATGGGCGTCGCCGGCATCGCCGCCGCCTCCGTCGGCACCCTGACCGACGACAAGGACGCATCCACGCTCGCCTCGGACAGCGAGGCCGTGAAGCCGTCCACCGCGAACAACAAGCTGGACACCCAACTCAAAAGCCTCTCCGCCGGCGCCGACGACTTCGCCGACCGGGCCAGCCGTACGCAGGAACGGATCGACCTCAAGGCCCAGCAGGCGGCCGAGAAGCGCAAGGCCGCCGAGGAGGCAGCCCGCAAGGAGCGGCTTCGCCCGAAGTTCGCGCTCCCTGTCGCGAACCACGGCCTCAGCGCCTATTTCGGCCAGTCCGGCATCAACTGGATGTCCGTGCACACCGGCATCGACTTCCCCGTCTCGTACGGCACGACGGTGATGGCCGCGACCGACGGCACCGTACGGACGCAGTGGAACAGCGCCTACGGCAACATGATGATCGTGACCGCGAAGGACGGCACGGAGACGTGGTACTGCCACCTCTCCAGCTACCGCGTCGCCTCCGGTACGACGGTCAAGGCCGGCGACCCGATCGCGTACTCCGGCAACTCGGGCAACTCGACCGGCCCGCACCTGCACTTCGAGGTGCGCCCGGGCGGGGGCTCGGCCATAGACCCACTGTCCTGGCTGCGCAGTCACGGGCTGGACCCGACGTAACCGACCGGCCGCCGGCAGACGAGGCCGACCACCGGACCGACCACGAGCCGAATTCCCTGTGATCCGTACGCCCCCGCCCGTCAGCGGGGGCGCGTGCTTGCCGGTCCTACAACTTCTCCACCGGCGCGTACCGCAAGAGCAACCGCTTCGGCTTGGTTTCCCCGAAGTCGATCGTCGCCTCGGCGTTCGCGCCCGTGCCCTTCACGGCCATCACGGTGCCGAGCCCGAACTGGTCGTGCGTGACCCGGTCCCCGACGGCCAGCTGGACGACGGGCTTCTCCGACGTACGGCGGGTGGCGAAACCGGACGCGCCCGAGGCGGAGGAGCGCGAGCGGGACGAGGACAGCGAGGCGGCCACGGCGGACACGGGACCGGAAGACACCGGCGAGGTCGCCCCCGTCCGCTTCCAGTCCACGTGCTGGGCGGGAATCTCCTCCAGGAACCGGGACGGCGGGTTGTACGACGGCTGTCCCCAGGCGCTGCGCATCGCCGACCGCGTGAGATACAGCCGCTCACGCGCACGCGTGATGCCGACGTACGCGAGCCGCCGCTCCTCCTCCAGCTCCTTGGCCTGACCGAGGGCGCGCATGTGGGGGAAGACGCCGTCCTCCATGCCGGTGAGGAAGACGACCGGGAACTCCAGGCCCTTGGCGGTGTGGAGGGTCATCAGGGTGATGACGCCGGAGCCGTCCTCGTCCTCGTCGGGGATCTGGTCGGAGTCGGCGACGAGCGCGACCCGCTCCAGGAACGCCGCGAGACCGCCGGAGGTCTCGCCCTCACCGGACTCCTGCTCGAACTCCAGGGCGACGGCCGCGAGTTCCTGAAGGTTCTCGATCCGGGTCTCGTCCTGAGGGTCCGTGGAAGCCTGCAGCTCGGCGAGATAGCCGGTTCGCTCCAGGACCGCCTCCAGGATGGTGGCGGGTCCCGCCCCGGACTCGACGACCGTACGGAGCTCCTCCATCAGTGTGTTGAACCGCTTGACGGCGTTGGTCGACCGCGCGGCCATGCCGTACGCCTCGTCCACGCGGCGCAGCGCCTGCGGGAAGCTGATCTTCTCCCGCTGCGAGAGGGCGTCGATCATCGCCTCGGCGCGGTCGCCGATGCCCCGCTTGGGCACGTTCAGAATCCGCCGCAGCGGTACGGAGTCCTCGGGATTGGCCAGCACACGCAGGTAGGCCAGCACATCGCGGACCTCCTTGCGCTCGTAGAACCGGACCCCGCCGACGACCTTGTAGGGCAGTCCGACGCGGATGAAGACTTCCTCGAAGACACGGGACTGGGCGTTCGTCCGGTAGAACACGGCGACGTCGCCGGCCTTCGCGTCCCCGGCGTCCGTCAGTCGGTCTATCTCGTCGGCGACGAACTGCGCCTCGTCGTGCTCGGTGTCCGCGACATAGCCGGTGATGCGCGCGCCCGCCCCCGCGTTGGTCCACAGGTTCTTGGGCCTGCGGGACTCGTTGCGCTCGATGACGGCGTTGGCGGCGCTCAGGATCGTCTGGCTGGAGCGGTAGTTCTGCTCCAGCAGGATGGTCGTCGCGTCCGGGTAGTCCTCCTCGAACTGGAGGATGTTGCGGATCGTCGCGCCCCGGAAGGCGTAGATCGACTGGTCGGCGTCACCCACGACACACAGCTCGGCGGGCGGGACGTCGAACTCGCTGGGCGGCACGTCGACGGGGTGCTCACTGGTCCCGACGAGCTCGCGCACCAGGGCGTACTGCGCGTGGTTGGTGTCCTGGTACTCGTCCACCAGCACATGGCGAAAACGCCGGCGGTAGTGCTCGGCGACGTCCGGGAAGGCCCGCAGCAGATTGACCGTCGTCATGATCAGGTCGTCGAAGTCGAGGGCGTTGGCCTCCCGCAACCGCGACTGGTACAGGGCGTACGCCTGCGCGAGCGTCTTCTCGAAACCGTCCGTGGCCTGCGCGGCGAAGTCCTCCTCGTCGATCAGCTCGTTCTTCAGATTGCTGATCTTGGCGCTGAAGGACTTGGGCGGAAACCTCTTCGGATCAAGATCCAGATCCCGGCAGACGAGCGCCATCAGCCGCTTGCTGTCGGCAGCGTCATAGATCGAGAACGACGAGGTGAACCCGAGCCTCTTGCTCTCCCTGCGCAGGATGCGCACGCACGAGCTGTGGAAGGTCATCACCCACATCGCGTTCGCCCGCGGCCCCACGAGCTGCTCGACGCGCTCCTTCATCTCGCCCGCGGCCTTGTTGGTGAAGGTGATCGCGAGGATCTGCCCCGGATGCACATTCCGCTCGGCCAGCAGGTGGGCGATGCGATGGGTGAGCACACGCGTCTTGCCGGATCCGGCGCCGGCCACGATGAGCAGCGGGCTGCCGGAGTGGACGACGGCCGCCCGCTGGTTCTCGTTCAGCCCCTCCAGCAGCGCGGCCGCGTCGAGGGCCGGGCGCGGGGCGCCGTCGCGGTAGTAGGAGTCCCGGTCCGGCGGCACGTCGAACTTCCCGCCGAACAGATCGTCCGGAACCGGTTCCGGAGCGTGATCGTCCTCGGGCGGCGGCGGGTGCTCCTCGTGGGCCCGCGGGGCCTGGAGGTCCGCCAGGAAGCTGTCGTCAAAGAGGCTGCTCATCGCTCTCCGAGTCTAGGGCGCCCCACTGACAGCCCGCTGCCACCCCGAGAACCTCGCCACCCCAATCCCGCCTCCCCCATCACCCCTCACCCTCCAGCATTCGACCGTCACCCTCAGCAACCATTCCGCCAATCACCCCATCCTCCACCAAACACCACCAAACCAACCTCCGTCCGCGATACACCTCCCCAAGGTCACGAAAATGTATCGGGCATATCGAACATCAACCTTCACAGGGGCCACACGAGTTGGCTACCGTGCCGGGCAGGCCGTACGACCCCCACCGGCGAACGTCGCCGGGCCGCGCGGCCTCCGCCGAGTCCGGTAAGCCCCATGGGCCCGGAGCCGGGGACCCACCGAACTTGGGGTGAATCGGCCGGACTTCCGAGCCGTAGGGCAACCCTTCCGAACCACCCGCCCGAACCCGACAGCTAACTCGGTAGGCGGAGCACGGAAGGAGTCGCCTCCCTTGGCGTCGCACCGCAAGTCGCGTCCCGCAGGCACGCGCGTAGCAGGCATACGGCCCCCCGCCCTCGCCACGGCGGCCCTCACCTCCGTGGCCCTGCTGTCCCAGACGGCCAACGCGAACCCGTCCACGGACGACAAGCCGAGCCTCGAAGAGGTCGAGAAGAAGGTCGACGACCTCTACCGCCAGGCGGAGTCGGCGACCGAGAAGTACAACGCGGCCAAGGAGAAGACCGCGAAGCAGCGCAAGCGCGTCGACACCCTCCTCGACGACGTCGCCAAGCGCACCCAGACCCTCAACGACGCCCGCGAGGAACTCGGCCGCAACGCCGCCGCCCAGTACCGCACCGGAGCGGCCGCTCCCGACACGGCCACCTTCCTCCTCGCGGACACCCCGCAGGACTACTTCGACCAGTCCCAGCTGATGGACCGCATGACGGGACGTCAAAAAGAGGCGGTCGACGAATACTTCACCCAGCAGTCCGCGACGATGCAGAAGCGCCAAGAGGCCACTCGGAGCCTCGAAACGCTCACGGAGTCGCAGAACGACCTCCAGGCCGCCAAGACCACCGTCCAGACGAAGCTCGCCGACGCCCGCGAACTTCTCTCGAAGCTGACGGCCGAGGAAAAGGCCCGCCTCGCCGCGATCGAGAAGCGCAAGCAGGAAGAGGCGGCCCGCAAGGCAGAGGAACTGGCCCGCCGGCAGGCAGAAGCCGAACGCCAACGCCAAGAGGCGGCACAGCAGGAGAACACCGAGTCCCCGTCCGACTCGTCCTCCTCGGACTCCGCCTCGGACTCCTCATACGCCACCAAGGCCGAAAAAGCCCTGGCCTTCGCCCGCTCCCAGATAGGCAAGCCGTACGTCTGGGGCGCCACCGGCCCCGACTCCTACGACTGCTCCGGCCTCACCCAGGGCGCCTGGAAGGCCGCCGGCGTCGACATTCCCCGCGTCACCTACGACCAGGTCAACGCCGGCACCACGGTCCCCCTCTCCAACGCCCAGCCCGGTGACCTGGTCTTCTTCTACGACGACGTCACCCACGTGGGCATCTACATCGGCAACGGCATGATGATCCACGCCCCCAAGCCCGGCGCGTACGTCCGCGAGGAGTCGATCTACTACGACGGAGAGTCATCGATCCACAGCGTCGTACGCCCGGCGTAAGAAGCCCGCACGACGCCGCGGCCGCGCACGGCGGCAAGGGGCCGCGTCGGGGGGTGTCCGCCCGCAGCGGCGGACGTCAACGCAGGGCACTTCTAGAAGCGACCGAGCCGCCCGACCGAGGACGGACCCCCCCGGCGCGGCCCCGCCCCCCAACGCACCGAACCGCGCTACGCGAACCCCCACCAAACCCCAGCGGGCCGCCGCAGGCATCCCGCCCAACCGCCGGAGGCATCCCCGCAGGCATCCCCGCCCAACCGCCGGAGGCACCCGCAGGCATCCCCGGCCAAACCGCCGGAGGCGCGGCGTGCCCCACCCCCCGGCCCCCACCCCCCTCCTAGCATCGACCCATGCCCGCCACCACCACCTCCGCATCCCCCCTCCGCACCTGGTGGTCGCAACGTCCCCCCACAGCCGGCGCCGCAGTCATGGCAACCGGCATCCTGTCGGTGACCCTGCACCAGACCGGCTACGAAACCCTCTCCCGCATCGCCCTCGCCCTGGCCTCCGCAACCTGGCTCGCCCTCGCCGGCGACTTCACCGCACGCCTCCTGTGGGACCGCAACAGATGGGTGAAGGAGGCAGCCACCCCGGCCGCCCTGACAGCCATCGCCGCGACGACCGTCCTTGGCACCCGCTTCAGCGTCCTCGGCTGGCAGACCCTCGCCAAGGCCCTCCTGGCCCTCGCGGCCATCCTCTGGCCGGGCCTCCTCGTCGCCGTCGTACGCCACTGGCACCGCGGCATGCCCGGCGCCGTGTTCCTGGGCTGCGTGGCCACCGAGGGCCTCGCCGTCCTGGGCGCGACGCTCGCCGTGACCGAGGCCTCGGCGTGGCTCGCCCACGCGGCCCTCGTACTGTTCTGGCTCGGCCTGGTGCTCTACGTCGTCGCCCTGGCCCGCTTCGACCTACGGCAGGTCGCCCACGGCACCGGCGACCACTGGGTGGCGGGCGGCGCGCTCGCCATCTCGGCGCTCGCCGGATCGAAACTCTTCGCCGCCGACAGCGCCCGCCTCCACCTCTGGAACGACGACGACACCAGCACCCTGCACACGGTGACCGTCGCCCTGCTGGTCCTCGACCTCGCCTGGTACGCCGCGCTGCTGCTGGCCGAGATCGCCTGGCCACGGCCGCGCTACGACATAAGGCGTTGGGCCACCGTGTTCCCGCTCGGCATGACGGCCGCGGCGACCCTCTCTGTCGCCACCACCCTGGACGTCCCCTGGCTCGATGGCCCCGGCGAGGCACTGATGTGGATCGCGGTGGCGGCCTGGCTGGCGGTCACGGCAGGCGCGTTCTGGGCCTACACCCACCCCGGCTATGCAACCGGAGCCGGAGCCAGGACCCCGGAGACGGACGTCACGTCCACAACACGGCGATGAAGATGTTCGCCACGGTCAGCAGCCCCACCACCCCGAACAGCCGCTTGTCCACCGTCTCCTCGTCCCGCTTCACGTACACGAGCCCGAGGATCACGACCAGCAGTGCCAGCTTCACGCCGATCTTGACGTTGTCGACGGGCTGGTCGTCCGCCTGATTGAGGCCGACGAGGATCACCCCGGTGACCAGCATGGTCAGCGCGCCGTGCAGCATCGCGGGGACGAACCGGGCGGCGCCCTGGCCCATCGCCTTCATCTGGGTGAGGAAGCCACCGAGCAGGGCGGCGATACCGATGATGTGCAGGCCGACGAAAAGGTGGATGAGTACGTCCATGACGCCGGAGCCTAGCCAGCCCCACCGACACCCCTGCCACCGCACCCCTGCCATCCTTCTCGATCATGCATATATGCGCCCATAGCATCCGACGCCCCCGCCCCGCCCCCGCTTCCGCCACATCGGTCAGCACACAGCGTGAACACGACGCCCCCAACCCGGGATCACGCTCACTTACGGTCATCCCCCGGTCTGCTCCCGGCACTTCCGCACAACGCGTTACCGGACCGACACACAGAGGTTTAGCGTCCTCCACCAGGTGACCGGCTCCCCACCGCCGCCCGGGCCAGGGGCGGCAGTCGGACACCACCGCCGAGAAAGTCCGGCGGCGGCCCGCTCCCCCTGTGCAGGCCGCCGCCGGACGCGTGACCCGCCCCCGGGCGGCCGTACGTCCGCACCCCCAGGCGCTCGTACGCCCGCCGCTCCCCCCGGGGCGGACCGCTCCCGCCGGGGACGGTCGTACGGCCACCGCCCTGGCGGACGTACGGGACGAGGCGGTCGTACGAAAGGACGTGCAAGTCCACGTGGCAGCACACCGAAAGCCCCGTCAGCGCTCGGCCGGCGGCAGTACGGCCCGCACGGCATGGACGATCGCCCTGGCGGGCGCGGCGACGGCGACGGGCTTCGACGGGACGGGACATGCCGAGCCGCAGCTGACTCCGGCGCAGGTGAAGGCGAAGGTGGACAAGCTGTACCAGGAGGCGGAGGTCGCGACCGAGAAGTACAACGGCGCGAAGGAGCAGGCGAACGCGGCCGAGCAGCGGATCAGGACACTTCAGGACGAGGCCGCCCGCAAGACGGAGAGCCTCAACTCGGCACGGGAGAGGCTCGGTTCGCTGGCCGCGGCGCAGTACCGCGACGGCGGCCTCGACCCGGCCCTCCGACTCGCCCTCTCCGGCGACCCCGACCGCTACCTCGACGGCGCGGAGTTCGCCGAACGCGCCGGCAACCGTCAGGCGGCCTCCGTCGCGAGCGTCCGCAGCCAACTGCGCGAGATCGAGCAGTTGCGCGGGGCCGCCCACATCGAACTGACCTCGCTCAAGTCCCGCCAGGCGGAACTGCAACGCCACAGCAGGACGATCAACGGCAAGCTGGACACCGCCCGCACCCTGCTCGCCCGGCTGACCGCCGAGGAGCGCGCCCGGCTCCAGACGAACGGCACGGACCGCGCCGCCCGCTCCTCGACCGGCACCCGCGACGCCCTGACGGCCCCCGGCTCGGCCACGGCCCAGGCCCCCAACGCCCGTGCGGCGGCAGCCGTTTCGTACGCATACTCCAAGCTCGGCAGCCCCTACGTCTGGGGCGCGACCGGCCCCGACGCCTTCGACTGCTCCGGCCTCACCCAGGCCGCCTACCGCTCGGCCGGTCTCTCCCTCCCCCGCACGACCTACGCGCAGATCGACGCCGGCCGCCGCGTCTCCCGCTCCGAACTGCTCCCGGGCGACCTGGTGTTCTTCTACTCAGGTATCAGCCACGTGGGCCTCTACATCGGCAACGGCCAGATGATCCACGCCCCGAACCCCTCGGCCCCGGTCCGGGTGGCCCCGCTGGACGAGATGCCGTTCGCGGGGGCCACACGGGTCGCGTGACCGAGCCGGCGCCCCGGTGCACCGGGGCGAATCTCACACCAGACGCCGCGCCGTAGCCCACCGAGTCAGCTCATGCCGATTCGACAACTGGAGCTTGCGCAGCACCGCCGACACATGCGACTCGACCGTCTTGACGGAGATGAACAACTGCTTGGCGATCTCCTTGTACGCGTACCCCCGCGCGATCAGCCGCAGCACCTCCCGCTCGCGCTGGGTGAGCCGGTCGAGGTCCTCGTCGACCGGCGGCGCGTCCGTCGAGGCGAAGGCGTCCAGGACGAACCCGGCCAGGCGAGGCGAGAACACGGCGTCGCCGTCCTGGACCCGGAAGATGGAGTCGACCAGGTCGGTGCCGGTGATCGTCTTCGTCACATAGCCGCGCGCACCACCCCGGATCACCCCGATCACGTCCTCCGCCGCGTCCGAGACGGACAGGGCGAGGAAGCGGACGGGCTGCTCGGCGTCCGCCATCAACGGGGCGCAGCGGCGCAGGACTTCGACTCCGCCGCCACCCGGGAGGTGCACATCGAGGAGGACGACCTCGGGCCGTGTCGCGGTGATGACCGTGACCGCCTGGTCGACGTCGTCGGCCTCCCCGACGACCTCGACGCCGGTCTGCTCGGTCCGGCCGATCTCGGCCTGGACTCCGGTACGGAACATGCGGTGGTCGTCGACGAGGACCACGCGCACATGCCGCTCGACCGCGCTTTCGCCGGTCGACTCCACAGGCTCGTTCGCCTCGGTCGGGTCACTCATGACGTCTTCTCCGCCCTCTCCATCTCCAGCTCGACCTCCGTACCGCCGTCGGGCACCGCCCGGAGCCGGGCGGTACCGCCGTTGCGCTCCATACGGCCGATGATCGATTCTCTGACACCCATGCGGTCGGCGGGTATCGAGTCGAGGTCGAAGCCCGGACCGCGGTCCCGGACGGACACGAAGACGGTCTTTCCCTCCACCTCGGCGTAGACCTGCACGGCGCCGCCCTCGCCACCGTACTTCGCGGCATTCACCATCGCCTCGCGCGCGGCCTGCATCTGCGCACCGATTCTCTCGTCGAGCGGGCAGTCGCCGACGACCACGACCTCTATGGGGACGCCGTGCTTGTCCTCGATCTCGGCGGCGTTGCGCCGGACGGCGTCGGCGAGGTTGGTGGGTTCGTCCTCCTCGTCCTTGCCGGTGCCCTCGGGTTTGTAGAGCCAGGTGCGCAGGTCGCGCTCCTGGGCGCGGGCGAGGCGGCGGACCTCGTTCGCGTTCTCCGCGTTGCGCTGGATCAGGGTCAGGGTGTGCAGCACCGAGTCGTGGACATGCGCGGCGACTTCGGCGCGCTCCTGGGCGCGGATGCGCATCAGTCGTTCCTCGGACAGGTCCTGCGTCATCCGGACCAGATACGGGCCCGCGAGGAGCGTTATACCGACGAGGACCGCCAGGGCCGCCTGGAGGACGGAGCCGAGGTGGGCGGCGGAGCCCTGGAGGACGAAGATGCCGGAGACCCCGGCCGTGACCAGCACGACGCCGCCCGCGGCACGCAGCAGGGTGAGGGTGCGCCGACGCCGGCCGACCTCCATCCAGCGGGCCCGCCGGGAGTTGTCCGCCTGGCGCCAGACCAGGGCGACGCCCGCGCCGACGAGCACGGCGGGCAGGAGGTAGGCCTTGGCGCCACTGCCCAGGTCCACGCTGCCGACGAAGACCATCGCCACCACGACCATGAGGAGCAGCGCGACGATCTGCCCCTTGTCCGGCTTGCGGGCGACGAGTCTGCGTCGGCCGTCGGGAGCGGTCTCGGTGGCGAAAGGGGACGGCCGCTGCGCGCCGACGCCGCCGACGCCGAGCGGCACGAAGAACCAGAACGCGGCATACAGCAGCGCACCCAGGCCGTCCGCCATGAACAGGCCGACGAAGACGAGTCGCACCCAGATCACGGGCAGGCCGAGATGCCCGGCGAGCCCCCGCGCCACGCCCCCGAGCCAGCGTCCGTCGCTGCTGCGGTAGAGCTTGCGCGGCGGCCGCGGTTCGACGAGTGGCGCTGCTGCGGCTTCCGGCATGCCATCGATGTTCACACGGTCGGAGCACCAGGGCATCAGGGTCGACCCCCGATACTCCCCTGATCTTCGACATCCGTCGCGTCGAACACTTCCCCCGCCCCCTCCTCAGGGCCGATATCAGGGTCCGACCAGGGTCATTCCGACTCCCGCAGAACCGACCCGCCCGTCACCATGGACACATGACAGATCACCAGCCCGCCGCGGACTCCGTGCCCGAGCCGGACGCCGTGCCCACCGCGGGCACCACGTCCGGCCCGGCAGCCGCGTCCGAGCAAGCGGGCGTGGCAGCGGAGGCACTCGACCCGCCGCACAAGTTCCGGCGCGACCGTCGGCACAAGATGCTGGCCGGTGTGTGCGCCGGGCTCGGGCGGCAGTGCGACATGGACCCGGTGATCTTCCGGATCATCCTCGCCGTACTCTCCGCGACCGGTGGCATAGGCCTCCTCTTCTACGGCTTCGCCTGGCTCTTCGTCCCGTACGACGACGAGGACGAGAACGAGGTGCGCAAGTTGCTGACCGGCCGCGTCGACGGCCAGGCGCTGACAGCCGTGCTGTTCGCACTGGTCGGCTGCGGCGTGTTCCTGACGCTGCTGAGGAACGGCGGTGTGCTGGCCTTCGCTGTTGTCCTCTCCCTCCTCGTGG
Organism: Streptomyces sp. NPDC028907; assembly: GCF_055564995.1. Lineage (NCBI taxonomy): Bacteria > Bacillati > Actinomycetota > Actinomycetes > Kitasatosporales > Streptomycetaceae > Streptomyces > Streptomyces sp. NPDC028907. The sequence continues at coordinate 296,796 of NZ_JBVHVE010000006.1, forward strand.
CGGGCGCCGGCTACTGGTCCCGGCACCGCGGCACCCCCGACCCCGACCCGCTCGCCGCCCAGGCCGTCGCCGACGCCCCGCCGGAGGCCCAGGCCCCACCGGTCCCCACCGCCTACCCCTCCTGGTGGCGCGACCCCATCGTCAAGGACGGCACCCACGAGGGCGGCACCGGCTATCTCTGGGGCCCTCGCGACCCCCACGACCGCGACATCTCGGCGGCGGTCAACATCGGCCTCGGCACCTGGATCAGCCGCGGGGACATACGCACCCGACGCCCCCAGCTGAAGCCGCGCGGCCCCCGCTGGATCGGCGGCTGGGTGTTCCTGCTGGCCCTCCTGGCAGGCGCCCTCGGCACCGGCGCGACCTGGGAGGACCACGCCCTCGGCACCAGCCTCCAGACCGGCCTGGCCTGCGCGCTGCTCGTCCTCGGCCTGGGCATAGCCGTCAGCGCGTTCCTGGGCCGCACAGGAGCGGGCTCCATATTCCTGGCGATCGTCACCGCGGGCCTGCTGGCCGCCTCGGCTGCACTGCCCAAGGACATCAGCACCCACTGGGTCGAGCGGAACTGGCGACCGGCGGCCGTGGCGGACGTACAGCAGCAGTACGACCTCGGCACGGGCGTCGGCACCCTTGACCTGACCCGCCTGACCATCGCCGAGGACAGGACATTGACCACCAGAGCCGACGTAGGCGTGGGCCGGCTGAAGGTGATCGTCCCCAAGGACGTGACCGTGCAGCTGAGCATCGACGTAGGGGTGGGCGACATCCAGCTGCCGGGCGACGACCAGCAGGACGTGGACGTGGCACCGGGCAAACACAAGGAGCTGACGCTGACACCGCCCACGGGCACCGAGGAGGCGGGCACACTGGACCTCGATCTGAGCGTAGGCGTGGGACAGGCGGAGGTGAGCCGTGCTACGTCATGAGTTCCAGCCGGGCAGGCTGGTCGCCGGCACGTTCCTGACCGTCACGGGCATCGTCTACGCAGGAGACGCGGGCAGCGCCTGGGAGACACCCTGGTTCGTGGTGATCCCCCTGGTCATAGGCGGCCTCTGCCTGGCAGGCGCGGTAGGGGTGCTGACCCGAGGAATACGCAAGCGCAGCGCAGCGGATCCCCGACCCCCCGCCGACTACCGATAACCGCCGGCCCGCTGTCGTCGCCGCCCACGCAGCGCCGCATCCACGGACAACATGGGGGCGCCCGCCAGTACAAGAGGCAGCCAGGCCATGAGATAAGCCAGGTCATTGCCGTAGTAGTAAGGATCGGAGGCCCAGCTCACCGTCAACCACAGACTCAGCGAAATGAGCGCCCCACCGAGCGCCGCCAGTCGGGCGAACAGCCCGATCAACGTCCCGATACCGACGGCCAGCTCACCGAAGGCGATGGTGTAGCCAAACCCGACGGGACTTTCCAGAGCCATGTCCACCATGGCCGGAATGGCCGAGGAGTCACGAACGGCACGCATCATGTCGCCGACCGACCCCGCACCGGAGTCCTTCATGAAGGCACTGTCGGTGAGTTTGTCCAGCCCGGCATAAATGAAGGTGACGCCCAGAAAGACGCGCAACGGAAGCAACGCGTACCGGGAAGCCGTGTCCCGCCAGTTCCGGTCGCCATCGAGATAAGGGGTGCGCGTGTCCGAATGCATACCGTGAGTCATCGCCCGTAGCCGCCTCTCGCCCGCCGTGCCGTGACCCCTCAACAGACGATACGTACGCAGCGCCCGCGCCGCTCACCTGTCCCAGCCCCGTATTCTCCGACCACCCCCGCCCAAGGGAAACCCCGCGGAGGCCAATAACCGCCAGGCGAGAAGCCCCACCCGCCCGCACCCCCCGGCACGGCCCCGACCCACAACGCACGCCCAGGCGCTACGCGCACCCCGCCGAACACCAGAGGGCCGCCGCAGGCATCCCGGCCCAACCGCCGGAGGCAACCGTCACTCGGTCACATCAATCGCGTACCGATTGGTCTCCACCCCCACAGCACTGACCACCTGCACCTCCACCCGCCCCGGCTCAACATCAGCCGGCACCGGCACCGTGAGCACCGCGTCCGTCGGATTGCTGAACCCGCCGTTCACCGGCACCAGGGGCACCCGCACATGCACGGCCCCGATCCGCACCACCATCCGCGACAACCGGTCCGCCCCCTGCGCCCCCGGCGGGACGAACCCAGCCCCCCGGATCTCGATGTCGTCACCCGTACGGATGGGGGCGTCCAGGTCGCCGGCCTCCCGAGCCCGCACCACCGAGAGGATCACCGGCCGACCGCCTTCGGCGTACTTCCCGGCCAGATATGTCGCCGCGGAGACCAGCACCACCACCGCCAGCCCCCACGGCAGATCGGGCAGCTGATCCGGCCGTCGAGCCAGCCGCACCGCCGCGAACAGCAGCGCCACCCCACTGATCACGACGTACTGGATGTCCGCGAACGTGCCCCGCCCCGCGTCGTCGGTCAGCAGATCCGCCGCCCGAGGCCGATGAGCCCGTACCTTCTGGAGGCGCTGCCCGAGCACTCGCACCCCGACGACCCGCCGCACCAGCACCGCGATGGCACAGACCACGGCGAGCACGGTCACGACACCGGCACCGCGCCCGAGTTCGAGACCGGCGATCAACGCGTCACGCTCGGGGTGCCCGGACGCCGCCGCGAGCCGCCCCACCAGCACCAGCACGGCGTAGGCCACGAACAGCACCCAGGCCGCGGCCACCGCACGCGACGTGGACAGCCGGTTGTCCTCACCGATGACCGGAGCCAGCGCCCCACCGCGCGCGCGGTGGAACCACGACGCGGCCGTGAGTGCCCCGGCCGTCACCAGCGCGGCAAGCAGCCCGGCCGTACGCGCCGACGTCCACCCCGCGCCGATGGCCGTGAGCGCCTGCACCAGCAGCAGCGCGACGACGAGGCCCCAGACGACGAACGTCGTGCGCGACCACAGCCGCGCCAGCCACGCCTCCCCCTCGGCGCGCCCGCGCTCGGCGACGAGTTCCGCCGACTGTGTCAGCTCCTCGGAGACCCATTGCCGGGAGGCCGAGGCCGAGTGGGCCACCGCGGCCGGGAGTCCTTGACCGGCCGCGAATTCGTCCCGTTTCAGCAGGAATTCAGCGACCGCGCGCCGGTGCCCCGCCCGCGCCCCGTGCGGACAGCCCCCACAGGTGCAGCCACCCCCGTGCGCGCCCACCGCCGCGCTGCCCTGCCCAGCCTCCTGCACCGCCACGACCGACGCCCGCCTTCCCGGAAACCCTCATGTCCTAGTGCCCCATTGGCCTATGACCTCATGACCTCATGGCCCATGACCTCATGGCCTTATAGCCCCACAGCCCCACGATCGGCAGCCCGATCTCAGATACCGGCCACCGCCGATACCGGCCCCGGCAGTACCACCGACCACTGACACCGCCAACTCACGTACGGCAACAGCGAATTGTGCCGTAGTCCAGGCACGACCAGGCACAACCCGCCCGGCACGCCCGTCCGGCCCGGGTGATGAGCGGGCCCTCCGTGTTGACCCGGCTGCGAGAATTCCCCTATGGCCGAGATCATCCAGCGCGACGGGACCTGGGCCTTCGACGGCACGACGGTCCGGATCACGCCGGGACTCCATCGCTCCGTGCCGCTGTTCCGGCAGACCTACGGAGAGATCGCCGTGCCCCTCGAAGCCGTCGCGAGCATCGTCTTCGAGCCCGAACGCAAACGCGGACGGCTGCGGATGCGGCTGCGTGAGGGCGCCGACCCGCTGCTCCAGGCGACCGGCGGGCGGCTGCCCGACACGGCGGATCCGTACCGGCTGACGGTGGACGTCGACCGGGCCGGGGTCGCCGAGTACGTCGCCGAGGAGATCCGCCACGCGCTGCTGCTGGACCAGATCCCCAAGGATCCGACCAGGACCTATCTCCTGCCCGGCCCACCGGTCCCGGTCTCCGTCCGGTCCTCCGACGGCACGGTCTCCTTCGACGGCAGCCAGGTACGCATCGACTGGTCCGACACCTCCGACCGGGTCAAACGGGCGACGGGCCCGCGAATCATCCACGTGGGCGACCTCGCCCAGGTGGAGTGGCTGCCCAACTCCGGCCAGGAGGACGGTTTCCTGCGCTTCGTGACCCGGGAGACGGTGTTCTCCGAACTGCCGCCCGAGAAGGACCCGTACGCCCTCGACCTGTGGGGCAGCGTCCGCCGCGACCTGCTCACCGCGCTGGTGGCCACCGCGGTCACCGCCCGCCTGCCGCACCCGTCCACCCACCCCGGCATCGACTCCACCGACCGCGCCCGGCTGACGGCGTCCGTCCCGCCACGCCAGGCCGCCGACCATCACGACGTACTCCTGCGCAGGCTGCGGGAGTTGGGCGAGCTGCACCGGGACGGCGTCCTCACGGACGAGGAGTTCGCGATGACGAAGGCGGTGGTCCTGCGAGCCTTCTGACCCGGCGGGCTTCTGACTCAGACCGGGGCTTCTGACCTCACCCGCGACTTCCGGACCTCGGCCGCGGCTTCCGACCTCGGCCAGGGCTACGGCCCCCGGCCCTCCCCTCCGTCAGCTCAACAGATCCGGCTCGCTCCGGCTCACGTCCTGCCACAGCGGCTGATAGTTGATCCACGCGACCAGGTCCCCGCCCAGCTGCTCCCGCGTGGCCACGGCCTGCCGGTGTTCGATGAGCACGGGACGCCCCGCCGCCCGGGCCGTCAGCTGGACCTGGCTGGACCGTTCCATCGACAGGAACCACCAGGCCGCCGCGTCCACCGAGTCGCCGACGGTCAGCAGGCCGTGGTTGCGCAGGACGAGGGCCTTGCGGGAGCCGAGCGCGGTGGCGATCCGGCGGCCCTCCAGGGCGTCGACGGCCACGCCCGAGTAGGCGTCGTAGAGCGCGTGGTCCTCGTAGAAGGCGCAGCTCTCCTGGGTGATCGGGTCCAGCAGTTCCCCCAGCGCCGCGAGCGCCCGCCCGTGCACCGAGTGGCAGTGGGCGACGGCGACGACGTCCGGGCGGGCGGCGTGGACCTGGGAGTGCACGGTGAACGCGGCCTGGTTGACGTGGTACCGCCCCTCGATCACCTGCCCCTCGGAGTTGGCGAGGACCAGGTCGCTCACGGTGACGTGCTTGAACGGCATCCCGAACGGGTTCACCCAGAAGCAGTCGCTGAACTCGGGATCGCGCGCGGTGATGTGCCCGGAGACCCCGTCCTCGAAGCCGAGCCGCCCGAAGATCCGCAGGGCGCCCGCGAGCCGTTCCTTGCGGTGCCGGCGCTCGTCCTCGACGGAGTCGTGCATGGGCGGCATCGCGAACTGCAACCGTTCGGTCGGCAGCGGCGAGGGCGGAGTGGGCCCGAGGGGCGTCCCGTGCATGTGTCCTCCCGCACTGGGTTGCTTACGGGGCGGAAGTTACCGTCGGTCAGCGCAGGAGAACAGAGATGTTCTGTAAAGATCCCGCCCCGAGGACCGGGATCGTAGCCTCCCCCGCCCGGGAAACCAGACAGCGGATGTCGGATATCGACGCGACACTCACCGTATGACAGCGAACTGGGCCACCTTCACCGAGGCCGAACCCGATCTCGCCCGCACCGCCGAGGAACGCTTCGGCGCCTTCACCCACCACGTCCTCGCCACTCTCCGCAAGGACGGCTCGCCCCGCACCACCGGCCTGGAGGTGCGCTTCCTGAACGGCGAGCTGTGGCTCGGCATGATGCCGGACTCGCTCAAGGCCCTCGACCTGCGCCGCGACCCGCGCTTCGCGCTCCAGGCGAACCCCGGGGAGGGGCAGTCCATGGGCGGCGGTGACGTACGGATCTCCGGGCGGGCGATCGAGGTCGAGGACCCGGCGCAGAAGGCCGCGTACGGCGAAGAGGTGGAACCGCCGGAGCCGTTCCACCTCTTTCGTACCGAGCTGACGGAGGTCGTGCGGACCTACGTCGAGGACGACAAGTACCTGGTCGTCCAGGTGTGGAAGCCCGGCGAGCCGTTGCGCACGATCAAGCGCAGCTGAGCCCCTTCACAGCCAGAGCCCTTCACCGGAAGGGCTCTGAAGGGCCTACTCCCACTCGATGGTGCCCGGCGGCTTCGAGGTCACGTCGAGGACGACCCGGTTGACGTCCCGCACCTCGTTGGTGATCCGCGTCGAGATCTTCGCCAGGACGTCGTACGGCAGTCGCGACCAGTCGGCCGTCATCGCGTCCTCGGAGGAGACCGGCCGCAGGACGATCGGGTGGCCGTACGTCCGCCCGTCACCCTGTACGCCCACGCTGCGGACGTCGGCGAGCAGGACCACCGGGCACTGCCAGATGTCGCGGTCGAGGCCGGCGGCCGTGAGCTCCTCGCGGGCGATGGCGTCGGCCTCGCGGAGCAGGTCGAGCCGCTCCTTGGTCACCTCGCCGACGATGCGGATGCCGAGGCCGGGGCCCGGGAAGGGCTGGCGCTGGACGATCTCCTCCGGCAGCCCGAGCTCCTGGCCGACCATCCGGACCTCGTCCTTGAACAGCTTGCGCAGCGGCTCGATCAGCTTGAACTCGAGGTCCTCCGGCAGCCCGCCCACGTTGTGGTGGGACTTGATGTTGGCGGTGCCGGTGCCGCCACCGGACTCGACCACGTCGGGGTAGAGGGTGCCCTGGACGAGGAACTCCACGGCCGGACCCTCGTCCGCGATGATCTCGGCCTGGGCCTGCTCGAAGACCCGGATGAACTCGCGGCCGATGATCTTCCGCTTCTCCTCCGGGTCGGAGACCCCGGCGAGCGCCTTGAGGAACCGCTCCTCCGCGTCCACGACCTTCAGCTGGACGCCGGTCGCGGCCACGAAGTCCTTCTCGACCTGCTCGGTCTCGCCCTTGCGCATCAGGCCGTGGTCGACGTACACGCAGGTCAGCTGGGAGCCGATGGCCTTCTGGACCAGCGCGGCGGCCACGGCGGAGTCCACGCCGCCGGACAGACCGCAGATGGCGCGCTTGTCGCCGACCTGCTCGCGGATGGCGGCGACCTGCTCGTCGATGACGTTGCCGGTGGTCCAGTCCGGCTTCAGGCCCGCGCCGCGGTACAGGAAGTGCTCCAGCACCTGCTGGCCGTGCGTGGAGTGCATGACCTCGGGGTGGTACTGGACGCCGTAGAGCTTCTGCTCGTCGTTCTCGAAGGCGGCGACCGGGACGACGTCCGTGGAGGCCGTCACGGAGAAGCCCTCGGGGGCGGCGGAACAGGCGTCGCCGTGCGACATCCACACATGCTGCTCCGCCGGGGTGCCCTCGAAGAGGGTGGAGGACGACTTCGAGACATGGAGATCCGTACGGCCGTACTCACGCGCACCGGTGTTGTCGACCGTGCCGCCCAGGCTCTGCGCCATCAGCTGGAAGCCGTAGCACATGCCGAAGACGGGGACGCCGGCCTCGAAGAGCGCGCGGTCGATACGGGGGGCGCCCTCCTCGTACACGGACGAGGGGCCGCCGGAGAGGATGATCGCCGCCGGGTTCTTGGCGAGCATCTCGGCGACCGGCATGGTGCTCGGCACGATCTCGCTGTAGACCCGGGCCTCGCGGACGCGACGGGCGATGAGCTGGGCGTACTGCGCACCGAAGTCGACGACCAGGACGGTGTCGGTGGCGGCGGCGGGGTTCGCTGATGACACGGGTTGCCTTCCGGCGGTGAGCGAGGTGTGTGTGAGGCCGAGTCTACCGGGCTCGGCGGAGCCCCTCCGGGGCCGAAGCCCGTCTCACGATGCGAACCCTCTTGGACGCCCGTCGGCGGCACGGCATACTGACGCCATGCTCACGCACCAGACCTTCCTCTTTATCTATGGCAACCGGCCCACCGGCTGCCATGGTCGTGCTGCTTGAGCAACTGACAAGCGACTTCCCAGGCGCCCCGGGCCGACAAGGTCCGGGGCGCCTGGCGTTTTCCGGATCCTGCCGCTCCGGGGCACCGAACCCATCCAGCTAGGAGCCCCCGAGATGACCACCACCGCAGCGGAGAAGACCGGCGCGCACACCACCGAGGCCGCCGGCGTGATCACCGGCGCCCGGGAACGCATCGACGCACTCGACGACCGGATCATCGGCCTGATCCAGGAACGCATGGCCGTCTCGGCGGTGATCCAGGAGGCACGGATCACCTCGGGCGGCCGACGCGTGAACCTCTCCCGCGAGATGGAGATCCTCAACCACTACAGCGAGGCGCTGGGCAAGCCGGGCACCTCGCTGGCGATGACGCTGCTGGAACTGTGCCGCGGCCGGATCTGAATCCACGTTCCGGGGACAGACGTACGCACCCGTCTCACCCGTACGGAGCGTGACGCCTCCCCGACCCCTTCGTTGGTACCGGTGTCCGTGCCAGCCAGGGGCGGGCCCGAAAGAACCACGCGTGGCTCGCTGGGGCGATGAGGCGTACGGATCGTGTCGTACGCCGTGGGACCTCGCTCCAGGAAAGTGACCGGACGGCAGGGGACAGCAGCCCGGTCACTCAAGAGAAGGTCGGCTCCGGGGACGCCCGGGGCCGACCGGCGGGGAGGGGCGACAGGATGCGAGACCCGGGACGGAGTACAGGACAGGGTCGAGCGGTTGCGGTACCCGTATCCGTCCAGCACGATGCGTAAGAAGCTCGCCGTCCCGCAGCGCAGTGCGCAGCCGTCCACCGCGGCACTGCCAGAGGTCGGGACCACTGATGGACCAACACCAGCGGCGCACCCCCCGGCGCCGCTCTCCAGGCACCGACGCTGCCCTGACGTCGGTGCTGACGAAAGAAGGGCCCCGCGGCTCCGTCCCGCGGGGCCCTTCTCATGCCGTCGCCTCTCGGGTCAGGTGCGGGAGACGGTGCCGCATCCCTCCGCGCGGTCCGCGTCGAGGTCCCGGCTGCGGTCGTACGGGTCCGTCGTCGGGCCGGTGGGGGGTGCCCCGGTGGGTGCCGCCGAGTCGAACTGCGGATGCAGGTAACCGTCGTACACCTCGCAGGCCGAGTTGCCGATCTCCTGGTCGTAGCGCACTACGGCGATCCTCCCCGGAGTGACCTGGTACCTGGTCGGGTCGGAGAGCTCGACGTCGACGACCCGGCGGATGATGGTACGGGCCACCTCCGTCGAGCCCTCACGGACGAGCGGGTAGACGAAGGTGTAGTCGGCGTGCACCGCGACGGAGGCGCGCTCACCCGCCTTGACCGTCATGTGCCCGCGCGTCTTGACGACGTCCCCGGCGAGCAGCACCTCGTCGGGGTCGAAGCGCGTGAACATCGACAGCGGGTCGTGGTCCTTGTCCGGCTTGCGCAGCGCGGTGGTCAGCAGGTCGAGCAGTTCCGTCTGACGGGGCTCGATGACGCCGAGGGCGGTTTCCGGACGTTCGCCGCGGAGCGTGGCCGGGTCGAGGTTGGCGTCGACCAGGAGCTTTCTGGTCTGCTTCAGCGCCTGCTCCACCTGCGCCTTGGACAGGGTGGCGATCGGGGTGGCCTTGGGCAGCACGATGCCCGCCTCACCGTCGGCCCAGCGCTCGGCCGGCGAACCGGCGAACGGCCGGGCCACGGTGGGGACGGCGGGATCGGCGGCTGCGGGCGCGGCCGTCGGGGCGGCGGTCTCCGCCGGGAGCGGCGACGCGGCCACGCCCTGCGGGGACGAGGCGCTCGTGCCGAACGGGTCGCCGGGTATCAGCGAGGGCCGTATCGCCACGAGGGCGACGGCCACGGCGAGCGGCACGCCGACGATCGCCCACCGTCGACGGCGCCGGGCGGCCCGCCCGTCCATCTCCTGCCGGGCGGGCCCGGTACGCCAGCCCGGTGGCAACTCGCCCCGCGCGTCCTGCCGCCGGAGCCGCTCGGTGACCATGCGGGCTCGGGCGGAGGGTTCCTTGGGGGCGGAGGCGGATTCCCGTCCGGCGTCCTCGACGAACTTCCTCCACTCGTCGTCGGATATGGACGACGAGGACGCGCCGGCTCCCTCGTCCGAACCGGGCCTGGACCCTTCTGACGGTCTGTCGGCCATGCCTGTGCGCTCTCTCTCGATCTGTTGCAGGGCAGCTGAGCGTACGTCAGGCCTCGGACATCGCTCAGGACTGCCGGAACCGATCGGATGTGATGCAGCCCACATAAGAAATTCGTTAGTGAAGCCACAACCATTCACAGCCGTCACTGATCAAACCCTGCGAACCAAGGGCCACACCCGCGCCCCACACGCGGAGGCCTCCCCTGACACGTGCGCTGCGATGTCGTGGCGCTCCGGACTTTCGAGGTCTTCATGAAGCTTCGCCGTGCACTGGCCTCCGCGGCCACGACGGCTGTCATAGCCCCGATCGCGCTGCTGTCGGCGCCGGTCGCGTTCGCCACGGACACACCCGCCCCGACGGCGGAGAGCACGCCGACCGCGGTCGAGACGACTCCGGCCGAAGAGGAGACCACCCCGGCCGAGGAAACGCCCACCGAGGACCCGGCTCCCCCGACCGAGGAAGAGACCACCCCCGCCGAGGAAGAGACCACCCCGGCCGAAGAGGAGACGACTCCGGGCGAAGAGACCACGACCCCGTCCGCCTCCCCGTCGCCGAGCGCCAGCGAAAGCGCCCCGGCGGAAGAGGTCGACTTCTGTGAGGAGGCGGACGACGAGTCCGTCTTCCTCGACGAGAACCTGCGCAGCGGCCTGTCGGGCCTGCCCGAGACGATCGTCGCCGGCAGCGGCTGGACCAATTTCAGGTTCAACGTCTCCAACTCCGGTGACGAGGACATCAAGAACATCAAGCCGATGATCGGCGTCGCCGCGTTGGGCTGGGAGGACGCGGAGGACTACTCCGGCCAGGTCACGGTCCAGGTCTTCAGAACGGCCTCCGGCTCCTGGGAGACGCTGGCGGACGCCGCCGGTGAGGGTGCGACGTTCACCTCCTTCGCGCTCGACGCAGGCCAGTCGACCTCGTTCAAGCTGCGCCTGAAGGTCAGCGGTAAGGTGCCTGACTCCCTCGGACTCACCGGCGGCTTCGCGCAGTACTCGGACGCCGACGGCTGCTGGCTGGCCGACGACCCGAACGGCTGGGTCTACGTCTTCGACATCCTCGCCGCGGGCTCGGACGCCGGTAACCCGCCCGACGCCAAGCCGCAGACCGGTGGCAAGGAGCCGATCAAGGACGTCAAGGAGGTGGAGGTCACCGGCGAGCTCGCTTCGACCGGTTCCGACTCCAACCTGCCGGTCATCGCCACCATCGGCGGTGTCGCCATCGTCGCCGGTGCCGGCGTGATGTTCGCGATGAAGCGCCGCAAGGTGGGTGCCGAGGCCTGAGGCCTCGCCGGACAGCTCTACGCAAGACAGGGAAGGACCTGCGCTCGGAGGGGGGCGCAGGTCCTTCCCTGTTCTGTGCGGGGTGAGCGGGCTACTTCCTGGGTGGCACCGCCGGTATCCCCAGGAACGGCAGCTTCAGCGCGCCGAAGGCCTCCGCCGGGACCGCCGGGGACTTCGGTTCGACCGGCTGCAGGCGTTCGTATGCCGAGCCCTGGGCCGGGCGGGGGTCGGCCTCGCCCTTGTTGGGCCAGTAGGACATCGCGCGTTCGGCCTGTGCGGTGATCGTCAGAGACGGGTTGACGCCGAGGTTGGCCGAGACCGCCGCTCCGTCGACGACCGAGACGCCGGGGTGGCCGTACAGCCGGTGGTACGGGTCGATCACGCCGGTCTCGGGGGAGTCTCCGATGGGGCAGCCGCCGAGGAAGTGGGCGGTGAGGGGGGTGCCCATGAGTTCGCCGACGTTGGAGCCGGCGAAGCCGTTGATGTCGGCGGCGATGACCGACGCGGCCTGAGAAGCGGCCTTGATCTGCTTGGGGTTGGGGGCGCCGTGGCCCTGGCGGGCCGTCAGCAGGCCCTTGCCCACGCCGTCCTGTTTCAGGTACGTCGTCAGGGAGTTGTCCAGCGACTGCATCACCAGGCCGATGATGGTCCGCTCCGACCAGCGGCGGTTGGAGAGGGAGCGCAGGACCAACAGGGGGTGGCGGGCCGCGTTCGCCAGCCAGGATCCGACACGTGAGCGGCCCTCCGCGTACGGGACCTGAAGGATCGACAGGCCGCCCATCGAGTTGGAGCCCTTGCCGTAGCGGACCGGCTCGATGTGGGTGTTCTCGTCCGGGTGGATGGACGAGGTGATGGCGACCCCGCGCGTGAAGTCGACCTTCGGCTCACCCGTCGCCTTGCGGTAGCGCCGGTTGTCGGTCTGCGCGCCGACCAGGGCCTCGGAGTTGGTGCGGGTCAGTTCGCCCAGTTTCGGGGAGAGGTACGGCAGTTGGCCGCCCGCCTTCATCCGGTGCAGGAGGGTCTGGGTGCCGTACGTGCCCGCCGCGATCACCACTCGGCGGGCCTTGAACAGCCTGCCCTCACCGTCCTTCGTACGGTTCTTGCGGTCGGTCGGCAGGGTCGCCACCGCGTAGCCGCCCTGCGAGTCGTCGGTGATGGAGACGACCGTCGTCATCGGGTGGACCACCGCGCCCGCCTTCTCGGCGAGGTAGAGGTAGTTCTCGTTGAGGGTGTTCTTCGCGCCGTGACGGCAGCCCGTCATGCACTCACCGCACTCCGTGCACGCCCTGCGCGCCGGGCCGGCCCCGCCGAAGTACGGGTCGGCGACCTCCTGGCCGGGCTTGGCCTGTGCCTTCCCCTCGGCGTCCTTGCCGTCGCCGAAGAAGACGCCGACCGGCGCCATGTGGAAGCTGTCGCCGACGCCCATCTTCTCGGCGGCCGCCTTGAGGTGGACGTCGGACGGGGTCATCGTCGGGTTGAGCCGTACGCCGAGCATGCGCTGGGCCTGGTCGTAGTACGGCTTCAGCTCCTCCTGCCAGTCGGTGATGTCCCGCCACTGGGGGTCGTCGAAGAAGGCCTTCGGCGGTACGTAGAGGGTGTTGGCGTAGTTGAGGGAGCCGCCGCCGACGCCGGCGCCCGCGAGGACCATGACGTTGCCGAGCAGGTGGATGCGCTGGATGCCGTACATGCCGAACTTGGGGGCCCAGAGGTAGTTCTTGAGGTCCCAGGAGTTCTTGGGGAGGGTCTCGCGGGTCCAGCGGCGGCCTGCCTCCAGGACGCCGACCCGGTAGCCCTTCTCGGTCAGGCGGAGCGCCGTGACGGATCCGCCGAACCCCGACCCGACGACGATGACGTCATAGTCGTATCCGGAGCCGTCGTCCTGATTCTGGGCAGAGTTCTCCTGTGACACGTGCTCTCCTCGTCGAAAGCGGTGGTGCGGCGGCTCGAAAGCCGGGCTCTAGCGGAAACGGAACGCCTTCATCAGCCGGAGGCTGCGGCTCATGAACTGCGCGTACTTCTCGTCGTCCATCCCCAGCGACGGCGCCATCGGCAGCAGCCGCTGCTGGGCGACCGTCTGGGCCTCCGTGTACTTGAGGATGCCCTCGGAGCCGTGGCGGCGGCCGAGGCCGGAGTCCTTCATGCCGCCCATCGGCGACTGGACGCTGCCGTACGCGGGGGCGTAGCCCTCGTTGACGTTCACCGTGCCGGTGCGCAGGCGGGCGGCGACCGCGCGGCCGCGGCTGCCGTTCTTCGTCCAGACCGACGAGTTGAGGCCGTACGGCGTGGAGTTGGCGTGCTCGATCGCCTCGTCCTCGGTCTTGAAACGGTAGATGGAGACGACCGGGCCGAAGGTCTCCTCGGCGCAGACGCTCATCTCCGGCCCGACGCCGTCGAGAATGGTCGGCTCGAAGAAGTACGGGCCGATGTCGGGGCGGGCCACACCGCCCGCGACGAGCTTCGCGCCCTTCGCGACGGCCTCCTCCACATGCCGGGTCACCGTTTCCAGCTGGCGCTCGCCCACCAGGGAGCCCATGTCGGCGCCGTAGGCGAGGGACTTGCCGAGCCGCATCGCCTTGGTGCGGGCGGCGAAGCGCTCGACGAAGGCGTCCGCGATCGACTCGTGGACGTAGAGCCGCTCGATGGAGATGCAGAGCTGGCCGGCGGAGGAGAAGCAGGCGCGGACGGCGCCCGCGGCGGCCTTCTCGACGTCGGCGTCCGCCAGGACCAGCATGGCGTTCTTGCCGCCGAGTTCCAGGGAGACGCCGACCAGGCGGGCGGCGGCGCCCTGGGCGACCTGGCGGCCGGTGCGGGTGGAGCCGGTGAAGGAGACGTAGTCGGCGTGCTGGACGACCTCGGGGCCGACGACGGGGCCCTCACCGAGGACGACCTGGAAGACGTCGGCGGGCAGACCGGCCTCTATGAGCAGGTCACGGGCCCAGAGAGCGGTCAGGCAGGTCTCCGTGTCCGGCTTCATGACGACCGCGTTGCCCGTGACGAACGCCGGAAGCGCGTCGCCGACGGAGAGCTCCAGGGGGTAGTTCCAGGGGGCGATCTGGCCGACGACGCCGCGCGGGTGGCGCAGTTCGGTGACGCGGGTGAGCGTGGGCATGGCGCCCGCGTGCCGCTTGGCCTTGAGGTAGGCGGGGGCCTTACGGCCGTAGTGGCGGGCGGCGACGGCTACGGCCTGCACCTCCTCGTGGGCGTGCAGCCGGGCCTTGCCGGTCTCCAGCTGGATGAGGTCGAGGACCTCGGCCTGGCGTTCGAGCAGCAGGTCGTGGAAGCGGAGCAGGACGGCGGCACGCTGCCGTACCGGAACCTGCGCCCAGACGGCCTGGGCCAGGCGGGCCGCCTCGAAGGCCTGCCGCACGTCCTCGGGCGTCGATTCGGGCAGGTCGGCCAGCTTCTCGCCGGTGAACGGCGTGTGGTTGGCGGTGCGACCGGAGCCGACCACGCCCTTGGTGAGCTGGGCCACCAACTCGGGGGTGACCACGTCGGCTGCGGTACGGGCGCCCTCCGGAGCGGGGGCGAGGGGGTTCGTGCCGGTCTTGGCCGGGGCCTGCGCGTCCGTCATGAGGCGCAGGGTATGCCGGAGGCCGGACTTTGTGTACCCGTCGGTAATGGGGATTCACCGAGTGCTCACATGCCGCCAGTGTCCACTGGCAACAAACGCGCTGATCAGGGCGTTGCCTGGCATGCTGCCGGGTCACTCGATCTCGAGTCGGTCACGGGCGCCCTTGAAGACGGCGGTGCCCTTCTTCTCCGAGGGCGTGCCCTTGGGCATGTCGACACGCAGCTCGAACATGCGATCGTCACCGGTGACCACGATCAGCTGCATGACCCGGGTCGGGGACACCTCCTTGTCGTAGGTGGTGTCGACGAGGACGGCGTCGTAGCCCTTGAAGGTCGTACGTGTGTACTGGCCGCTCGCGTCGTGGTTGTAGCTGTCCCAGGTCTCCTGCGCCTCCTGTGCCTGGTCCAGCAGCGGTCGCGGTGACTTGTCCCACTGGGTGAGGCGGACCTGGACGAGGCCCGCCTCGTTCTCGTGGACGACGAGGCGGGGCTGGTCGGCGGCATCGCCCTCCCGCGCGAACTCCTTGTACTCGGAGGGGAGGAAGAGGACGGCGTCCATGTCCTTCTCCCGATGCTCGGTCCAGGCGCCGGCGGAGGCGGTAGGGCTGGGGGTGGGTGTGGTGGCGGGGGTCAGGGGAGCCGAGGTGTGGACGGGGTTCATCTCCTTGGGGTCGTCGCGCTTGTCGACGAAGAAGGAGGAGGTCGCGAACCAGGTGCCGCCGACAAGAAGGGCACCCAGGACCGCCACGGGAAGGGGACGCAGGAGGGAGCGGCGCCCCTTGCCGGTCGGGATCGAGGCGGTGCTGGATGCGGGATCGGGGGTGGGGGTGGGGCGGCCGGACGTGGAGTCGGATGGCGGGCCGAGTGGGGAGCCGGACGTCGCCGTGGTGGTCGGCTCGGCTGTCGGCTCCGGCGCCTCCTCGGCTGTCGGCTCCCGCATCGGCTTCGGCGTCGGCTCGTCCGCCGACCCGCCCGCCGCGGCGCCTCCCAGCCGTACGGTCCCCGAGTCCTCGGCGAACTCCCGCAGTCCCGAGGCGTCCTGTGGCCCCGTTCCGGCCGCACCGCCGGAGGGCACCGGCACCGGCCACCCCTCCGTCAGCGCCTCCAGCACCGCCTCGACCTCGTCCGTGCCGGGCCGCTGCCCGGGGTCCTTCGCCAGCAGTCGCACGATCAGCGTGCCCAGCGGTCCCGCCTGCTTCAGCTCGGGCGGATCGGCGGCGAGGATCGCGGCCAGCGTGGACTCCAGGGTCGTACGGCGGAAGGGGGACCAGCCTTCCACCGCGGCGTACAGGAGAACGCCCAGCGACCACAGGTCGGAGGCGGGGCCGGCGCCGCGGCCGGACATCCGCTCGGGGGCGATGAACTCCAGGGAGCCGACGAACTCGCCGCTGACGGTGAGGGACTCCTCGCCCTGGATGTGGGCGATGCCGAAGTCGGTGAGGACGACACGGTCGTGCGCGCCGAGCAGCACGTTGGCCGGCTTGACGTCGCGGTGGACGATGCCGACGGCGTGCGCGGCGCGCAGGGCGCCGAGGACGGCGAGGCCGATGCGGGCGGCCTCGGTCGCCTCCACCGGGCCGCGCCGCAGGACCTCGTGCAGGGATTCGCCGCGGACCAGTTCCATGACGATCCAGGGCAGTCCGTCCTCGTCCACGACCACGTCGTGGATGGAGACGGCGGCCGGATGCTCGACGCGGGCGGCGGCGCGGGCCTCACGGTGGAGCCGGTGCGCGGCGCGCTGATGGGCGGCGTCCTCCGGATCTCCGGGCAACCTCGGCTGTTTGACGGCGACTTCGCGGCCCACGAGTTCGTCGTACGCCCGCCAGACGGTGCCCATGCCCCCGGAGCCGATGCGCTCGATCAGGCGGTAACGCCCGCCGATCACACGCCCGTTGGGTCCGGCGCCGCCCCCGTCGTTGCTCATGTCCCATGCCTACCTTGCGGGACCGGCCCTTGGCCAGTTCAGAGCGTGCCGATGTCCAGGTTCGCGATGGCCGTCCGCGCCACCTCACGACCGCGGTCGGTGAAGTCGCCCTTGCCGGGGTAGTTGATGCTGAGCTTGTACATGTCTCCCGCGGAGGTCTTGTAGTAGAAGATCCTCATCTCGCGCGGGCGCGGGTTCTGGCTGTCGTTGGTGGTGTAGGTGACGGTGTTCTCGGCGGCCGGCTTGCCCTGGTACGTGGTCTCGCCGTCGGTCTTGGTCTTCGCGCCCTCGGCCATGCCGAGGTCGTAGACCCTGCCTTCCTTGAAGTCGCTGTTGTCGTCGTACATCTCGGCGGCGGCGGAGTCGGCGATGTCGCTGCTGGTGTCCTCCGCCTTCTTGTCCAGTCTCAGGCCGACCCAGATGGCGCCGCTCTCGTCGGTGTACGTGACCCAGTCGTCGTCGTCCGTCTTCTCTGGCACGGCCCGCTTGTAGCCGTCCGGCACCGCGAGGGAGGCGCCGAGAGACTTCTCCTCACGGACATTCCAGCCGTCCGGCAACGGCCCCGCGAACGGATCGGCGACCACCAGATACGCCGCCACCGCCCCGGCGACCACCGCCGCACCGATGCCGAGCAGCGTCCTGGGCCCCAGCACGATGCCCTTCTTGACGCTCTCGGGTATCCGTACGACCTGGGTGGCGGCCTGCACCGGCGGATTGGCGGCCTGTTCCAGCAGCGCACGCGTCTGCGCGGCGTTGGGGCGGCGCGCCGGGTCCTTCTGGAGGAGGCCGTTGATGGCCTCGGCGAGCGGGCCCTGCGCGGCGGCGGGCGCCGCGGGCGTGGCGTTCAGGACGGACTGGAGGGTCGCAGGGGTGTTGCTGCGGCGGAACGGCGAGACGCCCTCCGACGCCGCGTACAGGACGACGCCGAGGGACCACAGGTCGCTGGCCGGGCCGGGCCGCTGGCCCAGCACACGCTCCGGCGCGATGTACTCGGGCGAGCCGACGAAGCCGCCGGTGTCGGTCAGGTTGGTCTCGCCCTCGATCTGGGCGATACCGAAGTCGGTGAGGACCACACGGTCGTGGCGGCCGAGCATGACGTTGTCCGGCTTCACGTCGCGGTGCAGGATGCCCGCCGCGTGCGCCGCCTCCAGCGCGCCGAGCACTTCGAGGCCGATTCTCGCCGTGTCCCGGGCCCCGAGGGTGCCCTCCTGGAGGGCGTCGCCCAGCGAGCGGCCCTGGACCAGTTCCATCACGATCCACGGCCGGCCGTCCACGACGGCGACGTCATGCACGTTCACGACCGCGGGATGGTCGAGCCGGGCCGCGGCGCGCGCCTCCCGACGCATGCGCTCGAACGCGTTGGCACGTTCGCGTTCGGGAAGGTGATCCGGTACGCGAGGCTCCTTGACGGCGACCTCGCGGTCCACCGTCTCGTCCTTGGCCCGCCAGACGGTGCCCATGCCGCCGTGCCCGAGCTTGGCGAGCAGCCGGTATCGACCAGCTATGAGGCGTCCGGTGCCGGGGTCCGGGGTGGGCGCGGCGGACGGGACGGACGGGGTGGACGGGGGGGACGGGGTGGGCGTCGCGTACGGGTTGTCCGGGTGGGGGGCGGCCGGGGGCAGGTTCGGCTGCGGAGGTTGCAGTTCGAAACTCGTCGGCTCGCCGGATCGGTAAGGGACTCCCCCGTTGTTGCTCATGCGTCCATCAATATCGCGGCAAGCGGTTCGACATCCAGCACGAATGGTTTCCAGTCACAGAGCCGTGACTCGGATCGCCGCTTATCTACCGTTTATTCAGAGTTGGCGGGGGCGGGGCTCGAGAAGGCGGACGAGGGCGACGCGCTGGGCGTGCCCGGTGTGCTGGAGGGGGTCGGGGTGGCGGGTTTCGTCGAGGGGCTCGGGGTGCCGGGACTCGCGGTACCGGGACTCGTCGGCACCACACCCCCGTCGCCGCCCCCGTTCACCAGCAGCGCCGCCGCCGACACCCCCGCCACAGCCATCGCGGCGACCAGCAGTACGGTGGCCAGAGCGCTGCGCGGCGAGTAGGAGCGTCCCGCACTGCTGAACCGTTTCACCACGGGCGCACTCCCCGTCGCCAGGAACTCCCGCAGCATCCGCTCGGCCCCCGCCGCGTCCAGTCGCCGCCCGGGGTCCCGTTCCAGCAACCCCGCCACGACGGCCAGAATCGGCGCGGCCTGCGCGGGCGGACGTATCTCGTCGGACACCACCGCGAGCACGGTGCCGCTCAACGAGTCGCGCCGGAACGGCGATTCGCCGCTCAGGGCCGCGCAGAGCAACGCGCCCACGGACCACAGGTCGGCGGCGGGACCGGTCCTGGACCCGGACATCCGCTCCGGCGCGGTGTACTCGGGCGAGCCCACGAAGGCCCCGGACTCGGTGAGCGTCGACGTGCCCGGCACCTGGGCGATACCGAAGTCGGTGAGGACGACACGGTCGGTGCCGTCCTCGATGAGCACGTTGGCCGGTGTGATGTCCCGGTGCAGGACCCCGGCGGCGTGGGCCGTGCGCAGCGCGCTCAGCAGGTCGACGCCGATCCGGGCGGCCTCGTGCGCGTCGACCGGCCCGTGCGCCGCGATCCGGTCGGCCAGGGAGTCCCCGTCGACCAACTCCATGACGATGTACGGGCGTTCGTCGTCCTCCAGGATGTCGTGGACGACGATGACGTGCGGGTGGCTCAGCTGCGCCACCGCCTGGGCCTCGCGCAGTGTACGGGCGCGCTGGCGCCGGGCCTCGGCCGCGGAGAGGGTCTCGTCAAGGGGGAGCTCCTTGACGGCCACCTGCCGTCCGAGCAACTGGTCGGTCGCCCGCCACACGACGCCCATGCCGCCGCGACCGAGCTGCGCCTCAAGGCGGTAACGCCCCGCGATCACACGGAAGTTGGCACCCTCGGTCCCCATGCGCCCCATCATGCAGCACCGGATGGATCGACTCCGGGGCGCCGATCGGCCAACTCTGCAAAGGAGCAAAGGGTTTCAAAAGCCGCTCGACGGTCCGTGCGGACCCTCAGGATCCGCTCGTCCGCCAGCGCTGGAGGACCGACGTGAACTGCTTGCGCGTGACCGCCCAGTCCGACTCGGGCGCGGACATGTAGATCGCGTACTCCGTGCCGTCCCGGTCGATGTACGCCTGGTCGATGGCCCGGCGCGGCCCGGGGAAGGGTGTGTCCTTGGCCAGCGCGGTCCAGGTGTACTCCCACAGGGAGCCCTCGCGGTCGCGGTAGAGGTCCGTCTTCAGGTACTCGGTCCTGTAGTCGACCAGCTTCCCGCTCAACTGCTGTTCCAGATCCCGCTGGTGGTCGTAGGCGTTCGCGAAGTCGGGCGAGGTGTCGACGGCGATACGGACGAAGTGCTCACCGCCGTCGGGCGTGTAGTCGACCTGCTGGAGGCCGTCGAACTCCTTGCCGACCACTTCCCGCTTCCAGCCCTTGGGCAGGTAGAGGGTGAAGCCCAGCGGATCCTTGTAGGGGACCCAGGACGCGGGGGCGTCGGCATCCGGGCTCGGTGACTCGCTCGCCGTGGGGTCGGGCGTGGTCGAGGCGGACGTGTCGTCGCTCTGTGGCCCCCATTTCTGCAGCACTACCGCGCTACCCCCGCCGACGATCGCGGCGAGCGCGACGACCAGGGCGAGCGTGCGCAGCCGGCGACGGCGCCTGGGCGGCCGACCGGGCGCGCCGCCGGTGCCACCACCGCCGGTGGCCGGGCCGGCACCAGTGCCGGGACCAGTGCCCCGGGTGCCGTACGGTCCGCTGATCACAGTCGAGCCCGCCATCGGCGGATACGGCGTCCCGGTCGCGGCGGTCGCTCCAGTCGCGGCCCCGGTGAGCGCGGTTTCCCCGGCGTACGTGGGCCCTGTGCGCGGCTCCGGCTGGTAGCGGGTGTGCTGGGTCGGCACGTAGGCCTGCGCCTCGTTCGGCCGTCGTCCCTCGGCCGCCTCGGCCAGCATCTGCTCGGCCTCGGCGGCGTCGGGCCGGGTGGCCGGATCCTTGCGCAGCAGGGCGCTGATCACGGGCGTGAGCGGGCCGGCGTGCCGCGGCTCGGCCGCCTCCTCCTCGACGACGGCCTGCATGGTGCCCAGCGGCGAGGTGCGGCGGAAGGGCGAGCGCCCCTCGACGGCCGTGTAGAGCGTCGCGCCGAGTGCCCACAGGTCGGAGGCGGGGCCGGGGTCGTGGCCGCGGACGCGCTCGGGGGCCAGGTAGTCGACCGAGCCGACGACCTCGCCGGTGCGGGTGATGGTGGTGTCGCCCTCGATCTGGGCGATGCCGAAGTCGGTGAGGAGGACGCGGCGGTCCTCGGAGAGCAGGACGTTGCCGGGTTTGATGTCGCGGTGCAGGACGCCGGCGGAGTGGGCGGCGCGCAGCGCCCGCAGCACCCACAGGCCGATCCGGGCGGCCTCGGCCGGCTCGACACGTCCCTGCTCCTTGACCGCGTCGGCCAGCGAGTGGCCTTCGACCAGCTCCATCACGATCCACGGCCGGCCGTCGTGCTCCAGCACGTCGTGCACGGTGACCACGGCGGAGTGGTTGATGCGCGCGGCGGCGCGGGCCTCGGCGCGGGTGCGGGCGAGCAGCCGCTCCTGGTCGCTCTCGGAGACGTAGAGGGCCGCGGTCAGCTCCTTGATCGCGACGGCCCGATGCAGCACCTCATCGTGCGCACGCCACACCCGGCCCATACCGCCGCTGCCGATCGCGTCGGCGAGCCGGTAGCGGCCCGAGACGAGCTGGCCCTGCATCTGATTCACGTTGCCCCGCAATGCTCTTGACAGGGTCAGGTTAAGGACCTGCCGACGCGACCGGAACCACGGGGGTGCCAAGGAGACCGCACTGTGATGGTTGTCGCTTTCGGCGCCGGGAAGCAACCTGGAGCGGCTGTCACCCAGTGTTCACGGACGCAATCAACCGGTGACCTGATACGTCGCCGACGCCTGCTCGAACAGCCGTGTCACCTCGTCCCGCTCGGCATCCGGGCCGCGCACCTGCACCACGTGGTACCGCCCGTCGATCAGGATCGCGACATTGCGCACGAACAGCTCGCGCCCCTGGTCGTCGGTCCAGGTGAACTGCCCCTCGGCCATGACCCGCTCACCGACCTGAATGGTCTTCAGCCCGCCGGAGGAGGCCCAGCTGGAGTCGCGGTACGGCTGCAACTCCCGCTCGTGCTCCCGCTGGTAGACCATCGGGTCGCTGCCGTACTGGTCCGCGGTGTCCCGGCCCGCCACGACGATGAGGTCGAAGTCGCCGTGCGAGTACACGACCTGCCCGCGCCCGTTCTCCGGGGTGCGGTTCCATCCGTTGGCGACGGCGATCTGGAATCCGGCCGTGTCCTTGCGCAGGGTGAATCCGTCCGGGACGTCGGGGTCGTCGGGGCTGTTGGTCTGCGTCTCGGTCGAACCGGCCGACTCCGAGGGGTCGTTGCCGGACCCCGGTGACGTCTGCTCGGGCCGCGGCTCGCTGCTCGCCTCGGCGGACTGCTCGGGTTCCGCCCCGCCGGCCTGGCCCGCGGCGCCGGTGCGGCCGGGGTCGGCCGTGGCGCCGTCGCCCTGGTCGGTCTTCGGCATGAACAGCATGGCGTACGCGATGGCCGCGGCCATCCCGAGCAGCACCAGCACCAGCAACGTGCGCCCGAGCCTGCGGGGCGAATGCTCCGTCTCCCGTCTGGCCCGCTTGTGCCGCCCGTGATGCGCGGGCAGCCCGGCCCGCCGCCTGCGCACCAGCTCGCCCCGGCGCCGCACGATCGGCAGCCGGTTGGGGTCGACCGGCGGGGCAGGGACGACATGCGTGCCGGCCTCCGGCTCGGGCGCGGACCGTACGAGCGAGCGCAGCCAGCCCCGCAGCTCCTCGAAGTCGAGTCGCTCGGTGGGGTCCTGACGCAGCAGCGACTCCACGACCGGCCTGAGCGGCCCGCACTCCTCGGCGAAGGCGGGCGGCTCCGCGCACACCATCTGCACGAGCTCGGCCGTCGACTCCTCCGGATACGGCGCATGCCCCTGCACGGCCCGGAAGAGCAGCGCGCCGAGAGCCCACAGGTCGGTCGCGGGCCCGATCGGCGCGGCGAGCTGCCAGTTCTCATGCACGGGTCCGGCCTGCTCCGGCGCCCACCGCTCGGTCACCGGCCCGACGACAGCCATCCGCGCCTGCCGCGCCCGCTCCGCGGCGAGCGCGGTGGTGGGGCCACGGTGAGCGGGGGCACCGGTCACGAGGTCGTCCCAGCGGGCCGGGGGACGGGGGGCGGGGCCGTCGACGGGGACGCCCTGCGCGGGGGTGCCCGCAGGGGCGCCGAGGCCACCGGGGTGGGCGCCCGGGACGGCCGGGGGAAGGGCCGTACGGCCGCGTCCGTCGTCCGTCGGTGCGCCGGGTGCCCCGCTTCGGGGTGCGGCGCCGGGCCAGGAGGGGGGCTGTACGCCGTACGGGTCGGCGATCCGGCCCGGGGGCGTGGCGGTGCCGTTGCCGGAGCCGTACGGCTGTTGCGCCGCGCCGTTGGCCAGGGCGGCGGGGCCGTCCTCGGGGGCCGGGCGGGAGCCGGGCAAAGCGGCGCGTGCGTTCTGTGTCTCCTGCACCCGGGCCGCGGCTCGGGCACCAGCCCGGTACGCGGCGATGGCACCGGCCCGCGCGGCCCTGATGTCCCCGCCGGTTTCCGGGGCGCCGCGCGGGGCTGCCCCACCCGGCGCCTCGGTTCCGGTACCCGCTTCGGCCGCGGGCACCGGCAGCGCTCCGGCCGCACGTGCCTCGATGGCGGCACGCCGGGCGGCCTCGGGGTCGGCGCCGGCCGCTCCGGGTCCGCCGATCGCCGGCTCACCCGCGCGCGGACCGGGAGGCACGGCTGCCCCCGCACCGCCAGGGCCGCCACCGAACGTCCTCGACGCGTCGCCCTCGCTCCCGTCCGAGTCACCGTCCTCGGCCGGCACCGGGTCATACCCGCACAGCGCCTCCTCCGCGGCCCCCACCGCGAGCCCGGTGAGCATCACCCGGCCGTCGTCGCAGACGAGCACCGTGCGGGCGGTGATGTTCCGGTGGACCCAGCCGTGCGCGTGCAGCACCCGCAGCGCCATGAGGACGTCGGAGGCGACCTCGGCCGCGCGATACGGCGTCAGCGGTTTCTCGGCGAGCAGTGCGGCCAGCGGGCGCGCGGCCACGAACTCACTCACTATCCACAAGGAACCGCCCTCGGCGAAGACGTCGAAGACCTGGTCCAGCCGTGGATGGTCGGGGATCCGCGCCGCGGCCTGCGCCGCCTCGACCGCCCGCCGCACGGCGGGGTCGCTGGGCCGGCGCGTACTCGCCCGGGACGAGGAACGCCGCCCCGCCCCGCGCTCCCGCGTCTCCCGTGCCATGAACCCGTCGGGCAGCCCCTCGGCGTCCAGCACCTCCGCCTCGACGACCTCCGGCAACGGCACCTGCCGGACCAGGACTTCCTGCCCGCTGTAGGTGTCGAAGGCGCGGGTCTCGGTGAGTTCGTACTCGTCGGAGGGCGGCAGCGGCAGGCGGTAGCGGTCGGCGAGCACCCGACCCGCATAGTCGTCCACGTTGCCTCCCCCGGCCGCCCGGTTGGTCAATTCCGTTCGCCTTGCGTCCCGTTCCGGACGCACGACCAAATGCGTACGGTCCGCAAGCATTCACGATACGTGCCGGAGGCAACTCGCAAAGCGGGGTTGCCGGATCTCACGGCCCGATCCCGGCCCTCGCGAGCCCAAACCGAATTCCGCTCACTTCACGACTTCGGCTTGAACGATTCCGTCAGCGTCTTCCAGGTGTCCTTGCGCAGCCCACTGTCCCAATTCGAAGCTTTCGCCGTGTACATCAGCGCATGCCCGAGATGGTCGTTCACCACGAACCCACGGTCGATCGTGCGGTACTTCGTGCCGCCCTCGACATAGGTGAACTCCCAGTCGGCCGTGTTCCAACCGCGATAGTCCACCTCCTCTATACGGATCCGCTTGTACTGCGAGCGGACCATGCCCCGCTCCTGGTTCTTCCAGTCCGTCACCGGGTCACCCTTCGGCGTGGACGTCCAGGCGACGAGCAGCCTCTGCCCGTCGGGCCCGGTGAACCGGTCGCCCGCCGACCCCGAGGACTGGAACTCCCACCCCTCGGGCAGCCCGATCGAGTACCCCTGGTCCCCCTCGTGGGTCGACGCGACCTTGCTGTCGCCCCCGGACCCGGCCTCGGCACCGCTCCCGCCGGTCGCGCTCGCGTCGGCGCTCGGCGTCTTCCCGGTCTCCGCCGCGCCGGATCCCGACCCGGTCGTCGCGGACGCCGATTTCTCTCCGTCCGCCCGCGTGCCGCCGTTCTCGTCCGTTTTGGTGTCGGCACTGGCGCTCGCCTTGGCGGACGCCTTGCCCCCGCCGTTCGCCGATGAATTCGAGTCGCCGTCGTCGCCGAGCGTGAGGGCAAGCACCACGCCGAGCACGACCAGCGCCACGGCCACCGCGATGACCACCAGCGTCCGCTTCGGCACCACATCGGTGAGCGGCGCCCTCGGCACCGGCCGCGGCGGCAGATCCGGTGGCGTCATCACGGGCCACCCGGAACTCCGGCCCCCGCTCTGCCCCTTCACCGACTCCGTATCCCGCTCCCCGGCCCCGCCACCAGTACCGGCCCCGGACCCGGAAGAGTCGCCAGTACTGGCACCGGCACCTGAACCGCCAGCAGCCCCCGCCGCCGCGGCCCCGGTAGCCCGACCCGAAGCCGAACCCCCGGCCTTCGACGACGCCCCGGCCCCGCCCACTCCCGTGGACGCCGCACCGGACTCCGAAACGGCCGTCTCACCCTCGGACTTGGTACGAGGTGCGGCCACCCCGGCCCCGGCACCCGCCGCGGCCTTCCGCACGGAACGCAGCGCCCCGCGCAACCGCTCCCCGGCCTCCTCGCCCCGCTTTCTCTCGGACCCGGAACTCGAACGGCCCTTGCCCTCGGGTGTGCCGGGCTGCGGCGGCAACGGCACGACCTTCGTCGCGTCCGCCGGCTCCGGCTCGGCCTTGGGCGCGGGCGCGTGGATGACGGCGTTGAGCATCGCCCGCGCACCGGCGTCGTCGAGCCGCTTCTCGGGGTCCTTGGTGAGCAGCCCGTAGATGACGTCCTTCAGCGGTCCCGCGTTCTTCGGTTCCTCCAACGGCTCGGTCATCACCGCGGTGAGCGTGGCGATGGCGGATCCCTTGTCGTACGGCGGGGTGCCCTCGACCGACGCGTACAACAACCCGCCCAGCGACCACAGGTCGGCTGCGGGGCCCGGCTTGTGACCGCGGGCCCGCTCCGGGGAGATGTAGGAGGGCGCGCCGACGAGCATGCCGGTCGAGGTGATGGAGGGGTCGCCCTCGACCTGGGCGATACCGAAGTCGGTGAGCACGACCCGGTCGGTGTCGGACTCCAGCAGGACGTTCGACGGCTTCACATCACGGTGCAGGATGCCCTCGCGGTGCGCGGACCGCAGCACGTCGAGCACGGCGAGGCCCACCTCGGCCGCCCGCTTGGGTTCCAGGAGGCCGTCCTCGCGGATGACCTCGGCGAGCGACTTGCCCTCGACGAGTTCCATCACGATCCACGGCCGGTCGTCCTCGTCGACCACGTCGAACACCGTCACGGCACTGTTGTTGCGGATCCGCGCGATCGCCTTCGCCTCACGCAGGGTGCGCGTGATCAGCCGCCGCTTCTCCTCCTCGTCGATGTTCGATGGGAACCGCAGCTCCTTGACGGCGACGGTCCGTCCGAGAGTCTCGTCGACGGCACGCCACACCGTGCCCATGCCGCCCCTGCCGAGCACTCCGCCCAGCCGGTACCGCCCCGCGAGGAGACGCTCGCGGTCGTCCTGACGAGTGTCCTGACGAGATGTCCCCGCCCGCTCCGCCTCCGACATGCGTCCCCTCATACAACCCGCCCTGACAGAGCCTCCATTGTCTCTCACCCGACAAGTGCCCGACGCCCAGGGTGCCCATGGCCCCGCCACCCGGCCGCACGGCGCACGCCCTCATGGCAGGACGCACCCGAGGGCCGGTGAATCGCGCGTTCCGCTTGACCGGCATGATGAGCCGCGACAAGGGAAGGAACCCGCATGGCACGACCGGCGATGCCCCTGCTCCGGACACTGGTGGCCCTGCCCGTGGCCCTGACGCTTCTCGGCCTGGTGGCCCCGGCACTCCTCGGTCTGTCCTCCACCCCCTCCTCGACCCGCACCGCCTCGTCGTCCGCCACGGCACAGGCGACGGACTCCCTGCTGCCACGGCTGCTCACCCGGGGCAAGGCCCCCGCCGCGGCCCTGCTGGCCCGCGAGCCGACCGGTACCCATTACGCCGACGCAGGCCAGGGCATCGCCCGCGCCGACCACTTCCGCGCCGGCAGCATCACCAAGTCCTTCATCGCGACGGTCGTCCTGCAACTGGCCGCCGAGCGACGGCTGTCGCTCTCCGACCCGGTGGAGCGGTACCTGCCGGGCCTGGTGCGCGGGGCGGGCGACGACGGGCGCGCGCTGACCCTTCGTGCCCTGCTGACCCACACCAGCGGCCTGTACGACTACACCGCCGCGACCGGGGGCGCCGTCCCCCTCACACCGCTTCAGGCCGTGCGCATCGCGCTCACCCACCCCTCTGCCGAACCCGGCACCTTCTCCTACTCGAACACCAACTACGTCCTGCTCGGCCTGGTCGTCGAGCACGTCACCGGCCGCTCCTACGCCACCGAGACCGAGCGCCGCGTCATCGCTCCGCTGGGTCTGACCGGCACCTCCTTCCCCGGCTCCCGCACCTCTCTGCCCGCTCCGCACGGCCGCGCCTACGCCACCGACGGGACCGATGTCACCGAACTCGACCCGCGGGTGGCCGGCGCCTCGGGCGAGCTGGTGACCACGCTCGCCGACCTCGACCGCTTCTACGCCGCGCTGCTCGGCGGCCGACTGCTGCCCCCGCGCTGGCTGCGCGAGATGCTCGACACCCGTGCCGCACATGGCTCGTACGGCATGGGGCTCTTTCCCCTGAAACTGCCCTGCGGCACCGTCGTCTGGGGGCACAACGGGCGCATCTCCGGCAGCTACGTGCGCTCCGCGGCCACCGTCGGCGGTCGTCGTGTCCTGACCTTCCGGGTGAACACGACGGCGATAGCGGATCCCGGTCTCGAACCCCGGCTGCTCGCTGCCGAGTTCTGCCCTCGCACCATGTAGAACGGCCGGGGTTCGAGCGGAGATCCCAACTTCCGCCACCCGTTCGAGTGACGTTCCCGTGGGAGCCCTACAGCGGCACGATGTCCGGCGCCCCCAACCGCGCCGCGTCCGCCGTCAGGTCGTCCGGCTGCCGCTGCGACTCCCGCTCGGCCTCCACCCGCTTCTCGTAGTGCTGGATCTCGCGCTCGATGTGGTCCTTGTCCCAGCCCAGCACCGGCGCCATCAGCTCGGCCGCCTCACGCGCGCACCGCGTCCCCCGGTCGAACGTCTCGATGGAGATGCGCGTACGCCGCGTCAGCACGTCGTCCAGGTGCCGTGCCCCCTCGTGCGAGGCGGCGTAGACGATCTCGGCGCGCAGATAGTCGTCGGCGGACTGCAGGGGCTCGCCCAGCGTGGGGTCGGCGGCGATGAGTTCGAGCAGCTCCTCGGCGAGCGAGCCGTACCGGTTCAACAGGTGCTCCACGCGCACCACATGAATGCCCGTCCGCGCCGCGATCCGCGCACGCGCGTTCCACAGCGCCCGATATCCCTCCGCGCCCAGCAGCGGAATGTCTTCCGTGACGCACTCGGCCACACGCATGTCGAGCCCGTGCACCGCCGCGTCCACCGCGTCCTTGGCCATCACCCGGTACGTCGTGTACTTGCCCCCCGCCACGACGACGAGCCCGGGCACGGGGTGGGCCACGGTGTGCTCGCGCGACAGCTTGCTGGTGGCGTCCGACTCGCCGGCGAGCAGTGGCCGCAGGCCCGCGTACACGCCCTCCACGTCGTCGCGGGTCAGCGGCACCGCGAGCACCGAGTTCACGTGTTCCAGCAGGTAGTCGATGTCCGCGCTGGACGCGGCCGGGTGCGCCTTGTCGAGGTCCCAGTCGGTGTCGGTGGTGCCGACGATCCAGTGCCGGCCCCAGGGGATGACGAACAGCACCGACTTCTCGGTGCGCAGGATCAGCCCTGTCGTGGAGTGGATGCGGTCCTTGGGTACGACCAGGTGAATGCCCTTGGAGGCGCGCACATGGAACTGTCCGCGCTCCCCCACCATCGACTGGGTGTCGTCGGTCCACACACCGGTGGCGTTGACGATCTGCTTGGCGCGGATCTCGTACTCCCCGCCCGCCTCGACGTCCTGCACCCGGGCGCCGACGACCCGCTCGCCCTCGCGCAGGAACCCGGTCACGCGCGCGCGGTTGGCGACCTTCGCCCCGTAGGCCGCCGCCGTGCGCACGAGGGTGGCCACATAGCGGGCGTCGTCCATCTGGGCGTCGTAGTACTGAAGCGCGCCGACCAGTGCGTCCTTCTTCAGTGCGGGGGCGATGCGCAGCGCGTGACGGCGGCTCAGGTGCCGGTGCAGGGGCATGCCCCTGCCGTGGCCGCGGGCCATCGACATGACGTCGTAGAGCAGGACGCCGGAGCCGGCGTACAGGCGCTCCCAGCCCTTGTACTGGAGCGGGTAGAGGAAGGGGACCGGTTTCACCAGGTGCGGGGCCAGCCGCGAGACCAGCAGTCCGCGTTCCTTCAACGCCTCGCGCACGAGGGCGAAATCGAGCATCTCCAGATAGCGCAGGCCGCCGTGGATCAGCTTGCTGGACCTGCTGGAGGTGCCCGACGCCCAGTCACGGGCCTCGACCAGGCCGGTGGACAGTCCCCGGGTCGCCGCGTCGAGGGCGGTGCCCGCGCCCACGACGCCGGCGCCCACGACCAGTAGGTCCAGCTCGCGCTCGGCCATTGCTGCGAGTGACTCGGCGCGCTCCGCCGGCCCCAGTGTCGCTGTCCTCACCGCTGCCTCCCGCTCATCGGTCGCGTAGGCCGCACCCGTCGGGCGAAGCCCGCTTCGTACCCCCCATGCCCAAAATTCTGACCGGGTTGCCCGAGTTCAGCCACCACGCGCCCCCAGCCTGTGGACAACACTCCTGGAAACGCGATCATTCAATGCAGCAAATCGGTCATATTTACTCCTAGTCTGACATTGCGCTCCCTCGATCTGTCCACAGGGCTTGCGCACCTGCTCCACTTCGGTTACTGGGAAGGACGGCCAACGCCATGCCCGCAGATCTCGCCGTCATCGGACTCGGCCCGTACGGCCTGCCGCTGGCCAAGGCCGCCGTCGCGGCCGGCATCCCCACGCTCGGTTACCGGACCGGGCCCGAGGCCGCCTCCCTCAGCCCCGCGGAACTGCGCCGGATGCTCTCGGGGGGCTTCCGGCACGCCACCAGCCCCGCCGAGCTCGGCCGCGTACGCACCGCCGTCATCTGCGCGCCCACCCCGCCCGGCGCGGACGGCGGGCTCGACCTCAGCCAGGTGGAGGCGGCCGCCCGCACGCTGGCCGAACGGATGCGGCCGCACACCACCGTGATCCTGGAGTCCCCCGTCCCCCCGGGCACCACTGAGAACGTTCTGCGTCCACTCCTCGAAGAGGGCTCGGGCATGCGCGCCGGCCGCGACTTCCACCTGGCCTACTCCCCCAGCCGCGTCGACCCCGGCAACCACCACTTCACCCCCGCCAACACCCCCAAGGTGATCGGCGGCCTCACGTCCGCGTGCACCGAGTCGGCCGCCGCCTTCTACGGCCGTCTCACCGACAAGGTGGTACGCGCGCGTGGCCCGCGCGAGGCGGAGACCGTGCAGGTCCTGGAGACCAACTTCCGGCACGTCAACATCGCCCTCGTCAACGAAATGGCCGTCCTCTGCCACGACTTGGGCGTCGACCTGTGGGACGTCATCCGCTGCGCCGAGACCAAGCCGTTCGGCTTCCAGGCCTTCCGCCCCGGCCCCGGCGTCGGCGGCCACGCCGTCCCGCAGGACCTCACCGCCCACGCGGGCCGCACCCTGCGCATGGTCGAACTGGCCCAGCAGGTCAACAGCCAGATGCCCCAGTACGTCGTCCAGCGCGCCGCCGCCCTCCTCAACGAACACGGCAAGTCCGTGCGCGCCGCCCGCATCCTCCTCCTCGGCGTCACCTACAAGCCCGACCTCGCCGACCAGCAGTCCACCCCCGCCGAGGAGGTCGCGGTCCGCCTGATGCGGCTCGGCGCCTCCATCAGCTACCACGACCCGCACATCCCGTCGTGGAACGTCCTCGACCGCCCGGTCCCCCGCGCGGACTCCCTCTATGAGGCCGCCGCCGACGCCGACCTGACGATCCTGCTCCAGCAGCATCGCCGGTACGACCTTCAGGGGCTGTCCGTGAAGGCACAGCTGCTGCTGGACACACGGGGGGCTACGCCCACGGGGGCGGCGCATCGGTTGTGACGGGGGCGCGTGGGGGCGGCTGTGCCTCCGAGGCTGGTGGCGTACGATCCGCCGGCTTCGGTACCGTACAAAAGGTGGAGCCCACCGCAGCGAGCACTGCGGCAGGCTCCAGGATGGTTCACGGAGTGCCCGCCCCTAGTGTCTGTAGGGGCGGTCGCTCACCGGTACTGTGCCGCCGGACAGCGGATCCAGTACCGTACAAAAAGGTGGAGCCCACCGCAGAGGGCGTCTGCGGCAGGCTCCAGGATGGTTCACGGAGTGCCCGCCCCTAATGTCCATAGGGGCGGTCGCTCACCATCCGAAAATCCGCAAGATCCACCTCCTCCGGCACTTCACCATCCGCAGACGGATCCGGTCCCAGCGAGTGGGCTTGCGGTGACGTCCCATGGACGCCCCCTTCCATGACGCCACCCAGAGGCCCGGTGGGCGGTTCATTGGAGTTCGGGCCGGGCCCCGAGGGCGGGGTCCGGAACGATGTCCTTGGAAGGGGGCGCCCCAGACAACTGGGTCGCCGACCTGGACAGTACCGACTCCCCACGCCCGTTCAGCCCACATTCGCCCCAAACGCAACCACGCGCCCCCTCCCCCACAACACGCCCCCACCCAGCCCCACTTGGGCACTCCCGGCTACGCCCGGGCACGCGAAAGGGCCGGTCACCCCGCCCGGGGCGACCGGCCCTTCCTGACGTATCGGCCGTAGCCGTACCAGCTTCCGTACCGGCTACCGCATGTGCTGCGAGTCCGCCACCGTCACCTCGACGCGCTGGAACTCCTTGAGCTCGCTGTACCCGGTCGTGGCCATGGCCCGCCGCAGCGCGCCGAAGAAGTTCATCGAGCCGTCGGGGGTGTGCGACGGGCCCGTCAGCACCTCCTCGATGGTGCCGACCGTGCCCAGGCCGACCTTCTTGCCGCGCGGCAGCTCCTCGTTGACGGCCTCCATGCCCCAGTGGTGGCCCTTGCCCGGCGCGTCCGTGGCGCGGGCGAGCGGGGAGCCCATCATCACGGCGTCGGCGCCGCAGGCGATGGCCTTGGGCAGGTCGCCGGACCAGCCGACGCCGCCGTCCGCGATCACGTGGACGTACCGGCCGCCGGACTCGTCCATGTAGTCCCGGCGGGCCGCCGCGACGTCCGCGACCGCGGTGGCCATCGGGACGCGGATGCCGAGGACGTTGCGCGTGGTGTGCGCGGCGCCGCCGCCGAAGCCGACCAGGACGCCGGCCGCGCCGGTGCGCATCAGGTGCAGGGCCGCGGTGTACGTGGCACAGCCTCCGACGATCACCGGGACGTCGAGCTCGTAGATGAACTGCTTCAGGTTCAGCGGCTCGGCCGCACCGGAGACGTGCTCCGCCGAGACCGTCGTACCGCGGATGACGAAGATGTCCACGCCGGCGTCGACGACCGCCTTGGAGAACTGGGCCGTGCGCTGCGGGGAGAGCGCGGCGGCCGTGACCACGCCCGAGTCGCGCACCTCCTTGATGCGCTGCCCGATCAGCTCCTCCTTGATGGGAGCGGCGTAGATCTCCTGGAGGCGGCGGGTGGCGGCCTCGGTGGGCAGCTCCGCGATCTCGTCGAGGAGCGGCTGCGGGTCCTCGTAGCGCGTCCACAGGCCTTCGAGGTTCAGCACGCCGAGGCCGCCGAGCTCGCCGATGCGGATCGCGGTGGCCGGGGAGACGACCGAGTCCATGGGGGCGGCCAGGAAGGGCAGCTCGAAGCGGTAGGCGTCGATCTGCCAGGCGATCGAGACCTCCTTCGGGTCCCGCGTACGGCGGCTGGGGACGACGGCGATGTCGTCGAAGGCGTACGCCCGGCGGCCGCGCTTGCCGCGCCCGATCTCGATCTCAGTCACGATGTGTGGCCTTTCCCTGATGCGTTTCAGCGTCTTCCAGTATCGCCGACGGGCACGACAGGGGCGGCCCCGGTTCACCCGGGACCGCCCTCGATCAAGCCTCACGCGCGCGTAGGCGTCACTTACGGCTGTAGTTCGGCGCCTCGACCGTCATCTGGATGTCGTGCGGGTGGCTCTCCTTGAGGCCCGCGGAGGTGATCCGCACGAAGCGGCCCTTGGTCTCCATCTCCTCGATGGTCGCCGCGCCCACGTAGCCCATGGTCTGGCGCAGACCGCCGACGAGCTGGTGCAGCACGTTGGCCAGCGGGCCGCGGTAGGGAACCTGGCCCTCGATGCCCTCGGGCACGAGCTTGTCGTCGGAGGCGACCTCGGCCTGGAAGTAGCGGTCCTTGGAGTACGACCGGCCCTGGCCGCGGGACTGCATGGCGCCCAGGGAGCCCATGCCGCGGTACGACTTGAACTGCTTGCCGTTGATGAACAGCAGCTCGCCCGGCGACTCCTCGCAGCCCGCGAGCAGCGAGCCCAGCATCACGGTGTCGGCGCCGGCGGCGAGCGCCTTGCCGATGTCGCCGGAGTACTGCAGACCGCCGTCGCCGATCAGCGGGATGCCCGCGGGGCGGGCGGCGAGGGAGGCCTCGTAGATGGCGGTGACCTGCGGGACGCCGATGCCGGCGACCACGCGGGTCGTACAGATGGAGCCGGGGCCCACGCCCACCTTGATGCCGTCTACACCGGCGTCGATCAGCGCCTGGGCGCCGTCGCGGGTGGCGACGTTGCCGCCGATCACGTCCACGCCGACGCTGGACTTGATCTTCGACATCCAGCTGAGGGCGTTGCTGTTGTGGCCGTGCGAGGTGTCGACGACCAGGAAGTCCACACCGGCCTCGGCGAGCGCCTGGGCACGCTCCAGGGCCTCGGGGCTGGCGCCGACGGCGGCGCCGACGAGGAGGCGGCCCTCGGAGTCCTTGGCGGCGTTGGGGTACTTCTCCGCCTTGACGAAGTCCTTGACGGTGATCAGGCCCTTGAGGACACCGGCGTCGTCGACGAGCGGAAGCTTCTCGATCTTGTGCTTGCGCAGCAGGTCCATGGCGTCCGTGCCGGAGATGCCGACCTGGCCGGTGACCAGCGGCATCGGGGTCATGACCTCGCGCACCTGACGGCTGCGGTCCGACTCGAAGGCCATGTCACGGTTGGTGACGATGCCGAGGAGCTTGCCGGCCGGGTCGGTGACGGGGACGCCGCTGATGCGGAACTTGGCGCACAGGGCGTCGGCCTCGGCGAGGGTCGCCTCCGGGTGCACCGTGATGGGGTCGGTGACCATGCCGGACTCGGACCGCTTCACCAGGTCGACCTGGTTGACCTGGTCCTCGACGGACAGGTTGCGGTGCAGCACGCCGACACCGCCGAGGCGGGCCATCGCGATGGCCATGCGGGACTCGGTCACCTTGTCCATGGCCGCCGAGAGCAGCGGGATGTTCACCCGGACGTTGCGGGAGATGCGGGACGAGGTGTCGACCGCGTTGGGGAGCACCTCGGATGCACCCGGCAGCAGCAGCACGTCGTCGTAGGTCAGCCCGAGTGTCGCGAATTTACCGGGCACTCCGTCGACGTTCGCAGTCATGACACCTTCCCCAAATGGCCTTGATCGGTGCGGATGTCCATGCTAACGGGAAGCAGAGCTGGCAAATTCCATGGTTCGGGCCTGCTCCGGGCTTCGTATGTTCGTACGGAATCGGCGCGACGCCCGTTCAGGAGCGCCGCCTACTGCTCGGCCAGCGCCCGCAGCCTGCTCAAAGCGCGGTGCTGGGCCACCCGGACCGCGCCGGGTGACATTCCCAACATCTGACCCGTCTCCTCCGCGGTCAAGCCCACCGCGATCCTCAGCAGCAGCAGCTCCCGCTGGTTCTCGGGCAGGTTGGCCAGCAGTTTCTTGGCCCACTCGGCGTCGCTGCTGAGCAGCGCCCGCTCCTCCGGGCCCAGCGAGTCGTCCGGGCGCTCGGGCATCTCGTCCGAGGGAACCGCCGTGGACCCCGGGTGCCGCATCGCCGCCCGCTGGAGGTCGGCCACCTTGTGCGCGGCGATGGCGAAGACGAACGCCTCGAAAGGACGGCCGGTGTCCTTGTAGCGCGGCAGCGCGAGGAGCACGGCGACGCAGACCTCCTGGGCGAGGTCCTCGACGAAGTGGCGGGCGTCACCCGGCAGACGGGACAGCCGGGTGCGGCAGTAGCGCAGGGCCAGGGGGTGGACATGCGCGAGCAGATCATGCGTGGCCTGCTCGTCTCCGTCGACGGCGCGATGGACGAGTGCACCGATCGCCCCTGCGGCGTTGGCCGCCTCGTCGTCGCGCATCGGTCCATGGTGCCTTGTGGCCGTATGGTCCGTGGCATCGCGCCCGATGTTGTGCACCGAAGCGTTATGAGCAGGTGCGCCGGCACTCATCCCCTGCGCCCTCCCCTTCCGCTCGACCGACTCGTCCCCGAGAGACTCCACACCTCAAGGATGCGGCATCCGCCGCGAAACGAGCAGCGGGCGCCGACAGAGCTACTCGGCCGGCCTGGCGCCCGCGCCCCTTCAGGGGCGCGGGGCTGCATCGACATGCGGCTACCGCCGCGTGGGCGCGACCAGCCACGACGCACCCGCATCCGCCATACGACACAACGCGGCACCCTTGGTGAGGCGGTTAACGAACCAGACCCCACCGGAAGCCGAGAGCCACGGCATGCGCCCGGTCCGACGCACCCAGCTTCTTGAACAACCGCCGGGCATGCGTCTTCACGGTGTCCTCGGACAGGAACAGCTCGCGCCCGATCTCCGCGTTGGAACGACCGTGGCTCATCCCTTCGAGCACCTGGATCTCACGCGCGGTGAGCGTGGGCGCGGCGCCCATCTCCGCGGAGCGCAGCCGCCGCGGCGCGAGCCGCCACGTCGGGTCGGCCAGCGCCTGCGTCACCGTGGCCCGCAACTCCGCACGCGAGGCGTCCTTGTGCAGATAGCCGCGGGCACCGGCGGCGACCGCGAGGGCCACGCCGTCCAGGTCCTCGGCGACGGTGAGCATGATGATGCGCGCACCGGGGTCGGCGGACAGCAGCCGCCGCACAGTCTCGACGCCGCCCAGACCGGGCATGCGTACGTCCATCAGAATCAGGTCCGAGCGGTCGGCGCCCCAGCGGCGGAGGACTTCCTCGCCGTTGGCCGCCGTCGTCACGCGCTCGACGCCGGGCACGGTCGCGACCGCGCGGCGGAGCGCCTCTCGGGCAAGCGGGGAGTCGTCGCAGACGAGGACGGATGTCATGGCCGCCCTCCGCAGCTGATGCACGTCACCTTGAGCCTCCAGGCTGGTACGAAATCGTCACCTGTGCGGTCGACCGTCTCGGACGCCTGCCCGAGCCCTTGTTCCTTCAACCGCCTCCGCCCTCTCAACGACGGTCACTCGAAAGAGTTACGGGGGCATGTGCCGCCTTCGGCACTCTACGTGAGGGGGCGGACACGGGGCAGACATGCACGACGGACCCTCAATCTTTCATCACAACCCATGCCCCATTCAGCCCTTTTTCTTCCTGTTTACAGGCGTTTGGGGCTAGATTCGCAATGAGTCATATTTTCATCTTCTTAGATCGTAGATGTACGGTCGTAGACACCGTATCCGCCCAGAACGGCTACAAGGGGTCACGCAATGGCAGATTTCTCCCGCCTTCCCGGACCGAACGCGGACCTGTGGGACTGGCAGCTGCTGGCTGCTTGTCGCGGGGTGGACAGCTCGCTCTTCTTCCATCCGGAGGGCGAGCGCGGTGCGGCCCGGAGCGCTCGAGAGAACTCGGCCAAGGAGGTCTGCATGAGGTGCCCGGTCCGCGCGCAGTGTGCGGCGCATGCGCTGGCGGTGCGCGAACCGTACGGCGTCTGGGGCGGCTTGACCGAGGACGAGCGCGAGGAGCTCATGGGGCGGGCGCGCAACCGGCTGGTGTCGGCAGCGTCGACGGCCAGCGGGGAGGCTGGCCCGCACACCTGAAGGAACGTTTCTGCACACAAGGGCACGCGTACGCGTGCCCTTCTCTCTGCGCAGAGGGCTCCCTCTCTTCGCCGAGGGCTCCCTCTCTCTTCGCCCGGGCCCCGCTAGCGGGCGGCGGCCCGCGCCAGCTGGTCGAGCGTCGCCGCGACGGCCGGCACCTGCGCCAGGTCGGGCAGCGTGAGCGCCACGATCTCCCGCCGGACCGCCGGTTCCAGCGTCACCATGCGCACCCCTCGCGGCCGTACGGACTCGACGGCGAGCTGGGGCAGGACGGCCACGCCCAGGCCGGCGCCCACCAGGCCCACCACCGCCGGGTAGTCGTCGGTGGCGAAGTCGATGCGGGGCGTGAAGCCGGCGCTCGCGCACACCTCGATCAACTGTCCCCGGCAGCGCGGGCATCCGGCGATCCACGGCTCGGCGGCGAGCTCGCCGATGGCGACGGGCCCGGTGGAGGCGGTGCGCGCGAGGCGGTGCCGTTCGGGGACGAGCCCTACGAGACGGTCCGTCAGCAGGGGGCGTACGACCAGGTCGTCCCACTCCTCGGCACCCGCGGCACCCTCGTACCGGAAGGCGAGGGCCACGTCGCAGTCGCCCTCGCGCAGCAGCTCGACGGAGTTCGGCGGCTCGGCCTCCTCCAGGGAGACCCTGGTGCCGGGGTGGGCGGCGCGCAGGGCGGCCAGGGCGGTCGGGACGAGAGTGGAGCTGCCGCTGGGGAAGGAGACGAGGCGGACGCGGCCGGCGCGCAGTCCGGCGATGGCGGCGACCTCCTCCTCGGCGGCGGTGAGTCCGGCCAGGATCCCGGCGGCGTGCCGCACCAGGGCCTCTCCGGCCTGGGTCAGCCGCATCTCGCGTCCGCTGCGGATCAGCAGCGGTGTGCCGACGGACGTCTCCAGGGCCTTCATCTGCTGACTGACGGCGGGCTGGGTGCAGCCCAGTTCGCGTCCGGCCGCGGAGAAGGAACCGGTGGCGGCGACGGCACGCAGGACGCGGAGGTGACGGGCTTCGAGCACGGACCGAGCATAAGTGAGCCTTGGGGAGATCACCGAATAATGCGTCGACACTTTGGCCACCCCTCGCCTACCTTGCCCTCATGAAGCTTCTCTCTGTGAACCTGGGCCGCGCGAAGCCCGTGCCGGGCGCGGATGACACCGAGGCCGTGACCGGCATCGACAAGCGGCCGGTGGCCGGGCCGGTGCGGGTCGCGGCGCCAGGGCCCAAGGGCATCGGAGGCAGCGGGCTGGCCGGGGACGCGGTGTGCAAGAGGGAGCACCACGGCGGCGACGACCAGGCCGTGTACGCGGTGGCGCGTGAGGACCTCGACGCGTGGGAGCGCGAGCTGGGTCGGTCGCTGGCGAACGGCGGCTTCGGCGAGAACCTCACGACGTCCGGCCTGGACGTGTCGGGTGCGCTGATCGGCGAGCGCTGGCGGATCGGATCCGGGGTGGTGCTGGAGGTGACGTGCGGGCGGATTCCCTGCCTGACCTTCCAGGGCCATATGGGTGAGAAGCAGTGGGTGAAGCGGTTCACCGCGAAGGCGGCGCCGGGTGCGTATCTGCGGGTGATCGAGCCGGGCGAGATCCGGGCGGGTGACGCGATGGAGATCATCCACCGCCCGGACCACGACGTGACGGTGGCGCTCCAGTTCCGGGCGGTCACG
The DNA here is from genome assembly GCF_055564995.1 of Streptomyces sp. NPDC028907. Lineage (NCBI taxonomy): Bacteria > Bacillati > Actinomycetota > Actinomycetes > Kitasatosporales > Streptomycetaceae > Streptomyces > Streptomyces sp. NPDC028907. Next base: position 335,417 of record NZ_JBVHVE010000006.1, read on the forward strand.
ACCGAGCGGAAGCTGCTGCCGAGGCTGCTGGCGGCCGGGGAGGCGCTGCATCCGGAGTTGCTGGAGCAGGCGCGGAAGTACGTGGCGAAGTAAAGGTCCTGACGGAGCCCCGGCCGGGGCAGGTCTCTCTCCCCCCGCGGCCGCCCGCCGGCCTCGCGCAAAGGGCGGTTGTGGGATGCCGGTCGGGCAGGTGCCGCACGGCTCCTAGGGGGAAACCCCGTACGAACGGCCCGGGTTGACTCCGGGGTGGCCGGGGGACGACCCGGATGTTCGGTGGGCGGCGATCAAGGACGCTCGAAGCATGTCTCGCTTCAAGCGCGTCCTCATCGTCGTGGGTTCCGTCGTCACGGTCGCCGCGATGGCGGTCGGCGGCCTGTTCGCCTGGCTGTGGACCGGCGCCGACGTCAGCACGGTGGGCAAGGCCTCGTTCGACAACCCACTGGCGATACCGCCCCTGGCCGAGTCCACCGTCGACAAGGACGGCACCCGCGTCTTCGACCTGCGCATGCGCGCGGGCGAGACGGAGTTCAAGGCCGGGCAGAAGACCGCGACATGGGGATTCAACGGCTCCTATCTCGGCCCGACCCTGCGCGCGGCCCGCGGTGAGCAGATCCGCGTGCGCATAGCGAACGAGCTCGACGAGGCGTCCAGCGTGCACTGGCACGGCATGCACCTGCCCGCGCGGATGGACGGCGGCCCGCACCAGATGATCGCCCCGGGCGACACCTGGACTCCGCACTGGAAAGTGGACCAGCCCGCCGCGACCCTCTGGTACCACCCGCACCCGCACGGCGCGACAGAACGCCATGTGCGGCGTGGCCTGGCCGGCCTGTTCATCCTCGACGACGACAAGTCCCGGGACCTCGCCCTGCCCAAGCGGTACGGCGTGGACGACCTGCCGGTCATCGTGCAGGACGTGCGCTTCGACGGCGCGAAGCTCGCGGGCGGCCACAAGATCATGCAGAACGTGGGCTTCCTCGGCGACCAGACCATGGTCAACGGCACGCTGCGGCCGTACAAAGAGGTCGGTGACGAGCTCATACGGCTGCGGCTGCTGAACGCCTCGACGGCACGGACGTACGCCTTCGGATTCCCGGACGGCCGCGCCTTCTCGCTCATAGCGACGGACGGGGGTCTGCTGGAGCGGCCCGAGTCCATGGACCGGGTCCAGCTGTCATCGGGTGAGCGCGCCGAGATCGTCGTACGGATGCGGGCGGGTGAGCGGGTGATGCTGCGCAGCTTCCCGCAGGACAACTACGGGGACGCCTGGAACCGGCGGTTCGGCGGGGGCGACGACTCCTTCGACGTACTGGAGCTGCGTGCGGCCGGACAGCTCCGGCCCTCGCCCGCGATACCGGCCGCGCTGGGCGAGTTGGAGACGCCCGACGGCAAGGGCGCGGTGCGGGGGCGGTACTTCGACCTGAAGCGGTCCGGCATCAACGGGCGGTCCATGGTGATGGGCCGGGTGGACGAGACGGTCACGCGGGGGACGACGGAGGTGTGGACGGTCCGCAACAGCAACGGCATGCCGCACAACTTCCATGTGCACGATGTGCAGTTCCGGGTGCTGGAGGTGAACGGTGAGTCGCCGCCGGCGGCGCTGCGTGGGCCGAAGGACACGGTGTTCCTGCCGAACGGGACGACCATGAAGCTGGCGCTGCGCTTCACCGGACCGGCGGATCCGGACACGCCGTACATGTACCACTGTCATCTGCTGTACCACGAGGACCAGGGGATGATGGGTCAGTTCGTGGTGGTGGACAAGGGGCAGCGGGCGCACGCGCCGTCGCAGCACGCGGGCCGGTCCGGGCACAGCACGAGCACGGCTGAGAGGGGAGCGGAAGCGCGCAGTCCGGGGCCCTAACCTTGCGCCATGACAACGGCATTGATTACGGGTTCGACCGCGGGGATCGGCGCCGCGTTCGCGCGGCGGCTGGCAGCCGACGGGCATGACCTCGTCCTGGTGGCCCGGGACACCAAGCGGCTGCGGGAACAGGCGACCGAACTGCACGACCGGCACGGCATCGAGGCGGAGGTACTGACGGCCGACCTCGCCGAGGACTCCGGCATCGAGACGGTCGCCGCCCGCCTCGGCGACCGCAGGAACCCCGTCGACCTGCTGATCAACAACGCCGGCTTCGGCAACAAGGGCCGCTATCTCGACGTCCCCATGGCCGACGAGCTGAAGATGCTCAAGGTGCACTGCGAGGCGGTACTGCGCCTGACGTCGGCGGCGACCGAGGCGATGCGGGAACGGGGACGGGGCGGCGTCGTGAACGTCGCGTCCGTCGCCGCCTTCGTACCGCGCGGGACGTACGGCGCGTCCAAGGCGTGGGTCGTGCAGTTCACGCAGGGGGCGGCGCGGGATCTGGCCGGGAGCGGGGTGCGGTTGATGGCGCTGTGCCCCGGGTTCGTGCGCACCGAGTTCCACGAGCGGGCGGGGATGGGGACGGACAACATCCCGGGCTGGATGTGGCTGGACGCGGACAAACTGGTGGAGGTAGCTCTGAGCGATCTCGCGCGGGGGAAGTCGGTGTCGATTCCGGATCCCCGGTACAAGGTGCTGATGGGGGCGGCGAAGTTGGTGCCTCGGGGGGTGCTCGGGGGGATCAGTTCGAGGACGGGGAGGAAGTACGGGCCGCAGTAACCACCTGGCGTCCGGCGAGGCGGGCCGCCCGCAGAACGAGTCGTTCATCGCGTGCGGCGCATACGCGGGCCGCCGCCCGCCCACGCTCCCGCACGCCACCAGGTGTACGGACTGTCTCCCCCGCGCGTGCATGCCGTCATGATGCCAAAACGCCGAGAGGCGCACCGTCACGCCGATGGGGACAATGGTCATGTCCAGGCCCGCCCAGAAGGATCGGGAGGCGACGACGGCATGACCTTCGTACAGCTCATCGACTGCAAGACCAGCCGTTTCGACGAGATGAACCGGCTGATGGACAGGTGGGTCGAGCAGACCAAGGGGAAGCGGACGGCGACGCACGACATCATCGGGAAGGACCGGTCCGACCCGGCGCACTTCATCGAGATCGTGGAGTTCGCCTCGTACGAGGAGGCGATGCGGAACTCCAACCTGCCCGAGACCGACCGGATCTTCCAGGAGATGGTGGCGCTCTGTGACGAGGAGCCCACGTTCACCGATCTGGACGTGGTGCGCGACGAGCAGCTGAACGTCCTGGCCGCGCGGGCCTTCTTCGAGGGCATGGGCAGGATGGAGGCGGGGCGGATCGGTGACCATCTCACCCGTGACTACGTGGACCACGATCCGTCGTACCCGCAGCCCGTGCGGGGCATCGAAGGGATCCGCGAGCAGTACGAGGGATGGCGGTCCGCCTTCGACTTCACCTTCCGGATCGACGACCAGATGGCCCAGGGCGACCAGGTGTGCACCCGGTGGACCTGGGTCGCGCACCACAAGGGCGAGTTCCTGGGGATCCCTGCGACCGAGCAGGACGTGAGCATGCGGGGCATGACCTGGCAGCGGTTCCGGGAGGGCAGGATCTGCGAGAGCCACTGGATCTACGACCGGGCGGGGCTGCTGGAGCAACTGGGGGTACTCGGTCAGTGAAGCCCGCGAAGGGGAAGGCCCCGGTCCCGCGCACACGCGCAGGAGCGGGGCCTTCTTCGAGCGCTGGGCTCAGTGGGCGTGCCCGTGGCCGTGGCCACCGGCGGCGGCCGGCTCTTCCTCTTCCTTCTTCTCGACGACCAGGGTCTCGGTCGTCAGGAGGAGGGAGGCGATGGAAGCGGCGTTCTCCAGGGCGGAGCGGGTGACCTTGACCGGGTCGATGACGCCGGCCTTGACCAGGTCGCCGTACTCGCCGGTGGCGGCGTTGAAGCCCTGGCCCTTGTCGAGCTCGGCGACCTTGGAGGTGATGACGTAGCCCTCCAGACCGGCGTTCTCGGCGATCCAGCGCAGCGGCTCGACGGCGGCCTTGCGGACCACGGCGACACCGGTGGCCTCGTCGCCGGTCTTGCCGAGGTTGCCCTCGAGGACCTTGACGGCGTGGACCAGCGCGGAGCCACCACCGGAGACGATGCCCTCCTCGACCGCGGCGCGGGTCGCGGAGATGGCGTCCTCCAGACGGTGCTTCTTCTCCTTCAGCTCCACCTCGGTGGCGGCGCCGACCTTGATCACGCACACGCCGCCGGCCAGCTTCGCGAGGCGCTCCTGGAGCTTCTCGCGGTCCCAGTCGGAGTCGGTGTTCTCGATCTCGGCCTTGATCTGGGCGACGCGGCCCTGGACGGCGTCGGACTTGCCGGCGCCGTCGACGATCGTGGTGTCGTCCTTGGTGACCGTGATGCGGCGGGCGGAGCCCAGCACCTCGAGGCCGACCTGGTCGAGCTTGAGGCCGACCTCCTCGGAGATGACCTCGGCGCCGGTCAGCGTCGCCATGTCCTGGAGCATCGCCTTGCGGCGGTCACCGAAGCCGGGGGCCTTGACGGCGACCGCGTTGAAGGTGCCGCGGATCTTGTTGACGACCAGGGTCGACAGGGCCTCGCCCTCGACGTCCTCGGCGATGATCAGCAGCGGCTTGGAGGCACCGGCCTGGATGACCTTCTCCAGCAGCGGCAGCAGGTCCTGGATGGAGGAGATCTTGCCCTGGTTGATGAGGATGTACGGGTCCTCCAGGACGGCCTCCATGCGCTCCTGGTCCGTCACGAAGTACGGCGACAGGTAGCCCTTGTCGAAGGCCATGCCCTCGGTGAAGTCCAGCTCCAGGCCGAAGGTGTTGGACTCCTCGACGGTGATGACACCGTCCTTGCCGACCTTGTCCATCGCCTCGGCGATGAGCTCACCGACCTGCTGGTCCTGGGCGGACAGACCGGCGACGGCGGCGATGTCGGACTTCTCGTCGATCGGGCGGGCCGTCGCGAGGAGCTCCTCGGAGACCGCGGCGACGGCGGCGTCGATGCCCTTCTTCAGGGCGGCCGGGGAGGCACCGGCGGCGACGTTCTTCAGGCCCTCGCGGACCAGCGCCTGGGCCAGCACGGTGGCGGTGGTCGTACCGTCACCCGCGATGTCGTTGGTCTTGGTCGCCACCTCCTTCACCAGCTGGGCACCGAGGTTCTCGTACGGGTCCTCGACCTCGACCTCGCGGGCGATGGTGACGCCGTCGTTGGTGATGGTGGGGGCGCCGAACTTCTTGTCGATGACGACGTTGCGGCCCTTGGGGCCGATCGTCACCTTGACCGTGTCGGCCAGCTTGTTGACGCCGCGCTCGAGGGCGCGACGGGCGTCCTCGTCGAACTTCAGGATCTTCGCCATGACAGCGGGAGCCCTCTCGAAATCTGTGGGTTAAAAAGACACTGCGCCCCGGGCGCCCGGCTTCTTGTGTGGTCGCGGGGGCCAGGGGCGCAGCTGGAAGCAAAAGGTGCTTCAGAAGGTGCTTCGGGTGAACTACTTCTCGATGATCGCGAGCACGTCGCGAGCCGAGAGGACGAGGTACTCCTCGCCGTTGTACTTCACCTCGGTGCCGCCGTACTTGCTGTACAGCACGATGTCGCCGGTCTTGACGTCGAGCGGCAGACGCTCGCCGTTCTCGAAGCGGCCCGGGCCCACGGCCAGGACGACGCCCTCCTGGGGCTTCTCCTTGGCGGTGTCCGGGATGACCAGGCCAGAGGCGGTGGTCTGCTCGGCGTCGAGCGGCTGGACCACGATGCGGTCCTCGAGCGGCTTGATGGCAACCTTGGAGCTGGTGGTCGTCACGATCCGACCTCCCCCTTCGGAGATCTCACGGGGTTAACTGTCTGAGGTGGCGACCAGGTGGATCCGTCGTCGCGGGTGCCGGACCTGCCCGTCGCGTAGTTGGCACTCTCATCTGCCGAGTGCCAGAGCCGAGACTATGGCGGCGGTTAGCACTCGGTCAAGCGGACTGCTAATTCGCTGCGCTGGCCGAGCCGCGATTCGGGTGACCGGAGTCGCGGTGACCGCCCTGGGGGCTGCGCCCCCAGCCCCCCCCTTATCGGCCTGAACGGCCTCGTCCTCAAACGCCGGACGGGCTGGAGGGCCGGGCCGGCGCCGATCGGCGCCGCATGTTGACCTCGTCCTCGAACGGCCCACAGAAGGCCGGACCGACAGGTCCTTGCCCTCAAGCACCGGACGGGCTGGAGGGGCTGGGCCCGCCTCGGGAGGTTTCTTCAGATGTAGTCCTCCAAGCGGCCTACCGTCAGGCCTCTGCGCTGGATCTCGCGCAGCAGCCTTGTCGTGCGGTCTCTCAGGGAGAGGCCGGTCGGTTCGCCTGAGGGGACGGAGATGATGTCGCCTGGGTGGAGGCGGGTGGGGCCGTGGGCGTAGGTGAGTTCGCCGTCGGCTTCCATCGCGGCCCGCCACAGGGTGATCGCCGCGATGCCGCAGTCCCTCGCCGCGCGGAGGGTGGTGGTGTCGTACGTGCCGTAGGGCGGCCGGAAGAGGCGGGGGCGGATGCCGAAGCGGGCGCGGAGTTTGTTCTGCTGGCCGCAGATCTCGGCGCGCTGGCCGGCGTACGGCAGGCCACGCAGGGCGGCGTGGTCGAGGGTGTGGTTCTGGATGGACGCGCCCACCGAGCGCAGGCGCGCGAAGTGGCCGTAGCCCGGGCCGACGACACTGTCCGTGAGGAACATGCTGACGGGCAGCCGTAGTTCACGGACCAGGTCGACGAAGCGGGGGTCCTTCTCGGCGCCGTCGTCGTAGGTGAGGAAGACGACCTTGTCCCGGGTCGGGACGCGGTGCACGACGGGCAGCGGATCGTGGGCGGGGAGCCGTAGCCGGTGGGCGGGCGGGGACGGCGGTGCGGGGAGCGGGGCGGTCAGGCCCCAGTGGCGGTAGGGCTGTGCGGTGTGGGTCGGGCCCTTCGCCGAGCGGGCGCTGTGTGACCTCTCGGTGGGCGGACCTGCCTCCGGAGCCACGGCCGTCGTCGGCCGGGCGCAGCCGGCGAGCAGCGTGGACGCCAGGGCCACGGCTGCCAGCACGCGCGGCCCCGGCGTCGGCCTCACAGGTAGTCCTCCAGCCGGGCCACCGCGTACCCCTCGGCCGTGACCTTGTTCAGGAACCGGCGGATCATGTCCGGCATTGTGCCCTTCCAGTCGTCCCGGCCCCGGAAGTGCGTGAGGACGATGTCACCCGGTCGGATCCTGCGGTCCCACTCCCGGTAGTCCCAGTGGTCGACGAAGACCTCCTCGTTCCACAGCGGGACGTACTTGACGCCGCACGACTTCGCGGCGCGCAGGCTGTCCCGGTTGTAGTTCCCGAAGGGCGGGCGAAAGAGCAGCGGGCGCTTGCCGTAGCGCTCCTCGATCACGTCCTGCATGGCGCAGATCTCGTACTGCTGACGGCGGTAGGAGAGTCCGGGGAGGTAGGGGTGGTGGAGGGTGTGGTTGTTCAGGGAGACCCCGTCACGCTGCATGCGCTTGAAGTAGCCGTAGTCGTCCTTGATCAGGTAGTTGCTGAGGAAGGCGGTGTACGGCACCTGCAGGTCGTTCATCATCCGCAGGAACGCCGGGTCCTTCTCGGCGCCGTCGTCGATCGTGAGGAAGACGACCCGTTGCTTGGTGGGGATGGTGGTGAAGACCGGCGGGAGGCCGAGTTCCTCGTGCCCGTCGACCTCGAAGCCCTCGCGGGTGGTGATCTTCGGCTTGGTGAGGGGCGGGGGCGGGGGCGTGAGGGGGATTCTCGCCAGGCCCCAGCGTCTCGCCGCGGCGGCCCGGGCGGCGAGGGACTTTCCCGAACGGTACTTCCGGGCGGGCGGGGTCTGGGTGGGCGAGTTCCGGGCCGGTGGGTTCTGGGCGGTGGCCGGGGGCGGCGCCTTCAAGGGCTCTCGGCTGGACGTGGGTCGTGCCGTGCCTGTGCCGCCCTGGCCGCCCGGGGCGGAGGCCGGTGCGCAGGCCGAGGCGATGGCCGCCGCGGCCAGTGCGGCGACTCCGCCGCGGAACCCGGCACGCCCGGGTCTCCGGCGGCGGCGGTGCCTCATGGCTGCCCCATTGCGGTGACTTTTGTCATTTTGTACTACTAGTCGCATGGTGCCGGATCTTCGCAGGCACTCACCCCGAAGCCCGGCCGACACCGCCGCGGGCCGCGGACCATCCACCGACTGGCCGACAATGGCCCGGTGAACGACCTCGCCTCCTTCTCCGCGCTCCTCGCCCCAGAGGGCCGCGCCCTCCTCGACGCCGTACGCGACACCGACCCCGCCGACGAACTCGCCGTCGCCACCCGTCTGCGCCGCGAGCACCCCGCCGAACTGGTGTCGGCGGCGCTCGGGCAGGCGCGGCTGCGGCAGCGGGCGGTGGCGAAGTTCGGGGCGTCTGACGCGGGGCTGATGTTCTTCACGCCGAACGGGGTCGAACAGTCGACGCGGGCGAGAGTGGCGACGCATCGTGCCGAGTCCTTCGAGGCGCTCGGGGTGCGGTCCGTCGCCGACCTGTGCTGCGGGATCGGCGGCGACGCGATCGCCTTCGCCCGCGCCGGGATCCGGGTACTGGCCGTGGACCGGGATCCGCTGACCTGTGCGGTGGTCCGCGCCAACGCCGACGCGCTCGGGCTCGCCGACCTGATCGAGGTGCGCGAGGCGGACGTGACGGAGGTCGACACGGCCGGGTACGACGCCGTGTTCGTCGACCCGGCCCGGCGTTCCTCCAAGCGCGGCCGGATCTTCGATCCGGAGGCCTACTCCCCGCCCCTGTCCTGGGCCGTGTCCGCCGCGCGCACCGCGCCGCTCGGCGTACTGAAGATCGCGCCGGGCATTCCGCACGAGGCGATCCCCGCGGAGGCGACGGCCGAGTGGGTCTCGGACGGCGGGGACGTGAAGGAGGCCATGCTGTGGTTCGGCCCGAACGAGACGCCGGGCGCACGGCGGGCGACGCTGCTGCCCGCCGAGGCCGGCATCTACGTCACCCCCGCCACCATGCTCCCGGACCCCGAGGTCAGGCCGGTCGGACGGTACTTGTACGAGCCGGACGGCGCCGTCATCCGCGCCCACCTGGTCGCCCAGGTCGCCGAGGACCTGGAGGGCGGGCTGATCGACCCGACCATCGCCTACGTCACCGCCGACGAACCGCACAACACCCCCTACGCCACCGCCTACGAGATCACCGATCAGCTCCCGTTCAACGTCAAGAAGTTGAAGGCGCTGCTGCGGGAGCGCGAGGTGGGCGTCCTCACCGTCAAGAAGCGCGGCTCCGCCGTCGAGCCGGAGGAACTGCGCAAGAAGGTCAAGCCGCAGGGGCCGAACGCGGCGACGGTGTTCCTGACCCGGGTGGCGGGGGCGCCGACGATGTTGGTGGGACGGCCGGTGTAGTGCCGGGCGCCACGGTGTAGTGCCGGGTTCTCACCTCACCCCCGGTCACTGCCCGGCGGTCGCCGCCCGCTTCAGCAGCATCTCCCGCTCCCGCTCGTTGCGGGTGAGAGCGGCCGCCCGCTCGAACTCCGCCCGCGCCTCCGCAGTACGGCCAAGGCGCAGCAGCAGGTCGCCGCGCACGCTCGGCAGCAGGTGGTACTCCCGCAGGGCCGGTTCGGCGGCGATCGTGTCGACGATCCTCAGGGCGGGTTCCGGTCCGTCCGCCATCGACACGGCGACCGCGCGGTTCAACTCCACCACGGGTGAAGGGGACCGCGCGGACAGCAGGCCGTAGAGGGTGGCGATGGTCTTCCAGTCGGTCTCCTCGTACGTGTACGCGTGCGCGTGGCAGGCGGCGATGGCGGCCTGGAGGGCGTACGGGCCGGGGGCGCCGGTGGCCGTGGCGTCCGCGCGGGAGAGGGCCGTGATGCCGCGGGCGATGAGCATGCGGTTCCAGCGGCGGCGGTTCTGGTCCTTGAGCAGGACCGGCTCGCCCAAGGGGCCGGTGCGGGCAGCCGTGCGGGACGCCTGGAACTCCAGGAGGGCGGTCAGGCCGTGCACCTCCGGCTCCTTCGGCATGAGACCGGACAGCACGCGGGCCAGGCGCAACGCGTCCTCGCACAGCGCCGGGCGCAGCCAGTCGTCGCCCGCCGTGGCGGCGTAACCCTCGTTGAAGATCAGGTAGATGACGTCGAGGACCGAGCCGAGACGGGCCTCGCGGTCGGGGCCGTACGGGACCTCGAAGGCGACGTTCCTGGTCGCGAGCGTGCGCTTGGCCCGGACGATGCGCTGGGCCACGGTCGGCTCCGGGACCAGGAAGGCCCGGGCGATCTCCGGGGTGGTCAGGCCGCCGAGGAGGCGCAGGGTGAGGGCGATACGGGCCTGAGGCGACAGCACCGGGTGGCAGGTGGTGAAGACCAGGCGGAGCAGGTCGTCGTCGATGTCCTCGGGGTCGGACGGCTCCTCGGGCGGTGCCGTCGTCTCCAGGTCGCGGCCGATCTCCGCGAGCTTGCGGGCGTAGTTCTCGCGCCGCCGGATCAGGTCGACGGCGCGGTGCCTGGCGGCGGCCATGAGCCAGGCGCCGGGGTTGTCGGGGACGCCGTCCCGCGGCCACTGCTCCAGCGCGGCGACCAGCGCGTCCTGCGCGAGCTCCTCGGCGATGCCGATGTCGCGGACGATGCGGGCGACGGCGGCGATGACGCGGGGTGACTCGATACGGAAGACGGTCTCGATGGTGCCGTACGGGTCGGCGGTGGGCTGCGAGGTCACAGCCCACCATGCAACACCCGAACGGCACTGGATCCAAGGAGGGGAGATCAGCCCTCTGCGATTTCCCGGACCTCGCAGGTGACCTGCCATTCCGGGCCGTGGACCTTCACGAAGCGCGAGGCCCACTCCAGCGCCTCGGCCCGGTCCTTGCACTGCATGATGGCGTAGCCGCCGATGACCTCCTTGGACTCGGTGAAGGGACCGTCGGTGACGGAGACGTCCGCGCCGTCCCAGTGCACGCGGGTGCCCTGCGCCGAGGGGGTGAGCCCGGCGGTGTCCAGCATCACGCCGGCCTTGGTGATCTCCTCCAGCAGCTCCCCCATGCGCTGCATCATCTCGGGGCTCGGGCCCTCGGCGGGCGCGGTGGACTCGTCGATCCGGACGAGGGAGAGGTAGCGCGGCATGGTGACTCCTGGATTCGGCGACCGGGTCCTTCCCGGCCTCTCACCCGTGCGTCGAACGGGAGACCCCCGGATCGACACGCCGCCCAGGTTTTCTTCCAAGATCTTTCTCTCTCACCGCAACGACTCCCACAGCTCCCCCGCCTCCGGCTCCCGCGCCACCACCCGGTTGCGGTCGGACGGCGCCGGCACCACCGGCATCGTCACCGTCCGCACCGTGTCCGAGGTCAGGCCCCGCAGGCTCCGGCCGAGGTCCATCAGTTCGTTCAGGGAGTCCAGGCCGGTGTCGGTGGTGAGGCCGGCCGTCGCGGCGTCGGCGACGCGGTAGAGCTTGGCGAGGTCGGTGAGGAGGGAAGTGGCGGAGATCTGGTCCAGGAGTGCCTTCACCAGGTTCTGCTGGAGGCCTATGCGGCCGAGGTCGCTGCCGTCGCCTATGCCGTGCCGGGTGCGGGCGAGGGCCAGGGCCTGCTCGCCGTCCAGGTGGTGGGTGCCCGCCGCGAGGGTGAGGTGGCTGTCCTCGTCGTCGATGTCCTCGTCCGTGGTGACCGTGACGCCGCCCAGCGCGTCCACCAGCTTCGCGAAACCCGAGAAGTCGATCTCCAGGTAGTGGTCCATGCGGACGCCGGTGAGCGACTCGACCGTCTTCACCGCGCAGACGGGGCCGCCGACGGCGTAGGCGCTGTTGAACATGGTGTTGTACGCCTCCTGCGTGGTGCCGCCCGACGGGAGGGGGCAGGAGGGGCGGGTGACCAGGGTGTCGCGGGGGATGCTGACGACCGTCGCCGCCGCGCGGCCGGCGTCGATGTGGACCACCATCGCCGTGTCCGAGCGGGCACCGCTGGTGCCGCTGCCGCCGCCGAGTTCCTGGTTCTCGGCGCCGCTGCGCGAGTCCGAGCCCAGGACCAGGATGTTCAGGGAGCCGGTGGGCAGGGGGGACGCCGAGGCCGAGGGGGGCGGGGTCGTCAGCGCCCTGGGTGGGCGGTTGTCGCCGAGGGCGCTGTTGATGTCGACGCTCTTGATGTTGTCGTTCAGGTGCCAGTAGGCCCAGCCTGCCGCGCCCACGCCCAGCAGCAGGGTGCCCGCGAGGAGGAGGCCGGCGGTCTTCAGCACCCTCGACCGCCGGCCCACGTGTCTGCCGTCGTCCCCGTTCGTGTCCCGCCCGTTCGCCCCAAGTCCCGTCACAGGCAGGAACGTACGTCCGAATTATTACGGGCAGGGATGCCAGGGCCGGTTTTCTTCGGAAATTCTCAGACTTCCCCCCTGTCTCAGCCCAGGGTCACGGTAGGCACCGGATTGCTCCCGCTCCACGACCCGTTGAAGCCGAAGGTGACCGAACCGCCGTCGGGAACCGTCCCGTTGTACGAGGCGTTGGAACAGGTGACCGTCGCCCCCGACTGCGTACAACTCGCGTTCCAGGCCTGGGTGAGCCGCTGGCCCACGCCGAAGGTCCAGCTCGCCTTCCAGGACGACAGCGCCGCCCCCGAGCAGGCGATCCGGACCTGCCCGGTGAAGCCGGTGTCCCACTGGCTGGTGACGCTGTAGGCCGCCGTGCACGCGTCCGTGGGCGGCGGGGTGGTCGTGCCGCCGCCCAGCGACTCGGCGATGGCGTGATAGGCCGGTTTCGGCGCGTAGTTCTCGTCGTACGGCGTCGCCGCGCCCTGCCCGGGGAAGGTGGACGGGATCCAGGAGTCGGAGTCGGTGAAGCCCCACACCGTGACGCCGACGCACCGGGACACCGCGAGGCAGGCGCTCATGACCGCCTTGTAGTCGGCGGCCTGCTGGGTCAGCTTGGCGCTGTCCGAGGGCAGTTGCATACGGATGTCCAGCTCGGTGATCGCCACGTCGACGCCGAGATCGGCGAACCGCTGGATGTTCTGCTGCATGGTGGACGGCACCTGGCCGAGGATCAGGTGGGCCTGGAGGCCGACCCCGTCGATCGGTACGCCGCGCTCCTTCAGTGACTTGACCAGGTTGTACATCGCCGTGCTCTTCGCGTTGACGCCCTCGACGTTGTAGTCGTTGATGTACAGCTTGGCGCTCGGGTCGGCGGCGCGGGCCGCGGTCAGGGCCTGGGCGATGTAGTCGGCGCCGAGGCCGTTGTACCAGAGGGTCTGCCGGTAGGTGCCGTCCTCGTTGAACGGCTCGTTCACCACGTCCCAGGTGGCCAGCCGGCCCTTGTAGCGGCCGACTTCCAGCGCGATGTGGTCGTTCATCAACTGGCTCAGCTCGGCCGACGTCCAGCTGCCGTTCGTCAGCCAGCTGGGGTTCTGGCTGTGCCAGACCAGAGTGTGGCCGCGCACCTGCTGGCCGTGCGCCTCGGCGAAGTCGACGATCTGGTCAGCCTCGGCCCAGTTGAAGGAACCGCGCGTTGGCTCGACCGAGCCCCACTTCATGGCGTTGCCGGGGGTCAGCGCGTTGAACTCACGGCCCGCGATGTCGCCGTAGGTACCGGTGAGCTTGGAGCCGGTGACGGCGGTGCCCATGACCTTGCCCTTGGCGGCGGCCAGGTCGCGCAGCGGTGTCTCGGCGGCTTGGGCGGGGGTGGCGCCGAGCGTCAGCAGGACGGTGGCCGCCGCGGTCGTGACCGCGGTGCCGAGGGCGGCAAGACGTGCACGGAACGCTCTGGAGGTTCTCAAAGCGGGGCCTCCGAAAGTTTCGGTCGTGCATCCGATTGACTTCGGAGGAGTGTGGAGGTGCTTGCCCCACCCGTCAATACATCAACTTCCGGCCACAGGCGCCCCCGTACTACTACGCACCACGAGGCTGGTCGCCAGCTCCACCCGCGTCGCCGCCGGTGTCCCCTCCTCCCGCGCCAGGTCGAGGACCAGCTTCGCCGCGGCCTCCGCCATCTCCGTCAGGGGCTGCCGGACGGTCGTCAGCGGCGGCCCCACCCAGCGCGCGATCGGCAGATCGTCGAAGCCGACCACGCTGAGGTCCTCCGGGATCCGCAGCCCCAGCTCGCGCGCGGCCTCGTACAGCCCGAGCGCCTGGAGGTCGTTCCCGGCGAAGACGGCGGTCGGCCGGTCCGGGCGGCGCAGCAGCTCCAGGCCCTGCCGGTAGCCGGTCTCGTGGTGGAAGTCGCCGGGCCGGATCAGGTCTGGGTCGACCCGGAGCCCGGCCGTCTCCAGGGCCGCGCGGTAGCCGTCGACGCGGGCGCGGCTGCACATCATCCGGGACGGCCCGGTGATCGCGCCGATCCTGCGGTGCCCGAGATCGACCAGGTGCCGGGTGGCGGCCAGTCCGCCCTGCCAGTTGGTCGCCCCGATGGACGGTACGTCGGCGCCCGGGTCGCCCGCCGGGTCCATCACCACGAACGGGATGGACCGGCTGGTCAGCAGGGCGCGCTGGGACTCGTCGAGGCCGGACAGCACCAGGATCACGCCGTGCGGGCGGCGGGCGGCGACCTGGTCGGCCCAGGTGCGCCCCGGGGTCAGCCGCCCGGCGCTCTCGCTGAGCACGACACTCAGGCCGGCGTCCCGGGCGACGTTCTCCACGCCCCGGATGACCTCCATCGCCCACGCGCTCTCCAGCTCGTGGAAGACCAGGTCGATGAGGGGTGACCGGCTGGCCTCGGCCCGCCGTCGACGGTAGCCGTGGGCACGCAGCAGCTCCTCGACCCGGCTGCGGGTGGCCGGGGCGACATCGGCACGTCCGTTGAGGACCTTCGAAACAGTCGGCGCGGAGACGCCGGCCTCGCGGGCGATCTCGGCGAGCGTCGCGGTCTGCGTGGACCGGCCGGAGGACGGGGATGTCGTCCGGGTTTCACGCGTTGTCGTCCGGGTTTCGGCGGGCTCCGAGGGTGTCATGGCGGCGATCGTATCCCTGCGCGCCCCCTTGACGAACCCTTCTCACCGCGCCTAGGTTCCCGGAACATTCGAGGTGAACAACGAAACATTCGCGAGTGGGCCATCGCCCCGACAGGAGTTTCATGACCACCGCCCCCTGGCGCGACCCCGCCCTGCCCGCCGCCGCCCGCGTCGACGACCTCCTCTCCCGGATGACCCTCCAGGAGAAGACCGCCCAGCTGTACGGCGTGTGGGTGGGCGCCGCCACGGACGGCGAGGGCGTCGCCCCGCACCAGCACGACATGACCGCCGACCGCTCCGACGACGAATGGGCCGAGCTGATCACCCACGGCCTCGGCCAGCTCACCCGCTCCTTCGGCACCGCCCCCGTGGACCCGTCGCTGGGCGCGCGGGCGCTGGCCCGCGCACAGCGCCGGATCGCCGCGGCGGGCCGCTTCGGCATCCCGGCCGTGGCCCACGAGGAGTGCCTGGCGGGGTTCACGGCCTGGCAGGCCACCGCCTATCCGGTCCCGCTGGCGTGGGGGGCCACCTTCGACCCCCCGCTCGTCGAGGAGATGGCCCACCGCATCGGCGAGGACCTGCGCTCGGTGGGCGTCCACCAGGGTCTCGCGCCGGTCCTGGACGTCGTACGCGATCCGCGCTGGGGCCGGGTCGAGGAGACCGTCGGCGAGGACCCGTACCTGGTCGGCACGATCGGCACGGCGTACGTCCGGGGCCTTGAGTCGGCCGGGGTGGTCGCGACGCTGAAGCACTTCGCCGGGTACGCGGCCTCCGCGGGCGCCCGTAATCTCGCGCCCGTGCGGGCGGGCGTCCGGGAGCTCGCGGACGTGACCCTGCCCCCGTTCGAGATGGCCCTGCGCGAGGGCGGGGCGCGGTCGGTGATGGCGGCGTACAACGAGACGGACGGGGTGCCGGCGTCGGCGGACCCGGAGCTGCTGACGGGGCTCCTGCGGGAGCGGTGGGGCTTCACGGGCACGGTGGTCGCCGACTACTTCGGCATCGGCTTCCTGCAGACGCTGCACCGAGTGGCGGGCGGCCCCGGCGAGGCGGCGCACGTGGCGCTGGCGGCCGGGGTCGACGTGGAGCTGCCGACGGTGAAGTGCTACGGGAAGCCGCTGGTGGAGGCGGTGCGGGCGGGGGACGTACCGGAGGAACTGGTGGACCGGGCGGCGCGCCGGGTTCTGCTCCAGAAGTGCGAGCTGGGCCTCCTGGACGAGGACTGGGCCCCGGAGCCCACCGCGTCGCGCATCGACCTGGACTCCCCCGCGAACCGGGCGCTGGCCCGGCGCGTGGCCGAGGAGTCGGTGGTGCTGCTGGACAACCCGGACGGCGTACTGCCGCTCCCGCCCGACGCCCGCGTCGCCGTCGTCGGGCCCCGGGCTGCCGACGCCCTGGCGATGCTGGGCTGCTACTCCTTCCCCTCCCACGTCCTCACGCACCACCCCGAGGTGCCGACGGGCGTCGAGATCCCGACGGTCCTGGAGGCACTGCGCGCCGAACTCCCCGACGCCAAGGTGACGTTCGCGGAGGGGTGCGGCGTCTTGGACCCGGACACGGCGGGCTTCGAGGAGGCGGTGACGCGGGCCTCCGAGGCGGACGTGTGCCTGGCGGTGCTGGGCGACCGGGCCGGGCTGTTCGGGCGGGGCACGTCGGGTGAGGGCTGCGACGTGACGGACCTGCGGCTGCCGGGCGTACAGGCCGATCTGCTGGACGCCCTGGTGGCGACCGGCGTCCCGGTCGTCCTGGTCCTGCTCACCGGCCGCCCGTACGCGCTGGGCCGCTGGCAGGGGCGGCTGGCGGCGGTCGTGCAGGCGTTCTTCCCCGGCGAGGAGGGCGGGCCGGCGGTGGCGGGGGTGCTGTCGGGCCGGGTGAACCCGTCGGGCCGGCTGCCGGTGAGCGTGCCTCGGGTGCCGGGCGGTCAGCCGTGGACGTATCTCCAGCCGCCGCTGGGGCTGGCGGGCGAGGTCAGCAACCTGGATCCGACGCCGCTGTACGCGTTCGGGCACGGCCGGTCGTACACGGACTTCACCTGGGGCGAGTTCCAGGGAACGGCCTCGCGGATCACCACGGACGGCACATACGACCTCTCCCTCACCGTCCGCAACAGCGGCGACCGCGCCGGGGCGGAGGTGGTCCAGCTGTACCTCCACGACCCGGTGGCCTCCGTGACCCGGCCGGACGTCCGGCTGATCGGCTACCGACGCGTGGAACTGGCCCCCGGCGAGGCGAGCAGGATCACCTTCCAGTTCCACGCGGACCTGTCCTCGTTCAGCGACCGCGCGGGACGCAGGGTGGTCGAACCGGGGGTGCTGGAGCTGCGGCTGGCAGCGTCCAGCACGGAGGCTCGGCATACGGCGCGGCTGGAACTCAGCGGTCCGGTGCGGGAGTTGGGTCCGGACCGGCGGTTGCGCTGTGGGACGGCCGTGTCCGCGGTGAGGTGATGCCCACAGAACATGAGCTCAAGCCTCACCGGACAACGTGGGTACCCGTACTGACGTCGACCGACTCGAACCGCCACCGATGCACCGCCCGAGTCACCAATTCGCCGTCCGGCTCCGGCAGTTCGGGCAGCTCGGCGTCGATCCCCGCGTCCCACCAGGTGATGACGAGCACCCGGTCCTGCGGCGCCCGCAGGGTCTCCCGGCGCAGGGGCCGTACGGCCAAGCTCTGTGCCCGCGCCCAGGCCAGCAACTCCTCCCCTCGCCCGGGAAGCGCCCGCGCCTCCCACATCAGCGCGACCGTCACGAGTACAGGTTCTCCTTGCTGACCTCGTGCACATGGTCGTGGGCGTGGCTGTTCCCGGGCACATGAGGATCCGTCACCGGCAGCGAGGAGTCCGCCGACAGGTCCCAGCTGGACGCGGGCCGGTCGCGGGCGACCATCTCCGCGCCCAGCGCCGCCACCATCGCCCCGTTGTCCGTGCACAGCTTCGGCCGGGGCACCCGCAGCCGGATGCCGGCCGCCTCGCAGCGCTCCTGGGCCAGGGCCCGCAGCCGGGAGTTGGCCGCCACGCCGCCGCCGATCATCAGGTGGTCGACGCCCTCGTCCTTGCAGGCACGGACGGCCTTGCGGGTCAGCACGTCCACGACCGCCTCCTGGAAGGAAGCGGACACGTCCCGCACCGGCACCTCCTCGCCCGCCGCCCGCTTGGCCTCGATCCAGCGGGCGACCGCCGTCTTCAGACCGGAGAAGGAGAAGTCGTACGCCGGGTCGCGCGGGCCGGTCAGCCCGCGCGGGAAGGCGATGGCCTCCGGGTCGCCCTCGCGCGCGTACCGGTCGATGACCGGGCCGCCCGGGAAGCCCAGGTTCAGCACCCGGGCGATCTTGTCGAAGGCCTCGCCGGCCGCGTCGTCGATGGTGGCGCCCATCGGGCGGACGTCGGAGGTGATGTCCGTCGACAGCAGCAGCGAGCTGTGCCCGCCGGACACCAGCAGCGCCATCGTCGGCTCCGGCAGCGCCCCGTGCTCCAACTGGTCCACGCAGATGTGGGAGGCGAGGTGGTTGACGCCGTAGAGCGGCTTGCCCAGCGCGTAGGCATACGCCTTCGCAGCCGAGACGCCGACCAGCAGCGCACCCGCGAGCCCCGGACCGGCGGTCACCGCGATGCCGTCCAGGTCGCGGGCGGAGACACCCGCCTCCTTCAGCGCGCGGTCGATCGTCGGGACCATGGCCTCCAGGTGCGCCCGGGAGGCGACCTCCGGCACTACGCCGCCGAAGCGGGCGTGCTCGTCGACGCTGGAGGCGATGGCGTCGGCGAGCAGGGTGGTGCCGCGGACGATGCCGACGCCGGTCTCGTCGCAGGAGGTCTCGATGCCGAGGACGAGCGGCTCGTCGCGTGAGTCAGTCATTGATCTCGGTTCCTTGTACGGAAGGTGAACCCGCGGCGGAGCCGCTGCCGGATTTCGTGTTCAGTCGCATCACCAGGGCGTCCACGTTCCCCGGCTGGTAGTAGCCGCGCCGGAAGCCGATGGCCTCGAAGCCGAAGCGCTCGTACAGCTTCTGCGCGCGGACGTTGTCCACCCGGCACTCCAGCATCACCTCGGCGCACTCGAAGGCGGTGGCGGCCCGCAGCAGTTCGGTGAGGAGCCGACCGCCGAGGCCGGTGCCCCACTGGTCGCGGGTGACGGCGATGGTCTGGACGTCGGCCAGGTCCCCCGAGGAGGCGAGCCCGGCGTATCCGACGAGCCGTTCACCGTCCTCGGCGACGACGTAGTGCCGGGTCGCGCCGGGCCCCCGCGAGTGGGCCAGCTCGGACCAGAACATCCCCCGGGACCAGGCGTCCTCGGGGAAGAGGTCCTTCTCGAGCCCCAGCACGGCGTCGATGTCCCACCAGCGCATCTCGCGCAGCACAGGGGTCACCGGCGGCCCGGTCTCCGGCCCGGACTCCGGTCCGGTCGGCTGTCCTGTCACTTGGGGGTGACCACCTTGTAGTTCTTGGGGACCTGGGCGTCGGGTCGGCGCAGGTACAGCGGCCGGGGCGCGGGGAGTTCCTCGCCCGCCGCCAGTCTCTCGGCGGCCAGCGCCGCGAGGGCCGCCGCCGACACGTGCTCGGGCTCGTGGGCGCCGGGGAAGGTGTCGGGGTACAGCAGCGCGCCCGCGCCGACCGCGGGCAGCCCCGCGACCTGGTCGGCGATGTCGGCGGGCCGGTCGACGGCCGGGTCGGTCAACCGGGTACGGGAGTCGGCGTAGCGCGCCCAGTAGACCTCCTTGCGCCGGGCGTCGGTCGCCACGACGAAGGGGCCCGTCTCGATGTCGGCGGCGTACGCCAGACCGTCCAGCGTGCACACACCGTGCACGGGGACGCCGAGGGCGAGCCCGAAGGTGTCGGCGGTCATGAGTCCGACGCGCAGCCCGGTGTACGGGCCGGGGCCGATGCCCACGACGATGCCGGTGACGGCGGCGAGTTCGAGTCCGGCCTCGGCGAGGACGCGGTCGACGGCCGGCAGCAGCAGCTCGCCGTGCCGGCGCGCGTCCACCTGACTCGACGAGGCGATGACGTCCGTACCGTCGTGCAGCGCGACGGTGACGGCGGGGGTGGCGGTATCCAGAGCGAGCAAGAGCACGCAAACAGCCTACGGCGCCCGCGCCCCCGGAAGCGCCGCCCCGGTCGGCCGCTTGACGGCTGCTACGGTCGGCTCGAACCCGACGTACGACCCGAACGCTGAGGTGGTGACGGTGGCAGGCAGCAGTTCCTCGATCGTCGCGGGGCTCACCGTGGCGGCCCTGGCGACCGTCGGCTTCCTCGCCTTCCAGGCCTCGGCGACCGTCCCGGCCGGCCTGCGGGCGCCGCACGCCGCCCGCTCACCCGAGGTGAGCACCTCCAAGGCACCCGACAGGAAGCCGGGCGCGCTGCCCGCCCGTTCCGGTGCCGGTCAGCGTGTCGTGTACTCCATGGGCCGCGACCGGGTCTGGCTGGTCGACCCGGGCGAGAGGGTCAAGCGCACGTTCCGCGTCACCCCCGGAACGGTCGACCCGGCACCGGGCACCTACACCGTCACGTCCCGCTCCAACGCGGTCACCGGCACCGACGGCCTCCCCGTCGAGCACGTGGTCCGCTTCGCCACCGCGGAGAACACCACCGTCGGCTTCAGCGCCCCGGCGGACGGTTCGGCTCCCCAGCCCAACAAACCGACGGTGAAGACGGGCGGCATCCGCGAATCCCGGGAGGACGGCAACGCCATGTGGGACTTCGCGACGATCGGCCGAACGGTCGTGGTGATCCCTTAGTGACAGCCGATCAGCTGGGCGGCCGTGGCGACGTCGATGGCGGTGCGGCAGCGTCCCCAGGGGCGCGGGCTGTATCGATATGCGGCTCCGCCGCGTGGGCGCGACCAGCCACAGCGGACCCGCAGACAACGGACGGCCGCACGGCGCCCCCAGCGGAGCGCCGCGGCGGCGTCGAGATCACGTTCGCCGCCACCCCCGCCGCCAACAGATCCCGCATGGACACCCCGGCGACCACCTGGGACCCCTGTGGAACCTTGTTCTCCGAAGCCGACATGGACGCCTCCTGGGAGCCGGGGGCGGAAGTAGTTAGGCACACCTAACTACGAGCTGGATACCATGTGACCACGCACGCGACCGCAAACGCAATATTTTGCCGACGTCTTGTCGGAACCCGTCCGGTTCAGGCAGACAGCACGCTCAGATCCACGTCCGCCCACCGCTCCCCGAGCCCCGTCACGGTCACATGCCGCACCTCGTCGGTGGTGTCGCCCACGGCCCGATGGATCACGAGCTGCAACCGCTCCTCCGTCAGCTCCTCGACCTTCCCCTCGCCCCACTCCACGACGATCACCGACTCCGGCAACGAGACGTCGAGATCGAGGTCCTCCATCTCGTCCAGCCCGCCGGCCAGGCGATACGCGTCGACGTGGACGAGCGGCGGACCGTCGCCGAGGGACGGGTGGACCCGGGCGATCACGAAGGTCGGCGAGGTGACCGCGCCCCGGACCCCCAGCCCCTCGCCGAGCCCGCGCGTCAGCGTCGTCTTGCCCGCGCCGAGCTCCCCGCTGAGCATCACGAGGTCGCCGGCGCGCAGCAGCTTGGCGAGTCGGCGGCCCAGCTCCCGCATCTGGTCGGGAGAGGTGACGGTGAGCTCTAGATCACCCGCGTTGTGCGGTGCTGCTGGTGCTTCCATAGCCAATTACGGTAGCCCCTGCCGGCACGGCACCCGCCCGGGTGAGGAGGTCGGCGAGACGGTCGGTGACGACCTCCGGGTGCTCCAGCATCACGAGGTGCCCGGCGTCCGGCACCAGGACCAGCTCGGCGTCCGGCAACAGATCGGCGATGGCCTCACTGTGCTCGCTGGGCGTGACGAGGTCCCCCACACCGGCCAGGACGAGCACCGGCATGTCCGTGAAGAGGGCGAGGGCCTCGGTCTTGTCGTGGTCGGAGAAGGCCGGGTAGAACTCCGCGACCACGTCGATCGGCGTCCCCTCGATCATCCGCTCGGCGAACCGGGCGACCGCCGGGTCGACGTCCCGGGACGAGAACGAGTACCGCTTGATGATCCCGGCGAACAGGTCGGCCGTGGCCCGGCGCCCCTTCTCCACCAGCTCGGCCCGCTGCCCCAGCGCCCTGAGCACACCGGGCAGCACCCGCCGCACCGCGTTCACTCCCGCGACGGGCAGCCCGAAGTTGACCTCGCCGAGCTTCCCGGACGACGTACCGACGAAGGCGGTGGCGACGACCCGGTCACGGATCAGCTCCGGGTACTGGTCGGCCAGCGCCATGACGGTCATGCCGCCCATGGAGTGCCCGACCAGCACGAGCGGCCCCTCGGGCGCGGCCGCGTCGATGACGGCCTTCAGGTCGCGTCCGAGCTGCTCGATGTCGACGTGCGTGCCCTGCTCCATCTGGGCGACGCCCCGGCCGGACCGGCCGTGGCTGCGCTGGTCCCAGTGCACGGTGCGCACGACGCCCCGCAGCGCGGCGCGCTGGAAGTGCCAGGAGTCCTGGCTGAGGCAGTAGCCGTGGCTGAAGACGACGGTGACGGGGGCGGGAGCCTTGCGGCCGAAGAGCCGGCGCCGGCGCGGTGTGAGGGCGGGCGCGGCCTCGGGGTCGATGTCGTCGACCTCGTAGTACAGCTCGGTGCCGTCGTCGCCGGAGGCCTTGCCGGGCATGCCGCGCAGCGAGCCGTACGGTCCCGCAGAGTCCAGGGCGAGGCGGGCCTTGGCCCGCATGCCCCGGCCGACGGTCATCCGCTCTATGGCGACGCCGGCGGCCGCGCCGGCCGCGATCACGCCTATCGCCGCACCGGCGAATCCGGTCGCCCTGCGCCAGTTCGCGGCCGCCCCCGTGGCGGAGGCGACGGCCGCGACGGCCTCCGCGCTGCTCTCGCTCACGTACCGCTCCTCTTCGCTGGGTCGGGTGGTGCTGGTGTGACGTAGGTGGTGGATGGTGCCTGTGTTTTGTTGCGGTGCTCCGCTACGGGTTACCCGTCTCGTTCCTCATTCACATAGCCGCATGCCCACGAACGCGTCACATGGACGCGTCCATCGGCCGCAGCCTGTGCCCGTCCGCCGGCCGCGTCACAGGGACGCGTTCCTATAGACGCGTGGAACGCGCGTTCCGATCCGGGTGACGATTTCGTACGCGATGGTCCCCGCGGCCTGCGCCCAGTCCTCGGCGGTGGGCTCACCGTGTTCGCCGGGCCCGAACAGCACGGCTTGCGCCCCGGGCTCGGGCTCGTCCCCGCCCAGGTCGACCACGAACTGGTCCATCGCGATCCGCCCCGCGACGGTCCGCCACTTGCCGCCGACCAGGACGGGCCCGGCACCGGAGGCGTGCCGCGGGATGCCGTCGGCGTAGCCGAGGGGGATCAGGCCGAGGGTGGTCTCGCCCGGGGTGACGTAGCGATGGCCGTAGCTGACGCCGTGGCCGCCCGGGACGTGTTTCACCAGTGCGAGGGACGCCGAGAGGGTCATCACGGGCCGCAGTCCGAAGTCGGCGGAGCTGCCGAGCTCGGGGCTGGGCGAGATGCCGTAGGTCGCGATGCCGGTGCGCACCAGGTCGAAGTGGCTGTCCGGGACGGTGAGGGTGGCGGGCGAGTTGGCGATGTGCCGCACCTCGGGCCGCGCGCCCTGCGCCTCGGCGTACGCGACCATCTCGCAAAAGCGGGAGAGCTGGGCGGCGATGGACGGATGTCCGGGCTCGTCGGCGCAGGCGAAGTGCGACCAGAGCCCGGTGACGCGCAGCAGCCCCTCGGCCTCGGCGCTCAGGGCCTCGCGGACCAGCTCGGCCCAGTCGTCACCCGGTTGGCACCCGTTGCGCCCCAGCCCGGTGTCGGCCTTGAGCTGCACGCGCGCGGGGACACCGGCCTGCCGGGCGGCCGCGGTGACCTCGCGCAGGGCCCACATCCCGCTGACCGAGACGTCCAGGTCGGCCTCGATGGCCTCCCGCCAGGGCCCGCCCGGCGTCCACAGCCAGCACATGATGCGTACGCCGTCCAGCCCGCCGGCCCGCAGCACGAGGGCCTCCTCCGGCGTGGCCGTACCCAGCCACTCGGCGCCGCCCTCGATCGCGGCGCGGGCACACGGGAGCGCCCCGTGGCCGTACGCGTCCGATTTCACGACGGCCATCAGGGCCGCGCCCGGCGCATGGGCGCGCAGGGTCCGCACATTGGCCCGCAGGGCGGCCAGATCGATCTCGGCGCGGGCCCGCAGGGGCGCGGTCCGCAAGGCTGCTGTTTCTGTCATGGCGCCCCCAGTGTCTCAGAGGGCACCGCCGACGCCGCCGAGCCGGGACCCCGGCCGTGGCTGCCGGGTCTACGGCTCCGACCGGTGGCCCCACACGTACACCCGGTCGTTCTGCTTCAGCACGCGCCACAGTTTCCGGGCGTCCTCCAGGCGCATATTGACGCAGCCCATGGAGCCGACGGGGGTGAAGAGAGTGGCGTAGACACCGTGGAAGGCCTGGCCGCCGCTGAAGAACTGGGAGTAGGGCATGGGGCTGTTGTAGAGCGACGACACGTGGTTCTTGTGCCGCCAGTAGACGCGGTGCCAGCCGGTCCGGGTGCCGTATCCCTTGCGACCGCTGCGGATGTGCACGGGCCCGTACACGACCTTCTTGCCCTGCTGCACCCAGGCCAGCTGCCGGTCGAGGTCGACGCAGGCGACGCGGTACGCCCGCACCGGGCACTTCCCGGCGGCGTTGGGGTTCTTGCGGGCGGCGTCGAGCTGCATGGTGGCCCAGGTCACGGGACCGGCGAAGCCGATGGCGGGTTTGATCTTGTGCTTGGTCTGGAAGGCCCGGATGGCCCGGCAGTCGGCGGCCGACTGCTTCCCGTCCGACTCCCGTTTCAGCCACGCCTCGACCTGGCGCTGGTGGGGGCCCGTCTGCTCGCTGCACTTGGGCTCGTCGAGGACGTCCCAGGGGTCGACGTACTCCACGAGTTCGTCCGTACCCTTCTTCGCCTTCGGTGGCTCGACGGCGTCCTCCTCGGCGCTGGGCTCGTACACCTCCGGCGGCAGCGCCTGGTCGGGCGTGTCGGTCGCCCAGAGCGGGAGTGTGCTCAGGGGGACGCCGGGCACGAGTTCGGCCTGCGGTCCGGAAGCCGAGGGTTCGGGGTCGTCGGCCGAGGCGCTGCCGATGGGCAGCACGGCGGCGCCGGCGAGCAGCAAGGCGATGCTCCGGCTTGCGATACGTCCGCTGATCATGCGGACAGGGAAGCGTGCGGACCCGCCGTGCGGGAGGCGCCGCGCGGCGGGGTCACTCTTTAGGGAGCGTTTTCGAGCGCGCCATAGGGTGCTCGGCATGAGCATCATCGGGGTCGGTATCGACGTGGCGGAGATCGACAGGTTCGAGGCGGCGCTGAAGCGCACACCCGGGCTGGCCGAACGCCTGTTCCTGCAGAGTGAGTTGCTGCTGCCCACGGGCGAACGCCGGGGCAGTGCCTCGCTGGCCGCCCGTTTCGCCGCGAAGGAGGCCCTCGCGAAGGCGCTGGGCGCGCCGGCGGGCCTGCTCTGGACGGACGCCGAGGTCTTCGTCGAGGACAGCGGCCGGCCCCGGCTGCGGGTGACGGGGACGGTGGCGGCGAAGGCGGCCGAACTGGGCGTACGGTCCTGGCACGTGTCGTTGAGCCATGACGCCGGGGTGGCTTCGGCGGTGGTGGTGGCGGAGGGCTGAGCCTCCGCCACCGGGCACGCGGCGGTCAGCAGATGGACTGGCTGCTGTTCACCCGGGTGATGTTCCGGAAGGTCGTGTTCTCACCGCACGGGCTCTCCCTGATCGCCGAGTTGGTCACGGTCAGGTTCTGGACGGTGATGTCCCGGTTGTTCGGGAACTCCGACCGCGCCGCCAGCCGCAGTTCGCCGCCGCCGGTGATGCTGCCGCTCCGGGCGGCGAGGTTGACGTTGTAGCAGTTCTCGATCAGCACCGAGTTGTTCCCGGTGTTGTTGAGGGTCACCCGGTCGATGACGGCCCCACCGCTCTCGGACACGCAGAACACCCCGCGCCCGCCGCCGCGCGCGATGACCTCGCCCACCCGGATGTTGGTCGGGTAGGAACTCCCCACCCGCCCGTTCCGGTTGGCCATGCGGAAGGCGGCGTACCCGGTGCCGGTGCCCGCGTTCTCGGCGTCGACCTTGCCGACGGTGGCGTTGACGGTCTGGTTGAGCAGCAGCCCCGACTCACCGACGTTCCGCGCGGTCACCGTGCCGATGGTGATGCCGTCGACGCCGTACGTCTCCACGGCGTGACTCGACGCCCCTGAGACGTACACGTTGTCGATCCGGACGTTCCGCGTCCACTGGCTGGTGTCCCCGCGGTTGTCGATCCGCACGCCCAGCCCCGCGGACAGCCGCATGTCGATCTGCCCGAGGACGACGTTCTGCACGTTCCGCAGGAAGATCCCGTACAACGGGCTGCCGGTGAGGTTCAGATGCTGCACCTCGACGTCCCGGGTCCCGCGCGAGTAGACGGGCGCCTGGTCGCCGGACCCGCTGCCGGTGACGTTGATGGTGCCGCAGACGTCGAGCGCGGTGTAGCTGGGCAGGGATATCCGCGACCCGGCGGACATCGATCCCGAACCCCGCACCACCACCCGCTCCTTGGCGGTGCGCCCGGAGGTCAGGCTGTTCACGGCGGCCTGGACGGCGGCCCGCATGTCACCACCGGTGTAGACGGTGCTGCTGCCGCGCCGGGCGGTCCAGGTGCTGCCGTTGAGCACGGCCTCGGCCTGGTAGGAGCCTTCACCGCAGGCGGCGGCAGCGGCCTGCGGCGCGGGAAGGGTCAGGGTGCCGACGGCGGCGAGGAGAGCGGTGGCACCGACGGCGGCAAGGAGGGGGGCTCTGCGTCCCATGGGGGGGTCCTCTCGTCGGAACCGATGTCACCCGAACCGGAGCTCGTTGAAGTGGAAAGGGATCTCAGGGATCTCATCGAACCCATTCGACTGAATCGATTCACCATGTGGGGGCCGGTGAGTTTGGCAAAGGCGCGGCAAAGCGTCAATGGATGCGACGTGTTCGGGTCGGTGCGGGAGACTCGAACGCATGCGGACTGCGTACAGCGTGGAGACGGTAAGGGCGGCCGAACGGGAGCTGATGGCAAGGCTTCCCGACGGGACGCTGATGCAGCGGGCGGCGGCCGGACTCGCCGCGGCCTGCGCGGATCTGCTGGGCCGGGTGTACGGCCGCCGGATCGCCCTGCTGGTCGGCAGCGGCGACAACGGCGGCGACGCCCTCTACGCCGGGGCCCGACTGGCCAGGCGCGGCGCGGGAGTCACGGCGATCCTGCTGACGCCCGACCGGGCCCACGCCGGGGGCCTCGCGGCGCTGCGCCGGGCGGGCGGCCGGGCGGTGGGCACCTCCGGCGCCGAGGCCCTGATCGAGCGGGCCGACCTGGTGGTCGACGGCATCGTCGGCATCGGCGGCAAGGGCGGGCTGCGCCCGGCGGCGGCACCGCTGGCCGCGGCAGCCGAGCGGTCCCGTGCGGCCGTGGTCGCCGTCGACCTGCCGAGCGGCGTGGACGTCGAGACGGGCGAGGTGCACGGCACGGCGCTGCGGGCCGACCTCACCGTCACCTTCGGCACCCACAAGCCCGGCCTGCTGATCGATCCGGCGCGGGAGTACGCCGGTGTGGTGCGGTTGGTGGACATCGGACTGGCGCTGCCGGACGACGCGGTGGAGCTGGAGGCGCTGCAACACGCGGACGTGGCAAGGCTGTTGCCACTCCCTTCGACGGAGACGGACAAGTACCGGCGCGGCGTGGTTGGCATCGCGGCGGGCTCGGCCCGCTACCCGGGCGCGGCGGTACTGGCGGTCGCGGGGGCACTGCGGGGCGGGGCGGGGGCCGTACGGTACGTCGGTCCGGCCGGGGACGCGGTGATCGCCAGGTTCCCCGAGACGCTGGTGTCGGACGGGGGCCCGAAGAAGGCGGGGCGCGTGCAGGCCTGGGTGGTCGGCCCGGGCGCCGGGGACGACGCGGCGACGGTGGCGGAGGTGCTGGCGACGGACGTACCGGTGCTGCTGGACGCGGACGGGCTACGACTGGCGGACCCGGCGACGGTACGGGACCGCTCGGCACCGACCCTGATGACCCCGCACGCCGGGGAGGCGGCGGCGCTGCTCGGGGTCGCACGGGAGGAGGTCGAGGAGGCTCGGCTGGCTTCGGTACGGGAGTTGGCGGGGCGGTATGCGGCGACGGTGTTGCTGAAGGGGTCGACGACGCTGGTGGCGGAGGCGGGCGGAGCCGGCGCCGTGCGGGTGAACCCGACGGGCACCGGCTGGCTGGCCACGGCAGGCAGCGGTGACGTGCTGTCGGGTCTGGCGGGATCCCTGCTGGCAGCGGGCCTGACGACGATGGACGCCGCGAGCGTGGCGGCGTATCTGCACGGCCTGTCGGCGAGGTTCGCGGCGGACGGGGCGCCGGTGGGGGCGCATGATGTGGCGGAGGGGATTGCGGCGGCTTGGCGGGATGTGCGGGGGTGAGGGGACGGCGAGGCGGGGGCCTGGGGCCAGGGGGCCTGTGCCAGGACTCAGGCCTTTCCGGGTTCGGCTCGCGGAAGGCCCTTGTCCTCGGCGAACAGGTCCTCGACAGTGGCAGCTGTCAGAGAGCGGTCGAACCAGAGCATGAGGGTGTCGAGATCAGTGCACGAGGAGAGGCGCTCCCGCACGCCGTCCGGTACGAGGACGCCACGCACCTCAAGAACGGACAGGATCGCCTCAGCCTTGCCTATGGCCAGGCCTTCGGTATATCCGTAGGCCCACTCCTCGGCGTACCCCGGCGGCCAGCCCTCGATCTTGCTTCGCAGATACGCGATATCCCAAGGAGACAGTCCCTCCCGCTTGAGGATCTCCTTGTACCTTCCGTGGAGTTCGACCCTCGCCTTCTCGGGTGCCAGCCCCAAGGCGACACCCACCATGAGCGACGTGGTGATGCCTGAGATTTCCTCTTGCAGCTCCGGGGTCAAGCGCTGCTGCAGTTCTGTCACGCTCAGGCCTGTTCAGGACTGGCCTCATCGGCGAACAGGTCCTCGGCCCGCTCGACCGTACGGGAACGCTCCAGCCAGGCGTCCATGCGGTCGAGGTCGGTGCAGCTGGTGATGCGCTCGCGCACGCTGTCCGGTACCGGAATGCCACGCACCTCCAGCACGGACAGGATCCCCTTGGCCTCACCCTTGGCCTCACCCTTGGCTTCGCCGTCGGCCATGCCTTCCAGGTAGGCCGTCTCACGAACCGTCCCCCGGCCGGGGAAATAGCTGACGAACGTCGACATGATTGCCTTCCATTTCTCTCCGGCTGGAGTCTTACCCAGGGTGACTTCGAGGAAGTCGAAGAAGTACTTGGCGGTGGCAGGATCGGTTTCCAGGAGCTCCTGGAGGGCGATGCCGATGGCCTCCAGTATGGCGTTGCCTTCGCGGCTACGGGCGTGCGCCAGGGCGGAGAGCACCGCCAGTGGGAGGTTCTTCGCCACGGTCCGGACGTCGGTGATCACTGGCAGGTTGTCCGGCCCCGCGACCAACGGATACGTCCGTAGAGCCGTCCAGCCGCGCGTACCGCAGTCGAACGGGCCGGTCGCCCATTTGGCTGTGGCCCTGTCCTGGCAGACGACGAGAAGCAGCACAGGCAGCCCGTACTTCGCCTGGAGGTAGCCGATGTAATACGCCCAACTCCACTCCTTGCCTTCGACCTTGCCCGACTGTGCCTCGATGGCAAGCAGAAAGTCCTCGCCGTCAGACGGCCCGACGCGCAGCACGGTGTCCACACGCCGCTCCAGCGGCCGGGTCTCCGTCACGTCCGCGGTGACAGCATCCACCGTCGCCTTGGCCGATAACGGGACGCCCAGCACCCCGAACACGGGAGCCAGAATCTCGGGCCGCTCCTGAAAGATGCGGTGCATGCCCTCGTGAGCCGATGTGACCATGTGCGCAACCTTGATGCCGTGGTGGACCGAAGATCCAGATATTCGGGATGCGTTCACTCTTTCGAGCGGCGAGAAAACGTTCACGCCACCGAGGTCAGCTCGCACCACACGTACTTGCCCCGGTTGCCGTTCCTGGTCAGCGGCTGCCACCCCCACAGATCGGAACAGGCCCGGACCATCGCCAATCCCCGCCCCTCCTCGACCTCCCCGAGCGCGGCCAACTCGCATGGCGGCTCCGGCGGTTCAGGGTTCGCGTCCCACGCCCCGATCCGCAATACGCCGGCCGACCAGCGCACGCGCAGGGCCGCGGGCCCCTTGGTGTGGAGTACGGCGTTGGCGACCAGCTCGGTGGCGAGGAGTTCGGCGGTGTCGGCGAGGTTGATGAGGCCGTGCATGGTGAGGATGAGCCGGAGGGTGCGGCGGGAGACGGTGACGGCTCGGACGTCGTTCGGGATGTAGAGCGTGTACTCCCAAGGTTCGGTTTCGGGCATGGGTGAACTCCGTTCGGGGTGGGGTGGGAGTTGTGCGGTGTCATTGCCGCGGCCGTCATGACAGGACGGAGCGGTGCGCTTCCGCAGTGCTTACGGCACGTCACTGACGGTAGACCTTCATTTCCAGGTTCAGCAAGCCGATCGCGTAATCTGACGCCGAACGAGTCGCGCTCACAAGCGCGTTGAACCGAGGAGCAGCACATGGCGGGGTTGAGGCGCGAACCAACAGCACGTCAGGTGCGCCTGGGCGTCGAACTGCGCAGGCTTCGTGACGCAGCAGGCCTCACAGGCCGCGAGGCAGCGGCCCTGCTCGGGGTGAGCTCCACGCAGATCAATCAGATCGAGTCGGCCCTGACCGGCGTGAGCGAGAAGCGGCTGCGCCGACTCGCCTCCAACTACGCGTGCACCGACAGGGAGTTGATTGAAGCCCTTGTCACGCTGGCAACGGATCGAACGCGCGGCTGGTGGGAGGAGTACCGCGGCCGTCTGCCCACCCCGTTCCTGGACATCGCCGAGTTGGAACACCATGCCACCTACCGAGACGACGTGGAGTTCCTGTTCATCCCTGGCCTACTCCAGACCGAGGACTATGCCCACGCCGCCTTCTCCTCCAGAGTTCCGGAACTCTCCCCCGAGGACCTGGAGCTACGTGTCCGGCATCGCATGCTGCGCAAAGCAGTCATCGAGGGCACCACTCCCACCCCATACAAGGCGCTCATCCATGAGGCAGCCCTGCGTATCCGGGTCGGCGACCGCGCCACCTCGCGAGCCCAACTCAGCCGCGTTCTGGAGCTGTCCGAGGCGGACCACGTCACTGTGCGAGTCATCCCCTTCGACCTCGACGGCTTCGGCGGGACATGGAGCACCATGATGCTGGCGGGCGGCACGGTCCCCAAGCTAGACACCGCCGTCCGCGATGCACCCCATGGCACGGGATTCATCGACTCCGAAGCGCAGCTCAGCGTCTTTCGAACAGTCTTCCGTAGAGTAGAAGCGGTATCGCTCGACCCCGTGAGGTCGCGCGACTTCATCCACGACCTGGCCGAGGAACTGTGAGGCACGCCGTGACCACCCCTGGCACCTGGAGAAAGTCGTCCTACTCCGGCGGCGGCGACGGCAATAACTGCGTCGAGGTCGCCAGCTCCCCTGCCCACATATCCATTCGGGACTCAAAGACGCCGGCCATGGCAGCCCTCACCTTCCCCCACACCGCCTTCACCGCCTTCGTCACCGCCCTCAAAACCGCCACCCAGGGACCCCACGCCGAATGACCGCCAAGGTAACCGCAGTCAGCAGCAACAGCGAGTACTCCTTCACCAAGCCCAACCGCCCCGGCATCACCCTGCTGGCCGGCCTCGGAGTCGAGGGAGACGTGCACGCCGGCGTCACCGTCAAGCACCGTTCCCGGATCGCACAGGACCCCACGCAGCCGAACCTGCGTCAGGTCCACCTCATTCACGAGGAGTTGTTCGCGGAGGTCGACCAGGAAGGCTTCGCCGTCAGGCCTGGTGAACTCGGGGAGAACATCACCACCAGCGGCATCGACCTGCTCGCGCTACCGACAGGGACGCTTCTGCACATCGGCGACGAGGCGGTCGTGGAGGTCACGGGTCTGCGCAACCCCTGCCTGCAGATCGACGCCTTCCAGCAGGGCCTGCTGAAGCAGGTCGTCGGCCGTGACGAGGCGGGGAACATCGTGCGCAAGGCAGGGATCATGAGCGTCGTCCAGGTGGGCGGCGTGGTGCGTCCCGGTGACACGATCACCGTGAAGCTCCCGGACGAACCGCACCGCCCGCTGGAGCGGGTCTGACCGAGCGGGTCTGCCCCCACCCGCGACGGCTACTCCACCGTCACCGACTTCGCCAGGTTCCGAGGCTGATCCACCTCGTTCCCCCGGGCGGTGGCCAGCTCGCACGCGAACACCTGCAACGGCACCGTGGCCACCAACGGCTGAAGCAACGTCGGCGTAGCCGGAATCCGGATCAGGTGATCGGCGTAGGGCACCACCGCCTCGTCCCCTTCCTCCGCGATCACGATGGTCCGAGCTCCCCGGGCCCGGATCTCCTGCATGTTGGAGACGATCTTGTCGTGCAGAACCGACCGCCCCCGAGGCGACGGAACGACCACGACCACCGGCAGGTCGTCCTCGATCAGGGCGATCGGCCCGTGCTTCAACTCCCCCGCCGCGAACCCCTCGGCATGCATATAGGCGAGTTCCTTCAGCTTCAGCGCGCCCTCCAGCGCCACCGGATAGCCGACATGCCGCCCGAGGAAGAGCACCGTGTTCTTGTGGGCAAGGCTCCGCGCCAGCTCCCGCACCGGCTCCATGGTCTCCAGGACCCGCTCGACGTCACCCCCGATGTGCGCCAGGTCCCGGATCACGGCATGGATCTCGTCCCCCCACTTGGTGCCGCGCACCTGCCCCAGGTACAGGGCAACCAGGTAGCAGGCCACGAGCTGCGTGAGGAACGCCTTCGTCGAGGCGACGGCGACCTCGGGCCCGGCGTGCGTGTACAGCACCGCGTCCGACTCCCGCGGAATGGTCGACCCGTTGGTGTTGCAGATCGCCAGTACTCGCGCCCCCTGCTCACGGGCATGCCGCAGCGCCATGAGGGTGTCCATGGTCTCGCCTGACTGGGAGATGGCGATGACCAGCGTCTGCTGATCGAGGATCGGATCCCGGTACCGGAACTCACTGGCCAGCTCCACCTCGCACGGAATCCGCGTCCAGTGCTCGATGGCGTACTTGGCGATCAACCCGGCGTGGAAGGCCGTGCCGCAGGCGACGATGACGACCTTGTCGACCTCCCGCAGCTCGGAGGCGCTGATCCGCACCTCGTCCAGCGTCAGCGACCCACCGGCGTCGATGCGCCCCAGCAAGGTGTCGGCGACAGCCTTGGGCTGCTCGGCGATCTCCTTGAGCATGAAGTAGTCATAGCCCCCCTTTTCCGCCGCGGCGGCATCCCAGTCGACGCGATACGACCGCACCTCCGCCGGGCGCCCGTCGAACCCGGTGACGGTCACCCCGTCCCGCCGCAGCTCGACGACCTGGTCCTGCCCCAGCTCGATCGCCGACCGCGTATGGGCGATGAACGCGGCGACGTCCGAGGCGAGGAAGGCCTCACCCTCCCCAACGCCCACCACCAGCGGCGAGTTCCGCCGCGCCCCGACCACCGCATCGGGCTCATCGGCATGCACGGCGACCAGCGTGAAGGCCCCCTCCAGCCGCCGGCACACCAGCCGCATGGCCTCGGCGAGATCGGCGGTCACCGAGAACTCCTCGGCGAGCAGGTGAGCCACCACCTCGGTGTCGGTCTCCGACCCCAGCTCGTGCCCCCGCTCCTCCAACTCGGCACGCAGCCCTGCGAAGTTCTCGATGATCCCGTTGTGCACGACGGCGACGCGCCCGGCGTTGTCGAGATGCGGATGGGCGTTGGCATCGGTCGGCCCACCATGAGTGGCCCACCGCGTGTGCCCGATCCCGGTGGTCCCGGTCGGCAGGGGCCGCTCCGTCAGCTCCTTCTCCAGATTGACGAGCTTCCCGGCCTTCCTCGCGGCCGCCAGCCCCCCGTCCGCCAGGACGGCGACCCCCGCCGAGTCGTACCCCCGGTACTCCAGCCGCTTCAGTCCGGCCGTGACAATCTCCAGCGCCGACTGCGACCCCACGTATCCCACGATTCCGCACATGCGCGGCAGCCTACGGTCCGGACGTCACCGAGTTCGCCCCCGAACACCGCGCCGCCTGCCCGAATTCGGAAATTCCCACCGGGGTACGAGCACCCGGTCCGCACGCCCCGAAGGCCAACTCATGTCTTGGCCCGATAGGCCCGCATGGCCACCGGATAGAACACCACCGCGATCCCCGCGGCCCACACCAACGACCACAACACCGGCTCCGCCACCGCCCCACCCAGCAACAGCCCCCGGAACGCGTCCGACAGATGCGTCACCGGATTGACGTCGCTCCACGCCTGAAGCCAGCCCGGCATCGTGTCGACCATGACGAAGGCGCTGCTGGTGAAGGTGATCGGGAAGATGATCGTGAACGCGAAGGCCTGCACCTTCTCCGCGTCCCCGGCGAGCATCCCGATGAGCACCGCGCTCCACGAGACCGCCGCGGCGAAGACGACCACCAGCAGCATCCCGAGCACCAGTCCGTCCACTCCCCCGGTGACCCGGAAGCCGAGCAGCAAACCGAGGCCGATCATCAGCAGCATCGCCCAGACGTGCTTGGCGAGGTCCGCGGTGATACGGCCGATGAGCGGGGCGGAGCGGGCTATCGGCAGGCTGCGCAGGCGGTCGAAGACGCCCTTGGTGAGGTCGGTGTTGAGCGCCATGGCCGTGTACATGGTCATGAACAGGGTGTTCTGGACGATGATCCCGGGCAGCGCGTACTTCAGGTACGCCTCGGGCGACCCGGCCATCTGCCCGCCCAGCACATACGTGAAGAGGAACACGAACATGATCGGCGTGATGCTGTAGTCGACCAGCTCCAGCGGGTTGTGCTTGACCGCGACGAGGCTCCGCCAGGCCATCGTGAAGGTCTGGCGGAGTCCGTCGAGCGGTCGGACGCGACCCGACTTGGTGACCGGGGCCGTGATGGTCGTGGCGGTGGCGGTCATGGCCGCATCACCGCCTTGCGCACCTCGGCCTCCCGCAGCTCCGCGTCGTCCTCGTCCCGGGCGGCCGCACCGCCGTTGCCCTCGGGATCGCCCGGCTCGGCGCGGTGGCCGGTCAGCGCGAGGAAGA
Source organism: Streptomyces sp. NPDC028907 (assembly GCF_055564995.1). Classification (NCBI taxonomy): domain Bacteria; kingdom Bacillati; phylum Actinomycetota; class Actinomycetes; order Kitasatosporales; family Streptomycetaceae; genus Streptomyces; species Streptomyces sp. NPDC028907. Next base: position 370,312 of record NZ_JBVHVE010000006.1, read on the forward strand.
CCTCGTCGAGCGAGGAGCGGCGCAGCGCAAGCTCACCGACCGCGATCCCCTCACGGTCGAGGGTGCGCACGACGGCCGGCATCAGCTCGGGGTCCTTCACCGGGGCGGTGATCGTCTCGCCCTCGATCCGGGCCTGAGGCCCCGCGGCCCCGGCCACCAGCACATGCGCCCGCGCGAGGTCCTCTCCCAGCACCGGCCGCAGCTCCAGCACCTGCCCTCCGACCTGCGACTTCAGCTGGTCCGGGGTGCCCTCGGCGATCACCCGTCCCTTGTCGATCACCACGATGTCGTCGGCGAGCACATCGGCCTCGTTCAGATACTGCGTGGTCAGCAGCGCCGTCGCCCCGTCCGCGACCAGGCCCCGCAGCAGGTCCCACAGCTCACCGCGGCTGCGCGGGTCGAGGCCCGTGGTCGGCTCGTCCAGGAAGAGGATGCTGGGCCGGCCCACGAGGCTGGCGGCCAGGTCCAGGCGCCTGCGCATACCGCCGGAGAAGGTCTTCACGGCCCGCCCGGCCGCGTCCACCAGCTGGAAGCGCTCCAGCAGCTCACGGGCCCTCGCCCTGGCGTCCCGCCGGGACAGACCGAGCAGCCGGCCGATGAGCAGCAGGTTCTCCGTGCCGGTCAGGTTCTCGTCCACCGCCGCGTACTGCCCGGTCAGCCCGACCATCGCCCGGACGACCCCGGCCTCGCGGACCACGTCGTGCCCGGCCACCCGGGCCGTGCCCCCGTCCGGCTGGAGCAGCGTGGCGAAGATCCGGACGGCGGTCGTCTTGCCCGCGCCGTTGGGTCCCAGCAGCCCCAGCACCGAGCCCCTGCGGGCCCCGAGATCGACGCCGGCCAGCGCCTCGGTCTCCTTGAACCGCTTGACCAGGCCCTCCGCCTCTATCGCATACGTCGTCATGAGCACCCCTCACGCCTGCTGCCTCTGGCCAGGTCGCCCGCCGGGATCGGGGGCCCGACCGGGCCCACCTCTCCCACAACTGTGACGCACACCACTGACATTCCGCGCTTCGTAGGTTCTCTCCCCCGAGGGGTACCCGCAGGGCTCAGCGGCGTCGGGGCGGCGGCTGGACGCTGAAGCTGGCCGATTTCAGCCAGCGTCGCATCCTCGCGGCGACCGGCCGTTCGACAAAGCGATGGGCCAGATACGACAGCAGCACGAGGCCACTGACCGTGACGGCGACCAGTGTCCAGGGGTCGACCCGGTCGCCGTAGTGGCGGGCGATGGTCAGGCCGAGGACATCGTGCAGCAGATACAGCGGGAACGTCATCGTCCCGGCGACCGTGAGCCAGCGCCAGCGGATCCTGCTGGTCAGACCGAGCGCGATGGCGGCGATCAGCACGAAGAAGACACTGACCGCGAGGACCAGCCAGCCACGCCACGGCGCCCAGGTGTCCCAGTCGTTGCGGCCGCCGTCCGGGGTGAGCAGGAAGTGCAGGGCCAGCAGCCACGACATCACGACGATGCCCCACAGCAGCGGCGTGGACCGGAACCGGTACATCAGGTAGAAGGCCATGCCCGCGATGAAGTACGGCGCGGAGGGCGGGTTGACCAGCAGCGTGAGCAGGGGGATGTCGGCGGCGGGAGCGAGCACCGCGGCGACGGTCCACAGCCCGCAGTAGACGACGACCCGCTGGTAGGTGAGGCCCTTCCACACCACGACCCCGAAGGTCAGGTAGAAGCACAGCTCCGGCCAGAGCGTCCAGTAGACCGAGTCGAGGTTCTTCACACCGAGGGGCTGCTGGAGCATCGTGAGGTTGGCGAAGATGACCCGCGGATTGGCATGCCCGAACGGCGTGTCGGTGAGGAAGATGACACAGGCCGCCAGGACGACCGAGATCCAGTACATCGGGTACAGCCGGGTCACCCGCGAGATGAAGAAGTCACGCAGGCTGCGGTCCCAGGCGCTCATGCAGATGACGAAGCCACTGATCAGAAAGAACAGGTCGACGCCGAGCCGGCCGAAGGCGAAATAGGCATGGGCCTCGGGGAAGACGCTCTGGTAGGGGCGGCCCCAGATCTTCTCCATCGTCGACGCTTGCTGGCCGACGAAGTGGAACAGCACCACGGCAAGGGCCGCCAGGAACCGCAGGCCGTCGAGCGCGGCCAGCCGCTGTACTGGTGGCCGCATCTCCGCGGCCGGCACCCCGGGGGGCGACGGGACCGCTGGTGCGGCCGCCCCCTCTCCTGTGCGCCGCCCCTTGGACAGGTCGAGGAGCTGGGTGTCCGCCTGGCTCATCCGTTCACCGTTCTGTCGTCGCCTTGTCTGGTGCCGGTCGGCGACCCGCGATCGTCCGACTGCGAGCGTTCCATCCCCACCGTACAAAGGCCGTCCCGAGCCCCCCGTCCTGCCAGGAATCGCACAGGACCGGCACGGGACGGTCACGCGCCGGTCACGGGTACCCACTGAACGACGACATCCTCACGACCTCCGCCCGCGTCGGCGGCTTGACGCCTTTTCGCGTGCGCCCGCCCGGTGCCGCGTGACGCAGCCCACCCCCCGCCTCGTTCAAACTCGGCTCACAATGGACTGTGATCTCTCCGGTCTCCTCGATGCCCCGGAGCGCCCACCGGCCCAGGCCGGAGGCGACTCCCTACGTCGACCTCACCCGCTCGGAGTGGAGCGCGCTGCGCGACAAGACCCCGCTGCCGCTCACCGCGGAGGAGGTCGAGAAGCTGCGCGGTCTCGGCGATGTCATCGACCTCGACGAGGTCCGGGACATCTACCTCCCGCTCTCCCGCCTCCTCAACCTCTACGTGGGCGCCACCGACGGCCTGCGCGGCGCCCTGAACACCTTCCTCGGCGAACAGGGCTCCCAGTCCGGCACGCCGTTCGTCATAGGGGTCGCCGGCTCGGTCGCCGTGGGCAAGTCCACGGTCGCCCGTCTTCTCCAGGCCCTGCTCTCCCGCTGGCCCGAGCACCCACGCGTCGAGCTGGTCACCACCGACGGCTTCCTGCTCCCCACCAAGGAGCTCCAGGCCCGCGGCCTGATGTCGCGGAAAGGTTTCCCCGAGTCCTACGACCGCCGCGCCCTGACCCGGTTCGTCGCCGACATCAAGGCCGGCAAGGACGAGGTCACGGCCCCCGTCTACTCCCACCTGATCTACGACCGCGTCCCGGACCAGAAGCTCACGGTCCGCCGCCCCGACATCCTGATCGTCGAGGGCCTCAACGTCCTCCAGCCCGCCCTGCCCGGCAAGGACGGCCGCACCCGGGTCGGCCTCGCCGACTACTTCGACTTCAGCGTGTACGTCGACGCGCGCACCGAGGACATCGAGCACTGGTACCTCAACCGCTTCAAGCGGCTGCGCGAGACGGCCTTCCAGAACCCCTCGTCGTACTTCCGCAAGTACACCCAGGTGTCCGAGGACGAGGCCCTCGACTACGCCCGCACGATGTGGCGCACCATCAACAAGCCCAACCTGGTCGAGAACATCGCGCCCACCCGCGGACGGGCCACCCTGGTCGTCCGCAAGGGCCCGGACCACAAGGTGCAGCGGCTCAGCCTGCGCAAGCTGTGACGGCTACGCTGCCGCCATGCTGCACCTGCGCCTGATCACGCCGTCCGACAAGACCGACGACGTGGTCCGCCTCATCGAGAAGACGGTGGGGACGGCCCATGTCGCCGTCCTGCCCGGCGCCGCCCGCAACCCCGTCGGGGACCTCGTGCTGTGCGACGTGGCGCGCGAGGCGGGCGACGAACTCCTCACCGACCTTCAGGAGTTGGGCATCGAGGAGTGCGGCTCCATCGCCGTGGAGAACATCGACCTGTCGCTGTCCAAGCGGGCCGACAAGGCCGAGGCGGACGCCCCCGGCGAGGGCGCCGACGCGGTGCTGTGGGAGCACCTGGCCGACGCGACGCACGAGGAGTCGACGCTCTCCGCCACCTACCTCGCCTTCCTCACGCTCGCCACGATGATCGCGGCCTGCGGTGTCGTGCTCGACAACGCGATCCTGATCGTGGGCGCGATGGCGGTCGGCCCGGAGTTCGGCCCGCTGGCCGGGCTCAGCACGGCGATCGTCCAGCGGGCGCCCCGGCTCGCCCTGCGGTCGCTGATCGCGCTCGTCGTCGGTTTCGCCGTCGCCATGGCGGTGACGGTCGGCTTCAGCTCGTTCATGGACTCGCTGGACCTGTTCTCGAAGGAACGGCTGGAGGCCGACCGCCCGAGCACGGCCTTCGTCTACGCCCCCGACGCCTTCTCGTTCATCGTGGCGGTCCTCGCCGGCATCGCCGGCACCCTCTCCCTGACCTCCGCCAAGTCCGGCGCCCTGGTCGGCGTGGCCATCTCGGTCACCACGGTCCCGGCTGCGGCCAACGCGGCGGTGGCCCTGAGCTACGGCGACACGAAGCAGACGTGGGGCTCCACGGAACAGCTCCTGCTGAACCTGCTGGGCATCGTAGTGGCCGGCGCCCTGACACTACTGGCCCAGAAATGGCTGTGGAGAAAAGGGCGCCAACGCACGAACGCCGGCTAGGCCAACTACCCCAGCGCGGACTTCACCACATCGGCCAGCCGCCCGGCCACCGACCGCGCCTGATCGATGTCCGCGGCCTCGACCATCACCCGCACCAACGGCTCGGTCCCTGACGGGCGCAACAACACCCGCCCGGTGCCCCCGAGTTCCCGCTCCGCGTCCGCGACCGCCGCCGCCAGCTCCGCCGACGTCTTCACCCGGGACCTGTCCACATCCGGCACATTGATCAGTACCTGAGGCAACCGCTCCATCACAGCGGCGAGCTCTCGCAGCGTGCGACCGGTCTGCGCGACCCGAGCGGCCAGCAGCAGCCCGGTCAGCGTGCCGTCACCGGTCGTCGCGTGATCGAGGATGATCACATGCCCGGACTGCTCGCCGCCGAGGGCGTACCCGTGCTGTTTCATCTCCTCCAGCACATACCGGTCGCCCACAGCGGTCTGCACCAGCTTCAGCCCCTCGCGCTCCAGCGCCAGTTTGAAGCCGAGGTTCGACATGACGGTCGCCACCACGGTGTCGGCGCGCAGCACGGACCGCTCCCGCATGTCCAGCGCGAGCACCGCCAGGATCTGGTCTCCGTCCACCTCCTCGCCGGTGTGGTCGACGGCGAGGCAGCGGTCGGCGTCACCGTCGTGCGCGATCCCGAGGGCGGCACCGTGCTCGACGACGGCGGCCTTCAGCTGCTCCAGATGCGTGGAACCGCACCCGTCGTTGATGTTGAGCCCGTCCGGCTCGGCACCGATGGTCACGACCTCGGCGCCGGCCCGCTTGAACACCTCGGGCGACACACCGGCCGCGGCGCCGTGCGCCTCGTCGAGGACGATCTTCAGCCCGTCCAGCCGGTTGGGCAGCACGCCGAGGATATGGGCGACGTACTCCTCGAACCCCTCGTCGTACGACCGCACCCGCCCGACCGCCGCACCCGTCGGCCGCTCCCACGGTTCACCGTGCCGGTGCTCGTCGTAGACGGTCTCGATACGGTCCTCCAGCTCGTCGGCGAGCTTGTGGCCGCCGCGGGCGAAGAACTTGATGCCGTTGTCGGGCATGGCGTTGTGGCTGGCGGAGAGCATGACGCCGAGGTCGGCGCCGAGCGAGCCGGTCAGGAACGCCACCGCGGGCGTCGGCAGCACGCCGACGCGCAGCACGTCGACGCCCGCACTCGCCAGGCCGGCCACCACGGCGGCCTCCAGGAACTCCCCGGACGCACGCGGATCCCGTCCGACCACCGCCTTCGGCCGGTGGCCCTCGAAGGTGCCCGCCTCGGCCAGTACATGCGCGGCCGCCACGGACAGACCGAGCGCCATCTCGGCCGTCAGGTCCGCGTTGGCGACGCCGCGCACGCCGTCCGTGCCGAAGAGTCGTCCCACTTGTCCTCCTGAGGAAACTTCAGATCCGGAAGCGGAGCCGGTCCGCCGTCCGCGGCCGGCGGCTCCCGCTTCCCGGCATTCCATGCCTGCGGCATCGGATCACACAAGCCTTTGAACGTCTTGTGCCGTTATACGCCCGAGGCCGGTGATAAAACGAACGCCCCGGCGGCACTGTGCTGTGCCGCCGGGGCGTTCGGAGTACCGGAGTACGTGCAGAGGCAGCTTGCGCTTAGCGCTTGCTGTACTGCGGGGCCTTGCGGGCCTTCTTGAGACCGGCCTTCTTGCGCTCGACCGCACGGTCGTCGCGCTTGAGGAAGCCGGCCTTCTTCAGCGGGCCGCGGTTGTTGTCGACGTCGGCCTCGTTCAGCGCGCGGGCGACACCGAGACGGAGCGCACCGGCCTGACCGGAGACACCGCCACCGGCGATGCGGGCGACGACGTCGTAACGGCCCTCGAGCTCGAGAACCTTGAACGGCTCGTTGACTTCCTGCTGGTGCACCTTGTTCGGGAAGTAGTCCTCGAGGGTGCGACCGTTGATCTTCCACTTGCCGGTGCCCGGAACGATCCGGACGCGGGCGATGGCGTTCTTGCGGCGGCCCAGGCCGGCGGCCGGCTGGGGCTCACCGAAGCGCGAGGCGAGGGACTCGGAGGTGTATTCACCCTCCACCGGAACCTCGGACTCGGTGGTGTAGCTGTCGATGTCAAGCTCTTCGAGCGGCTGCTCGGCAGTGGTCTCGGCCACGATTCTCCTCAGATTCTCTTCAGGCTTAGGGGGTGGCCGGACTTACTGCGCGACCTGGGTGATCTCGTACGGCTGCGGCTGCTGCGCGCCGTGCGGGTGCTGGTCACCCTTGTAGACCTTCAGCTTCGAGAGCATCTGACGGCCCAGCGTGTTCTTGGGGAGCATGCCCTTGACGGCCTTCTCGATCGCCTTCTCAGGGTTCTTGTCGAGGAGCTCGTCGTAACGGACGGAGCGCAGACCACCCGGGTAGCCGGAGTGGCGGTACGCCATCTTCTGGGTCCGCTTGTTGCCAGAGAGGTGCACCTTGTCGGCGTTGATGATGATGACGAAGTCACCGGTGTCGACGTGGGGCGCGTAGATCGGCTTGTGCTTGCCCCGCAGGATGGAGGCGGCGGTGCTGGCGAGACGACCCAGGACGACGTCCTGAGCGTCAATGACGTGCCACTGGCGCGTCACATCGCCGGGCTTGGGGCTGTACGTACGCACGGTTCGTAGCCTTCGCTTCGAGTGAATGGTCCTGAACAGGTCACCGAAACGATCACGACAGCCTGGACCGCACTGCGGCGACGCATACCGCGTACGTGGGGTCGCTGGTCATCGGCCCGGTGGACCGGTGTAAGGGCCCGTCCCGTGAGAATGAGCAAGCCAATACACAACGAACATGCAGGATACCTGCGGCGCCTCGGCCGGGTCAAAATGGCGTGACGACGACTGCCCCGCTGTCCGCCGACCAGGATAAACGCCCCGGCGGTGAGTCGGCACCGGAAGCCGTCCCCGGCACTGGGAGCACCTGGGCCGGACGCGCTGCGCGCGATGCACGGCGCGCTCGACGCGACACCGGCGCTCACTCCCCCGCCCCGGGCGCCTCTGGTGCCGCCCGCGGCCACGTCTCGGCCGACCGGGTCGGGGCCGGGGCCGATGGGGCGGAGCCCCTGGAGGACGGGACGGGCAGGGGCGGCGGGTGCGCGGAAGCACCTCGCCGGCAGCGGGCGGCCAGTGTCACCGCCGTCGCACACAGCGTCACCGCGTCCCGGAACGCCCGCCGCTGCACCGTCTCCAGATACGGCCAGCTCACACCGGGCAGCTGCGGCACCAGCGCCAGCCAGAACCACGGCCCCCGAGCCACCGTCCCCGCACACGGCAACCCCGCCACCAGCAAGGGCACGACAACCAGCAGATAGTGGTCGTAGGACGGCCTGGCCACCAGGAACGCCGAGAGCATCACCATCGCCGCCGTCTCCGCGAGCCGCACCGCCCCACCGTCCCCCCGTCGCCACCGCCACCACGCACACCCCACCCCCACCCCGGCCAGCACCATCCCGATCGCCCCGGCGAGCACCCCCGGCACCCCCACCCGCGGCAGCACCGCACCGGGCGACGCCTCATATAGCCGTACGAACCCGTCGTCCCCGCTCAGCAGAAACGGCAGGGTCCGCGTGAAGAACCCCGCCGGATCCGGCAGCAGCAACGCCGCCCCCGCCGACGCCACCACCGGCACCCCGACCAGCGCCCCCAACCCCCGCCACCGCCCCGCGAACACGAACACCAACGCCGCCGGCGCCAGCAGCGGCTTCAGCGCCACCGCCGCCCCGATCACCGCACCCGCCGCCACCCACCGCCCCCGCCCGGCCAGCAGCAACCCCAGCGGAAGAGCCAGGGCCGCCGTCGCCGTCCAGTTCCCCAACTGGACGAGGTGGGCGAACGGCGCGAACCCGGCCGCGAGCCCGAGCAGCCCGAGCGCGGCGAAGCGACTGCGCAGCGGGACGCCGTAGAGACGTAGAGCACACATCCAGCCCCCGACCAGACACCCGGTCACCGCCAACGGCACCAGCACGCACAGCACACCGCGCGGCAGCAGCACCTGAGGCGCCGCCGCCAGCACCGCGCCCGGCAAATAGAGGAAGTGGGAGTCGTCATACGGCGAACCCCCGGCCCACCACACCCGCGCCGCCCGCACGACGATGGCGTTGTCCATCCCTCCGTCCGAGGTCACCCGGGCCGTACGCACCACAAGGGCGGCCAGCACCACCCCGAGCGCCCCCCACAGATGCCACGTCGCCCGTCGTACCAACCACCCGGAGATGTCGCTTTTGCGCTCGCTCATCGTGTGAACGCTAGGTGCGGGTGCGCCTCTTGGGGCGGACCGGCACACCCTCGGTCCGTCTAAGATGCGCCCCATGAGCTACGGGCAGCAGGGGGGACCCCAGTCCCAGTGGGATCCCTGGACACCGCATTCCCAGCAGCCGTGGAACAGCGGCACCGACGAGACGCCGGACTGGGCCGCACTCGCGGAGGCGTCCGAGACGCGCAACAAACGGCGCCGGCTGCTCTTCATCGGCGGCGGCGCGCTGGCCACCGTCGCCATCGGTGCCGCGGTCGCCGTGGCCGTGGTGTCGGCGAACGACGGCAACCCGGCCGCGAACAAGCCGGCTTCCGGCGTCCCGGGCAGCTCAGGCCTGCCGACCCAGACCACCGCCCCGTCGTTCGCGTCGACGAGCGCTCCGCCGCCGCTGGACCCGAAGGACTTCGTCTCCAGCAAGAGCAAGGACACCGCCCCGCTCAGCGCGGAGAGCCTCTTCCCGGGCACCCAGCTGACCGTGGGCAGTGACACGGTGTACAAGAAGGGCGCGACGGACGACACGAAGAACTGCTCCGCGGCCACCAAGGGCGGCCTGCCGAAGATCCTCACCGACAACAAGTGCACCAGCTTCATGCGCGTCTCGTACGTGAAGGACGGCGTCGCGGTGACGGTCGGCGTGGCGGTCTTCGACAACGCGGCGCAGGCCACCAAGGTCAAGGGCAAGGTCAACACCAAGAAGGACATCATCAGGTCGCTGTCCGGCAAGGGCATCAAGGACTTCTGCACGACCTCGATCTGCCTGTCGACCGCCAACTCCTACGGCCGTTACGCCTACTTCACCATCACCGGCTTCACCAGCGGCAAGAACATGACGGACAAGGACACGGACGCCTTCCAGGTCGGCGAGACCCTGGAGGACTTCGCCTTCCGTCAGATCCGCAGGCGCGGCGAGATCCAGGCGTCGGCAGCGGCCGGCGAGTAACGCCCGGCCTCACCGCGGTCCCCCGCCCCCGGGCGGGGGACAATCTCCTCACGAACGCGTCGGGGAGGGGCGGGGGCTGTGCGGATGCGAGGCCGGATCGGGCTGCTCGGTGCGGCAGCGGGTGCCGCGCTGCTGGCGCCGCTGGGCCTGTGGGCCTGGCGGGAGGAGACGGACGGGGAGCCGGGCGGGACCACGCTCGTGCCCACCGATCTGCGGACCCGGGACCCGAGGGCGACGGTCGCCGCACGCCGGGTGTACGCCCTGCTGGCGGGCCTGGAGAACGACGCCCGCCGCGGCCGCCCGAGCCGCACGGTGATCGGGCAGCACGTCGAGCTGCACAACGAGCGGTACAACCCCGAGTACGGCGACTACCGGGGCGTGAAACAGCCGGGCTACTACTACCGCAAGGCCCGGGACATCACCGGCCGGCTGCCCGGCTTCGTGGAACTGGACCTCGGGCCGGGCTACGACCGTCCTGGCTGGGCGGTGGGCCAGTCCCGCTCCTACTCCCGCGCCTGGCCGAGCTGCCGGCCGCAGTGGGGGTACACCGAGGACGCGGTGGATCTGGCGGTCGGCGTGTGGGCGGGTCTGCCCCGGCCGGCCGACGGCTCGTACCGCCCCACCGGCGGGCACACGGACTGCGCCGACGGCGCCGAGGTCTCCCTGCCGCGGGGCGACGGCGGCCCGGCGGGCATCGTCGGCTTCTCCTTCCACCAGCCCTACCCGGGCAGCCCCGTCAAGGGCTTCGCGCAGACGCTGCACCGCAACTCGCCCGGCGCCCGGGAAGCGGACTGGTTCGCCCGGGTGGTCACCCCGGGCAGCACCGAGCACGGGCACCTGTTGCAGGACCTCGCCTTCCTCGCGGACCATCTCGGCTATCTCGCCGGCCGAGGTGTGCCGGTGCTGCTGCGCCCGTACCACGAGATGAACACGGCACCCGGCCGGGGCTTCTGGTGGGCGGGCCAGGACCCCGCCGCGTTCCGGAGGCTGTGGCGGCTGACCTACGACTACCTCGTGCACCGGCGCGGACTGCACAACCTGGTCTTCGTCTGGGCGCCGAACTCCTGGGAGGGGACGTACGCCCGAGAGCCACGGGACTACTACCCGGGCGGCCGCTACGTCGATGTCGTGGGCGTCGACGACTACAGCGACACCCCCGCCGAGCCTTTCGGCACGGGCGCCTGGACGGAGGTCTGGTACCGGGGCCTGGAGCCGTACCGCAAGCCCCGCGTCCTCGCCGAGTCCTTCCATGTGCCGCTCAACTCCGCCCGCCCCGACACCCTGACCAGCACGCCGTGGGTGCTGTGGACGGTATGGGGCCAGGCACTGTCGTACGACAACCTCAGCGAGCCTCGGCGCAAGAACAGCGACAGCGATGTGAAGCGGACATACGGATCACCGATGGTGATAACGGCCGGTGACTTCGTTAACATTTGAACACACCTTTCTCACATCCGTTCCAATGTCCGACACATATATGCAAGGATCGGCCATCTGTTCGGCCTGTTGTTTGGGCGCCTGGGGGGGCATCTGAGCGGCGACAGGGCCGAAGCGCCAATGAAGGCGTTGGGGGGCAGAAGCCCGAAGTAGACGTGCCGTGGTGCGCTGTGCGTGCCAGGGCCGAGATCTGTTGCTGCCTCAACGCACCACCGATCTCACAGGAGTTCCGCAGTCGTCATGGCATCGACACTGGTCGAGGGGGGCGTGCCGCATTCGCGGCACCATCAGAAACTCGCGAAGCGCACAGCGGCCTGGAAACCGGGAATCCTCCCGTTCCTGCTGCCGTTCATTCTGCTGGTCGCGTTCGGACTCTGGAGCTACCGGCCCAGCTCGTCCCTGATGAGCTGGATCCTGACCGTCGTCTGGTCCCTGCCGGTGGCCGGTGTGCTGGTCGGCATCCAGGGAGCCCTGCTGATCCGCCGACGGGTCCGCAAGAGCGACCGGATGACCCCGCCGGCACCGGCCGAACAGGACTTCCTGATCGTCCTGTGCCCGACCATCGGACGGCACGACACCTACCCGGCCCTGGAGCGCTCGGTCCTCAGCTACGTCGAGCACCTGCCGGAGTGGTTCCCGTACATGCGGGTCGACATCCTCACCGAGGAGGGCTGCGAGGCGACGGAGGCCATCGACCGGCTCGCCGACTCCCACCCGCTGATCCGGGTCGTCACCGTCCCCAAGGACTACGTCCCGGCCAACGGCACCCGCTTCAAGGCCCGCGCCAACCACTACGCCCACGAGCTGCGCATCGAGGAGGGCGAGGCCCTCGACTACGTGTGGGTGCTGCACATGGACGACGACACCGGCGTCGGCCCCGACACCGCGTCCTCGCTCGCCCAGTTCATCAACCGCCAGCGCCGTGCCCACCCCGACGACGCCAAGCACATGGCGCAGGGCATCCTCACGTACCCCCGTGAGAACGCGGTCAACATGTTCACCTGGCTCGCGGACGCCGTGCGCCCCGCCGACGACATCGCCCGCTTCCGCGCGCTGACCGGCATGGGCACTCCGGCCGCCGGCGTGCACGGTGAGCTGCTGGTGCTGCGGGCGTCCATCGAGGCCGAGATCGGCTGGGACTTCGGCCCCAAGGAGATCGTCGAGGACGCACGTCTCGCCCTGACCTTCTGCCGCAAGTACCCGGGCCGCAGCGACTGGTTCAACGGCCGCTGCTACGGCGCCTCCCCCGCCAGCGCCGCCGACTTCGTCAAGCAGCGCGACCGCTGGGCCTGGGGCCTGGTGGCGCTCTGCTTCAACCGGGCCGTGCCCCTGCGCTACCGCTGGTTCCTGTCGATCTGCGTGACCACCTGGATCCTCGGCCCGCTGCAGCACATCGGCGCCGTACTGCTCGTCGGCTGGCTCATCAACGACATGAACACCTCGCCGGTGACCCAGTCCATCGTGCTCCTGTGGGCGCTCAACTTCGCCTACGTCATCTGGACCTACTGGGAGGGTCTGCGGCTGAACGCGCTCGCGTCGGTCAGCGGGCGGCGCAAGTGGTGGGAGCCGATCGTGGTGGTCGCGCTGATCCCCGTCTTCTCCGTGCTGGAAGGACTCGGCGGCTTCAAGGGCTTCCTGAAGTTCGTCCGGCGTGAGGAGAACAAGTTCGTCGTGATCGCCAAGCCCGCCTGACCACCCGGAAGACCACTGACATGCGTTCACGACTGCCTTTGCTTGCCATTTTCCCGGTGACCGTCCTCACCGTCGTGCTGGGCACGCCCTTCGTCCTCGGCGACCACCCGGTGCGCTGGGAGTCGGGCTCGGCCCTGCCCAGGATCGTCATCGGCGACTCCGCGGACTCCGCCGACCCGGCCGGCGGCACCGACGGCACCAAGTCCACACCCTCCGAGTCCTCGTCCTCCCCCGCCGACACCCTCCAGGTCGCCCGGCCCTGGAAGAAGGGCATGGCGCAGTGGGGCGTACAGCTCTACTGGGAGGAGGAGAAGACCCAGCGCTCGGACTCGTTCATCGAGAAGCAGGCCGCCAAGCACGCCAAGTACCTCGTCGGCCTCGGCGCGAACTCGGTGGCCCTCTCCTTCCCGTTCTACATCGAGAGCGCCACCTCCAACGAGCTCACGGCCGGCGCCAAGACCCCGTCCCCCGAGCGCGTCCAGCGCGTGCTGAAGGTGTTCAAGGACGCCGGTTTCCGCACCACGCTGCGCCCGATCATGGACGAGGGGAACCTGACCCAGGGGAACGGCTGGCGCGGCAACATCGAGCCCGGCTCCCGCTCCGCCTGGTTCGCCTCGTACAAGAAGCTCCTCACCCCGTATCTCAAGGCCGCCGACGAGACGAGGACGAACACCTTCGTCATCGGCACCGAGCTCAACTCCCTGGAGGGCGACCCGGGCTGGAACACCCTGGTCGACTCGGCCGAGAAGACCTTCTCCGGCGAGGTCTCCTACGACGCCAACTGGGACAACTACGTCTCCGGCCGCATCAACATGCCGGTCAACCACCTCGGCGTCGACGCCTACTTCCCGGTCAAGGTGGCGGACACCGCGCCCGTCGGGGACCTCGTCGAGGGCTGGAACGACTGGCTGGACCGCAAGGCCGCCGGCCCGCTGCCCAACATCCTCATCGCGGAGTCCGGCATCGGCGCCATGAACGGCGCCTACCACGCGCCCGGTGACTTCTACGCCCGGCGCACGGTCAACCAGAAGGTGCAGGCCAACTGGTACGAGGCGGTCTGTCAGGTCGTCCAGGAACGGAAGATGCAGGGCGTCTACTGGTGGTCGATCCACTTCGACGACGACCCGAACACCGCCCCCGACGACAAGACCGCCTCCCGGCTCGACTTCGCCGGACGTCCCCTCACCGAGAAGGCCATCAAGACCTGCTTCAGCTCTGACTACGCAGGCCCTGGCACCGACACCGCGAGCTGACCGAGCGAGGCAATCATGCAGGAAGCCATCATCCTCGTGGGCGGCAAGGGAACCCGCCTGCGACCTCTCACGAACCACACCCCGAAGCCGCTCCTCAACGTCGCGGGCTCCTCCTTCATCCGGCACCAGATAGCCAAGCTGATGGACGCCGGCGTCGAACACGTCGTCTTCGCCACCTCGTACCTGGCCGGGCTCTTCGAGGAGGAGTTCCGGGACTTCTCCCAGAACCTGGAGATCTCCTACGCCGTCGAGGAAGTGCCGCTCGGCACGGGCGGCGCGATCCGCAACGCCGGGCGCCTGCTGCGCGGCGACGCGGCGGACGCGCCGGTACTCGTCCTCAACGGCGACATCCTGTCCGGCGTCGACCTGCGCGCCCTCCTGGCCCGGCACGAGGCACGGGACGCGGAGGTGACGCTGCACCTCACCCGGGTCGCCGACCCGCGCGCCTTCGGCCTGGTCCCCACCGACGAGGCCGGAAGAGTGCTGTCCTTCCTGGAGAAGCCCAAGACGGCCGAGGAGATCGTCACCGACCAGATCAACGCCGGCTGCTACGTCTTCCGCCGCTCCGTCCTCGACGCCATCCCGGCCGACCGCGAGGTCTCCGTCGAGCAGGAGACCTTCCCTCAACTGGTCGCCGCGGGGCAGCACGTGTTCGGCCACACCACGGCCGAGTACTGGCGTGACCTCGGCACCCCGCTGGCCTTCGTGCACGGCTCCGCCGACCTGGTCACCGGCAAGGCGCCCTCGCCCCTCGTGGAGCGGCCGGCCGAGGCCCTGGTCCACCCCACGGCGGTCATCGACCCGACCGCCCGCGTCACGGGCGGCTCGACGGTCGGCCCGGACGCCGTCATCGGCGCGCACGTGGTCGTCGACCGCTCCATCATCGGCGCCAACGTCACGGTGGCCGAGGGCGCCCAGGTACGCGAGTCCGTGGTGGACCACGACTCCTCGATCGGCAGCGAATCGTTTCTCCGTGAAGCCGTGGTGGGCTGCCACTCCCATGTCGGCGCCCAGAACGAACTGCCGGCCCAGCTGAGGCTGTCGTGCGGCATCCGCATCCCCGCCCAGGGCGTGCGCGTCAGCGGTACAGCTGTCGCCTGCCCGACGGTCCACTGAAGTCGCCGGTCAGCCCGGACAGTTACTGGAGAACCGTGACCCGCCATCGTTCACAGGCCGCGAACGCGGAACGCCTGCGCAAGTACCGGCCGGACATTCAGGGCCTGCGTGCCGTCGCCATCATGATGGTCGTCAGCATGCACTGCGGCATACTCGACATCCACGGCGGCGTGGACGTCAGCTTCGTGCTCAGCGGCTTCCTCATCGGCAGCCAGCTCCTCGCCGAGATCGGCAAGACCGGCAAGGTCTCCCTGAGCAAGTTCTGGGCCCGCCGCTTCCGTCGTCTGGCGCCGGGCGCCGCCTTCACCATCGTGGTGGTGGGTGTCCTGTCCTGGCTCTACGCGAGCCCGTTCAGGTTCCGCGAGTACATGGACGACGGACTCGCCGCCTCGCTGAGCGTCATCAACTGGCGGCTGGCCGAGAACGGCACCGACTACTTCGCGAACGACGGCACCCAGTCCCCGTACCAGCACTTCTGGTCGCTCGGCATCGAGGAGCAGTTCTACCTCGCGGCCCCGATCGTGCTCGTCGTAGCGGCCTGGCTCAGCCGGGCGGTCTTCCGCAACCGCCTCCTGGTGGGCGTGGTCCTCATGGCGGTGGTGGGCGGCTCGTTCTACGTCGGCTACACCCAGACCACGACCAACCAGCCCCAGGCCTACTTCGGCACCCACGCCCGCATCTGGGAACTCACCATCGGCGTCCTGCTCGCCCTGTGGGCGCCCTTCCTCTCCCGCATGCCCCGGGGGCTCGCCGCGTTGGTCTCCTGGCTGGGCCTGGGCACCGCCCTCGTCACCGGACTCCTCATCACGGAACACACCCCGCTGCCGGGATACGCCGTAGCCGGCCCCGTGCTGGGCGCGTCGATGATCATCGCCGGCGGCTGCGCCAACCCCCGCTTCGGCGCCGAGAAGCTCCTCGACAACCCCGTCTTCGACTTCATCGGCAAGGTCAGCTACGGCTGGTACCTGTGGCACTGGCCCCTGCTGATCCTGTGGACCCACATGATCGACTGGGAGTTCGGCTACGCCGACCGATTCCGGGTGGCGGTCCTCTCCTTCCTCTGCGCCATCGCGATGCACTTCATCGTCGAGAAGCGGTTCAGGGAGAACGTGAAGCTGGTCGTCCGCCCCTGGCGCGGGATCCTCACCGGCGGCACCCTGACGGCCACCTCCGCCGTCGCCATGGTGGTCGCCCTCCAGGTACCGCTCAACCTCTCCATCGGCACCGCGGGAACCGCGGCCGCACTCACCGGATTCACCGGCACCGACTCCGTCGAGCAGGCGGTGCGCGAGAGGAGCGAGCCCAAGGTCAGCCAGAACACACTGCTGAAGTCCCCCGACGACCGGGGCGACCACGGCTGCATCGACCAGCTCCTGGTCACCAGCTTCACCCCGTACGACGAGTGCGTCATCGGAGACCCGACATCCGACCGAACGATGGTGCTGCTGGGCGACTCGCACGCCTACCAGTGGGGCAACGCCTTCGACGCCCTCGGCCGCGAGCTGAACGTCAAGGTCGTCACGGTCATCAAGAGCGGCTGCTCCCCGGAGGCCTACAAGATCACGCGCGAGGATCTCGGCCGTGAGTACACCGAGTGCCCCCAGTGGCGAAAGACCGCCCTCGCCTACATCAAGAAGCTCAAGCCGGACGTCATCGCGGTGGCCAACCGCGTCCAGTACACGACCGTACGGGAGGGCGCCGAGGACACGTTCAGGGCGCTCAAGGCCACGGGGGCGGAACTGGTCTACCTGACCGACACCCCCAAGCCGACCTTCAGCGTCCCGGACTGCCTGGCCGAGCAGTCCGACAACCCCGCCGAGTGCGCCCTCAGGGCCGAGACCGCCGTCGACCTCCCGGAGTTCCGCAAGCTGGAACGCGAGGTCGCCGAGGAGTACGGGGCCACGGTCATCAACACGCTCCCCGCCTTCTGCGCCGACGGCTACTGCCCGGCGGTGATCGGCGGGCACGTCGTCTACTGGGACAACAGCCACATGACCGGCGGCTACGCCGAGTCCCTGGTGCCGTTCCTGGAGCCGGCCTTCAAGCAGGCCCTGGCCGGCTGACAGCACACCCCCGTTGCCCGGGCCCGGCTCAACAACAGCCGGCCCCGGGCAACGACCGCTTGTTCCGCGCCTCCTTGCTCCGCGCGGCCAGCAACTCGTCGGCCGGATAGCCCACTTCTTCGAGCGTGAGCCCATGGGGCCGTACGACATGCACGGCCGAGTCCCTGACCCCGGCGGCGAGCACCTTGCCCGGCCAGTCCGCCGGCCGATGCCCATCCCCCACGAACAACAACGCCCCGATGAGCGACCGCACCATGTTGTGGCAGAAGGCGTCGGCACGCACGGTGGCGGTGACGATCCCGTCGTCCCCCCGCACCAGACTCAGCTCCTGCAACGTCCGGATGGTCGTGGCCCCCTCCCGCTTCTTGCAGTACGCGGCGAAGTCATGCTCACCGAGCAGGCGTCCGGCGGCCTCGTTCATGGCATCGACGTCCAGCGGCCAGTCGTGCCAGAGGACATGACTGCGCAGCAGCGGATCGACGCCCCCGGGATTGTCGGTGACGCGATACGCGTAACGCCGCCACACGGCCGAGAACCGCGCGTTGAACCCGCTCGGCGCCTCCCTCAGCGCCCACACCCGCACATCCTTGGGCAGCCGCCCGGCCAGCCGCTTGAGCAGCTTCTCGTGATGCTCACGCCACACCGCCTCCGGCAGATCGACATGCGCGACCTGCCCCCGCGCATGCACCCCGGCATCGGTTCGCCCGGCCACGGTCAGTTCGTACGTGGTGCTACCCGACCGCGTGACGGTCCGCAGCGCATCCTCGATCTCCCCCTGCACGGTCCGCCGCCCACCGGCCTGCTTGGCCCACCCGGAGAACTCGGTCCCGTCGTAGGACAGATCAAGACGGATACGAACATGCCCGGCCGCTACTTCATCACTCACACAGAGATCCTCTCAGGAACACAAAAGCGGGCCCGCTCCTGGAAGGAACGGGCCCGCAAACGCCCCTAGGGGCTCGGGGAACTGCGCGACCAGCCACGACGGCGCCGCAGCCGCAATCGAACAGCCCCCGGCAGAACGCTTAGGCGTCCTTCGACTCCTCGGCAGCAGCCTCGTCGTCGGCCTTGGTCGTGTCGACCTTGGCCTCGGCAACCTCGGCAACCTCGGCGTCCTTGGCGGCACGCTTGGTGGCGGCCTCGGCCTCACCCGTGGCCTCCTGCGCGACCGTCAGCGCCTCGACCAGCTCGATGACAGCCATGGGCGCGTTGTCGCCACGACGGTTACCGATCTTGGTGATCCGGGTGTAGCCACCGGGACGGTTCTCGTACCGCGGGCCGATCTCGGTGAAGAGCGTGTGGACGACGCTCTTGTCCGTGATGACCTGGAGCACCTGACGGCGGTTGTGAAGGTCGCCCTTCTTCGCCTTGGTCACCAGACGCTCGGCGTACGGCCGCAGACGACGGGCCTTCGCCTCGGTGGTGGTGATACGGCCGTGCTCGAACAGCGCCTTCGCGAGGTTCGCGAGGAGCAGCTTCTCGTGCGCGGCACTGCCGCCCAGACGGGCACCCTTGGCGGGCTTCGGCATGGTGTTTCTCCTAGGTGTCTGCCCCGGCCGTGTCAGGTACCGGAGTCAGTATCTGAGCAGGCGGTCGCCTGTCAGAGATCCGAGCAGGCCCCGAGGGGCCGCTCGGAATGGGGCGCGGGGAACTGCGCGATCAAGCACAGCGCACCCGCACCCAAGTACGGACCGTAGGGCCCGAGCTCTTAGTACTGCTCGGTCTCCACGAAGCCCGCGTCCGCGTCGTCGTCGGCGCCGAAGGCGTCCGCGGCGGCGGTCGGGTCGAATCCGGGCGGGCTGTCCTTGAGGGCCAGGCCCATGCCGGCCAGCTTCGCCTTGACCTCGTCGATCGACTTCGCACCGAAGTTACGAATGTCGAGGAGGTCGGCCTCGGAGCGCGCCACGAGCTCACCCACGGAGTGGATGCCCTCACGCTTGAGGCAGTTGTACGACCGAACGGTGAGCTCCAGCTCCTCGATCGGCAGCGCCAGATCGGCGGCGAGGGCGGCGTCCGTCGGGGACGGACCCATGTCGATGCCCTCGGCGTCGATGTTCAGCTCACGGGCGAGACCGAACAGCTCGACCAGCGTCTTACCGGCCGACGCCATGGCGTCACGCGGACGCATCGCCTGCTTGGTCTCGACGTCGACGATCAGCTTGTCGAAGTCGGTGCGCTGCTCGACACGCGTGGCCTCGACCTTGTACGTGACCTTCAGCACCGGCGAGTAGATCGAGTCGACCGGGATACGCCCGATCTCCTGACCGACCTGCTTGTTCTGAACAGCCGAAACGTAACCACGGCCGCGCTCGACCGTGAGCTCCATCTCCAGCTTGCCCTTGCCGTTGAGCGTGGCGAGGACGAGGTCGGGGTTGTGCACCTCGACACCGGCCGGGGGCGCGATGTCGGCGGCGGTGACCAGACCCGGGCCCTGCTTGCGCAGGTACATCACGACGGGCTCGTCGTGCTCCGAGGAGACGACCAGCTGCTTGATGTTGAGGATCAGGTCGGTGACGTCCTCCTTGACGCCCGGCACGGTGGTGAACTCGTGCAGCACGCCGTCGATGCGGATGGACGTGACCGCCGCACCCGGGATCGAGGACAGGAGGGTCCGGCGGAGGGAGTTTCCGAGGGTGTAACCGAAGCCCGGCTCCAGCGGCTCGATCACGAACCGGGAGCGGAACTCGTCGACGACCTCTTCGGTCAACGAGGGACGCTGAGCGATCAGCATGTGTGGATCAGATCCTTCTCTCGTGGACGCCCGCTATTTGACGCCCGACGGAAACCGCACCTGTGAGAAGTGCGGGTACTGCAAGGGTACGGGCGATACGGCCCCTTTACGGTGCCGTACCGCCCGGCTGTTACATGTGGGGGACAACCCCCACACCCCCGGCCGAAAAGCCCGGAGGCGCAGCAAGCCCTTGAAGCGCCGGTGTCAGACGCGACGACGCTTCGGCGGGCGGCAGCCGTTGTGCGGGGTCGGGGTGACGTCCTGGATGGAGCCGACCTCGAGGCCCGTGGCCTGGAGCGAACGGATCGCGGTCTCACGACCGGAACCCGGACCCTTCACGAACACGTCGACCTTGCGCATGCCGTGCTCCTGGGCGCGGCGGGCAGCCGACTCGGCGGCCATCTGCGCGGCGAACGGCGTGGACTTCCGGGAGCCCTTGAAGCCGACGTGGCCGGCGGAGGCCCAGGAGATCACGTTGCCGGACGGATCCGTGATGGAGACGATCGTGTTGTTGAACGTGCTCTTGATGTGCGCGTGGCCGTGAGCGACGTTCTTCTTTTCCTTGCGGCGCACCTTCTTGGCAGCGCCCTGACGACCCTTGGGGGGCATCTACAAACTCCTACGGGGAGGTGGTCGGTCCTACAGCGAAGACCGCTGATGAAGCGTTGTCCGCTGAGGACTACTTCTTGCCCGGCTTCTTCTTGCCGGCGATGGCGCGACGCGGGCCCTTGCGGGTACGGGCGTTCGTGCTGGTGCGCTGACCGCGGACGGGCAGGCCGCGACGGTGACGCAGACCCTGGTAGCAACCGATCTCGACCTTGCGGCGGATGTCGGCCTGGATCTCACGACGGAGGTCACCCTCGGTCCTGATGTTGTTGTCCACGTACTCGCGGATCGCGACGAGCTGCTCCTCGGAGAGGTCGCGAACGCGGGTGTTCGGGTCGACGCCGGTGGCGGCCAGCGTCTGCTGCGAAAGGGTCCGGCCGATGCCGAACACGTAGGTGAGGGCAACCTCCACGCGCTTGTCGCGCGGGATGTCAACACCGGAAACGCGTGCCATTCAATGGCTCCTGGTGATCTTCGGAGGTCTTCCGCAGAACCGACTCCCAGCCGCCGTACGAGGTACGAACTGAGTCCCCGGCCTCCGAACCGGGGGTGTCAGGCGAACGATCGTTCTCCTGGGTTCTGCGTATGAACATATTCAGCTTGCGTCGCGCGAATCTCTGCGATGGATGCAGAGGGATCGGTCGTGCGTCAGCCCTGGCGCTGCTTGTGGCGCGGGTTCTCGCAGATGACCATGACCCGACCGTGACGGCGGATCACCCTGCACTTGTCGCAGATCTTCTTGACGCTCGGCTTGACCTTCATTGGGTGAGGTTCTCCGGGTCAGTGCCATCGCCCAGGGAGGTCCCGGGGCGCGGGCAAGATCTACTTGTACCGGTAGACGATCCGGCCACGCGTCAGGTCGTACGGAGACAGCTCCACCACGACCCGGTCGTCAGGGAGGATGCGGATGTAGTGCATACGCATCTTGCCGCTGATGTGTGCCAGGACCTGGTGGCCGTTCTGGAGCTCGACCTTGAACATGGCGTTCGGCAGAGACTCGACGACAGTGCCCTCGATCTCGATGGCACCTTGCTTCTTGGCCACGCTTCGCCCTTCGAATCGACTACCTTGATCGACTCCCCTGCGTTCCCTTACGGGCGCATGCGGACATGCGGGTGCACGAGAGCCGACGAGTCAGTCTACGTCAGCACACCCTGAAAGACGAATCGAGAGATCCTGCCCCGACGGGCAGATCATTAAGCGCCGGGAAAGGCGACGCAGAAGGGGGCGCGGGGAACCGCGCGACGAGCCACGACGCGGCGGCAGCCGCAATACGGCAGGGCCACCCTCCCCGTAGGCGAACTCAGCCCAGGGGATCCGGTGCCGCAACGATCCCCAGCTCCGCCAGCTTCGCCTTGCCCCCGTCGGGAGACGTAAGCACCAGCGGCCCCTCCTCCGTGAGCGCCACCGAGTGCTCCCAGTGGGACGACCACGTGCCGTCGGTCGTGATCACCGTCCAGTCGTCAGAGAGCACCTCGGTCTTGGGCGTCCCCAGCGAGACCATCGGCTCGATCGCGAGGCAGAACCCGGGCACCAGCTTCGGCCCCTTCCCCCGTCGCCGGTCGACGTAGTTCAGCAGATGCGGGTCCATGTGCATCTCGGTACCGATGCCATGACCGCCGTAGTCCTCGACGATCCCGTACTTGCCGCCACCCGGCTTCGGCTGCCGGCGGATGTACGTCTCGATGGCACGGGAGACGTCGACGAGCCGGTTCCCCTGCTTCATCGCCGCGATGCCGGCCCACATCGACTCCTCGGTCACCCGGGAGAGCTCGACCAGCTCCGGGGCGTGGCCGGAGCCCACGAAGGCGGTGTACGCGGCGTCGCCGTGCCAGCCGTCGATGATGGCGCCGCAGTCGATGGAGATGATGTCCCCGTCCTTGAGGACGACGTCCTCGGACGGGATGCCGTGGACGACGACGTCGTTCACGGAGGTGCAGATCGTCGCGGGGAACCCGCCGTAGCCGAGGAAGTTCGACTTCGCACCGTGCTCGGCGAGCACCTTGCGCGCGACCTCGTCCAGGTCCTTGGTGCTGGCCCCGGGTACGGCGGCCTCGCGCGTGGCCGCGTGAATGGCGGCGACGACCAGCCCCGCCTCACGCATCTTGGCGATCTGCTCGGGGGACTTGATCTGCACCATGGGGACGGGCGCCTTTCGTGGGCCGGATAGAGGGGACTGTGTCAACCATAAGGGCGGAGCCTGCGCGCCCCACCCCACGCAGCAGCCGCGGCCCCCTCAAAGGGAGCCGCGGCCTGAGCTACGTACGAGCCGAGAGCGCTGCTACTTGCCGTCCTCGTCACTCTGAAGCGCCTCCATGGCGCGAGCCGTGACCTCTTCGACCTTGCCCAGCGCGGAGATGGTGACGACCAGTCCCTGCGCCTTGTAGTAGTCGATGATCGGCTCGGTCTGCGTGTGGTAGACCTCCAGCCGCTTGCGGACCGTGTCCTCCGAGTCGTCGTCACGCTGGTACAGCTCGCCGCCGCAGGCGTCACAGACGCCCTCGGCCTTCGGCCGGCTGTACGTGACGTGGAAGACGTGGCTGGAGTCCTTGCGGCAGATGCGCCGCCCGGCGATCCGCTTGACGACCTCTTCCTCGGGGACCTCGAGGTCCAGCACCGCGTCCAGCTTCATGCTCTCGGACTGGAGCATCTCGTCGAGCGCCTCGGCCTGGGACACGTTGCGCGGGAAGCCGTCCAGCAGGAAGCCGTTCTCGGCGTCCGGCTTCTCCATGCGGTCCTTGGCCATCCCGATGGTGACCTCGTCCGGCACCAGGTTGCCCGCGTCCATGTAGGACTTCGCGAGTTTCCCGAGTTCCGTCTGCTGGCTGATGTTGGCCCGGAACAGGTCGCCCGTGGAGATGTGCGGGATCGACAGGTTCTTGGCGAGGAACGCGGCCTGCGTTCCCTTACCGGCACCCGGCGGCCCGACGAGGACGATACGCATTAGCGGAGGAACCCTTCGTAATTGCGCTGCTGGAGCTGGCTCTCGATCTGCTTCACCGTCTCGAGACCGACACCCACGATGATCAGGATGCTGGTCCCGCCGAACGGGAAGTTCTGGTTTGCCCCGAAACCAGCCAACGCCATCGTCGGCACGAGAGCGATCAGGCCCAAGTACAGCGAGCCCGGCCAGGTGATCCGGTTGAGCACGTACGAAAGGTACTCAGCGGTCGGTCGGCCAGCCCGGATGCCCGGGATGAAGCCACCATACTTCTTCATGTTGTCCGCGACTTCCTCGGGGTTGAACGAGATGGCCACGTAGAAGAACGCGAAGAAAATGATCAGGAAGAAGTAGAGGACGATGTGCGTCGGAGCGTCCGTCTGCGCGAGGTTCCGCTCGATCCAGGCCTTCCAGCCGGAGGCTCCTCCGGAGAACTGGGCGATCAGCGCCGGGATGTAGAGCAGCGACGAGGCAAAGATCACAGGGATGATGCCCGCCTGATTGACCTTCAGCGGAATGTAGGTCGACGTACCGCCGTAGGACCGGCGGCCGATCATCCGCTTCGCGTACTGAACCGGAATACGACGCTGTGCCTGCTCGACGAAGACCACCAGGCCGATCATCACGAGGCCGACGGCGACCACGGTGCCGAACTCGATCCAGCCGCCGGCCAGGGAGCCCTCCTCCTTGATGGCCCACAGCGCGGACGGGAAGGTCGCGGCGATCGAGATGAACATCAGGATCGACATGCCGTTGCCGATGCCGCGGTCGGTGATGAGCTCACCGAGCCACATGACGGTGGCCGTACCGGCGGTCATGGTGATGACCATCACGACGGTGGTGAAGATCGACTGGTCCGGCACGATCTGGTTGGCGACCTGGCAGCGCTGGAAGAGCGCGCCGCTGCGGGCGGTGGCCACCAGGCCGGTGCCCTGGAGGATCGCAAGCGCCACGGTCAGGTACCGCGTGTACTGGGTGATCTTCGCAGTACCGGCCTGACCCTCCTTCTTCAGGGCTTCCAGGCGCGGGATCACTACGGTCAGCAGCTGAAGGATGATGCTCGCCGTGATGTACGGCATGATGCCGAGCGCGAAGATGGTGATCTGAAGCAGAGCGCCGCCGCTGAACATGTTGACCAGACCGAAGAGGCCGGTGTTGGTGCTCGCCTGATCGATACAGACCTGGACGGCCCTGTAGTCGACGCCGGGGATCGGGATATGCGTACCGATCCGGTAGATCACGATGATGCCGAGCGTGAAGAGCAGCTTCTTGCGCAGGTCGGGCGTCTTGAACGCCCGGGCGAACGCGGTGAGCACGGTGCCTCCTGCGACCCCCGCGCTACTGCGTCAAGGGTGACGGTCTTGAGGTTCGACTAATAGGACGACTTATCTAACGGTCAACTGCCGCTCCGAGTGCCTCACAAGAAGCACTCAGTAAAAGTGGGCAGCGCAGGCCACCTTACCGGCGAGACCGCCCCCCTTGGAACGACCAACCGGGGATACCCCATTTGTGGGTATCCCCGGTTGGGATCGCTCAAGTCATCGAGACGCCTGATGCTTTCAGACGAGCTCGGTGACGGTGCCGCCGGCGGCGGTGATCTTCTCCTTGGCGGAGCCGGAGACGGCGTCGACCGTCACCTGCAGCGCCACGGAGATCTCGCCCTGGCCGAGGACCTTGACGAGGCTGTTCTTGCGAACGGCACCCTTGGCCACCAGACCCTCGACGGTGACCTCGCCACCCTCGGGGTAGAGCGCGGCCAGCTTGTCGAGGTTCACGACCTGGTACTCGGTCTTGAACGGGTTCTTGAAGCCCTTCAGCTTCGGAAGGCGCATGTGGAGGGGCATCTGGCCACCCTCGAAGCGCTCCGGAACCTGGTAACGGGCCTTCGTACCCTTGGTACCACGACCGGCCGTCTTACCCTTCGACGCCTCACCACGACCGACACGGGTCTTGGCGGTCTTGGCGCCCGGGGCGGGACGGAGGTTGTGGATCTTGAGCGGGTTCTGCTCCGCCATGATCAGTCGACCTCCTCGACCGTCACGAGGTGGCGGACGGTGTGCACCATGCCGCGGAACTCGGGGCGGTCCTCCTTGACGACCTGCGTGTTGATGCCCTTGAGACCAAGGGAGCGCAGGGTGTCACGGTGGTTCTGCTTGCTGCCGATGTAGGACTTGACCTGCGTAATCTTGAGCTGCGCCATGATTACGCACCCGCCCCGGCACGCGCACGGAGAAGAGCCGCGGGGGCGACGTCCTCGAGCGGCAGACCACGGCGGGCCGCGATCTCCTCGGGACGCTGCAGGCCCTTCAGGGCCTCCACGGTCGCGTGCACGATGTTGATGGCGTTGTCGGAGCCGAGCGACTTCGACAGCACGTCGTGGATACCGGCGCACTCGAGCACGGCACGCACCGGACCACCGGCGATAACACCGGTACCGGGCGACGCGGGCTTGAGCAGCACGACGCCGGCAGCCTTCTCACCCTGGATGGGGTGCGGGATGGTGCCCTGGATGCGGGGGACCTTGAAGAAGTGCTTCTTGGCCTCCTCAACGCCCTTGGCGATGGCGGCCGGCACCTCCTTGGCCTTGCCGTAACCGACACCCACGGTGCCGTCACCGTCGCCCACCACGACCAGCGCGGTGAAGCTGAAGCGACGACCACCCTTCACAACCTTGGCGACGCGGTTGATCGCGACAACGCGCTCAACGTACGCGGTCTTCTCGGCGGCAGCTGCGCCGCCGTCACGGCCCTTCCGGTCCCGCCGCTCGCCGCCACCGGCACCGCCACCGCGGCGCTGGGGTCCAGCCATTGGATTTACCTCTCTCTGTTTCCGCTAGCTACGGAAGCGGCTCAGAACTTGAGCCCGGCTTCGCGGGCGGCGTCCGCCAGAGCGGCGATGCGCCCGGCGTACTGGTTGCCACCACGGTCGAATACGACGGCCTCGACGCCCGCGGCCTTGGCGCGCTCGGCGACCAGGGCGCCGACCTGCTTGGCCTGCGCGGACTTGTCGCCCTCGCCACCGCGGATCGAGGTGTCCAGGGTGGACGCCGACGCAAGGGTGTGACCCTTGATGTCGTCGATCACCTGGGCCACGATGTGGCGGTTCGAGCGGGTAACGACCAGACGAGGACGCTCCGCCGTTCCGTTGATGTGCTTACGGATCCGGATGTGGCGGCGCTTGATCGCGGCGCGCTTGTAGGCGTCGCCCTTAAGGATCTTCTGTCCGTATGCCATGGCTTACTTACCCGCCTTTCCGACCTTGCGGCGGATGACTTCGCCCTCGTACTTGACGCCCTTGGCCTTGTACGGGTCGGGCTTGCGCAGCTTGCGGATGTTGGCCGCAACCTCGCCGACCTTCTGCTTGTCGATGCCCTCGACCGAGAACCGGGTGGGGGCCTCCACCTTGAAGGTGATGCCCTCGGGGGCCTCGACGGTGATCGGGTGGCTGTAGCCCAGAGCGAACTCCAGGTTCGAACCCTTGGCCGTCACGCGGTAACCGACACCGCTGATCTCGAGCTTCTTCACGTAACCCTGGGTCACGCCGGTGATCATGTTCGCCACCAGCGTGCGGGACAGGCCGTGCAGGGCCTTGTTCTGACGCTCGTCGTTGGGGCGGGTCACCGAGAGGGTGCCGTCCTCGCCCTTGGCGATGTCGATCGGCGCTGCGACGGTGTGGGTCAGCGTGCCCTTGGGGCCCTTGACCGAGACCGTACGGCCGTCGATGGTGACGTCCACGCCGGCGGGAACCGCGATGGGGAGCTTGCCGATGCGCGACATAGCTGTTTCCTCCGTTCCCTTCTGCTACCAGACGTAGGCGAGAACTTCTCCGCCTACGCCCTTCTTGCCGGCCTGCTTGTCGGTCAGGAGACCGTGCGACGTGGAGATGATCGCCACGCCGAGGCCACCGAGGACCTTGGGCAGGTTGGTGGACTTCGCGTACACCCGGAGACCGGGCTTGGAGATCCGCTTGATGCCCGCGATGGAGCGCTCACGGTTCGGGCCGAACTTCAGCTCGAGGACGAGGTTCTTGCCGACCTCGGCGTCCTCGACACGCCAGCCCGTGATGAAGCCCTCCTGCTGGAGGATCTCCGCGATGTGCGACTTGATCTTCGAGTGCGGCATCGCCACGGTGTCGTGGTACGCCGAGTTCGCGTTCCGCAGACGCGTAAGCATGTCTGCGATCGGATCAGTCATGGTCATGAATTGGCCTTCGGCCTCTCTCGCCGGGGTTTCCTGGTGCGCCATCCCTCTCCCCGATCCGAGACGGGACGGGTGCGGCGCGGTGGACCTACGGCGTAGTAAGTCGTACGGGCGACCGTCAGGCGCCCAACCCTCCAAGCCTAAGCCATGGAAGGGAGGGCACCTGACACGCCCAGTGCTTACCGAGAGCCCTTGGAATCCCTAAATGGGGGATTACCAGGAGCTCTTGGTCACGCCCGGCAGCTCGCCACGGTGAGCCATCTCACGAAGGCACACGCGGCACAGGCCGAACTTGCGGTACACGGAGTGCGGGCGGCCGCAGCGCTGGCAGCGGGTGTAGCCACGCACACCGAACTTGGGCTTGCGAGCAGCCTTAGCGATCAGAGCCTTCTTCGCCATCTCGCTCACGCCTCCTTGAAGGGGAAGCCGAGGTGACGAAGGAGCGCGCGGCCCTCAGCGTCGTTGGTCGCCGTGGTCACCACGGTGATGTCCATACCCCGGACGCGGTCGATCTTGTCCTGGTCGATCTCGTGGAACATGACCTGCTCCGTGAGACCGAAGGTGTAGTTGCCACGGCCGTCGAACTGCTTGGGGGACAGACCACGGAAGTCGCGGATGCGCGGCAGCGCGAGCGACAGGGTGCGGTCCAGGAACTCCCACATGCGGTCGCCACGGAGCGTGACGTGGGCACCGATCGGCTGGCCCTCACGCAGCTTGAACTGCGCGATGGACTTGCGGGCCTTGGTGACGGCCGGCTTCTGACCGGTGATCGTGGTCAGGTCGCGGATCGCGCCCTCGATCAGCTTCGAGTCACGGGCGGCGTCGCCGACACCCATGTTGACCACGATCTTGACGAGGCCGGGAACCTGCATGACGTTCTCGTACTTGAACTCGTCACGCAGCTTGCCCGCGATCTCCTCGCGGTACTTCGTCTTCAGACGCGGAGTGGTGGTGGTAGCCATCAGATGTCCTCACCCGTCCGCTTGGCAACGCGGATCTTGTTGCCTTCGTCGTCGAAGCGGTAGCCGACACGCGTGACGACCTTGTTGCCGTCCTTCTCAACGACCAGCTGGACGTTGGAGACGTGGATCGGCGCCTCGGTCGTGACGATGCCGCCGGCCTGCGAACCGCGAGCGGTCGGACCGGCCTTGGTGTGCTTCTTGACCCGGTTGACACCCTCGACCAGGACGCGCTCGTCGCGCGGGTAAGCGGCAATGACCTTGCCCTGCTTGCCCTTGTCCTTGCCGGTGATGACCTGGACCAGGTCGCCCTTCTTGATCTTCATGCTTACAGCACCTCCGGAGCCAGCGAGATGATCTTCATGAACTTCTTCTCGCGCAGCTCACGCCCGACCGGGCCGAAGATGCGGGTGCCGCGAGGGTCGCCGTCGTTCTTCAGAATGACGGCGGCGTTCTCGTCGAAGCGGATGTACGAGCCGTCCGGACGGCGGCGCTCCTTGACGGTGCGAACGATGACCGCCTTGACGACGTCACCCTTCTTCACGTTGCCACCGGGGATCGCGTCCTTGACGGTGGCGACGATGACGTCACCGATGCCCGCGTAGCGGCGACCGGAGCCACCGAGCACACGGATGCAAAGGATCTCCTTCGCACCAGTGTTGTCGGCGACACGCAGTCGCGACTCCTGCTGGATCACGTCTATCTCCTGTTTGTCTGCCGGTTCCCGGCAGGGACCGCCTCTTTACGAGGTGAGGCCCCTGCCGAGCCTGGCGGAACTGTCCTGCGGGCTACCCCGCAGGAATTACTTGGCCTTCTCGAGGATCTCGACGACGCGCCAGCGCTTCGTCGCGGACAGCGGCCGGGTCTCCATGAGGAGGACGCGGTCGCCGACACCCGCGGCGTTCTGCTCGTCGTGCGCCTTGAGCTTGTTCGTACGGCGGATGACCTTGCCGTACAGCGCGTGCTTCACACGGTCCTCGACGGCGACGACGACGGTCTTGTCCATCTTGTCGCTGACGACGAGACCCTCACGGGTCTTGCGGAAACCGCGCGCCTCTGCGTTCTCAGTCACGTTCTTCTCGCTCATCAGGCGTTCTCCACCGTTTCGATGCCCAGCTCACGCTCGCGCATCAGGGTGTAGATCCGCGCGATGTCCTTGCGGACCGCCTTGAGACGGCCGTGGTTCTCGAGCTGACCAGTCGCCGCCTGGAAGCGGAGGTTGAACAGCTCTTCCTTGGCCTCGCGGAGCTTCGCCAGAAGCTCCTCGTTGCCCAGCTCGCGCAGCTCGGACGCCTTGGTACCGGCCGACATCACGCTTCACCTGCCTCGCGCTTGACGATCCGGCACTTCATCGGCAGCTTGTGGGCGGCGCGAGTCAGAGCCTCACGGGCGATCTTCTCGTTGGGGTACGACAGCTCGAACATCACGCGTCCGGGCTTGACGTTGGCGATCCACCACTCCGGAGAACCCTTACCGGAACCCATGCGGGTCTCGGCGGGCTTCTTGGTGAGCGGACGGTCCGGGTAGATGTTGATCCAGACCTTGCCACCACGCTTGATGTGACGCGTCATGGCGATACGAGCGGCCTCGATCTGACGGTTCGTCACGTAGGCCGGGGTGAGCGCCTGGATGCCGTACTCGCCGAACGCAACCTGCGTTCCACCCTTGGACATGCCAGAGCGCTTCGGGTGGTGCTGCTTGCGGTGCTTGACCCTACGGGGGATCAGCATTTCGGTCAGGCCTCCGTTCCGGTGCTCTCAGCCGGAGCGGACGCGGGAGCCTCGGCCTTGGGGGCCTCGGAACCGGCAGCCTGCTGCGGCTTACGACCGCGCCGCTCGCCACCGCGGCCACCACGGGCCGGGCGGTCGGCACCACCACGGGCCGGGCGGTTACCCGCACGGGCCGCAGCGTTCTCGGCGCGGACCTCGGCGATGTTCTTGACGTCGCCCTTGTAGATCCAGACCTTCACACCGATGCGGCCGAAGGTCGTCTTGGCCTCGAAGAAGCCGTAGTCCACGTTCGCGCGGAGCGTGTGCAGGGGCACACGGCCCTCGCGGTAGAACTCCGAGCGGGACATCTCGGCGCCACCGAGGCGGCCACCGCACTGGATCTTGATGCCCTTGGCGCCGGCCTTCATCGCCGACTGCATGCTCTTACGCATGGCACGGCGGAAGGAGACGCGGGAGGAGAGCTGCTCGGCAACGGCCTGGGCAACCAGCTGAGCGTCGGTCTCGGGGTTCTTGACCTCGAGGATGTTCAGCTGGACCTGCTTGCCCGTGAGCTTCTCGAGGTCACCGCGGATGCGGTCGGCCTCGGCGCCACGGCGGCCGATGACGATGCCCGGACGCGCGGTGTGGATGTCCACCCGCACACGGTCACGGGTGCGCTCGATCTCAACCTTCGAGATACCGGCGCGCTCCATGCCGGACGTCATCATCCGACGGATGGCGACGTCTTCCTTGACGTAGTCCTTGTACAGCTTGTCGGCGTACCACCGGGACTTGAAGTCCGTGGTGACACCGAGCCGGAACCCATGCGGGTTAACCTTCTGGCCCATTACCGGGTTCCTTCCTTGCTGGCGACGACCACGGTGATGTGGCTGGTCCGCTTGCGGATCCGGTAGGCACGGCCCTGGGCACGCGGACGGAACCGCTTCAGGGTCGGGCCCTCGTCGACGTACGCCTCGCTGATGAACAGCGAGGTGGCGTCCGGGTGGTCGTAGTTGTGCGCGGCGTTGGCGATGGCGCTGTCCAGCACCTTGCCGACGGGCACGGAGGCTGCCTGCGGAGCGAATCGCAGAACAGCCTGAGCCTCCGTGGCATCCATGCCACGGATAAGGTCCACCACGCGGCGGGCCTTCATGGGCGTAACGCGGATGTACCGCGCCTGGGCCCTGGCTTCCATGGTTGTCCCTCTCAGTTACTTACGTGTCTGAATGCGATCCGCTACTAGCGGCGCTTCGACTTCCGGTCGTCCTTGACGTGGCCCCGGAAGGTGCGCGTCGGCGAGAACTCGCCGAGCTTGTGGCCGACCATCGACTCGGTGACGAACACCGGGATGTGGGTCTTGCCGTTGTGCACCGCGAGCGTGTGGCCGAGCATGGCCGGCACGATCATGGAGCGACGGGACCAGGTCTTGATGACGTTCTTGGAACCGGCTTCGTTCTGGGCTTCCACCTTCTTGATCAGGTGGTCGTCGACGAAGGGCCCCTTCTTGAGACTGCGCGGCATCTAAACCCGCTCCTAGCGCTTCTTGTTCGTCTTGCGGCGGCGGACGATGTACTTGTTGCTCGCCTTCTTGGGAGCACGAGTACGACCCTCCTTCTGACCCCACGGGGAGACCGGGTGGCGACCACCGGAGGTCTTGCCCTCACCACCACCGTGCGGGTGGTCAACCGGGTTCATCGCCACACCGCGAACGGTCGGGCGAACGCCCAGCCAGCGCTTACGGCCGGCCTTACCCCAGTTGATGTTGCTCTGCTCGGCGTTGCCGACCTCGCCGACGGTGGCGCGGCAGCGCACGTCGACCAGGCGGATCTCACCGGAGGGCATGCGCAGGTGGGCCATCTGGCCCTCCTTCGCGAGCAGCTGCACGGAGGCACCGGCGGAGCGGGCGAACTTGGCGCCGCCACCGGGACGGAGCTCGATCGCGTGGATCGTGGTACCGACCGGGATGTTGCGCAGCGCCAGGTTGTTGCCCGGCTTGATGTCGGCCCCGGGACCGTTCTCCACGCGGTCACCCTGCTGCAGGTTGCGCGGGGCGAGGATGTAGCGCTTCTCGCCGTCGGCGTAGTGCAGCAGCGCGATGCGCGCGGTGCGGTTGGGGTCGTACTCGATGTGCGCGACCTTCGCCGGCACGCCGTCCTTGTCGTGACGACGGAAGTCGATCACGCGGTAGGCGCGCTTGTGGCCACCACCCTGGTGGCGGACGGTCACACGACCGGAGTTGTTACGGCCACCCTTGCTGTGCAGGGGGCGGACCAACGACTTCTCCGGCGTGGACCGCGTGACCTCGACGAAGTCGGCGACGCTGGAGCCACGACGGCCCGGCGTAGTCGGCTTGTACTTGCGGATTCCCATTTCTCAGTCCTCGTCCGATATCGGACGATCCGGACCGCCCTTAGGCGGTCGGACCGCCGAAGATGTCGATACGGTCGCCCTCAGCGAGGGTCACGATCGCGCGCTTGGTGCCTGCGCGCTGGCCGAAGCCCGTGCGGGTCCGCTTGCGCTTGCCCTGGCGGTTGATCGTGTTGACCCCGGTGACCTTGACCTCGAAGACCGACTCGACGGCCTGCTTGATCTGGGTCTTGTTGGAGCTCGGCGCGACGATGAACGTGTACTTGTTCTCGTCGAGAAGCGCGTAGCTCTTCTCGGACACGACCGGCTTGATCAGGACGTCACGGGGGTCCGTGAACGCCTTGCTGACCGGGGTGACGACGGTGTTCTTGCCCTCGGCGGCGTGGCGACGCGCCTTGGCGACGCGAGCGGCCTTGGCCTTCTTCGCGGCCTTGGAGGCAATGGCGGGGTGACGGATAGCCATCAGGCCTCGCTCCCTTCGGTGTCATTGGCCTTCGGGCCGGACACGAAGGACTCCAGGGCGGCCTGGGTGAAGACCACGTCGTCCGAGACGAGAACGTCGTACGTGTTCAGCTGGCCCGGCTCCAGGATGTGGACCTGGGGCAGGTTGCGGGCGGACAGCCACGCGGCCTCGTCGGCGCGCTCGACGACCAGGAGCAGGTTCTTGCGCTCCGAGATCTTGCCGAACAGGCTCTTCGCGGCCTTCGTGGAGGGGGTCTCGCCCTCGATCACGCCGGAGACGACGTGAATGCGGTTGTTGCGGGCCCGGTCGGTGAGGGCGTGGCGCAGGGCCGCGGCCTTCATCTTCTTCGGGGTCCGCTGCGAGTAGTCACGCGGCACGGGACCGTGCACGACGCCACCACCGGCGAACTGCGGCGCGCGGGTCGAGCCCTGACGGGCGCGACCGGTGCCCTTCTGGCGGTAAGGCTTCTTGCCACCACCACGGACCTCGCCACGCGTCTTGGTCTTGTGCGTGCCCTGGCGGGCAGCGGCCAGCTGTGCGACGACGACCTGGTGGAGCAGCGGGACGCTGATCTTCTCTACGTCGAAGATCTCCGCGGGGAGCTCGACGGAACCGGCCTTGTCGCCCACCGGCGAAAGGATGTCAACAGTGCTCATCGGTTACCTCAGGCCCCCTTGGCCGCGGTGCGGACCAGGACGAGGCCGCCGTTCGGACCGGGAACCGCGCCCTTGATGAGCAGCAGACCCTTCTCCGCGTCAACGGCGTGGACGGTCAGGTTCTGGGTGGTGACCCGCTCGTTGCCCATGCGACCCGCCATGCGGAGGCCCTTGAACACGCGGCCCGGGGTGGCGCAGCCACCGATGGAACCGGGAGAGCGGTGCTTGCGCTGGGTGCCGTGTCCGGCGCCGAGGCCCTTGAAGTTGTGACGCTTCATGACACCGGCGAAGCCCTTGCCCTTGCTCTTGCCGGTGACGTCGACCTTCACGCCGGCCTCGAAGACCTCGGCCGTGACTTCCTGGCCGAGCGTGTACTCGGAGGCGTCAGCGGTGCGGATCTCGACGAGGTGGCGACGGGGGGTGACGTCGGCCTTGGCGAAGTGGCCCTTGAGGGGCTTGTTCACCTTGCGCGGGTCGATCTCGCCGAAGGCGATCTGGACCGACTCGTAGCCGTCGACGTCGTTGGTACGGACCTGGGTGACGACGTTGGGGCCGGCCTTGACGACGGTGACCGGAACAACACGGTTGTTCTCGTCCCACACCTGCGTCATGCCGAGCTTCTCGCCCAGGATGCCCTTGATCTGCTTAGCCATTCTCAGATCACCAGCCCTCAGAGCTTGATCTCGATGTCGACACCGGCCGGGAGGTCGAGTCGCATCAGAGAGTCAACGGTCTTGGGCGTCGGGTCGAGGATGTCGATCAGGCGCTTGTGCGTGCGCATCTCGAAGTGCTCGCGCGAGTCCTTGTACTTGTGCGGCGACTTGATGACGCAGTACACGTTCTTCTCAGTGGGCAGCGGCACCGGGCCCGCGACCGACGCACCAGTGCGGGTCACCGTCTCGACGATCTTCTTCGCCGAGGAGTCGATGACCTCGTGGTCGTAGGCCTTGAGCCGGATGCGGATCTTCTGTCCCGCCATGGCTACTCAGTAGTCCTGTCTCTCTACAGCTCTGGAACCCGGTGTCCCTTTGACTCCTCCGACCCACGCGGTCGGGCGTGTCGCGCTTTCGCTGACACAGATGTCCCTTGTTCGAACATCCCTTGCCTTGGGAAAGAGGTTCACCGGGTGCCTGGCCAGTGCCGCACCACACTTCCCGGAAGATTCCCGTACGTCCGCCCCAGCGCTGCCTTGCGGCAGTTAGGGCGACGAGTACTGTGGGACTCGCTTCCGGTCCTCCCGGCGGGAGGCGCGCAGCATCAACACTCGACCGAGCAACTCCGACAGTCTGCCATATGGGGCAGGGGGCTGGCCAATCGAGCCGGAGAGAATACCCCGGGGGTGACGTAGGTCAAACCCGGGTGCGGATCGGGCGCGAGCGCGGCAATTCCGACGAGGCGTGATCGGGGCGCCACTGACGGTGAGCGAGGACGGTGGGCCGCGGCCGGCGGGTCCGCCTCAGCGGGCCCGCCGGCCGTACCGGCACCTGGCCGAGGGCCTGTGTCAGCTCCCCGTTCCGCTCGGCCGGGGTCCCGTGAGCCGGCCCGAGGCCGGCCCGGAGGGGTGCTGCTCGCCGAGGAGGCGGAGCGCCTCGCGTAGCAGCGTGCTGGAGGTGTGCACGGTGTAGGGGAAGTAGACGACCTTCACCCCCACCGTCGCGAATTCGGTTTCGAGCGTCGTCCAGACATCCGTGCCGAGCCAGTCGTCGCCCTTGAAGATGACGTCGAAGCCGACCTCCTTCCAGATCTCCATCTTGTCGTCCACGTCCGCGACGAAGGTCTCGTCCACATAGCGCACGCTGCGGACGATCTGCAGTCGCTCGGAGAGCGGTACGACCGGCGGCCTGCCCTTCAGCCGCACCACGAGTTCATCGGAGCAGACGCCGGCGATGAGCCGGTCGCAGTGGCCGCGCGCCCGGCGCAGGATGTTCAGATGGCCCACGTGGAAGAGGTCGAAGACCCCCGGCGCGTAGCCGAGACGTTCTCCCATCAACGCCTTGCCTTCGTACGCTCGGCGGCCGCGGTGACCACGAGCGTCTCCGACGCGGGCGAGGCGTTGACGCCGTCGGTGACGACGATCCGGTAGCGGTGGCGGGAGCCGGGCGTGACGTTGTCCCTGTACTTCATCGTGGGGCGCTTCCACTCCGCGGACCGGCCCGTCGGCGAGGCCACGAGCCTGCCGTCCCGGTAGATCCGGTACTTCAGCACCGCGTTGTCCCGGTCCCATGCGGAGCGCCAGCTGAGCGTGACCCGGCCGGCGCTCGAGGTCGATGCCTTGAGCTTGGGCGGATCTTCCGGGGCTCCCCGGTCGGGCCCGGCGGTGAACCGGGTCAGGCTCTGCTGCCGCCTGCCGTTGACCTCGGTGAACTCGCCGCCCGCCCAGAGGATCTGCCCGGCCGTCTTCAGCGCCCGGGGGCCGTTGCCCTCGCCGGTCCCGCCGTCCGTGTCGGGGAACCAGTGCAGGATGTGCCGGTTCCGGATCGACTGGGCCAGGAAGTGCTGGCGGAAGTTGCCCTCGTCGAAGCCGCCCGGTGTGTCCCGGCAGTTGTGGGCGTGGGAGCCGCTGTAGAGGACGCCGTTGAGCACGGCGACGGCCTGGGTGGCGCCCAGGCAGGTGTCCTTCCACACCAGCTCGCCGTTGCCCAGGCGTCCGGCGATACGGCCGTCGAAGATGCCGGTGCCCTTGCCCTCGGCCGCGACATAGAAGTTGGTGGCGTCGCGGGTCAGGGCCTGCACGGAAGATCTCGACGGCAGCCAGTCCGGGTACGACATCACCGTCCGGCCGGTGACGGGGCGCAGGGCGACGAGCGCCCTCTCCAGGTCACCGTTGACCATGTTGAAGTTGCCGCCGACGAGGAGCTTGCCGAATTCGGGCGCGGCGAGCAGCGCACGTACGGGGCCGTCGATCTCCGCCTTGAACGGCAGCAGCGCTCCGCTGGGGGTGAACGCCGCGACGCGCTCCCTCTCGCGACCGTTGACGCGCGTGAAGTCGCCCCCCAGGTAGACCGCGCTGTCAGTGACCTCGATGGCCCGGACGAACGACGACATGCTGGGACGGAAGTCGTCGCGCAGCGAGCAGTTGCCCGTGTTGAGCGCGACCGCGCCGGCCGCCCGCTTCTTGCCGGCCTTGGTGAACGAGCCGCCGATGTACAGCACTTCGTCGGCCGGCGAGGCCTTCAGGGCCCGTACGGTGTTCCCGCCGCCGGACAGCCGTGGGGCGCACGGCAGGAGCTTGCCGGTCCGGGCGTCGAACGCGGCGAAGTTCTTGCGTGCGACCTCCCTCTGACCGGGTTTCGCGCCCGGGGGGCGGACCTTGTTGAAGCTTCCGCCGACGTACATGACCCCGTTCGCGTACTCCAGCGACCAGACGATGCCGTCGGTCTGCCAGGTCGCCAACGTGTCGGCGGTCAGGGTCTTCTCGTCGCTGTCGGCTGCCGAGGCGGACGCGGTGATGAGCGAGACAGCCGCGAGGAGGGCCACAGCCGAAGCCGTGGTGGCCCCTCTCCTGGTGCTTTTTCTGAGGCGCATGGAACTTCCCGGGTTGCAGCGAGTACGGGTGGTGAGAAGGGGAGAAGGCGGGCGGTCTCGGCTCGGAGTCGGCCTCATGTGGCGCGTTCGCGCAGCACACCGACGAGTTCGCGCATATCCAGAGGTGTGCGAAATCGCCACAAACTTATACTGAATGTGACAATTCCCAGGGTGACCGCGACGGTAAGTCCGACGGTCGTGTCACCTGCCAGCAGCCTCGCGGAAAGGACCAGTGGCACCGTGAGGCCGAGTCCGGCGGCGGTCGCCACGAGGTATCCGCGGTCGATGATCGTGAAGCCCCAGTGCCGCCGCACCAGCGCCGCGGAGACGAGGTTCTCGACGACCGTCGCCGCTCCCCAGGAAAGGGCGGCGCCGAGGACGCCCAGCCGGGGAACGGCGAGGAGGCCTACCGTCAGCTGCACGGTGAACGCGACGCCGGTGACCGCCAGATGCCAGGAGCTCTTGCCTGCCATGAGCAGCACGGTCTGGGCGTTCCCCACCCCGACGTTGACCGCGGAGGCGACGCAGAGCACCACCAGCGCGGCCGCCCCCTGCTCGAACTCCGGCCCGAACAACGACAGGACGGTGCCCGGGAAGCTCGTGAGCAGGACGAGCAGCGGCCAGGAGAACAGCACGATCCAGCGCGTCGAGACCCGGTGCAGATGGCAGGCCTGCGGCAGGTCGCCCACGGCGAGGAGGCGGCTGATCTCGGGAGCGACGGCCAGTCGGATGGCGAGCTGGAGCAGCGTCGCCGCGATGACGACGCGCCCGACGGCGGTGTAGATGCCCGCCTCTTCGCTCGTCGCCAGGCCGGACAGCAGGACGACCCCCACCCAGACCGCGCTGATGTCGAAGACGGAGGAGACCGCCCGTGGCCCGGCGAAGGCCCAGAACCCTCGCCGGGCGGCGACCATGTCCGGTCCGGACGTATGGCTCGGACTCGGCCGGCGGCGTCTGCGCAGGGCGAGACAGGCGATGACGAAGCCGGCCACGGTCGGCACGAGCCAGGCGGCGGCCAGGCTCAGCACCCCTGGAACCAGCAGCACGACCGGTACGGCGATCAGTACGCGCAGGACCGGCTTGCCGATCTGCTCGACACCGACGAACGGGAGCACGGTGCCGTAGCCCTGGGTGGCGCCCAGCAGGATCAGGGTGACCGTGGCCAGGGGGAGGAACACGGCGAACAGCCGGACCAGGGTCACCGCGTCGTCCGGGGCGAGGCTCGGCAGCAGCGAGGTGGCCGTCCAGGGCGACAGGAACAGCAGCGCGGCGACCGCCGTACTCGCGACGGCACCGGGCAGGACCGCGCTGCGCAGCAGTGGGCCCACCGCGCGGCCACCGGTGGTGGCCAGGTCACCGGAGACGAAGCGCACCAGCCCCGTGTCGGCCCCGAGCTTGCAGGCGTTGCACAGGATGGTGAAGGCCGCGACACCGGTGAACACCGCGCCTGCCCCGTGGGCCCCGAGCCCTCGGGTGACCAGGGTGACCAGGGCGTAGCCGAAGACCGCGTTGACCGTCGCCCCCAGAAAGCCCCACCATCCGCCCCGCGCGGTGGCGGCGACCCCGGACCTGGCGGTCGTCTCGCCCGTGGCGGTGGCCGTACCGGAGGCGCTCACCGGGAGGCGGAGAGGCTGTCGTCCCGCACGGGCACGGCCGGCTTCTCCACGGCGTCGGTCGGCGCGGACGCGGCCGGGGCGGACTTCCGCTCCCTCGTACGGCGCACCCAGTCGCTGTCCATGACACGGCGGCGCACGCTGCGGCCAGCGCCGCTGTGGAGGGCGGCCCCCACGATGCGCCCGCCCGAGCAGCCGATCAGCTCGCGTACCCGCTTGAGATCGTCGCGCCTGGTCTCCTCCAGCCCAGCCACCACGACCACGCCGTCCACACGTTGGGCGAGCCCGAGACCCTCGGGGTGCTCCAGCAAGGGCGGGGCCAGGACGAGCGTCGGACTCTTGGACTCGGCGTCCGGCAGGGCGCGCGCCGCCGTCGGGGCAGCCGGCCCGTCGTCGCCCGTGGGGCGACGGACGTAGCGGCAGATCGTGAATCGCCCGGCTGTGCCGGCGTCGACGACCGCTGCGCCCTGCGGCGCAGGTACGCCCGGCGGGACGGAGCCGCCGGCCGACAGCGGGAGCCGTGCCGGCAGCCCGGGTTCGTTTCCGGTCGCGTCCACGAGCAACACGTCGTCACCGGACTCGGCGAGGGCGGCCGCGAGATTGACTGCGACGGTCTCGGCGCCGCGTTCCCGCTTCGGCGCCACGAGCATGAGCGTGCCCATGGCGGCGGGGCTGTCGGCGCCCCGCACCCGGAAGGCCAGGGCGCGGTACGCCTCCGCGCGGCCGCCGTCCGCCCGGCCGACCTCCAGCAGGTCGCCGTCGGTGTCGGGGGCCGGGAGGATACCCAGCACCGGAGCGCCGAGGGCTCCTTCGACCTCGCCGACCGAGCGTGCCCGGGGCTCAAATGCACAGCGCAGCCAGGCGAGCACGACGCCCACGACGAGACCGCCGATCAGGCCGAGCGGGAGGAGCCAGACCGGGCCCGGTCCGGAGGGCCGCGCCGCCGGCTCGGCCCTGCGGACCACGTCACCACCGGTGGTGTCGTAGGCCTTGATGTCCGACACCCTCTTCTGCAGGGTGCCGATCTGTTGCTGAAGGCCCGCGGTGCCGGCGGCGGACTCAGCCGACTTCTTCTTGGCTGCGACCCGGGCGGTGAGCTCGGTGAGCTGCTGCTCCAGCCCGGCCACCATCCGCGTGATCATGGACTTGGACCGGTTCTGGCGATCGGCGAGGTAGGCCTCCGCGAAGGCGTTGCTCACCCGAGCCGCACCCTTCGCGGTGCCCGCGGTGTACTCGAACCGGAGCAGCTGGGTGTCGGGGGGATTCATCACGCGCAGGTCCGTCAGCAGCGCATCGGCGCGAGAGGGCTGCCCCAGTGCCGTCGCCGCCCGGGCCGCGACCGTCGCACTGAGCGCGATATGCCGCTCCGTGCCCATGCTGACCTGACTGTCGACGGCCACCGCGAACGTACTGAAGGGGTCCGTTCTCGGGCGCACGAGCACCTCGCTGGTGGAGGTGTAGTCGCCCGCGCGCAACAGGACCAGGAGCAGTCCGCCGAGCAGCCCGAGGAGCACGCCCAGCGCGATGGTCGCGCGGTACCTGAGCAGTAGGCGCACCTGGTCACGAAGCCGGTCGGGGTCGTCGTACCGATCGTCGAGGCCGGCGGGGCTGGTCACGGATGCCTCCTGTGTCCGGGGATGAAGCCGGGGGTGGGTGCCCGGCCGCTCGTGGTCGCGGGCGGCCGCACCGGGGACGGGGACGGCGCGGCGGCGCGGGTGGTGATGAACAGGGGGACGGTCAGGAGCAACAGCAGAGGGCCGACGATCGCCATGAGACTGCCGCGCAGGAAAACCATCTGGTAGAAGGCGAAGGCGGGAACCAGCAGAACCGCCAGCGTGCGCTGTCGGTGTCGCAGCCGCTCCCGAATGTCGTCCATCCGCCGGCCGGCCGCGCCCAGCAGACAGAAGACCGCGACGACGCACGGAGCACCGCCCCACAGGTAACTCTCGATCCACACCGGCGCGGAAAGATTGTGGAAGTCGTATCCCGCGTACTGGGCGAGTTCGATACCCGTCGCCTGCGGTTTGTCGGGCCACATGGAGCGGGGCACCATGAACAGGACCACGCCAAGGGCTGCCGCCGGCGAGAAGCCGTTTTCCTGCACATAGTCGATACCGGTCTGCATTTGCTGAAAGGCGTCGTAATCCATGCTGGTGCTGAACTGCTCCGCCAGCGGGACGACTTGCAGTGCTTCTCGTTCGTCGTAACGGAAGTAGTCGCTGTACGGGAAAGCGAACAGCACCACGGCCGTGATCGCGGCGGCGGCAACGCGAAAGGCCCTCGGGGTGCTGAACCGGCGCCATGAGAACAGCAACACCAGAAGGACCGTGCCGGCCCAGAAACGCGGCCTGCTGATCGGGTTGTTGACGATCACGTTGAGCACCAGGAGGCTCGGGAGCGCTGTCCAGCGGATCGCGCGCACCAGCCGGTCCTTCCTGTTCGGGCGGGGCAGCTGGACCAGGGCCACCAGGGCCCAGAAGGCGGGGACGGCGAGGGCCCAGACGCGCAGCGTGTGCGTGGGATCCGATTCGGCACGCGACTGCCAGAGAGCCTGTCTGCTGGCGAAGAAGGCGCGTAGACCGCCTTCCTGCCCGGGGATCAACACGGCCGCCAGGGCGAGCGACAGAGCGCACAGCATGAGTACGGGCAGCGGCGAGAGTCTGCGGGACAGCAGTGGTACGAACACGACCGACCTGCCGTCGTTGCGTCCGGCGGCCCATGCCACCCCGGCGCTGTAGGCGAGGAGGCCGAGTTCGGTCAGCGCGGCGGCCACGAAGGCGGTCGTCTCATCGCTGCGGTGTTCAAGCGGGTAGGAATCGGTGGCGAGCATGGCGAGCGGTGCCAGCCCGAGCCACACATAGGCGAAAAGCCAGAACCCGAAGGCGACGAGGCGCACCGACGTATCGGTGAGCACCTTGGTGAGTCCCCCGCCGGAGTGCGCCACGACGGCGCACTGCACGGCGAGCGCCGCTCCGAATCGCGTATCGATGGACTGCAGGATCAGCCCCGGCAGAAGAACGACGAGCACCAGGGCCCAGACGCATACCGCAGCCATGCAACGGACTTGGCCGTCCCGCACCTGCATCCCCTCATCGACGCCATCAATGAAATGAATCAACAGCAATCGATTTATAGCCCAGCGCCGGAACATATCAGGCGATATTGCCGGGCGTTTCTTTCCGGGAACTCTCTTACTCGTGTCGTATTTTAATTAAATGACTGATATGTTCGCGGGTTGCCGCGTCCTCCTTGTGTCAGCCAACTACGCCCCCGAGCACGCCGGAATCGCCCCCTATTCGACCCTGACCGCCGAACACCTGGTCCTCCGCGGCGCCGAGGTCGACGTCCTGTCGGGGATGCCGCACTATCCGAGCTGGCGGGTACACGGCGACTACCGGGGGCGCTGGCGCATGGTGGAGAACCGGGGGGGTGTCCGGGTCCATCGCCGTCGCGGCTTCATTCCCACGCGTCAGACCGCGCTGCTCAGGGCGGCCTACGAGGCCAGCTTCCTGGCCCATGGTTCGATCCGTCCGCCGGCCGCACGACCGGACCTGGTACTGAGTCAGATGCCTGCTCTCGCCGGTGGCGTGCTCGGCAGCCGGCTGGCCCGTCGCCACCGGGTGCCCCATGTGGTCGTGGTGCAGGACCTCATGGGCGCGGCTGCCGCGCAGAGCGGGATCAGCGGCGGCGGCCGGGTGGCATCCCTCGTGACCGGAGTGGAGTCGAAGGTCCTGCGCACCGCCGCTCTGGTCGGTGTGGTGCACGAGTCGTTCGTGGACCGTGTCACCGCCATGGGCGTGCCGGAGTCACGCGTGCGGGTGGTGCCCAACTGGAGCCATGTGGCGCCTGCCACCGGCGATCGCCGAGCGGTGCGGAAGCGACTCGGCTGGCGTGACGAGGAGTGCGTCCTGCTGCACGCGGGGAACATGGGCCTGAAGCAGGGGCTGGAGGTCCTGGTCGATACGGCCCGCATCGCGGCACGCGACACCCCGGCCCTACGGATCGTCCTCATGGGCGACGGCAGCCGGCGGACACACCTGGAGCAGCTCGCGGCCGGCATGCAGAACTTGGACTTTCTCCCGCCCGCGGCCGACGCCGACTTCCCGGACGTACTGGCCGCGGCGGACGTCCTCGCGCTCACTCAGCGGGCTTCCGTGGCCGACATGAGCCTGCCTTCCAAGCTGACGTCCTACTTCGCGAGCGGACGTCCCACCGTTGCCTCGGTGGCCGCACAGGGCGGCACGGCTCAGGAAGTACGGCGGTCCGGTGCCGGGGTGGTCGTCCGCGCGGACGATCCGGTCGCACTGCACGGCTGCGTCGCCGAGCTGATGCGGGATCCCGACCGAGCGGCCGCGCTCGGCGCCCGCGGTCCCGACTACGTCCGGCAACGGCTGAGCCCGGAGGCCGGACTTGGCCGGATCACCGCGATGCTGTCCGAGGCTCTGGCCCGTTGACAGCCGTCCTCAGCAGAGCCAGCTCGCGGAACCACTTGGCGAGGAACGCCGGCACCAACACCATGTGGGCCGCGAGCAGGGCGACGTACAGGGCGAGGAAGAGCTTCTGGTTCCCCAGGGACAGGAAGATCAGGCACAGCAGACCGTAGTCCACGGGGAGCAGGGCCATGCCCCGAACGGTGGAGGGCGCGGTTGCGGGGCCGGCGGGCTCGGCAGCGCCCCGCCTTCTCAGCTGGTCGGTCAGCGTTGCGCCGAAGAACAGCAGGACAGCTGCGAACTGGAACCCGATGGGAGCGAGCAGAAGCGCGGGATGCGGCAGGTCGAAGAAGCGGTAGAAGGAAATCAGCACCGCGGCGTGGATGCCCAGGAGCTTCGCGCAGTCCACCACATGGTCCATCCACTCCCCCGACGGGCTGGCCGACCGGTGCAGCCGGGCCAGCTGGCCGTCCGCGGAGTCGAGGGCGAAGCCGAAGAGCAGAGCGAGGGTGACCCACGGTCCCAGGGCGTGGGAGGGCGGGTACACGGAGACCGTGGCGACGGCCGCGAACGTGGCCAGCGCGCTCGCTGCGGTCACGTGGTTGGGCGACAGCCCTAAGCTGTGCGCCATGGCCGC
The DNA here is from genome assembly GCF_055564995.1 of Streptomyces sp. NPDC028907. Taxonomy (NCBI): domain Bacteria; kingdom Bacillati; phylum Actinomycetota; class Actinomycetes; order Kitasatosporales; family Streptomycetaceae; genus Streptomyces; species Streptomyces sp. NPDC028907. The sequence goes on from NZ_JBVHVE010000006.1 coordinate 414,355, forward strand.
GAGCACCCGGCCGACGGGGCGATTGACGAACCGTGTGTACACGGGTACTCCGCGGGCCGGCTTCTGCACACCCGAGAGTTGTCTCAGTGCGTTGGAGAAGTCCACTCTCTACACCTCGTGCATGAACAGGCGGGATCGTTCCGGAATTCAGCGCAGCGGAATGTGCAGGGGGCGGCGCCGACCGGGTCGCCGGTGCACGGGTCTCTCCTCACGGTCCTCCTGGGGTGACCGATCAGAGGCGGCCGTCGGCGATTGCCTGGCGTACCCAGGGGATGACCTTGTCGAGGATGTCGTCCAGTGTGGTCGACGCGGTGAAGCCGAGGACGTCTCTGGCCTTGGACACGTCGGGGCTGCGGCGCTGGACATCGTGCTCGAAGGGCTGGTCGGTCGTGTAGCGGAACGGCTCGTGGACCCCGTTGATCTTGTGCCAGATCCGCTCCGCCAGCTCCAGGATGCTGGTCGGCTCGGCGCTCGCCAGGTTGAAGTCCTCGTTGAGCGCGGCTGGATGGAAGATCGCCATCCGGATACCCCGGGCCAGGTCGCCGGCATAGGTGAAGTGCCGCGTCTGGGCGCCACTGCCGAGGATGTGCAAGGGGTCCTGTCCCTTGAGCACCTTCTGCACCAGGTCGGGAACGACATGCGACATGCTGATCTTGATGTCCCCGGAGCGCTCCTCGCTCTGCCCGACGGTCCGCTCCTCTCCGACGTCCACGCAGTTGAAGGGCCGCACGATGGTGAAGGGCAAGCCGTACTGTTCGTGGGCCGCCCTGGCGAAGTACTCCACCGCCAGCTTCTGGAAGCCGTACGAGGACGACGGCGGGGCGATGCGACGCTCGTCGCCCTCCCGGGACGGCCAGAAGGCGGTGTTCTCGTACACCATCGAGGAGCTCAGATACGTCACCTTCTGCAACGGCCCGTCGCCGTACACCCGGATCGCCGCGTCGCAGGCTGCGGCGGTGATCCGCTCATTGTTGGCGAGGAGGTCGTAGGCGTAGGTGTGGAAGTAGGAGATCCCACCGATCATGGCCGCACCGGCGACGAAGTGATCGCAGTCGGCCAGCAGTTCAGCCATCAGATCCGTGTCGCGGGCGTCTCCCTCGACGAGCCGGTACCGAGGGTTCTCCACCGGACTGCGGCGGCTCGCCCCGTACTTGGAGAAGTTGTCGAGGCCCACCACAGTGTGCCCCTGATCCAACAGCTCCCTGATGAGGTAGCTGCCGATCAGCCCGGACGCGCCGGTGACGAGAACCTTCACAGGAGACCTTTCTGGTGCGGGTGGTGCCCGGTGCCTCGGGACCGGGTGGGGAGAGGGCCTTCGCCGTACGGCAAGGTCACGCCCGGACGCCTCTGCCGGTGACGCCCCAGAGGTCCACGACCGGCTTCTCGGTGACCAGATTCCGGTATTCGCGGTGCGGCGTCGCGATGACCAGGACATCGGCCCGGCGCATGACCTCGTCCAGTTCCACGAAGCGCGGATCGCTGACGTAGGGATCAGTGCACAGCGTTTCCCGAGCCTTGGCCATCAGAATCCTGCGCAGCTTGAACGACAGGCTTTCGCGGACATCGTCACTGCCGGCCTTGAAGCCCATGCCGAGCACGCCCACCCGTGTGTCGGAAAGCGGGAACCTGCGTTCCAGACGGGAGACGAGATAGAGCGGCAATCCCTCATTGACGAGCATGGCCGCGTGCCCCAGCACGAAATTGTTCCCGGTGAACGCCGCCAACTGCAGTGTGTCCTTGAGCAGGCAGGGGCCGGCGGCGAATCCCGCTCCCGGCATGTCGGCGGCCCGGGGATACTCGTAGGTCATCGCGTGGCGGATACGCTCGAAGTCGAGCCCGAAATCGTTCGCCATCATCCAGAACTGGTTGACCGTGGCGAACTTGATATACCGCCAGGTGTTGGCGAAGAGCTTGGCGAGTTCTGCCTCTTCCGGCTCCATCCGGACGATCTTGTCCGTGAGCGTGCGGAAGAACTTCTCCGCCCGGTCCCCGGCCCGCTGCGAGCGGGCGGCCACCAGTTGCGGCAGCTCGAACAGCTCGGTCATGGCCGCGCCCTCGGCGATGCGCTCCGGACAGAAGGCCACGTCCACCGTGGTGCCGAGCCCGGCCAGCAGGCGCTCCGTCAGTGCCGTGACACCTGGGTGCACCGTGCTTCTGAGCATGACCAGCTGTCCGTCGTGCAGATACTCGGCACAGCGCTCCAACGCCCGGGGGACCGCCCCGAGATCCGGGTTGAGATGCTCGTCCACCGGCGTGCCCACCACGACGACCAGGTTCTCGGTGGTGGCCACACTCGCGGCGTCCGTCGTGGCACGCAGCAGACCGTCGCGTACGCTTTCGCGCAGCGGCTCTGCGGCCCCTTCCTCCAGGAAGGGAAGCTCGCCCCGATTGACCGTTTCAACGGCGGCGGAGTCAATGTCGTAGAGCGTCACCGAAAGCATTCCACGGGCGGCGAGCGCAATTCCCAGAGGAAGTCCCACACGGCCGCAGCCGCCAATGATGACCACATCGCTCGCGTGCCGTGCATTCTCCGTGTCGCCGCGTGATTGCTCGATCATGCGTAGCACTCATTTCGGTCGCTCGGTCACCGGTGGCGGGCGGACAACGATGCGGGAACTCTACAGTGATCTTGGGGGGAAATGATTCGGAAAACAGGTTTTCAGGTGGATTTACTCCGGACAGCCGAAGTGGCACAGCACAGCTTCCGGTAAATCTCCTCCAGCCGGTCCGTCACCGCATGGACGGAAAAGGCTTCCTCGACGGCCCGGTGACCCGCCTTCACGAGCGCGTCGCGCCTGCGGTCGTCCTCCAGCAGGCCGCACACGGCGTCGGCCATGGCCTGCGGACTGCCGTCGGTGACGATCGCCGCCTGACGGCGTGCCAGTTCGTCCGCCATGCCGCAGGTGTCGGTGCACACGACGGGTGTGCCCGCGCACAGGGCTTCGATCACGGTCATGGGGAACGGCTCGTCAACACTGGGCAGTACGTACACGGCCGCCTTCTCGTAGGCGCCGGCTGTCTCCGCATGGCCGAGCGCACCGCGGTAGGAGACCACGTTCTCAAGGTGGTGCGCGGCGATGAGCCGACGCACCGTCGGCAGTGAGCCCTCGTCCGCCCCGTACAAGGTGAATCGCGCGTCAGGCACCCTCTGGTGGACCAGGGCAGCCATCTCGACGAAGGCGTCCGGACGCTTGCGGGGGTGCAGTCGGGCAAGGAAGAGCACCTCTCGCTCGCGCTCCGGGCCCCGCGCGGTACCGGCACCCGACGGCCGGACGCCGTTGGGGAGGCTCAGCAGCGGCGGACCTTTCGGGCCGGTGACCTCGGCCAGGGCCCGCCGCTCCCGCTCCGTGAGGACCAGACAGCCGCGAGACCGGCGCAGGAGCGGCACATACACCAGGTCGAAGAGCCTGGCGGCGAGCCTCCGGCGCGGCTCCACCATGCCGTGCGTCTGCGTGACGAACCTCTTGCGCCCCAACACGGCCAGCCCCAGCGCGGTCAGGGAGACGAGGTCACGCCCCGCGTGGATGTGCACCACATCGGCCCGGCCCATGGAACGCCACATGTCCCCGACGAGCAGCGGGTGCATGAGCCCGGTGAAACGCCCCGGCAGCAGGGAGCGCGCCGGGCGCGTACGCAGCGGTACCGAGCCGATGCGCACCGGCGCCGGGGACCTGCCCCGCCACAGGGACACGAGTTCGACCTCGTGGCCCCGTGCGGCGCACTCCTCGAGCTGCCCGGTGGCCACACTCGTAGGGCCACCGTACGCGCCGTCGTCGCTGAGCAGCGTCACCACGTGGAGGAGTCTCATGCCGCGACTCCGGTCGTGACGAGCTCCCCCGGACCGACATCACGACGGGCAACCGCCGAGGCACCCACGACCGCCCCCCGGCCGACGGTGACGCCGCGCAGCACGACAGCCCGCGCCGCGACCCAGGATCCGGCCTCCAGGCGAATGGGCGCGTTGTCGAACTCGAAGGTCGCACTGTGACGTTGATGGCTCCCGGTGCACAGGAACGCCTCCTGCGAGACGCACACATCGCTGCCGATCGTGATCCGTTCCAGGTTCAGCAGCCAGGCACCCTCGCCGATCCACACGTCGTCGCCGACGTCCAGCCGCCACGGCCAGTGCACTCGCACCCGGTGGCGGATCAGCACGCGCTGCCCGATGCGCGCACCGAACGCGCGCAGCAGGGCCGGTCGCCAATGAGCGGGAAACCACCAGCGGACGAAGACGAGATTGAGGACGGCGAACCAGGCGGCCTGCACGAGTGCGGGGCGCCCCTTGTCGTAACCGGCTCCAGTGAAGCACCGGAGGGAACGGTCCATCAGCGATGGTCCTCCTGACTCGCTCGTGTGCGTTGCTGCCTCGCCATTTTCCGTGGAGCACCCACAGGAAGCGGCATTTACATCCTTAATCAGGGCAAACTACGCCACATGGAAGATCTACTCCCCTCCCCCGCCCGCGTATACGTAGCCGGCCACCGTGGGCTCGTCGGTTCCGCGGTCGTCCGCCGCCTGACGGCCGACGGGCACGAGGTCATCGCACGGACCCGGTCCGAACTGGACCTTCGCGACGCGACGGCCACCGCCGCCTTCCTGCGCGAGACCCGGCCGGACGCCGTCGTCCTGGCCGCGGCCAAGGTGGGCGGCATCATGGCCAACAGCACCTGTCCGGTGGAGTTCATCGAGGACAACCTGCGCATCCAGCTGAGCGTGATCTCCTCGGCGTACGCCGCCGGTGTACGGCGCCTGCTGTTCTTGGGGTCGTCCTGCATCTACCCGAGGCTCGCGCAGCAGCCGATCCGGGAGGACGCCTTGCTGACGGGCCCTCTCGAGCCGACCAACGAGCCGTACGCGCTTGCCAAGATCGCGGGAATCGTCCAGGTGCGGTCCTATCGGCGGCAGCACGGAGCCTCGTACATCTGTGCGATGCCAAGTAATCTCTACGGGCCGGGCGACAACTTCGATCCGGAGTCCTCGCACGTACTGCCCGCTCTCATTCGCCGCTTCCACGAAGCCAAGAGGGACGGCCTGGACGAGGTGGTCCTGTGGGGAAGCGGCTCTCCCCGCCGGGAATTCCTGCACGTCGACGACCTCGCCGACGCCTGTGTGACGCTGCTGCGCCGCTACGACGACGACCTTCCCGTCAACGTCGGATGCGGGGACGACCTGACGATCCGCGAACTGGCCCACCTCATCGGGGAGGCCGTCGGCTATCAGGGCCGGGTCACCTTCGACAGAACGAAGCCGGACGGTACGCCTCGCAAGGTGCTGGACATCTCCCGTATGACCGCGCTCGGCTGGAAACCGAGGATCACGCTACGAGACGGCATCGCCGCCACCTACGCGTCATGGTCGAGCACAGGGCAGTCCAGGTCGGCGGTCGGCGTCTGAGCCTCAGTAGGCGCCGCGCCCGTCCAGCACAGCCCGAACCGTACGAGCCATGACCGTCATGTCCCAGGCCCACGACCAGTTGTCGACGTAGCGCAGATCGAGCGAGACGGTCTCGTGCCAGGACAGGTCCGACCGTCCGCTCACCTGCCACAGTCCCGTGAGACCGGGTTTGACGCTCAGTCGGCGCATCTCCACCCGGTCGTAGCGGGCGACCTCCTCGGGCAGCGGCGGGCGGGGGCCCACCAGCGACATATGGCCGAGCAGGACATTGGCCAACTGGGGCAGCTCGTCCAGCGAGTAGCGGCGCAGGAAGCGCCCGGCGGACGTGACGCGCGGGTCGCGGCGCAGCTTGAACATATGGCCGTCGTGTTCGTTCGCCGCCGCGAGGTCGTCCTTCATCCGGTCCGCGTCCACGACCATGGTCCGGAACTTCCACATGGGAAACGGCGTCCCGTTACGGCCCACTCGGGTCTGGCGGTAGATGACGGGACCGGGCGAACTCAGCCGCACGGCGAGCGCCAGCAGAGCGAACAGCGGGGCCAGCACCACGAGCAGGACGAGCGAGCCCGACCGGTCCGTGGCGGCCTTCAGCAGCGTGGGCAGGCCGCGGCGCGTCGGCGGTGAGACGTCCAGCAGGGTGAGCCCGGCCGCCGAGGCGATACGGACCCGTCGCCGGGCCACCTCGACGATGCCGGGCAGCACCATGAGCCGGCGGCCCCGGTCGTGCAGGGCCCAGGACAACCGCCGCAGCCGGTCCCCGCACATGTGCCGGCTCGCGGTGACGAAGACCAGGTCGGCGTCGAGCAGTTCGGCCGCGTCCGCCACCGGCGCGGCGCCCTCGTCCGTAGCGGCCGGCGAGTCGATGGGCAGCCGGGCGGGCACGGGGACCCCGGACAGCACGTCACCCTCGCCCAGCACGCAGGCCCCGACCACCACATACCCGTGATCCGTACGCTCGGCGAGCTGCCCGACCACGGCGTCCACGGCCCCGGCCTCACCGAGGACGAGGACGCGTCGCAGCCCTTCGGCCCGCCGGCGTACGGCCAGGATGCGGCGATGGATCGCCTTGCGGCACAGCACGGTCACCGCCAACGACGGGCACAGCGCGGCAAGCTCCGTCGCGGGTGAGCCGCCGAGCCCGGAGACGGTGCGCAGTACGGCGAGCACGCCGAGCAGCACCAGCCAGTCCCGCACGACCGGTCCGGCGGGGGCACCCTCGTCCCAGGCGGAGGGCGCGTATCGCCGGGCGGCGAGGCCCACGAGCAGCCAGACGAGCGTGACGGCCAAGGCCTGGTACACGGGGCGGGCCGTACCGATCACCGAGAGAGCCACTGCGGTCGGCAGCGCCGTTCCCGCCGCGTCGGCGCCGACCGGTACGTACCACCCGTCCGCCGGGCTCGTACGCATGGCTGGCGGATGCGGCGTGAGGGGAACTGCCCGCCCTGACACCGTGCTGGTGGACTGCCGCATGGTTCTCCCTGTGACCCCGGCCCTCGGCGAAGACATGGGGCGCCGCCGCATCGGATGATCAGCGCACGCCCCGTGAGGGTTATATCAACCTTTTTTAAATGTATGTCCTATTTGCGTTACGCACCGTCAGGCGTGGCGGCACTCAGCCTTTCCGGTGCTCTACGCCCCGGACGGCCTAGGCCGAGCCAGCCCTGGGAGTGGCGTTCATCGGATTGTGCAATTGATCAGATGCCCGGCGGTGGATGCGTGTCAGTCCGGGCGAACTCCGGTACCTCCAGAGCAAGAAGGAGCAATCGTTGTGCGAGTAAGCACCCGAACAGCCACACGGTCGACCCGAGCGAGATGGACGGCCCGCGGCATCGGCCTCGGCCTGACCACGGCCCTGGCGGTCACCTTGGGCGCCGGCCCGGCGTCGGCCGCGGCGGTGAACCCCGTCTTCGTTCCGGGCAACCCGGCACTCTCGTGTCCCAACGGCGCGGAGGGGTTCAGGCTCCCTGAGAATGACGGCGACCCGGTTGTGGACACCACCGTGCCGGTCACCGTTGGCGCCGAGAGCGGCACGGTTATCGTCGACTTCAGCGACGACCTCAGGTTCGTCAGCTTCGACACGACTGGCAACCTCGCGATCCGCCAGGTCACCGTCAAGGGCGGGGACAACGCCAACCGGTACATCTACGACGCCAACTCCACGCCGAGCTTCCCTGACGGCATCGCTCAGGACAGCGACCTCGTCTCACCGCTCAACATGGGCGGCCAGATCCCCACGATCAGCCACGTCGACTTCTGCGTCATCGAGGGAGACGGCAGCTGACCTAGGCACCGGTGCTTCCGGCACCGAACGGCAAAGGGGCCCGTACGACCGAAGTCGTACGGGCCCCTTCAGGAGCTCAGCTCAGGCTGGAGCTACCAGGTCAGATCAACAAGCTCACTTGTTGATCTTGGTGACCTGGCCGGCGCCCACGGTCCGGCCACCCTCACGGATGGCGAACTTCAGGCCCTCTTCCATGGCGACGGGCTGGATGAGCTCCACCTTCATCTCGGTGTTGTCACCCGGCATGACCATCTCGGTGCCCTCGGGGAGGGTCACCACGCCGGTCACGTCCGTCGTACGGAAGTAGAACTGCGGACGGTAGTTGTTGAAGAACGGCGTGTGGCGGCCACCCTCGTCCTTGGACAGGATGTAGGCCTGCGCCTCGAACTCGGTGTGCGGGGTGACCGAGCCCGGCTTGATGATGACCTGGCCGCGCTCGACGTCCTCGCGCTTGATGCCACGGAGGAGCAGACCGACGTTCTCACCGGCCTGGCCCTCGTCGAGCAGCTTGCGGAACATCTCGATGCCGGTGACCGTGGTGGTGGTCTTCTCCTGCTTGATGCCCACGATGTCAACGGTCTCGTTGACCTTCAGGACACCACGCTCGATACGGCCGGTGACGACCGTACCGCGACCGGTGATCGTGAAGACGTCCTCGATCGGCATCAGGAACGGCTTGTCGACGTCACGCTCGGGCTGCGGGATGTTCTCGTCCACGGCCTTCATGAGCTCGAGGACGGTGTTGCCCCACTCCTTGTCGCCCTCAAGGGCCTTGAGCGCCGAGACCTTGACGACCGGCAGGTCGTCGCCCGGGAACTCGTACTCGGAGAGCAGCTCACGAACCTCGAGCTCGACGAGCTCCAGGATCTCCTCGTCGTCCACCATGTCGGCCTTGTTCAGGGCGACGACGATGTACGGAACGCCGACCTGGCGGGCCAGGAGCACGTGCTCCTTGGTCTGCGGCATCGGGCCGTCGGTGGCGGCGACCACGAGGATGGCGCCGTCCATCTGGGCAGCACCGGTGATCATGTTCTTGATGTAGTCCGCGTGACCGGGGCAGTCGACGTGGGCGTAGTGACGCGTCTCGGTCTGGTACTCGACGTGCGCGATGGAGATGGTGATACCGCGCTGACGCTCCTCAGGAGCCTTGTCGATCTGGTCGAAGGCCGAGGCCTCGTTCAGGTCCGGGTACGCGTCGTGCAGCACCTTGGTAATGGCGGCCGTGAGGGTCGTCTTACCGTGGTCGATGTGACCGATGGTGCCGATGTTGACGTGGGGCTTAGTCCGCTCGAACTTCGCCTTCGCCACGGGGTCCTCCTGTGGAGTGGTTCTGAACGCCTTGCTTCATCGGCGCCAGGTGATCTTTGCTGGAAAGCCCGGGCCCCGGGGCATTCCGACCGCTATTGCGGTGGAATGCCCCCTGAGGCTCCGGAGTCAAGCCTAAAGCGTGTGAACGCGGAGCGTTACTCGCCCTTGGCCTTCGCGATGATCTCCTCGGCGACGTTCCGCGGAACCTCGGCGTAGGAGTCGAACTGCATGGAGTAGCTGGCACGGCCGGACGTCTTGCTGCGCAGGTCGCCGACGTAACCGAACATCTCCGAGAGAGGCACGAGGCCCTTCACGACGCGGGCACCCGCCCGCTCCTCCATGGCCTGGATCTGGCCACGGCGGGAGTTGATGTCGCCGATGACCTCACCCATGTAGTCCTCGGGCGTGGTGACCTCGACGGCCATCATCGGCTCAAGGAGCACGGGGGACGCCTTGCGCGCGGCCTCCTTGAAGGCCTGCGAACCGGCGATCTTGAACGCGAGCTCGGAGGAGTCGACCTCGTGGTAGCCACCGTCGATGAGCGTGACGCGGACGCCCGTCATCTCGTAGCCCGCGAGGATGCCGAACTGCATGGCCTCCTGGGCACCGGCGTCGACCGAAGGGATGTACTCCTTCGGGATACGGCCACCGGTGACCTTGTTCACGAACTCGTACGAGGCGTCGCCGCCCTCGATCGGCTCGATCGCGATCTGCACCTTGGCGAACTGGCCGGTACCACCAGTCTGCTTCTTGTGCGTGTAGTCGACGCGCTCGACGGCCTTGCGGATCGTCTCGCGGTAGGCGACCTGCGGCTTGCCGACGTTGGCCTCGACCTTGAACTCACGGCGCATACGGTCGACCAGCACCTCGAGGTGCAGCTCGCCCATACCACCGATGATGGTCTGGCCGGTCTCCTCGTCCGAGTGAACCTGGAAGGAGGGGTCCTCCTCCGCGAGACGCTGGATGGCGACACCCAGCTTCTCCTGGTCACCCTTGGACTTGGGCTCGATGGCGACCTGAATGACCGGCGCCGGGAAGTCCATGGACTCCAGGATCACCGGGTTCTTGTCGTCGGACAGCGTCTCACCGGTGGTGGTCTGCTTCAGGCCCATGACGGCGATGATGTCGCCGGCGCCCACCGAGTCGATCTCCTCACGCTTGTTCGCGTGCATGCGGTAGATCTTGCCGATGCGCTCCTTCTTGCCCTTGACGGAGTTCAGCACGGCGGTGCCGGACTCCAGGCGGCCCGAGTAGACCCGGACGAAGGTGAGCTTGCCGAGGTGCGGGTCGCTCATGATCTTGAACGCCAGCGCGGACAGCGGCTCGTCGTCGGACGGCTTGCGCTTGACGACCAGCTCGGGGTCCTTCACGTCGTGGCCCTCGATGGCCTCGACGTCGAGCGGGGTCGGCAGGTAGCGCACGACCGCGTCGAGCAGGGGCTGGACGCCCTTGTTCTTGAACGCGGTGCCACAGAACACCGGGGTGACCGTGGTGTCGCTGGACTTGCCGGACGCGATGGTGATGCGACGGATCGCGGCGTACAGCTGCTCCTCGGTGGGCTCCTGGCCCTCCAGGTACAGCTCCATGATCTCTTCGTCGTTCTCGGCGACGCCCTCGATCAGCTTGCCGCGGTACTCCTCGGCAGCCTCGGTGTGCGTGGCCGGGATGTCGACGACGTCGTACATCTCGCCCTTGGCGGCCTCGGCGGACCACACGAGCGCCTTCATGCGGACCAGGTCCACGACGCCCTTGAAGTCGGCCTCGGCGCCGATCGGAAGCTGCATGACCAGCGGCTGGGCGCCCAGGCGGTCCGAGATCATGTCCACGCAGCGGTGGAACTCGGCGCCGGTACGGTCCAGCTTGTTGACGAAGCAGATACGCGGCACGCCGTAACGGTCGGCCTGACGCCACACCGTCTCGGACTGCGGCTCGACACCGGCGACACCGTCGAACACCGTCACGGCACCGTCGAGCACACGCAGGGAGCGCTCCACCTCGACGGTGAAGTCGACGTGCCCCGGGGTGTCGATGATGTTGATCGTGTAGTCGTTGTCCTCGAGCGGCCAGTGACAGGTGGTCGCAGCAGACGTGATCGTGATGCCACGCTCCTGCTCCTGCTCCATCCAGTCCATGGTGGCAGCGCCGTCGTGGACTTCACCGATCTTGTAGCTGACGCCGGTGTAGAAGAGGATCCGCTCGGTGGTGGTCGTCTTGCCCGCGTCGATGTGGGCCATGATCCCGATGTTGCGGACCTTGGCCAGGTCAAGTGAAGTGGTAGCCATAAGGCTTCAGTCTTCTCTCGGTCTCGATGTGGGTAGCGACTACCAGCGGTAGTGCGCGAAGGCCTTGTTGGACTCGGCCATCTTGTGCGTGTCCTCGCGCTTCTTCACAGCGGCACCGAGGCCGTTGGAGGCGTCGAGAAGCTCGTTGAGCAGACGCTCGGTCATGGTCTTCTCGCGACGGGCGCGGGAGTAACCGACCAGCCAGCGCAGCGCGAGCGTGTTGGCACGACCGGGCTTGACCTCGATCGGAACCTGGTACGTCGCACCACCGACACGGCGGGACTTGACCTCGAGGGTCGGCTTGATGTTCTCCAGCGCGCGCTTCAGCGTGATGATCGGGTCGTTGCCCGTCTTCTCACGCAGACCTTCCATGGCGCCGTAGACGATGCGCTCGGCGGTGGAGCGCTTGCCGTTCAGCAGCACCTTGTTGATGAGCGACGTCACCAGAGGAGAACCGTAGACCGGGTCGATGATGACCGGGCGCTTCGGGGCGGGGCCCTTACGAGGCATTCTTACTTCTCCTTCTTGGCGCCGTAGCGGGAACGGGCCTGCTTGCGGTTCTTGACACCCTGGGTGTCGAGGGAGCCACGGATGATCTTGTAGCGAACACCCGGCAGGTCCTTCACACGGCCGCCGCGCACGAGCACGATGGAGTGCTCCTGCAGGTTGTGTCCCTCACCCGGAATGTAAGCGGTGACCTCGATCCCGCTGGTCAGACGCACACGCGCGACCTTACGCAGGGCCGAGTTCGGCTTCTTCGGGGTGGTCGTGAACACACGCGTGCAGACGCCACGACGCTGAGGGGAACCCTCGAGTGCGGGCGTCTTGTTCTTCTCGACCTTGTCCTGCCGGCCCTTACGGACCAGCTGCTGGATCGTAGGCACTACTTCTCCGGTTTCTGTGTGCCGATGGGTACAGCTAACCTGGAACGTCGCCGACCCACGCGGTCGGGTGTGTCGAATCCGGCGGATTCCCGCCGCGAGGCGAAAAGAGCACAGATTACGGTGGCCGCTCACAGCTCGCTATGCGGTTGAAGGCACGCACGAGAGCCAGGGCACACCCCAGGCACAAGGTCTGAGCGTACCTACCTCAAACGCTACGGTCAAAACAAATGGGCTTCGCCCGCATCGCCATACGGCCGATGTCAAGACCACACGACGTGTTCGATCTTCGAATCGGCGATTCGAGCACATCGCAGCACCTCCCGGACCACCTCGCGCCGGCCTAGGCCGACACCGCGGCGGCCACGAGCATCAGCGTCAGCAACACCGCCCAGCCCGCGGTCGACAGCCACCCGAGCACCAGCCCGGTCAGGGCGAGCGCGTCACCGCCCTCCCCGCTGCGCCGTATCTCGGAACGGGCCGAGTGCCCCAGCACGACCGCCGGAATCCCGGTCAGCCCGAAACTCACCAGACACAGCACTCCGCAGACGGCGGACCCCACCGCCTTGCCGTTGACCTGCGGCCGGGCCACCGGCAGAAAGGCCCGCGGCACCGGCGTCACGGGCACCGGCAGCGGCATCGGCCCCTGGGGAAGGTCGGCGACCAGCAGAGCCAGCTCGCCCACCGTACGAGCCGCATAGGCCCGCTCGATCCGCTGATCGAACTCGCCCTTCTCCAGCCGCCCCTCACCGAACCCCGCCCTGAGCACATCCACGGCCCGCTCACGGTCGGCATGCGAGGCGAGCATCACCGATCCACCCCAGGCCGGCCACGCCTGCGGCCCAGGAGCGCCCTGCCACCTCAACGGCGCCTGACCCCCCTGCCACGGCTGCGGAGCACCGCTCCCCTGCCACGACGGATGTGTCATGGAGCACCTCCCCCGTACTGGTCGGAGTCCTTCCATGATGCGCCGGACGGGCGTTGTCGGCATCGGGGTGCTACCCGGAGATTCCCCGGAGGCGCCCCCGGGAGACGTCCGGGGACGCCGAAGGGCGGCCACCCCAAAGGTGACCGCCCTCGACCATGCCTGAGTCAGGCTGCTGCTCGCTTACTGGTTGTACGGACCGTAGTCGTAGTCCTCCAGCGGAACGGCCTGGCCGGAGCCCGTGCCGAACGGCGAGTAGTCGATGTCGTCGTAGCCGACGGCCGAGTACATCGCGGCCTTGGCCTCCTCGGTCGGCTCGACCCGGATGTTGCGGTAGCGGGACAGGCCCGTACCGGCCGGGATGAGCTTACCGATGATGACGTTCTCCTTGAGGCCGATCAGGGAGTCGGACTTGGCGTTGATCGCCGCGTCCGTGAGGACCCTGGTCGTCTCCTGGAAGGACGCCGCCGACAGCCAGGACTCCGTGGCCAGCGAGGCCTTGGTGATACCCATGAGCTGCGGACGACCGGAGGCCGGGTGACCGCCCTCCTGGACCACACGACGGTTCTCGGTCTCGAACTTCGAGCGCTCGACCAGCTCGCCGGGCAGCAGCTCGGCGTCGCCGGACTCGATGATCGTCACGCGGCGCAGCATCTGCCGGATGATGATCTCGATGTGCTTGTCGTGGATCGACACACCCTGCGAGTTGTAGACCTTCTGGACCTCGCCGACAAGGTGGACCTGGACGGCACGCTGGCCCAGGATGCGCAGCACGTCGTGCGGGTTGGTGGCACCCACGGTGAGCTTCTGACCCACCTCGACGTGCTCGCCCTCGCTGACCAGGAGTCGGGCACGCTTCGAGATCGGGTACGCCGTCTCGTCGCTGCCGTCGTCCGGGGTGACGACGATCTTCTTGGTCTTCTCGGTCTCCTCGATCCGCACGCGGCCGGTGGCCTCGGAGATCGGGGCGACACCCTTCGGGGTACGGGCCTCGAAGAGCTCGACGACACGCGGCAGACCCTGGGTGATGTCGTCACCGGCCACACCACCGGTGTGGAAGGTACGCATCGTCAGCTGGGTACCGGGCTCACCGATGGACTGGGCGGCGATGATGCCGACCGCCTCACCGATGTCGACCAGCTTGCCGGTGGCGAGCGAACGGCCGTAGCACATGGCGCAGGTGCCGACGGCGGACTCACAGGTCAGGACCGAGCGGGTCTTGACCTCCTCGACGCCCGCGCCGACGAGGACGTCGATGAGGACGTCACCGAGGTCGACGCCCGCCGGGGCGAGGACCTTGCCGTCCACGACGATGTCCTCGGCGAGGCAGCGCGCGTACACGGACGTCTCGGCGTTGTCCGCCTTGCGCAGGACGCCGTCGGCGCCACGCTCGGCGATGGCCAGCTTGAGGCCACGGTCGGTGCCGCAGTCCTCCTCGCGAATGATGACGTCCTGGGAGACGTCGACCAGACGACGGGTGAGGTAACCCGAGTCGGCGGTACGCAGAGCGGTGTCCGCCAGACCCTTACGGGCACCGTGCGTGGAGATGAAGTACTCCAGCACGGACAGACCCTCACGGAACGACGCCTTGATCGGACGCGGGATCGTCTCGTTCTTCGCGTTCGACACCAGACCACGCATACCGGCGATCTGACGCATCTGCATCATGTTGCCTCGTGCACCCGAGTTCACCATCATGAAGATCGGGTTGGTCTTCGGGAAGTTGTCGTTCATCGCCTCGGCGACCTCGTTGGTCGCCTTGGTCCAGATCGCGATGAGCTCCTGCGTGCGCTCGTCCTTGGTGATCAGACCGCGCTCGTACTGCTTCTGGACCTTCTCGTCCTGCGCCTCGTAGCCCTTGACGATCTCCTTCTTCGCCTCGGGAACGACGACGTCGGAGATGGCGACGGTGACACCGGAACGGGTGGCCCAGTAGAAGCCGGACGCCTTCAGGTTGTCGAGCGTCGCCGCCACGATGACCTTCGGGTAGCGCTCGGCGAGGTCGTTGACGATCTCGGAGAGCTGCTTCTTGCCGACCTCGTAGTCGACGAACGGGTAGTCCTCGGGCAGCAGCTCGTTGAAGAGCGCACGGCCGAGCGTGGTCTTCAGACGGAAGCTGTCACCCTGCTGCCACTCCGGCTCGCCCTCCTCCTGCGCCGGCGGGGTCCAGCCGCGCGGCGGGATGGTGCCGACCGGGAAGCGGATGTCGATCTTCGACTGGAGCGAGAGCTCGCCCGCGTCGAAGGCCATGATCGCCTCGGCCACGGACGAGAAGCCGCGGTCCTCACCCTTGATGTCCCGCATCTCACCGTCGGTGGTGAGGAAGAACAGACCGAGGACCATGTCCTGGGTCGGCATCGTCACCGGACGGCCGTCTGCGGGCTTGAGGATGTTGTTCGAGGACAGCATCAGGATGCGGGCCTCGGCCTGCGCCTCCGCGGACAGCGGCAGGTGCACGGCCATCTGGTCACCGTCGAAGTCCGCGTTGAACGCGGTGCAGACGAGCGGGTGGATCTGGATGGCCTTGCCCTCGACCAGCTGCGGCTCGAAGGCCTGGATGCCGAGGCGGTGCAGGGTGGGCGCACGGTTCAGCAGAACCGGGTGCTCGGCGATGACCTCTTCGAGGACGTCGTACACGACCGTGCGGCCGCGCTCCACCATGCGCTTGGCGCTCTTGATGTTCTGCGCGTGGTTCAGGTCGACCAGGCGCTTCATCACGAACGGCTTGAAGAGCTCCAGCGCCATCGCCTTGGGCAGACCGCACTGGTGCAGCTTCAGCTGCGGACCGACGACGATCACGGAACGCGCGGAGTAGTCCACACGCTTGCCGAGCAGGTTCTGACGGAATCGACCCTGCTTACCCTTCAGCATGTCGCTGAGGGACTTCAGCGGACGGTTACCGGGACCGGTGACCGGGCGACCACGACGGCCGTTGTCGAACAGCGCGTCGACGGCCTCCTGGAGCATGCGCTTCTCGTTGTTCACGATGATCTCGGGCGCACCGAGGTCGAGAAGGCGCTTCAGTCGGTTGTTGCGGTTGATCACACGGCGGTACAGGTCGTTCAGGTCGGAGGTCGCGAAGCGGCCACCGTCCAGCTGCACCATCGGGCGAAGGTCCGGCGGGATGACCGGCACGCAGTCGAGCACCATGCCCTTGGGGCTGTTGCTGGTCTGCAGGAAGGCGGAGACGACCTTGAGCCGCTTCAGGGCACGGGTCTTCTTCTGGCCCTTACCGGTGCGGATGATCTCGCGGAGCCTCTCGGCCTCCTCGTCGAGGTCGAAGGACTCCAGGCGCTTCTGCAGCGCCGCGGCACCCATCGAACCGTCGAAGTACGTGCCGAAGCGGTCACGCAGCTCGCGGTAGAGGAGCTCGTCGCCCTCCAGGTCCTGGACCTTGAGGTTCTTGAACCGGGTCCACACCTCGTCCAGGCGGTCGATCTCGCGCTGCGCACGGTCGCGCAGCTGCTTCATCTCACGCTCGGCACCCTCGCGCACCTTGCGGCGCACGTCGGCCTTGGCGCCCTCGGCCTCCAGCTCGGCCAGGTCGGTCTCGAGCTTCTTGGCGCGGGCCTCCAGGTCGGCGTCCCGGCGGTTCTCGATCTGCTGACGCTCGACGGAGACATGCGCCTCCAGCGAGGGCAGGTCACGCGTACGGCGCTCCTCGTCGACGTACGTGATCATGTACGCCGCGAAGTAGATGACCTTCTCCAGGTCCTTCGGGGCGAGGTCGAGCAGGTAGCCCAGCCGCGACGGAACGCCCTTGAAGTACCAGATGTGCGTGACGGGAGCGGCCAGCTCGATGTGGCCCATCCGCTCACGGCGCACCTTGGCGCGGGTCACCTCGACGCCGCAGCGCTCACAGATGATGCCCTTGAAGCGGACACGCTTGTACTTGCCGCAGTAGCACTCCCAGTCCCGGGTCGGACCGAAGATCTTCTCGCAGAAGAGTCCGTCCTTTTCGGGCTTGAGGGTGCGGTAGTTGATGGTCTCGGGCTTCTTGACCTCGCCGTGGCTCCACTGACGGATGTCGTCAGCGGTGGCCAGACCGATCCGGAGCTCATCGAAGAAGTTGACGTCGAGCACTATGCGTCAATCCCTCTCAGGGTTGTAAGTCTTGGGGTCTGAAACGGGGGCCTGGGGGTCGGCGGGGCCCTGTGGGTGAGGGCCCCGCCGGACTCCCGTCAGACCTCTTCGACGCTGCTCGGCTCGCGCCGGGACAGGTCGATGCCGAGCTCCTCCGCAGCGCGGAAGACGTCCTCGTCGGTGTCACGCATCTCGATGGACATACCGTCGCTGGACAGCACCTCCACGTTCAGGCAGAGCGACTGCATCTCCTTGATGAGTACCTTGAAGGACTCGGGGATGCCGGGCTCGGGGATGTTCTCGCCCTTGACGATGGCCTCGTAGACCTTCACGCGGCCGGTGACGTCGTCGGACTTGATGGTCAGCAGCTCCTGGAGGGCGTACGCGGCGCCGTATGCCTCCAGCGCCCACACCTCCATCTCACCGAATCGCTGGCCACCGAACTGGGCCTTACCACCCAGCGGCTGCTGGGTGATCATGCTGTACGGACCGGTCGAGCGGGCGTGCAGCTTGTCGTCGACCAGGTGGTGCAGCTTCAGGATGTACATGTAGCCGACCGAGATCGGCTCCGGGAACGGCTCACCGGAACGGCCGTCGAACAGCGGCGCCTTACCGGTCGGGAGCACCATGCGCTCGCCGTCGCGGTTCGGGATCGTGTGCTCCAGCAGACCGGCCAGCTCGTCCTCACGGGCACCGTCGAAGACCGGGGTCGCGACGTTGGTGCCCGGCTGGACCGCGTCGGCGCCGATCGCCTGGAGGCGCTGCGCCCACTCGTCCGCGAGGCCGGAGACGTCCCAGCCGCGGCTGGCGAGCCAGCCGAGGTGGATCTCCAGGACCTGTCCCGGGTTCATTCGGGACGGCACACCGAGCGGGTTGAGGATGATGTCGACCGGGGTGCCGTCCTCCAGGAACGGCATGTCCTCGATCGGCAGGATCTTCGAGATGACACCCTTGTTGCCGTGACGGCCGGCGAGCTTGTCACCGTCGGTGATCTTGCGCTTCTGCGCCACGTACACGCGCACCAGCTGGTTCACACCGGGGGGAAGCTCGTCGCCCTCCTCGCGGTCGAAGACACGGACGCCGATGACCTTGCCGGTCTCGCCGTGCGGCACCTTCAGCGAGGTGTCACGGACCTCACGGGCCTTCTCACCGAAGATGGCGCGCAGCAGGCGCTCCTCGGGCGTCAGCTCGGTCTCACCCTTGGGCGTGACCTTGCCGACGAGGATGTCACCGGCGATGACCTCGGCACCGATGCGGATGATGCCGCGCTCGTCGAGGTCGGCGAGGACCTCCTCGGAGACGTTCGGGATGTCCCGGGTGATCTCCTCGGGGCCGAGCTTGGTGTCACGGGCGTCGACCTCGTGCTCCTCGATGTGGATCGAGGAGAGGACGTCGTCCTGCACGAGGCGCTGCGACAGGATGATCGCGTCCTCGTAGTTGTGACCCTCCCACGGCATGAACGCCACGAGCAGGTTCTTGCCCAGCGCCATCTCGCCGTTCTGGGTGGCCGGACCGTCGGCCAGGACCTGGCCCTCGATGATCCGGTCGCCCTCGTTGACGATGACCTTCTGGTTGACCGAGGTGCCCTGGTTGGAGCGGGCGAACTTGGCCAGGCGGTACGTGATGTACGTGCCGTCGTCGTTGGCGGTGGTGATGTAGTCCGCGGAGACCTCCTGGACCACACCCGCCTTCTCGGCCTTGACCACGTCGCCGGCGTCGACGGCGGAGCGGTACTCCATGCCGGTGCCGACGAGCGGGGACTCGGACTTAATCAGCGGCACGGCCTGACGCATCATGTTCGCGCCCATGAGGGCACGGTTGGCGTCGTCGTGCTCGAGGAACGGGATCATGGCGGTCGCGACCGACACCATCTGGCGCGGCGAGACGTCCATGTAGTCGACGTCCTCGCCACCGACGTAGTCGACCTCGCCGCCACGGCGGCGGACCAGGACGCGGGCCTCGGCGAACCGCATGTCGTCGTTGAGCGTGGCGTTGGCCTGCGCGATGACGAAGCGGTCCTCCTCGTCGGCGGTCAGGTAGTCCACCTCGTCGGTGACCTGGCCGTCGACGACCTTGCGGTACGGCGTCTCGACGAAACCGAACGCGTTGACCCGGCCGTAGGAGGCGAGCGAACCGATCAGACCGATGTTCGGGCCTTCGGGCGTCTCGATCGGGCACATACGGCCGTAGTGGGACGGGTGCACGTCACGGACCTCGAAGCCGGCCCGCTCACGGGACAGACCACCGGGACCCAGCGCCGAGAGACGACGCTTGTGCGTCAGACCCGACAGCGGGTTGTTCTGGTCCATGAACTGCGACAGCTGGCTGGTGCCGAAGAACTCCTTGATGGAAGCGACGACCGGCCGGATGTTGATCAGGGTCTGCGGCGTGATCGCCTCGACGTCCTGGGTCGTCATGCGCTCACGGACGACGCGCTCCATACGAGCCAGACCGGTACGGACCTGGTTCTGGATGAGCTCGCCGACGCTGCGCAGACGACGGTTGCCGAAGTGGTCGATGTCGTCGGTCTCGACGACGATCGTCTGGCCGTTGTCCGCGGCCGTCTCGGTCTCGCCGGCGTGCAGCTTCACCAGGTACTTGATCGTCGAGATGACGTCCTCGACGGTCAGGACGCCCGCGTCGAGCGGAGCCTCCGCACCCAGCTTCTTGTTGACCTTGTAGCGGCCGACCTTGGCGAGGTCGTAGCGCTTCGGGTTGAAGTACAGGTTCTCAAGGAGCGTCTGCGCGGCCTCACGGGTGGGGGGCTCGCCCGGACGCAGCTTGCGGTAGATGTCGAGCAGCGCGTCGTCCTGGCCCTGGGTGTGGTCCTTCTCCAGGGTGGCGCGCATCGACTCGTACTCGCCGAACTCCTCCAGGATCTGCTCGGTCGTCCAACCGAGAGCCTTGAGCAGAACGGTCACGGACTGCTTGCGCTTACGGTCGATACGCACACCGACCATGTCGCGCTTGTCGATCTCCATCTCCAGCCAGGCACCCCGGGACGGGATGATCTTGGCGGAGAAGATGTCCTTGTCGGACGTCTTGTCGATCGAGCTGTCGAAGTAGACACCGGGCGAACGGACCAGCTGCGACACCACGACACGCTCGGTGCCGTTGATGACGAAGGTGCCCTTGTTCGTCATGAGCGGGAAGTCGCCCATGAAGACCGTCTGGGACTTGATCTCGCCGGTCTCGTTGTTGGTGAACTCAGCCGTCACGAAGAGCGGGGCGGCGTACGTGAAGTCGCGCTCCTTGCACTCGTCGATGCTGTTCTTCGGCGGCTCGAAACGGTGGTCGCGGAACGTCAGCGACATCGACCCGGAGAAGTCCTCGATCGGGGAGATCTCCTCGAAGATCTCCTCCAGACCGGACTTGGTGGGGACGTCCTGACCCGACTCCAGAGCCGCCTCGACCCGACTCTGCCAGGCGGTGTTGCCGAGCAGCCAGTCGAAGCTCTCGGTCTGCAGCGCGAGCAGGTTCGGAACCTCGAGGGGCTCCTTGATCTTTGCAAAAGAGATGCGCAGCGGGGCGGTGCTGGCGCCGTTGTTCGTATTCGCGGTCGAGGCAGTGCGCGAGGCGGCCAAGAGGGGGTCCTTCCGAGGGCTCGGACTCACTACGCGCGTACCGGCCCCTCACCGGGGCACAGAGACAGGCGTTTCCATCTCCGACCAAAGAATGGCCAGGTCAGGGACGGTCCGGTCATCGGTGCTTCAGCGAGGGCATGCCCCTGGTGACGGGCAGGGGACAGCTAACAGGCAGCGCAAAGGGTCAGTGTAGCCACTTGGCACACTGATGTCCAGTGCGGGTTTTTCGCGACCCTCGTTGTTCTCAACGCCCTCGGCATGCTCGCCCTCAATGCACGTTGATACTGCCCTCTTCGTCGCCGATCCATGCCTCGGATTCGGATCCTTGTGACGACGCGTCCTGAGAATTGCGCGCTGCGTGCGGTTCGTCAAGGCCCCCGCGCCCGAACCCAGGGGCTCCCGGAGACACGACGAAGATCACCATACCCCCCGCCGAAGCGGGCGCAAGGTAACCGTGGCCGCGCCCCCAGGAACGCCGAAGAGCGACCACCCGAATGGATGATCGCTCTTCGGTGCGACTGCGTTACAGCCTCAGGAGGCTGCTTTCAGCAAGCGCGGAGGTCGTACTCGACCCGCAAGACCGGGAAGGTCTTACTTGACCTCGACGGAGGCGCCGGCGCCCTTGAGGGACTCGGCGGCCTTCTCGGCGGCGTCCTTGGCGACCTTCTCGAGAACGGGCTTGGGGGCGCCGTCCACGAGGTCCTTGGCCTCCTTCAGACCCAGGGAGGTCAGCTCACGCACGACCTTGATGACCTGGATCTTCTTGTCGCCGGCGCCGGTGAGGATGACGTCGAACTCGTCCTTCTCCTCGACGGCCTCGGCGGCGGCGCCACCAGCGGCACCACCGGCGACGACGACCGGCGCGGCAGCGGCGGCGGTGACGTCGAACTTCTCCTCGAAGGCCTTCACGAACTCGGAGAGCTCGATGAGGGTCATCTCCTCGAACTGCGCGAGCAGGTCTTCCTGGCTGAGCTTCGCCATGATGGCGGTCCTTCCACTAAATCGGCAGGTGCCGGATGTACTGGGTGAGGCGGGCGTACGTCGGCCCGCTGTGGCCTCCGCGGTCAGGCCGCGACGGCCAGTGTGCGAGCCGAATTACTCGGCACCGCCCTGCTCGGCCTGCTTGGCGCGGAGCGCGTCCACGGTGCGGACGAGCTTCGACGGCAGCGCCTGGAAGACGGAGGCAGCCTGGGACTGCTTCGCCTTGAAGGCACCGGCCAGCTTGCTGAGCAGAACCTCGCGGGACTCGAGGTCCGCAAGCTTCTTGATCTCGTCGGCGGACAGCGCCTTGCCGTCAAGGACACCGCCCTTGATGACGAGATTCGGGTTCTCCTTGGCGAAGTCACGAAGACCCTTCGCCGACTCCACCGGGTCACCGGTGACGAAGGCGACGGCCGTCGGACCAGCGAAGAGCTGGTCGTCCAGCGTGATCCCGGCCTCGTTGGCCGCAATCTTGGTCAGCGTGTTCTTCACCACGGCGTACTGGGCGTTCTCACCGAGCGAACGACGCAGCGTCTTGAGCTGCGCCACGGTGAGACCGCGGTACTCGGTCAGCACGGCGGCGTTGGAGCTACGGAACTTGTCCGTCAGCTCGGCAACCGCGGCAGCCTTGTCGGGCCTCGCCATAGAGCCTCGGCCTCCTTCCGGGTGATTCGGACCGCGCGGACCCGAAGGAGGACTGGGGAAACGAAACGCCCCGGCGCAGGCGCACGGGGCGGACTCGACCGGCCGTACACGCGCTACGCGCGCACTCCGGGAGTTCTTCCACTGTCACCTGCGCGGGTCGTCCGCATTTACAGCGGATCCTTCGGCCACCGCACCCTCTTACGAGCGCACGGCAACGACCAGCGGTCTTTGGCTTCGATAGGAGAGTACGGGACTCGGTCACCGACAGGCAAATCGGCCCCTACGGACCTCAGCTCCCGCTCTTCTTCAGCGGCTTGCGCATGTCCGCCGTGTCGTCGGCGCGCGGGGCGCGGACGGTCACCGGCTTGTCCTGGTCGAGGAAGGTGAAGGTGAGGTCGAGCGCGCCGTGGCGGCCCAAGCCCTGGGTTCGGAGCTGCTTGACGTGGTCGTCGCGGTCGACCCACACGTCCAGGGTGAGTTCGTCCATGCCCGCCTTCTCGTACTGGTCGAGGCTGTTCGCCCGCCCCTCCCGGACGGCCTTGTCCTCGACCTTCTTGAGCGAGGCCCGGAGTTCGTCGACCGTGGCCGTGCCCACGTAGTGCGTCGTGTCGGCGCCCCCGACCTTCTCGGAGCCGACCCGCTCCACGTCCTCGGCGTCGGCGAGGAAGGCGGCCTCCCGCGCCGGGTTGCGGCCGACCTGGTCGCGCAGGCTGCCGACGTCCATGCGCAGGCCGCTGTCCGTGGTGAACTCCTCGTCCGGGCCGTAGCTGATCCAGTGCCGGCCGCCCAGCTCCTCGACCATGTCGTCGCTCGCGCTGCCGTACAGCACTCCGCCGACCAGGCGCAGCTCCGTCTCGCCCTTCTGATCGCCGCTCAGGTTGGCCGTCGTGAGCCGCGCCTCCAGGGGCTTTCGCCGGACGCTCCCCTCGTCCGCTATCCGTCCCCGCTCCGGAAACCGGCCGGTCACGCGATAGTGCAGGGCCGTGAGTCCTTCGGTCCGCGCCGCGGCCCGCGCGACGGCGTCGGCGGCCGCTGAACCCGCGGACTCCTCCGCACCGGCTCCCGCCCCGCAGCCGGCCAGCAGCAGCACGGCGGCCGGCAGAGCGACGGCAGGCAGTACGGCACGTACGGCGATGCTCACTGATTCCCCCCAAAGGAACACCTGGCTGATGCGAACAGATGGCTGATGCGTGGTCGGCGCACAGCAAGATCGGGAGCGTATCCCAGGCGGCCTGAAGGCTCCTGCGAATTCAGCGACCCTCCGAACCCTTCAGCAGCTCCTTGAGGTCCGCCGTGTCCCCCGCCGGAGGCGTCTCGACCCCGGCCTTGACTCCGTAGTCGCTGTAGTAGGCGGTCTGGGTCAGCCGCCCCGTGGCCGTCCGGCCCTTCTCGACCTTCTTGACCAGCAGGTTCCGGCCGTCGACCCATATGTCGACGGTCTGTTCGGTGGTGCCGCCGTCCGCCCGCACCGTCCCGGAGTAGTGCGTGGTGCGCTCGCCTTCGACCGTCTCCTCGCCCACCTTCCGTACGTCCGTGGAGGACAGCAGCCGCTTCACGGACGCGTGCGGGGCCGTACCGCGCATCTGTGCCGCGAGATCCGCCCCGGAACTGCCGGCGAGGTCGTCCAGGTCGTCATAGGCGTACTTGATCCAGTGCTTGCCGTCGGTCTTCGCGGAGAACGCCTCACCTATACGCGCGTAGTAGGCGTCGGGGAGGTACCGGGCCTCCATCGACGTGGTTCCGAGGCGGCGCATCGCCTCGGCCGTCGTGCCGCCGGTGTAGGTGATCGTCAGCGTGCCGGTGAGGTCGTCGGCCCAGGCGAGGGTGCCGGCGGCCTTCATGGACAGCGTCGAGCCGATGGTGGTGGTGGATCTGACGCGAGCGGATTCGGCCCGGTCGGTGGACCGCTCGACGGTACGCAGGGCGGCAGTCACGGCCCGGGCCGGCCCGGTGCGCTCCGCCTCGTCGGGGCGGTCGGAGGTGCAGGCGGCCAGGGCCGTCAGCGCGGTCAGCAGCGCGATCCAGAACGCCGACCGGCGCACCCTCGTGCTCGTCATTCGTCCCCCCTGTGCGAATCCCGTGAATGCACGTTAACCCAGAGCGCTGACAAAAGGCCTGGGAACGGGGACGGGCCCCACACCCGGGAAGGGTGTGGGGCCCGCTTTCGAGCCTGGTGAGCCGGTGGCTCAGACCGCGGCCGGGTCCTCCTCGACGAGGAGGTTGCGGGTGCGGTTCGGGTCGATCGGAACGCCGGGGCCGATCGTGGTGCTGATCGCGGCCTTCTTGATGTAGCGACCCTTGGCGGCCGACGGCTTCAGACGGAGGATCTCCTCCAGCGCGGCGCCGTAGTTCTCCACCAGCTTGGTGTCGTCGAAGGACACCTTGCCGATGATGAAGTGCAGGTTCGAGTGCTTGTCGACACGGAACTCGATCTTGCCGCCCTTGATGTCGGTGACGGCCTTGGCCACGTCGGGGGTGACGGTGCCGGTCTTCGGGTTCGGCATCAGACCACGCGGACCGAGCACGCGGCCGAGGCGGCCGACCTTGCCCATGAGGTCCGGGGTGGCGACGACGGCGTCGAAGTCCAGACGACCCTTCGAGACCTCGTCGATCAGTTCGTCGGAGCCGACGATGTCGGCGCCCGCAGCCTCCGCGGCCGCAGCACGGTCACCGGTCGCGAAGACCAGGACCCGGGCGGTCTTACCGGTGCCGTGCGGAAGGTTCACGGTGCCACGGACCATCTGGTCGGCCTTACGCGGGTCGACACCCAGACGGAAGGCGACCTCGACGGTGCCGTCGAACTTGGACGTGGACGTCTCCTTGGCGAGACGGACGGCCTCGAGCGGGGCGTACAGCTTCTCCCGGTCGATCTTGGCGTCCGCAGCGCGGAGAGTCTTGCTGCGCTTGCTCACTACTGCTCCTGTGATTTCTTAGGAGTTGTGGTCCGGGCCGAGCAGGCCCCGCCACTCACTTCTGCTTGGGGGGTTGGGGTCAGCCCTCGACCGTGATGCCCATGGAACGGGCGGTGCCGGCGATGATCTTCGCGGCGGCGTCCAGGTCGTTGGCGTTGAGGTCGGGCATCTTGGTGGTGGCGATCTCGCGGACCTGCGCCTCGGTGATCTTGGCGACCTTGGTCTTGTGCGGCTCGCCGGAGCCCTTCTCCACGCCCGCGGCCTTGAGGATCATCTTGGCGGCCGGCGGCGTCTTGGTGATGAAGGTGAAGGAACGGTCCTCGTAGACCGTGATCTCCACCGGGATGACCCAACCGCGCTGCGACTCGGTCGCGGCGTTGTAGGCCTTGCAGAACTCCATGATGTTCACGCCGTGCTGACCCAGCGCGGGGCCGACCGGCGGGGCCGGGTTGGCGGCACCGGCCTGGATCTGGAGCTTGATGAGCCCCGTGACCTTCTTCTTCTTGGGAGGCATTACTCTCCGGGTCCTTTCGATTGAAGTGTGCCCTCGCCCGGGTCGCGTCCCAGATGAAGGCATACCGCACAACGATAACGGGTATAGATGCGCGGTCAAAAACGAAGCAGGTCAGGGGGCTACTTTGCAGCCCACCTGACCTGACCGACCTAAGGGCGCGGGGACTGTGCGACCAGCCCCCCACTCACCCGCAGCCGAAGAACTACCGACTCAGTTCTTCTGAATCTGATCGAACGAGAGCTCGACCGGCGTCTCACGCCCGAAGATCTCCACCAGACCCTTGACCTTCTTCGAGTCGGCGTTGATCTCGTTGATCGTGGCCTGCAGCGTGGCGAACGGGCCGTCGGTGACGGTGACCGAGTCGCCGACCTCGAAGTCCAGCACCTGAACCTCGACCTTACGCTGCGGAGCGGGCTTGCCCTCGGCCTCGGCGGCCTCACGGGCGGCCTTCTCCTCGGCCTCCGGGGCGAGCATCTTGACGATCTCGTCCAGGGTCAGCGGGTACGGGTCGTAGGCGTTGCCCACGAAGCCGGTGACGCCGGGAGTGTTGCGGACGACACCCCAGGACTCGTTGGTCAGGTCCATGCGGACGAGGACGTAACCAGGCAGCTTGTTCTGCTTGATCGTCTTGCGGTCGCCGTTCTTGATCTGGACGACCTCTTCCTGCGGCACCTCGGCCTGGAAGATGTAGTCCTCGACGTTCAGCGAGACGGCGCGCTGCTCCAGGTTGGTCTTCACGCGGTTCTCGTAACCGGCGTAGGTGTGGATGACGTACCACTCACCGGGGAGCGTGCGGAGCTCATCGCGCAGTGCGGCGACGGGGTCGACGGGCTCGGCCTCCTCCTCGGCGGCCTCTTCCTCGTCCTCCACGTCCTCGACGTGGAGCGCGGCCTCCTCGGCGGGCTCGCCCGCCTCGGCGTCGGCAGCCTCGACCTCGTCCAGGCCCTCGTCCGCGCCTTCGACGATCTCGAGCTCGTCTTCCACGGACTCGACACCCTGCCCGTGTGGCTCGATGGCGTCGTTCACGTTCTGGTCAGACACGGTGGCTGCTTCTTCCTGGATACATAGGGGTGGAACATGCGAAAGGGGCGCCGGTAACCGCGGCGCCCTTCGCTCTTGGCTCAGCCGAAGACGTACTTGGCGGCGTTGTCGAGCCCATAGTCAATCACGGTCACCAGGCCGATCATGATGACGACGAAGATGATCACCACGGTGGTGTACGTCGTCAGCTGGTTGCGCGTCGGCCAGACGACCTTGCGGAGTTCCGCGATGATCTGGCGGTAGAAGAGCGCGAGTCGCTTCAGCGGGCCCTTCTTGGCGCGCTTGCCACCCTTACGGGTCTTCTTCGACTCCGGCGCCTCGTCCTGGGCATCAGGCATGTCGATGGAGCCCACGGCGTCCGTCACTCGTCCTCACCTGATTCCGGGTCGTGGCCGTGCCGCGCCCGGTCTGAGCCGCACGGCGGTGCATTGCTGTACGTACATGCGCACACATCCTGGCGAAGGTGTGTGTAGCAGGGCCGGAGGGACTTGAACCCCCAACCGCTGGTTTTGGAGACCAGTGCTCTACCAATTGAGCTACGACCCTTTGTGTGCCCCCAACGTACCGCATCCGGTCGGGTGCTCGGTGTGCACCTTGCGACTGCGGACCGCTGATGGCCAACGAGGTGAGAGTGTACGTGGTCCTGGGCGCGCCGTCGAACAGAAAGTGCCCGTGGGAGCGTTGGGCGGCGAAAGATCGGCCGAAGATCACCGGTCCTCGGGCACAAGATCCGCTGGCCGTGGCCCGGATCCGCACGGTTGTTCAGCTGATGTTCAGTCTGTGAAACCCCCGTGCCGGGCGCGTTTCCTGTCTGAAACGATGGGCCCCATGAGCGCTGCAACCCCTCCCACCGAGCGCCGGGTCTCCGCCCGAGTCGGCGCGATCTCCGAGTCCGCCACCCTCGCCGTGGACGCCAAGGCCAAGGCCCTCAAGGCCGCCGGGCGTCCGGTGATCGGCTTCGGCGCCGGTGAGCCCGACTTCCCGACCCCGGACTACATCGTCGAGGCCGCCATCGAGGCCTGCAAGAACCCGAAGTTCCACCGCTACACCCCGGCCGGCGGTCTGCCCGAGCTGAAGGCCGCCATCGCCGCGAAGACGCTGCGCGACTCCGGCTACGAGCCCGACGTCTCACAGATCCTGATCACCAACGGCGGCAAGCAGGCCATCTACGAGGCCTTCGCCGCGATCCTCGACCCGGGCGACGAGGTCATCGTGCCCGCCCCGTACTGGACTACCTACCCGGAGTCGATCCGCCTCGCGGGTGGTGTCCCGGTCGAGGTCGTCGCCGACGAGACGACCGGCTACCGCGTCTCCGTGGAGCAGCTGGAGGCGGCCCGTACGGAGAAGACGAAGGTCGTCCTCTTCGTGTCGCCGTCCAACCCGACCGGCGCCGTCTACAGCGAGGCCGAGACCGAGGCGATCGGCCGTTGGGCCGTCGAGCACGGCCTGTGGGTGATGACCGACGAGATCTACGAGCACCTGGTCTACGGCGACGCGGTGTCCGTGTCGCTGCCCGCCGTCCTGCCCGAGCTGCGCGACAAGTGCATCGTCGTCAACGGTGTCGCCAAGACGTACGCCATGACGGGCTGGCGGGTCGGCTGGATCATCGGCCCGAAGGACGTGGTGAAGGCCGCGACCAACCTCCAGTCCCACGCGACGTCGAACGTCTCGAACGTGGCGCAGGTGGCCGCCCTCGCCGCCGTCTCCGGCGACCTGGACGCCGTCGCGAAGATGCGCGAGGCCTTCGACCGCCGCCGCAAGACGATCGTGCGGATGCTCAACGAGATCGACGGCGTGGTCTGCCCGGAGCCCGAGGGCGCCTTCTACGCGTACCCGTCGGTGAAGGCCCTCATCGGCAAGGAGATCCGCGGCAAGCGCCCGCAGGACTCGGTCGAGCTGGCCGCGCTCATCCTGGAGGAGGCCGAGGTCGCGGTCGTTCCGGGTGAGGCCTTCGGCACGCCGGGCTATCTGCGGCTGTCGTACGCGCTCGGTGACGAGGACCTCGTCGAGGGCGTGAGCCGGATCCAGAAGCTGCTGGCCGAGGCCAGGGACTGACCATCTACTCACGCGAGTAGATGGTGAGCGGGCCGTTCCCTCGTGGAGCGGCCCGCTTTGTCGTGTGCGCGTGCGAGCAAGACCACGTTCGGGGAAAGCGCTACCGGGACGGGCTGGGCGTGCGGCAGGATCCTGGAATGGAGCGTGTACGTGATGTCTCTGAACTGCCGAAAGCCCATCTGCACCTGCACTTCACCGGCTCGATGCGGCCGACGACCCTGCTGGAACTGGCCGACAAGTACGCCGTGCGCCTGCCCGAGGCGCTGACGGACGCGCTGACCAGCGGGGAGCCGCCGAGGCTACGGGCGACGGACGAGCGGGGCTGGTTCCGCTTCCAGCGTCTGTACGACGCGGCGCGGTCGTGCCTACGGCAGCCGGAGGACATCCAGCGCCTGGTCAGGGAGGCCGCGGAGGAGGACCTGAAGGACGGCTCGGGGTGGCTGGAGATCCAGGTGGATCCCACCTCGTACGCACCCCGGCTGGGCGGTCTGATCCCGGCTCTGGAGATCATCCTGGACGCGGTGGAGAGGGCGTCGCGGGACACGGGGCTCGGGATGCGTGTCCTGGTCGCCGCGAACCGTATGAAGCACCCTCTGGACGCCCGCACGCTGGCGCGCTTGGCGGTGCGGTACGCCGACCGGGGTGTGGTCGGCTTCGGGTTGTCGAACGACGAACGCCGGGGCATGGCACGCGACTTCGACCGCGCCTTCCACATCGCCGGTGAGGGCGGCCTGCTGTCGGCCCCGCACGGTGGCGAGCTGACCGGTCCGTCCTCGGTCCGTGACTGTCTGGACGACCTGCACGCGAACCGGATCGGCCACGGGGTGCGGGCGGCCGAGGACCCGCGGCTGCTGAAGCGCCTCGCGGACAGGGGCGTGACGTGCGAGGTGTGCCCCGCCTCGAACGTCGCCCTCGGTGTCTACGAGAAGCCGGAGGACGTCCCGCTGCGGACTCTGTACGAGGCCGGCGTACCGATGGCTCTCGGCGCCGACGACCCCCTGCTCTTCGGCTCGCGGCTGGCCGCCCAGTACGACATCGCGCGCCGCCATCACGCCTTCACGGACGAGGAGCTGGCGGAGCTGGCCCGGCAGTCCGTGCGGGGGTCGGCGGCGCCGGAGGAGATGAAGGCGAAGCTGTTGGCGGGGGTGGACGACTGGCTCGCCCAGCCCCAGTGACGCGTTCCTAGAGGCTGACGCCGACCGTCACCGGCTCGTTGACCAGCGTGATGCCGAAGGTCTCGCGGACGCCCTCGACGACCTCGCGGGCGAGGCCGAGGAGGTCCTCGGTGGTCGCGCCGCCGCGGTTGGTGAGGGCGAGGGTGTGCTTGGTGGAGATGCGAGCGGGGCCACTGCCGTATCCCTTGGTGAAGCCGGCCTTGTCGATGAGCCAGGCCGCTGAGGTCTTGGTGTGCCCCTCCCCCGCCGGGTACGCGGGGGGCTCCACGCCGTCGCCGAGGTGCGCGCGCACGCGCGCGTGGAATGCGGCGAACTGCTCGTCGGTGAGGATCGGGTTGGTGAAGAAGGAGCCGGCCGACCAGGTGTCGTGGTCCTCGGGGTCCAGGACCATGCCCTTCCCGGTACGCAGTTTCAGCACGGTCTCGCGCGCGGCGGCCAGGGGGACGCGGTCGCCGGGTTCGACGCCGAGGGCGCGTGCGGTCTCGGCGTACTTGATCGGGGCGGAGAGGCCTTGGGCGTCCTCCAGCCGGAAGCGGACGCGCAGGACGACGTAGCGCTCGGGGTCGGACTTGAAGCGGCTGTGGCGGTAGGAGAAGGCGCAGTCGGCGTTCGGGATGACGACGGTCTCGCCCTCCTGTCGGTCGTACGCGATCACCTCGGTGATCGTCGAGGAGACCTCCTGGCCGTACGCGCCGACGTTCTGGATCGGCGTGGCGCCCGCGGAGCCGGGGATTCCGGCGAGGCACTCGATCCCGGCGAGACCGGCTTCCACGGTCCGGGCGACGGCGTCGGTCCACACCTCGCCGGCGGCCAGTTCAAGCGCGGTGCCGTCCAGTTCGAAGCCCTTGGTGGCGACGACGAGCGCGGTGCCGGCGAAGCCCTTGTCCCCGATGAGCAGGTTCGATCCCCCGCCGATGACCAACAGCGGCGTCCCGTCGGCGTCCGCCTCGCGCACGACGTCGATGACCTCGGCGTCGGTGGTGGCGGTGACCAGCCGGGTGGCCGGGCCGCCCAGACGGAAGGTGGTCAGGGGGGCGAGGGGGGCGTCGTGGAGTTCCTGCACGGGCTCAAGAGTACGAGACGGCACCGACAGCCCCGGCACCCATGGGGAGCGCCGGGGCCGACGCGCGCACCACGCGCGCGTGCCGTTCACGTCAGCCGCCGGAACGCCTCCGTCCAGTCGAGCGGGAGCTCGTCGCCCGGCACCTGCCAGGTGGCGAACTTCGCGTCCCGCATCTGGGCCGACAGGCCTTGCGAGGCCGGGGCATGGGTGCCCGAGCGGGCGAAGTCCTTCAGCGCCGTGGGCGACTCCCAGGCGGACAACGTCCAGAACGTCCGCTTGAACGGCTCGGCCTTCAGAGAGGCCCCGTACGCTCCGGGCGCCCGGCTCACCTGCCGCCACACACCCGGCGTACGGACGAGGAAACGGAGCGCTCCCCAAAGGGTGCGGGTCTCGAAGCGGGAGGCGAAGACGTGCACCTCGGCGCCCCGCGGTGCGGGGTTCGGCACGGTCCAGGGAAGGGTGGGCATGACTGCTCCTCGTGGTCCGGGGTGGTGCGGTCGGCAGGGCGCGTGCGAACGGTCGGGTCAGCGGGCTTCAGGGGCGGCCGTCTCCAGCACGCGCTCCGGTGGCTGCTCGGTCGGGGTCAGGGTCGTGTCGCCACGCCGCCGGCCAGGGATGAGCAGGGCGGCGACGCCGGCCAGAGCAACCACCCCCGCGCCCGTGACCAGCGCCGGACGCAGACCGTCCACGAAGGTCTGGCCGGTCTCGTAGCCACCCTGCGCCGAGAAGATCGACGCCATCACGGCGATACCGAGCGCACCGCCGACCTCGCGCAGCGCGTTGTTGGCGCCGGAGGCAATGCCCTGCTCAAAGGCTCGGACGCTGGACATGACCAGGTTGGCCGCCGGCGCGAAGAACAGGGCCATGCCGATGCCGCTGATGATCAGGCCCGGCAGCTGCGCGGCGTAGGAGGCGTCGACGGTGACCACGGAGGCCAGATAGGCGAGGCCGGCCGCCTGGAAGAACAGGCCGGTGGCGACGACAGGGCGCCCGCCGATGCGGTCGGAGAGGATGCCGGCGATCGGCGCGACGAGCATCGGCATACCGGTCCACGGCAGCATCCGCAGCCCCGCCTCGGTCGGCGAGTAGCCGAGCACGCCCTGCATGTACTGGCTGAGCAGGAAGATCGACCCGAACATGCCGAGGAACATCAGCATGCTCGCGGCGTTGATCCCGGAGAACGCCCGGGAGCGGAACAGTCGCATCGGGAGCATGGGGCTCTTGGCACGGGTGCTGTAGAGGACGAACCCGACGAGCAGCGCGCCTCCGGCGAACAGGCCGGTCAGGACCAGCCGGCCGGTCCAGCCGTCGGCGGGGCCGCGCACCAGGCCGTACACGATCCCGAACAGGCCACCGCTGGCGAGCAGGGTGCCGGGGATGTCGAGCCGGGAGCCGGTGCCGTACGACTCGGCCAGGCGCAGGCGGGCCAGCGGCAGCAGGGCGAGGCCCAGCGGAACGTTCAGCCAGAAGATCCACTGCCAGGAGATGTGCTCGGTGAGGCTGCCGCCGATGAGCGGCCCGGACGCGACCGCGAGCCCGTTGACGGCACCCCATATGCCGTATGCCATCCCGCGCTTGGCTGCGGGCACTGCCGCCGTCAGCAGGGTCAGCGTCAGCGGCATCATGATCGCCGCGCCGACGCCCTGTAGCGCACGGGCGGCGATGAGGGAGTCGAGTCCGGGCGCGAGGGCCGCGGCGGCGGAGGCGCCGGTGAAGATCGCGATGCCGGCGAGGAAGAGCCGACGGCGGCCGAACCGGTCACCGAGCGCCGCGCCGAACATCAGCAGGACGGCGAAGGTGAGGGTGTACGCGCTCACCGTCCACTCCAGGTCGGGCAAGGAGCCGCCCAGGTCCTCGCGGATGGACGGCAGCGCGGTGGTGACGACGAGGTTGTCGAGCGCCGCCATGAATCCGGCGACGCTGGTGATGACGAGGGCCCATACGGCCCCTGCGAGGCCTGCGGCCCGTGCGTTCTGTTCGGTCTGGTGTGACATCGCTCCCCCAGGGGTGATGCGTTCCGGTTCCTGTTGACGGACTCTTCACTCTTGGTAGTTATTGATCACTAACTTTCGCGATCATGGAGAGACGAGGCGATCCACGCCACCCCCACCCCCTAAGGCTGCCCGACAGTCCCCTCCGGCGGTTCCATCCCGGCCCAGACGCGGTGCTCGGGAGGGAATCCCATGGCCACCAGGCAGTTGATGAGCATTCCGTACGCCATGAAGGTCGTCGTCTCGCCGACGTCCGCCCCCAACGGCAGAAGGAGGGTGTCCCACAGCCGCTCCCAGCCGGCCCGCACGACCTCGCCGAACTCGTGGTCGCCCTCCTGCTCGGCGGCCGCCACGGCGAGGTACATCTGCATCTGCATCATCAGCCGCTCGGGCTGCTCCGAGACGACCTTCCGGTACGCGACCCCCATGGCATGCAGGGCCTCTTCGCCCTCCAGCCCCTCGGAAGCCTCCGCGAACATCCGGATGGTGTCCTCCACGCAACGCTCCGCCGCCGCCAGGAAGATCGCCTTCTTGCCCGGGAAGAGCCGGAAGAGATACGGCTGCGAGACGCCGACGCGCCGGGCGATCGCCTCGGTCGACGTGCCGTAATAGCCACCGCGGGCGAACTCGGTCGTCGCCGCGCGGATGACGCTCTCGCGCCTCTCTTCTGCGCTCATCCTGACCATGTGAAGAAAGTTAGTACTCAATCACTAACTGGGTCAAGGGGTGGCGCCGGAAATGTGCCGCGACCGAAACACGTAAGGGGCATCCCTCCGTGGAGGGCGCCCCTTACCGCACGGCACGCGCGTGCCGCTATGCCAGCTGTACGACCGCCCGCGACATGCCGAGCACCTTCTGCCCGGCACTCTTCACGAGCAGGTCCACCCGGACCTTGTTGTCGTCCAGCTTGGCCGCGACCTTGCCACTGACCTCGATCGTGGCGCCCTGGTCGTCGTTCGGCACGACGACGGGCTTGGTGAAGCGGACGCCGTACTCGACCACCGCGGCCGGGTCGCCGGTCCAGTCGGTGACCACCCGGATCGCCTCGGCCATGGTGAACATGCCGTGCGCGATGACGTCCGGCAGCCCGACCTCCTTGGCGAACTTCTCGTTCCAGTGAATCGGGTTGAAGTCACCGGAGGCGCCCGCGTACTGGACGAGGGTGGCACGAGTCACAGGAAAATTCTGGGCAGGCAGCTCGGTGCCGACCTCGACGTCACCGTAGGCAATCTTCGCCGTCATCGGCCTCAGACCTCCCCTTCTTCGGCGTCCAGGCCACGGGCCACGAGCTTCGTCCAGGCGGTCACCACATGGTCCCCCGCCTCGTCGTGCACCTCGCCGCGAACGTCCAGGATGTCGTTGCCCGCCATGGTCTTGACCGCCTCGATGGTCGAGGTGACGGTCAGCCGGTCGCCGGCGCGCACCGGGCGGGTGTAGGCGAACTTCTGGTCGCCGTGCACGACGCGGCTGTAGTCCAGGCCGAGCTGCGGGTCCTGGACGACCTGACCGGCGGCCTTGAAGGTGATCGAGAAGACAAAGGTCGGCGGGGCGATCACATCGGAGTGACCGAGCGCCTTGGCGGCCTCCGGGTCCGTGTACGCCGGGTTGGTGTCCCCCACCGCTTCCGCGAACTCACGGATCTTCTCCCGGCCCACCTCGTAGGGCTCGGTGGGCGGGTAGCTCCGCCCCACGAAGGACTGGTCGAGCGCCATGGCTCGGCACCTCCTGCTGTCTGCTGCCGTTGACCTGCTGGTTCACCTGGGTCGGCCTCAACCGGCCGGTAACCGGGGCGAAAACGACGCGAGGCCGCCCCCCGACTGAGGGGGCGGCCTCGCGTACGAGCCTGATTTATCGCGTTTCGCGGTGCGCGGTGTGCGCGTTGCAACGCGGGCAGTGCTTCTTCATCTCAAGACGGTCCGGGTTGTTGCGCCGGTTCTTCTTGGTGATGTAGTTCCGCTCCTTGCACTCCACGCAGGCCAGCGTGATCTTCGGGCGGACGTCGGTGGCAGCCACGTGAGTGCTCCTTGACGAACGGATAGGACTGAATTAACGCATAAAAGAGTAGCCGATCGAAGGACCGACCCCACAATCGGCTACTGTCAGTAGCGGTGACCGGACTTGAACCGGTGACACAGCGATTATGAGCCGCTTGCTCTACCGACTGAGCTACACCGCTGTGATGCGATCGGTCCCCGCCTCGCGACGGGAACCTCCCACACCAGAGCCCCAATACGGAATCGAACCGTAGACCTTCTCCTTACCATGGAGACGCTCTACCGACTGAGCTATTGGGGCGAGCGATGAAGACATTACACGCTCGGCAGCCGTTCACCCAAATCCGTTTCGCGGCCCCTGCCGAGGGCCGATCAGCGGAGCGCACAGACGCCTCGCAGGCCACTGCGGTACCGCGGGGCGCGGCTCCGTTCGGCGGACCACACCGGTACGACTATTGCGCTCCTGCACGCCAGGGCGGTATCGCCACCCTAGGCTCGACTCACTCTGCGTGATCTTGCGTGCCCGGCGTATCCCCCGGCACCGTCCCCGCAGCCCGATGCGCAGCCCCGAACCTCTGGAGCGCGATGCCCGACAGCCATCCCCAGCCGCCCCACTCGTCGTCCTCGTCGGGTTCGTCCGGGCCGGCCGACCCGGGCGCACTGCTGCTGTGCGGGGCGCGGCTCACCGACGGCCGGACCGTGGACGTACGGCTGGGCGGCGGACGCATCGAGGCGGTCGGCACCGCCGGGAGCCTGGCGGGGGACGGCACGCGTGCGTGCGCGCGCGTGGACCTCGGTGGCTATCTGCTCCTGCCGGCCCCGGCCGAACCGCACGCCCACGGCGACACCGCCCTCTCCGCCGACGAGGGCGGCCCTGTCTCGTACGAGCCCCAGGACGTCCAGCGCCGAGCCACCGAAGCCGCCCTGCTCCAGCTCGGGCACGGGGCGACCGCGTTGCGGGCACACGTACGCGTGGGCGACGTCCAAGGTCTGGGCGCGCTGACCGCCGTACTGCAGGCACGGCGGTCCCTGCGCGGACTCACGGAGTTGACGACAGTGGCGATGCCCAGGCTGCTGACCGGCGTGGCCGGCGCCGACGGGCTGGCGATGCTGCGGGACGCGCTGAAGATGGGTGCCTCCGTGGTCGGCGGCTGCCCGGATCTGGACCCGGATCCGACGGGCTATGTGGAGGCGGTCCTGGAGGTCGCCTCAGAGCACGGCTGCCCCGTCGACCTGCACACCGACGCCACGGACCCGGCGCGCCTGGCCCGGGTCGCCGCGATGGCCGGGGGGCTGCGCCCGGGCGTGACCCTCGGCCCGTGCGGCGGCCTGGGCCGTCTGCCCGCCCAGACGGCCTCCCGCACCGCGGATCAGCTGGCCGCTGCCGGGGTGACGGTGGCGTGCCTGCCTCAGGGTGGCTGCGGGGGCGCGGAACGGCGGAGTACGGCGCCCGTGCGACTGCTGCGCGCCGCCGGCGTACGCGTCGCCGCCGGAAGCGGCGCCCTCAGGGACGTGGCCAACCCGGTGGGACGCGGAGACCCGCTGGAGGCCGCCTATCTGCTGGCCTCCCGGCACGGACTGCGCCCCGAGGACGCGTACGACGCCGTGAGCGCGTCGGCGCGCGCGGTGCTGGGGCTGCCCGAGGTGCGGGTAGAGGCGGGCTTCCCTGCCGAGCTGCTGGCGGTGCGCGGCGACCGGCTCGCGGGGGCGCTGTCGCTGGCGTACAGCCGCATCGTGGTGCACCGGGGGCGCGTGGTGGCGCGGACCAGCGCGGTGCGGGAGTACTGCAACTCGGCCGTGGCGGCGGAGTTGGGGCTGCCACGGCAGGGGCGGGGAGAGCTGTCCTGAGGGGATGCGCGGCGGCGGCCCTGTGCTGGGCGGGCACTCCGAGGGTGTGACAGGGGGCGGATTGGGGCGCACAGGGGGTGCGAGGGCAGCTCGCGCGCTCGGCGTGTACCCATGCGACGCGACCCCTGTGAGCTGTGATGCCTGCGCCTCGGGAGACGTGAGGCGTGGCTGAAGTCGTGCGGCGGATGCGGCCGTCCGGGCGTACGGTCGAAGACATGCGCATTGTCATCGCTGGTGGTCATGGTCAGATCGCGCTGCGGCTGGAGACGCTGCTCGCGGCGCGTGGGGACGAGGTCGCGGGGGTCATCCGCAAGGCCGAACAGGCCGACGATCTGCGGGAAGCCGGTGCCGAACCGATCCTGCTGGACCTGGAGTCGGCTTCGGTCGAGGACGTCGCAGCCCAACTCCAGGGAGCGGACGCGGCCGTCTTCGCCGCCGGTGCGGGCCCTGGCAGCGGAACGGACCGCAAGGACTCGGTGGACAAGGGCGCGGCGGTCCTGTTCGCGGACGCGGCCGTCCAGGCGGGCGTACGGCGCTTCCTGGTCGTGTCCTCCATGGGCGCGGACCCGAAGCACGAGGGCAGCGAGGTCTTCGACGTCTACCTGCGGGCCAAGGGTGGAGCCGACGAGTACGTCCGCGGCCTGGCTGCGCTGGACTGGACGATCCTGCGCCCCGGCATGCTGACGAACGACGCCGGAACCGGCCTGGTGCGCCTGGAGGCACACACCGGCCGTGGCCCGATCCCGCGCGACGATGTGGCCGCCGTCCTCGCCGAGTTGCTCGACACGCCGGCCACGGCCGGCCTGACGCTCGAACTCATCAGCGGCTCGGCCCCGGTGTCGGTGGCGGTGAAGTCCGTAGCGGGGAACTGAGGATGGACCAGGAGGGGGTCCCCGCCACGCAGGAAGCGCTGTTGCGCCGCATGTACGAGGTTTTCTCGACGGACGAGCGAGAGCCCTTCATGGAGCGGTGCCTCGCCCCCGACGTGGACTGGCCGAACGTCCTGGACGGAGTCCGTCTGCGCGGCCGAGAGGCGGTACGCGCGTACTGGGCACGGCAGTTCGCCGCCGGGCACCCCCTTGTCCGCCTGGAAGGCCTACGATCGGACGCCGACGGCGAGGCCGTGGTCGCGTCCGTACGGCTCGGGATGCGCGACGCGTCGGGCGACGACCGGTGGGCGGAGGAGACGGTCGAGCACGTGTATCGGTTCGACGGGGACGGGCTGGTGACACGGATGGACGTCCGGCCCCATTCCTCGGGCGGCGGCTCGGCCTCTTCGGGGTGAGGCGCCTGGATTCGGCGCGTGAGGACGAGGTTGAGAGGGGCGACTCGGCGCGTGAGGACGAGGTTGGGAGGGCCGACTCGGCGCGTGAATACGGGGCCCGGCGGCCCTGCGCGTGAGGCGCTGCGTCCGGATCGGGGCGGCGGGTTCTCAGAACAGCGGCAGCTGCCCGGGGAATTCGGGCACGACGTACCCGTCCAACGCGGGCTGCGCGGCCCCGAGTTGCGCCTGTCGCCTCGACCCGGGACACGACACGAGTTCCCCGTGCTCCCTCGCGCCGGGCGGATCGTGCCGTGCGAAACGACCGGCGACGACGGCGATCTCACGACGGCACTCGGGGCAGCTTCTACGGCGCGTGGACATGGCATCAGTGTGCCCCGAGCCCGGCCCCGGAACGCGAAAACCCCTCCGCTCTACGTTTCCGCAGATCGGAGGGGTTTCCCCAGTGTGGCGGCGCCAGGATTCGAACCTGGGAAGGCTGAGCCGGCAGATTTACAGTCTGCTCCCTTTGGCCGCTCGGGCACACCGCCAGGGTTGCTGCCGTTCGAACCGCTTTTCGGCGGTGCTCCGTGGCAACGACGTAAACAATACCCGATGTGGAGGGGTGCTTCGCCACCCGATTGATCGCCTCCCGGGGGACCCGGGGTGGCTAGGCTTGTCCGAATGCGGCCCGGGTTCCGCCCCGGGCTCGGCGGCCACCCCCACGCCCGCCGAGACGCACCCCATACGCACCCCGATACAAGGAGCCACAGGACATGGCCGACTCCAGTTTCGACATCGTCTCGAAGGTCGAGCGGCAGGAGGTCGACAACGCCCTCAACCAGGCCGCCAAGGAGATCTCACAGCGCTACGACTTCAAGGGCGTGGGTGCCTCGATCTCGTGGTCCGGTGACAAGATCCTCATGGAGGCGAACTCCGAGGACCGGGTGAAGGCTGTCCTCGACGTCTTCCAGTCCAAGCTGATCAAGCGCGGGATCTCACTGAAGGCCCTGGACGCGGGCGAGCCCCAGCTCTCGGGCAAGGAATACAAGATCTTCGCGTCGATCGAGGAGGGCATCTCCCAGGAGAACGCGAAGAAGGTGGCGAAGATCATTCGCGACGAGGGCCCCAAGGGCGTGAAGGCCCAGGTGCAGGGCGACGAGCTGCGGGTCAGCTCCAAGAGCCGGGACGACCTCCAGGCCGTGATCGCCCTGCTGAAGGGCAAGGACTTCGACTTCGCGTTGCAGTTCGTGAACTACCGGTGAGCTGCTGATCCGGCCGCGGCACCAGCGGCTTCGGCTTCGGCGCGATGCTTTACGAGGAAGGGTGGGCACCCCCGGGTGCCCACCCTTCTCGCCTGCTGGCTGCGGTTCGGGACCGTGCTCGTCTCACTCAGTTGCGCGAGTGGCCGAACAGGAGGCGGTAGGCGATCAGGAGCACGAGGGAGCCTCCGATCGCGGCGGCCCAGGTGGCGCCGTCGTAGAAGTCCTTGGTGATGGGGTGGTCCAGCCAGCGGGCCGAGATCCAGCCGCCGATGAACGCGCCGGCGACACCGATGACAGTGGTGCCGATGAAGCCGCCCGGGTCGCGCCCCGGCAGCAAGAACTTGGCGATGGCCCCGGCCAGCAGCCCCAGAATGATCCAGCTGATGATCGTCATGCCGTGAACCCTGCCCCTCTGCGCTGTGCCCGCACTCTTCGGGCACTGTGATCTTGGGCGCGCTTGTTCGTGCTCTGTTGATGAACAGGACGTCACCGTGGCATCCCCCGGTTGCGGAGATCAGTAGGGTTCCCGCCATGGAAAGGTCCAGCTCCGCCTCCTCCGAACTGCGGCGCACCCTCGGCCTCGGGGACGCCGTGGTCATCGGACTCGGCTCGATGGTCGGAGCCGGAATCTTCGCCGCTCTGGGCCCAGCCGCCCGCGCGGCCGGTTCCGGACTGCTTCTCGGGCTCGCGGTCGCGGCCGTGGTCGCCTATTGCAACGCCACGTCGTCGGCACGGCTGGCCGCCCTGTATCCGGCCTCGGGCGGCACATATGTGTACGGACGAGAGCGGCTCGGGGAGTTCTGGGGGTATCTCGCGGGCTGGGCGTTCGTGGTCGGTAAGACGGCCTCCTGCGCGGCGATGGCACTCACGGTGGGCGCGTACGTCTGGCCGGGGCAGGCGCACGCGGTGGCGGTCGCGGCCGTGGTGGCGCTGACCGCGGTGAACTACGGCGGCGTCCAGAAGTCCGCCTGGCTGACACGGGCGATCGTGGCTGTGGTCCTGGCTGTCCTCGCTTGTGTGGTGGCCGTCTGTCTGGGGTCCGGGCAGTCCGATGCCGGGCGCCTGGACGTCGGGGTCTCGGGCGGTGTGGACGGCGTGCTTCAGGCGGCGGGGCTGCTGTTCTTCGCGTTCGCCGGGTACGCGCGGATCGCGACGCTCGGCGAGGAGGTGCGGGACCCGGCGCGCACCATCCCGCGGGCGATTCCGCTGGCCCTTGGCATCGCGCTGGCGGTGTACGTGTGTGTGGCGGTGGCTGTCCTTTCCGTGCTGGGGTCGGAGGGGCTCGGGCGCGCTGGGGCCCCGCTGGCCGACGCGGTGCGGGCGGCCGGGGTCCCTGGGCTGACGCCGGTGGTACGGGTGGGGGCGGCTGTCGCCGCGCTGGGCTCGCTGCTCGCCCTGATCCTGGGCGTCTCGCGGACGACGCTGGCCATGGCGCGCGACCGGCATCTGCCCGGCGTCCTGGCCGCCGTGCATCCCCGCTTCCAGGTGCCGCACCGGGCAGAACTGGCCGTGGGAGTGGCGGTCGCGGTCCTGGCCGCCACGGTGGACCTGCGCGGCGCGATCGGGTTCTCCTCCTTCGGGGTGCTGGCGTACTACGCGGTGGCCAATGCCTCGGCGTGGACTCTCGACGCGGCGGCGACCAGGCGGTTCGTGCCGGCGGTGGGGCTTGTCGGGTGCGTCGTCCTGGCGTTCTCGCTTCCGGAGGTCTCGGTGGTCGCGGGTGCGGGGGTGCTGGCGGTGGGTGTGATCGCGTACGGCGTGCGGCGGTGGGTGGTGGGCCGTGGAGCGGTCGGGTGACCGTGAGTGCGGGCGCCGACGGCTGGGGGCATGCCGCCGATGTACGCGGGTGCGTCGCTGTTGAGGGCTTGCGGGGGCAGGCAAGGGAGAGCAGGCCGAGCGGGGCCGGGGTTGTGCTTGAGCCTTGCGAGATGACCGGTTCGCTCAGAAGTGTGGGCAGGGGGCAGGCGGGGCCGACTCGGGTGGTCGTCGCGGTCCGCTCAGTGGCCGTTGATCCACTCAACCGGCCGTCGGTCCATCGCCGCCCATCGTCGAATCATGCCTGCCTCAGGACGTTTGTGCCGTGGCCGTGCGTATGTGGAAGTCGGCCCAAGGAGTCGGCTCCACATCCCCGCTCGTCTCCTCGTACCAACCTGTGCCGTCGATCCAGGCACGCAGCCACTCCGTGAGGCTGGGGGCGTCCACGTACCACGCCTGGTCGGCGTCGTCGGCGTTCGGTTCGAAGAGCAGGACGGTGGCCTGAGGGCTGCGGCAGTCCACGCAGGCGTACATCGCGCAGCCCCAGTGGGATATCGGCAGGACTCCTTCGGGCCAGGGCCAGTCGGGGTCCTCGCGGCCGCTCTCGCGGTTGGCGAGGTACTGCGTGACGGCGGCGGGCTCGCCGGCCGGTGGGCTGTCGAGCAGGGGCAACAGGCCGTACTCCGGACCGAATCCGCCGTCTCCTATACGCAGGTAGAGGTCGGCGAGCAGTGGGGGCAGGGGGAAGCCGAGCGCGGCCTCGGCGCGGGCCAGGGTGGCCGCGTCCACGGGCTCGGGCAGGGAAGGCCAGCCCCACGGGCGGACGTTGCGGGCCTTGTCCGCCACGCTTGTCAGCAACTGCTCGTTCTCGGTCATGCGTTCATGATGCAAGCCGCCACTGACAATCGATCCGGCCTGTGGACAACTGTGGGGCTGTGGAAAAGCTTGGCTTCCGTCCGGGGACTTCGGACGGAAGCCGGTGCGCCGCGAAGGTGCCTACCAGGTCGATGCGAACGGCTGGTTCGTCGACACGATCTCGCGGCCCAGCGGGAACAACGAGACCGGGATCAGCTTGAAGTTGGCGATGCCGAACGGGATGCCGATGATCGTGACGCACAGGGCGAGACCGGTGACGATGTGGCCGATGGCCAGCCACCAGCCGGCGAGGACCAGCCACAGGACGTTGCCTATGCAGGACGGCGCTCCGGCGTCTCGACGCTCGACCGTGGTGTACCCGAACGGCCACAGGGCGTAGATGCCGATGCGGAAGGCCGCGATGCCGAACGGGATGCCGATGATGGTGATACAGAGCAGGAGGCCCGCGAGCATGTAGCCGAGGAACAGCCAGAAGCCGCTAAGGACGAGCCAGATGACGTTGAGGATGGTCTTCACTGTGGGGGGCCTGCCATCTTTTCGAGCCGGGCGATACGGTCCGCCATCGGCGGGTGGGTGGAGAACATTCTGGAGAAGCCCTGGCCTGGGCGAAAGGGGTTCGCGATCATCATGTGGCTGGCGGTCTCGATGCGGGGCTCGGGGGGCAGCGGGAGCTGCTTGGTGCCGAGTTCGAGCTTGCGCAGGGCGCTGGCGAGGGCGAGCGGGTCGCCGGTGAGCTGGGCACCGGAGGCGTCGGCCTCGTACTCCCGGGAGCGGCTGATGGCCAGCTGGATGAGCGAGGCGGCGAGCGGGCCGAGAATCATGATCAGCAGCATGCCGAGGATGCCTGGGCCGTCGTCGTCATCGGAACGGCCGATCGGGATCAGCCAGGCGAAGTTGACCAGGAACATGATCACGGAGGCGAGTGCGCCGGCGACCGACGAGATCAGGATGTCGCGGTTGTAGACATGGCTGAGCTCGTGGCCGATGACGCCGCGCAGTTCACGTTCGTCGAGGATGCGCAGGATGCCTTCGGTGCAGCACACCGCGGCGTTGCGCGGGTTGCGCCCCGTCGCGAAGGCGTTCGGCGCCTCGGTCGGGGAGATGTACAGGCGGGGCATGGGCTGGCGAGCCTGAGTGGAGAGCTCGCGGACCATGCGGTAGAGGGCTGGGGCCTCGAACTCGCTGACCGGGCGGGCGCGCATCGCACGCAGCGCCAGCTTGTCGCTGTTCCAGTACGCGTACGCGTTCGTACCCAGCGCGATCAGGACCGCGACGACGAGCCCCACACGGCCGAAGAGGCTGCCGATGACGATGATGAGTGCGGACAGTCCCCCCAGGAGGACTGCGGTCCTGAGCCCGTTGTGCCGGCGGTGCACGGTACGCCCTCCAAGTGGTGCGGCAGGGGAACCCTTTGCTGGTCGATCTCCGATGCCACTGGTGCCGTGGTCTCACATCCAGTGGACCCTTCTGTACTGGTCAACGCCAGGCGAGGGCCACGGGTTCCCTGGTGTGCGCGGCGGCGGGCGTGGGCCGTCCGGGTGAGGGCGCCGGCGCGCGTGCGAGGCGGGTCGTCCCACGCGCGCGTACGGAACGCTCCCCCAGGGCTTCGCCCCGGAGCTCAGAAGAGTCCGGTGTCGGCGAAGCGCAGGATCAGCTGGGGGGCTCCGGACAGGGCGATGCCGACAACTCCCGTGAGGGCCAGCGTGGCCGTCAGCGGCGCGGGGACTAGGTGCCTGACGGCCTCGCCTTCGGGGGCGCGGAACAGCAGCGCCGTCCACTGGAGGTAGTAGAACAGCGCGATCACGACGTTGACGGCCATGACCACGGCCAGCCAGCCGAGACCCGCGTCGACTGCAGCGGAGAAGACGGTGACCTTGGCGAAGAGGCCGATGATGCCCGGCGGGAGTCCGGCGAGGCAGAGCAGGAAGAAGGCCAGGATCAGGGCGGACAGGGGGTTTCGCGCGTACAGGCCGCGGTAGTCGCTGATGCGGTTGAAGGGCTTCGTACGACCGACGAGTGCGGCCACCGCGAAAGCGCCCAGGTTCACGGCGGCGTACATGAGCGCGTAGGCGACGGTGGAGCCGATGGACCGCTCGGCGTCGTCGGAGTACGCGGCGGCGGCGATCGGCACCAGGAGGTAGCCGGCCTGGCCGACGGAGGACCAGGCGAGCAGGCGGACGGCGCTGTACGCGCGCGTGGCCTGCTGGCGCAATGCGCCGACGTTGCCGACGGTCATGGTGAGCGCGGCCAGCGCAGCGAGCGCGGGGCCCCAGACGTCTGCGTACGACGGCAGGGCGATGACCGTGATGAGGATCAGGCCCGTGAAGCCGACCGCCTTGCCGACGACCGACAAGTAGGCGGCGACCGGCAGAGGCGCCCCCACGTAGGTGTCCGGTACCCAGAAGTGGAAGGGGACGGCGGCCGTCTTGAAGGCGAAGCCGATCAGAGTGAGGACCACTCCGGTCTGGGTGAGGGTCTGGAGCTGTCCGTCGACATGCTGGATCCGGTCGGCGACCTGGGTGAGGTACAGGGTGCCCGTGGAGGCGTACACGAAGCTGATGCCCATGAGGCTGACCGCGGTCGCGGTGACCGAGGACAGGAAGAACTTCAGGGCGGCCTCGGAGGACTTGCGGTCGCCATGCCGTAGGCCGACCAACGCGAAGGCCGGTAGGGAGGCGACTTCGAGCGCGACGATGAGGGTCGCCAGGTCCCGGGAGGCGGGCAGCAGGGCGGCTCCGGCGGCGGAGGAGAGCAGCAGGAACCAGAACTCCCCTTCGGGGAGTTCCTTGTTGGCGTCCTTGAGCGCGGTGACCGACAGGAGAGCTGC
Source organism: Streptomyces sp. NPDC028907 (assembly GCF_055564995.1). Taxonomy (NCBI): domain Bacteria; kingdom Bacillati; phylum Actinomycetota; class Actinomycetes; order Kitasatosporales; family Streptomycetaceae; genus Streptomyces; species Streptomyces sp. NPDC028907. The sequence continues at coordinate 459,296 of NZ_JBVHVE010000006.1, forward strand.
GAGGAGTGCGCCGCCCAGGACCAGGAACTGGATGACCAGGGTGAACCGGTCGGCCGTATAGCTGCACACGTCGGCGTCGCCGGTCAGGCAGAACGTGGAGCGGTCGCCGTCGAGGAGCGGCAGGAGCAGGAGCAGAGAGGCGGCCAGGCCGACCACGGACGTCCAGCCGAGCACGGCCTTCTTGTGCTCCGCGACGAACAGGTCGGCGACGAGGACCGCGAGTGCGACGACGGCGGCGACGGCGGGCGGCGCGACGGCGAGCCAGTCGACGGACTGGACCACCGACTCGGCCAGGGGTTGGGCCAGGCTCTGGGCCAGGGAGCTCATCGGGTGCCTCCTGCGAGGAGCTGCTGCACGGCCGGGTCGGTGAGGCCGAGGAGGGTCTTCGGCCACAGTCCGGCGACGACGGTGAGGGCGACGAGCGGGGTCCAGGCCGCGAACTCGTACGTCTGGACGTCGGCGAGCTTCGGCGCGTCCTGCGGTGCGGCGCCCATGCAGACGCGGCGGACCACGACAAGCAGGTAGGCGGCGGTGAGCAGGGTGCCGAAGGCGCCGATCGCCATGAAGGTGAGGAAGGCCGGGCGGCTGAGCTCGGGGGCGGGGTCGAACGCGCCGAACAGGGCGAGCATCTCGCCCCAGAACCCGGCGAGGCCCGGTAGTCCGAGGGAGGCGACAGCGGCGAACGCGAGCAGGCCCGCGAGGCGCGGTGCCTTGCCGTAGAGCGCGGCGCCGGTCTGCTCGGCGAGGGCGTCGAGGTCGGTCGTGCCCGTACGGTCCTTCAGAGCGCCGACCAGGAAGAACAGCAGGCCGGTGATGAGGCCGTGGGCGATGTTGGCGAACAGTGCGCCGTTCACGCCGGTCGGGGTCATCGTCGCGATGCCGAGCAGGACGAAGCCCATGTGGCCGACGGAGGAGTAGGCGATGAGGCGCTTGAGGTCGCCCTTCGCGCCCTGCTTGGCGAGGGCCAGGCAGGCCAGGGAGCCGTAGATGATGCCGACGACGGCGAAGGCTGCGAGATACGGCGCGAAGTCGGCGAAGCCGTCGGGCGTGATCGGCAGGAGGATCCGGACGAACCCGTACGTACCCATCTTCAGCAGGACGCCGGCCAGCAGGACCGAGCCGACGGTCGGGGCGGCGGTGTGGGCGTCGGGCAGCCAGCTGTGCAGCGGCCACATCGGTGTCTTGACCGCGAGCCCGACACCGATCGCCAAAACGGCGATGACCTGCACGGATGTGGTCAGTGACCGGCCGTTGTCAGTGGCGAGTGCCACCATGTCGAATGTGCCCGCCTTGATTCCGATCAGGAGCAGGCCGAGCAGCATGACCACGGAGCCGAGCAGTGTGAAGAGGATGAACTTCCAGGCGGCCTCCGCCCGGCCCTCGCCGCCCCAGCGGGCGATGAGGAAGTACATCGGGATGAGGACCATCTCGAAGGCGAGGAAGAAGAGGAGCAGGTCGAGGACGGCGAAGGTGGCAAGGGTGCCGGACTCCAGCACTAGCAGCAGTGCGACGAAGGCCTTCGGGGTCGGGCCCGAAGGCATCTTGAAGTAGGAGTAGAGCGCGCAGAGGAAGGTCAGCAGCGCGGTCAGGACGACAAGGGGGAGGGAGATGCCGTCGATGCCGAGGTGGACGCGCACGTCGAGTGCGGGGATCCAGCTGATGTCCGTGCTGGCCTGCATCTTCGACGGCTGGTCGTGGTCGAAGCCGAGCGCGAGGACGATCGCCGCGATGAGCACGGCTCCGGTGACGGTGACGCCGTGCCGGAGCACGGCCTGCTCGGGCGACTTCCCCTTCAGCCCGGGCGGGGCCGGCAGGAGAGCGGCGGCCGCGCCGAGAAGCGGGCCGACGACGACGAACGCCAGAAGGAACTGCATCACGGACTCGTTGATATCGATCACGCCTGCTCACGCTCCCGTGGCGACGAGGACGGCGGCGACCGCGAGGACGACGGTGCCGGCGAGCAGCGCGCTCACATAGGTCTGCACATTGCCGGTCTGGGCGCGCCGTACGGCGATGCCGAGCCAGCGGGGTAGAGCACCCGCACCCCGCACATAGGTGTCGACGACCTCGCGGTCGAGGAACCGGACGAGACTCGCGCCGGCCTGGACCGGGCGGACGAACAGCGCCTGGTACACGGTGTCGAGGTGGAAGCCGACCGCGGCATGGCGGTGCAACGGGCCGAGCAGCAGCCGTCCCGGGTCCGCCGGGTCCGGTGCGTAGGCCACTCCCCCGTACACGGGCGCGTGGCTGGCGATGGCCTCGGCTTCGACCTGGGCGGCGTCGCCCTCCGGGTGAGCCGCGACCGCACCCAGCGGGACACGGGCTGCCATGGCCGTGGTGTGCCGCCAGGCCGCGTAGGTGACGATGCCGCCGACCAGGGCCACACCCGTGCCGAGGACGGAGGTGGTGAGGGTCGGGGCGAGGTCGCGGTCGTCGAACCAGTCGGGAAGCACGCGGTAGGCGAAGGCGCCGACGGCGAGGGACGGGGCGGCGAGGACCCACAGCACCACGGTCATCGTCAGCGGCTGCCTGCCGTGGTCAGGGGCCTCGGCGCCCCGGCCGCGGAAAGCCAGGAGCCACAGCCGCATGGCGTAGGCGGCGGTGAGCACGGCCGTGAGCAGGCCGGCGATCAGGACGGTCCAGCCCGCGGCGCCCGGGATGTTCTCGGCATGGCCGGTGGCGACGTGCTCGGCGGCGCCGAGGACCGACTCCTTGGAGAAGAAGCCACTGAACGGCGGGATCGCGGCGAGCGCGAGGAGCGCCACGGTCATCGTCCAGAAGGCGTCCGGCACACGGTCGCGCAGGTGGCTCATACGGGACATGGCGGCCAGCGAGTTGGTGCCGGAGGCGTGGATGATCACGCCGGCCGCAAGGAACAGCAGCGCCTTGAAGGCGCCGTGCGACAGGAGGTGGAAGACGGCGGCGCCACGGTCGGCAACCGCGAGGGCGCCGGTCATGTAACCGAGCTGACCGATCGTCGAGTAGGCGAGGACGCGCTTGATGTCGTCCTGGGCGAGCGCGGCGAGGCCGGAACCGATCATCGTGACGGCGGCCATCACGGCGAGGACGATCATCGCGGCCTGGGAGGCCTCGAAGACGGGGAGGAGACGGGCGATGAAGTAGACACCGGCGGCGACCATCGTCGCGGCGTGGATCAGCGCGGAGACCGGCGTCGGGCCGGCCATCGCGTCGGGGAGCCAGGTGTGCAGCGGGAACTGCGCCGACTTGCCCGCCACGCCGGCCAGGAGCAGCAGCGCGATCAGCGTCGGATGGTCGAGCCCGCCGCTCGCGACGGTGCCGAGGATCTTGGTGATGCGGAAGGACCCGGCGTCGTTGGCCAGCGCGAACAGGCCGATGAGGAACGGGACGTCACCGAGCTTGGTCACCAGGAAGGCCTTGATGGAGGCGGCGCGGGCCTCCGGGGTCTCCCAGTAGTGGCCGACCAGGAAGTACGAGCAGATGCCCATGATCTCCCAGCCGACCAGGAGCACCATCAGGTCGCCGGAGTAGACGACGAGCAGCATCGCGGAGGTGAACAGGGAGACGAGCGCGACGTACGAGGGGTAGCGCGGGTCCTCGCGCAGGTAGCCCGTCGAATAGACCTGCACGCAGGTGGCGACGACGCCGACGAGTACGGCGACGAGGGCGGCGAAGCCGTCGATGTGCAGGGCGAGTTCGACCGGTACCGAACCGGTCGGCGTGAGCTCGGTGGCGGCGTCGATCGCGCGGTCGCCGCCTTGGCGTACGGCGACCACCGCGGCGAGCACGAGGGAGGCGAGCGACGGCAGGACGGCGAGCGGGCGGACGAAACCGGGGGCCGTGCGGCCCAGGAGCAGGCCGGCCGCGGCGCCCAGGAAAGGAAGGAGGGGGACGAGTACGGCGAGGGTGGTCGTGGTCACGCGGTGGCCTCAGCCTTCTCGGCCTGCCCGGCGGTGAGGGCGTCGTGGTCGGGGCCGTCGGTCTCGTGGCCTTCGGCGGTGTCGCGGAGCTTGTCGATGTCCGAGGTGCCGCGGTTGCGGTGGACGGCGAGGACGATCGCCAGGCCGATGCCGATCTCGGCGGCGGCGATGGTGATGGTGAACAAGGTCAGCGCCTGACCGGAGTGCAGGGTCTCCTCGGCGGCCCTGCTGAGCCAGACGTCGAAGGCGACCAGGTTGAGGTTGACGGCGTTGAGCATCAGCTCGACCGACATCAGGACCAGGATCGCGTTGCGGCGGGCGAGGACGCCGTACAGGCCGGTGCAGAAGAGGAGGGCGGAGAGTACGGCGGGGTAGGCGAGGTGCATCAGCGGGCGCCTTCCTGCTCGGCCGGCTCAGTTCCCTCGGACGACCCGTTTCGCCCGATCGGGTGATTGCGGGAATCGGGGGCGGATGAGGAACTCCCGGTCTCGGCCGGGGAGTTCACAGAGGGAGAGCTCGACTCCGCCTTCGCCTTGCGGGACAGGACGATCGCGCCGACCAGCGCCGCGAGGAGGAGGACGGAGAGGGCCTCGAAGGGGAGCACCCAGTTCTGGAAGAGGCTCTCGCCGGTGGCCTTGGTGGAGCCGGCGGCGGGGCCGTCGAGGTCGATCCAGGTGGTGCGGAAGGCGTCGACGACCACCCAGACCAGAGTGGCCGCCGAGGCGAGGGCCACGGTGAGTGCGGCCCAGCGGTTGCCGGAGTCGGCCTCCGGGGAGCGGCCGATGGGAGCCCTCGTGAGCATCAGACCGAACAAAAGGAGGACGACCACGGATCCGACGTAGATGAGGACCTGCACCCAGGCGATGAACTCGGCGGTGAGCAGGAGGTACTCGACGGCGAGGCCGCCGAGGGTGACCACCAGCCACAGGGCGGCGTGCACCAGCTGACGGGTGGTGACGGTGACCACCGCGGCGCCGAAGGTGACCAGGCCGACAAGGAGGAAGACGATCTCGACTCCGGTCGGGGACAGAAAGCCGTGTGTGTCGGCGGCCGTCGTCAGCGTGGCGTAGGTGGGGCTCACGACTCGCCCTCCCGCGGCTCGGTCGGCTCTTTCGGCTCGGCCTGGGCGGCTGCCAGCTTCTCGGCGGTCTTGCGGGCGGCGGCGATCTCCTTTGGCTCCTCCGCGCCGGAGTCCAGGGCGGGCGGGGCCGGGACGGTCCACATCCACTCGCGGAGCTTGTCGCGCTCGTGGGTGAGGTCACGGATGTCGGTCTCGGCGTACTCGAACTCCGGGGACCAGAACAGGGCGTCGAAAGGACAGACCTCAATGCAGATACCGCAGTACATGCACAGGGAGAAGTCGATGGCGAAGCGGTCGAGGACATTGCGACTGCGTTCGCGGCCGCCGGGGGCCGCCGCCGGGACCGTCTCCTTGTGGGAGTCGATGTAGATGCACCAGTCGGGGCACTCGCGGGCGCACAGCATGCAGACCGTGCAGTTCTCCTCGAACAGGCCGATCACACCGCGGGTGCGGGGCGGGAGGTCGGGCTGGGTGTCGGGGTACTGCGCGGTGACGGACTTCTTCGTCATCGTGCGGAGGGTGACGGCCAGGCCCTTGGCCAGGCCACTGCCAGGAATGGGGGCCATGGTTACTGGATCACCACCTTGACGACGCCGGTGAGGGCGATCTGGGCGAGGGAGAGAGGGACGAGGAGAGTCCAGGACAGCTTCTGGAGCTGGTCCTCGCGCAGACGCGGATAGGTGACGCGGAGCCAGATCACGATGAAGGCGAGGACGGCCGTCTTCAGCAGGGTCCAGACCCAGCCGAGGCCGTCGGCGCCCCAGGGGCCGTGCCAGCCGCCCAGGAAGAGGACGGTGGTCAGGCCGCACAGGACGACGATTCCGGCGTATTCGGCGAGAAGGAAGAGGGCGAAGCGCAGGCCGGTGTACTCGGTGTAGGCGCCGAAAATGATCTCCGAGTCGGCGACCGGCATGTCGAAGGGCGGGCGCTGGAGTTCGGCGAGTCCGGCGACGAAGAACACGATCGCGCCGACGATCTGCCAGGGCAGCCACCACCACTCGAAGGCGTCGAGGATGCCGGGGAGAGAGACGGTGCCGGCCGCCATCGCCACGGAGGCGGCGGTGAGCAGCATCGGGAGTTCGTAGGCCAGGAGCTGAGCGGCGGTGCGGAGGCCGCCGAGGAGGGAGAACTTGTTGGCGGAGGCCCAGCCGGCCATGAGCGAGCCGAGGACGCCGACGCCCATGACGGCCAGGACGAAGAAGATGCCCGCGTCGATGACCTCACCGACCGCGCCCTCTCCGGGGCCGATCGGGATGGCGAGGAGAACGAGCAGATAGGGGAGGAGGGCCACTGCGGGGGCGAGCTGGAAGATACGGCGGTCCGCTCCCGCCGGGACGACGTCTTCCTTCTGCGCGAACTTCACACCGTCGGCGACGAGTTGGGCCCAGCCGTGGAAGCCACCCGCGTACATCGGGCCGAGGCGACCCTGCATATGGGCCATGACCTTGTGTTCGGTCTGGCCGATGAGCAGGGGGAAGGTGAGGAAGACGACGAAGACGATCAGGAGTCGCAGGGCGACGTCCAGCGCGTCGTTCACTGCGGGCCTCCTGCGGGGTCGGTGCGGTCGTCGGCGGGGTCGTCCGTGCGGTCTGCGGGGGCTTCGTTCCCGGCGGCGGCCTTGGTCTCGTCGGGCCCGGGATGGGCGGGCTGGTCGGACACATCGGGCTGGTCGGACCGGTCGGGCTGCTCAGGGGTCTGCGCGGGTTGCGCAGTGGCCGACGCGGGCCGCTGCGGCTCGGGCTCGTCGAAGGCGGGGCGCGCGTGGTGCCAGGGGGCGTCCGGGCTTCGGGGGGCCTTGAGGGTCGGAGGGGCCGAGGGCGCCGCGTCGGGTGACGCCGCGTCGGGAGCGGGCCTCTGGCTCGCGGAGCCGTCCGAGGCGCCGCGGGATCGGCGGGGGCCGGACGGAGCGGTGCCCGTTCCCGGGCGCTGCGATGCCGAGCCTTCGCCGGCGCTGCGCGCACGCCCGGTCGGCGGGGCGGTGGGCGCGGTCGACTTCAGCTCGTCCCCCGTTCCCTCGGTCGTCACGTCCGCGGATGTCTCGGCCCGCTGACTCGCTGAGCCCTCGTTGGAGGTCCGCGAACGTCGAGGCGAAGTCGGCGTACTCGTGCCCGCCGAAGGCGCGGTCGTCTCCGGTGAAGGCGCGGTCGTCTCCGGTGAGGGCGCGGTCGTCTCCGGTGAGGGCTCGGCCGCTCCTGCGGCGGACGTCCGGCGGGGGGAGCCGTCTGCGGCCGGAACCGCGGCCTGCTGGCTGGCCGAGCCTTCCGCCGCCGTGCGCGTTCGTCGCGGGGTCCCCGCGGCGGCGCCTGTCGTCGGAGCCTCGCCCGTGGTCGAGGGCTCCGTCTGACTCGCCGAGCCCGCTGCGGCGGTGCGGGTCCGTCGTACCGGGCGGTCTCCCGCCGCGCGTCCCGCGCCTCTGGCCGGGCGGGCCGGGGCAGGGGGGAGCTGGCCTTTGAGGGGGCCCCATTCGTTGGGGTCGGGGACGCCGGGGGGCAGCATCTGGCGGCGCTTCGGGCCGCCGTGTTCGGACTCGCCGGGTTCCTTGGCGCCGGGCCAGGCCTTGGCGACGCGGGCTGCCAGGACGAAGTCCTTGCGGAGGGGGTGGCCCTCGAAGTTGTCGGGGAGGAGGAGGTGGTCGAGGGCGGGGTGGTCGGCGAACAGGACGCCGAACATCTCGTGGGTCTCGCGTTCGTGCCAGGCGGCGCCCGCGTAGACGCCGACCGCCGTGGGCAGCGTCGGTGCCTCGTGCGGGACGGTCGTGCGGACCAGTAGGCGTCGTACCGGAGACAGGGCCGCGACGTGGGCGGCGACGCGGAAGCCGGTGCCGGGTTCGTCGACCGCGCTCAGCCAGTCGAAGTAGGTGCAGCCCAGTTCGTCGCGGGCCGTCTTCAGGGCCGCGATCCAGGACGCCGGGGGCACGTCGACCGTAAGGACGTCGTACGACTCCTCGGCGGTGGCCTGCGGGCCGAAGAGGTCCTCGACGGGGGCGGGCAGCCAGCCGGTCGTCGTCATCGGTCGGCCTCCCCCGTGTCCGTGTCACCGGTACCGGCCGCACCGCTGGTGCTGCCGGGGCCGGGCGGCTTCACCAGGCCGCTCTGCAGCGCCGCTGTGGACGGGCGGGGCGGCTCGGCGCCGTAGCGTTCGCCGAGGGACTCCCGGGCGATCTTTTCCTGGAGTTTCAGGATTCCCTGGAGCAGCGCCTCGGGGCGGGGCGGGCAGCCGGGGACGTACACGTCCACCGGGATGATCTGGTCGACGCCTTTGGTGACGGAGTAGGAGTCCCAGTAAGGGCCGCCGCAGTTGGAGCAGGCGCCGAAGGAGATGACGTACTTCGGCTCGGGCATCTGTTCGTACAGGCGCTTCACGGCTGGGGCCATCTTGTCCGTGACCGTGCCGGAGACGACCATCAGGTCGGCCTGGCGCGGGCCCGGGGCGAACGGGATCACGCCGAGGCGGATGAAGTCGTGGCGGGCCATCGACGCGGCGATGAACTCGATGGCGCAGCAGGCGAGGCCGAAGTTGAAGACCCAGAGCGAGTAGCGGCGGCCCCAGTTCAGGATCACCTTCATCGGCTCGGGAGCGAGGCGGGCCAGTGCGCCCAGCCGTTTCGGCTCCGGGAGCAGAACGGGCTGCTCGTTGGTGTCTGGCGTCACGTCCATGCCAGGACGCCCTTCTTGTATGCGTAGAGCAGGCCCACGGCCAGGAAGCCGAGGAAGATGAACATCTCGACGAGCGTGGTCGCGCCGTAGCCCGGGTCGGCGAAGACCGTGGCCCAGGGGAACAGGAAGATCGAGTCGATGGCGAAGATCACGTACAGGAAGGCGTAGACGTAGTAGCGGACCTGGGTGTGGGCCCAGCCCTCGCCGACGGGGTCGACGCCGCACTCGTACGTCAGGAGCTTCTCGGGTGTGGGGACCACGGGCCGCAGCAGGCGGCCCGCTCCGAAGGCGACGGCGACGAACAGCACGCCGACGACAGCCAGCAGTCCGACGACCGAGTAGGACTGGAAGTAGTCCGCCGCCACGACGACGGTCTGTTCCGACACGTCCGCCCCTCGCTCCCTGACCTCGTCACCGATGTCTCAGGACCAGTGTCCTGCGACCGGTGAGCCCGTGAACACTGCTGTTTCCGGTGAGCACTGCCGTTTCCGGTGAACACCGCTGTTCGACGATCTGTACGCACGGGAGTCTAGGCCCTGCTAAAGAGACCGTAAGCAGCCCGTCACACGTTGAGATCCCGTCGAGATACGAGGCTCCGGCGCCCGGGCGGGCCGGGGGTGGGGATTTCCCCCGTGGACGAGGGCAGTCCGCCTCATGGCGCGGCGGCGCACCGCGCGGCACGCTAGCCCATATGACCGAACCCCCCAGCCCTTCGCGGGACGCCTCCGGGCCGTCCGACGGCGACCAGCCGCCGCTGCCGCCCGCCCGTTTCGCCTACGACCGGCACACCTGGAAGGAGATCGCGTATCTCCTGGCGAACCTTCCGTTGTCGTTGCTCGGCTTCACCTATGTCGCCGTGGTGCTGTTCACCGGGGCCTTCCTGACCTTGACGGTGATCGGGTTCCCGCTGCTCGCGGCTGGCCTGATGGGCGCGCGGCAGCTGGGGAAGCTGGAGCGGGCACGCGCGCGTGCGCTGCTCGGGGTGCGGGTGGACGAACCGAGTCCGCTGCCGTTGCGCGGCGGGAAGGACGGGTTCTTCCCGCAGTTGTGGCTGGCGCTGAAGGACCCGGTGGGCTGGCGCACGATCCTGTACGACTTCATCCGGCTGCCCTGGGGCGTCCTCACCTTCGCCATCACACTGACCTCGTTGTTCGTGCTGTGGCCGGTGCTGCCGTTCATCGCGCGGGGCCTGACGAACGCGGACCGGGCGATGGTGCGCGGCCTGCTGTCGCCCTCCGACGAGCTGGAGCGCCGGATCGCCGAACTGGAGTCGGACCGGGGGGTCGTCGTGGACACGGCGGCCGCGGACCTGCGGCGTATCGAGCGGGACCTGCACGACGGCGCGCAGGCCCGCCTGGTCAATCTGGCCATGGGGCTGGGCCTGGCCAAGGAGAAGCTGCTGGAGGATCCCGACACGGCGGCGGCGATGGTCGCTGAGGCGCACGGCGAGGTGAAGCTGGCGCTCCAGGAGCTGCGGGATCTCGCCCGGGGCATTCATCCGGCCGTGTTGACCGACCGCGGCCTGGACGCCGCGCTGTCGGCGGTGGCCTCACGTTGCACGGTGCCGGTGAAGGTGACCGTCGACCTGCTGTCCAGACCGGCGGCGGCCATCGAGGGCATCGCCTACTTCACCGTCTCCGAATTGCTGCAGAACATCAGTAAGCACAGTGGGGCGAAGTCGGCATCGGTCGACGTGTGGCGGGCGGACGACCGGCTGCTCATCCAGGTGTGGGACGACGGGCGCGGAGGTGCGCGCCTGGACGGCGGTACGGGCATGCGTGGACTCGCCGACCGGCTGGACGCCGTGGACGGCCTGTTCGCCATCGAGTCCCCGCAGGGTGGCCCGACGACCGTGACGGCGGAGCTGCCGTGGCGGGACCGCGTCCCCGGTCAGGGGTAGCCGGGCGGGGCAGGGCCCGGCCAGGGGTAGCCAAGGCGGGACAGGGACCGGCCAGGGGTGGGGAAAACCCCCCGTTCGAGACGCCGACGGCCTCCATGGTCCGCGGACCCGCGGTGGATCAGGGTGGAGATACGACGGCACAGCCCCGGCGGCGGGGCTGACGGGACGAGGAGAACGGACGACGCCGATGGCCACGGAGTACGGACAGGGCTACGGGCACGGGCTCGGTTACGCCGAGCGCGGCCTTCCCGAGCACGGCGGCGAGCGACGGCACCGGCTGCCGGCCGGGCTGCGGGCGCCGTTCGAGGCACGCAGCTGGCGGGAGTTCTTGTATGTGCTGCTGAGTCTGCCGATCAGCATCCTGCTGTTCGTGTACGTCATCACGATGGTGTCGCTGGGCGCGGGCCTGCTGGTGACGTTCCTCGGCATCCCGGTACTGGCGGCGGGGCTGGCCGGCTGCCGGGGCCTCGGGGCGCTGGAGCGGGCACGCGCGCGTGGTCTGCTGGGCCTGGAGGTGGCCGACCCGGAGCCGCTGCGGATGCGCCGGCGAGGCTTCATGGCGTGGATGGGCGCCGTACTGAAGAGCGGGACGTCCTGGCGGAGTGCGCTGTACGCGGTGCTGCACTTCCCCTGGGCGGTGTTCTCCTTCGTCGTCGCCGTGAACGTCTGGGCCTACGGCTGGGCGCTGCTGACGTATCCGCTGTGGTTCTGGGTGTTCCCGCTGTGGGCCGGTCAGGACGGTCTTCAGGTGTTCGGCGACGAGACCCACAGCATCTACCTCGACAACCCCTTCGAGATCGCGGTCACCGCGGTGGTCGGGCTGCTGTTCACGCTGGCCACGCCCTGGATCGTGCGGGCGCTGACGACGGTGGACCGGCTGATGGTGCACGGCCTGCTCGGCCCCTCACGGCTGGCCACGCGCGTGGTGGAGCTGGAGTCGGACCGGGGGGTCGTCGTCGACACGGCGGCTGCCGACCTGCGGCGCATCGAGCGGGATCTGCACGACGGCGCCCAGGCCCGCCTGGTGGCCCTGGCCATGGATCTCGGCCTCGCGAAGGAGAAGCTGGCGGAGGACCCCGGCGCGGCTGCGCGGATGGTCGACGAGGCGCACGGCGAGGTGAAGACGGCGCTGCAGGAGCTGCGGGACCTGGCGCGCGGCATCCATCCGGCGGTCCTGACCGACCGAGGGCTGGACGCGGCCCTGTCGGCGGTGGCGTCGCGGTGCACGGTGCCGGTGGAGGTCGAGGTGGATCTGGAGGAGCGGCCGGTGCCGGCGATCGAGGGGATCGCCTACTTCACGGTCTCGGAGCTGCTGCAGAACATCAGCAAGCACTCGCGCGCGACGTGGGCGGCCGTGGACGTGTGGCGGGTGGAGAACCGCCTGATGTTGCAGGTCACTGACAACGGGGTCGGTGGTGCGGGCACCTCCGACGGTTCGGGACTGGCGGGGCTGGCCGAACGGCTGGACGCGGTGGACGGGATCCTGGTGGTCGATTCACCGGTCGGCGGGCCCACCCGGGTGACGGCGGAGCTCCCCTGGCGGACCGTGTAGACCGGCGTGCCGTTCGGGACCGCCCTTCGGCGTCCCTCTGAGATGAGGATCCGGCTCCGGTTGGTTCGGGGCCGGATTTTCGTCCGGCGGCAAAGCACGCCTCGGCCGCGAACACGCCATCGCCGCGAGCGCTCCCCGGCCACGAGCGCTCCCCGGCCACGAGCACGCCGTCGCCGCGACTACGCCATCCCCGCGAGCGCTCCTCGACCGCAAGCACTCCTTGGCGGGAAGCACTCCTCGGCGGCAAGCACTCCTTGGCGGCAAGCAGGCCACCGACGCAGGCGCACCCTGAGCACGTCACGTCGTTCGGACGCAGGTTATCCACAGGCCCGGTGCGGAAGAGCCGATCGCGGGATACTGAAGGCGCGAAGGACGACGGGGCCGGGACACGCTCGGCCGAATGCCAAGGCACACGGGGGGCCAGGGGACGTGGAGGACAGGGTGCGGGTGGTCATCGCCGAGGACTCGGTGCTGCTCAGGGAGGGGCTGACCCGGCTGTTGACCGACCGTGGGCACGAGGTCGTGGCGGGCGTCGGAGACGGCGACGCGCTGATCAAGACCATCACCGAGCTGGACGGACAGGGCGAGCTGCCGGATGTGGTGGTGGCGGACGTGAGAATGCCGCCGACGCACACCGACGAAGGGGTACGGGCCGCCGTACAGCTGCGCAAGTCGCACCCCGGGCTGGGGGTACTCGTACTGTCGCAGTACGTGGAGGAGCGGTACGCCACGGAACTGCTGGCCGGGTCCAGCCGCGGGGTCGGCTATCTGCTCAAGGACCGCGTGGCGGAGGTTCGGGAGTTCGTGGACGCGGTCGTGCGGGTGGCCAGAGGGGGTACCGCGCTCGATCCGGAGGTCGTGGCCCAGCTGCTGGGGCGCAGCCGTAAGCAGGACGTGCTCGCGGGGCTCACGCCGCGTGAGCGGGAGGTCCTAGGACTGATGGCCGAGGGCCGGACCAACTCGGCGATCGCCCGGCAGCTCGTGGTGAGCGACGGCGCGGTCGAGAAGCACGTCAGCAACATCTTTCTGAAGCTCGGGTTGTCGCAGAGCGACGGGGACCACCGGCGGGTTCTGGCGGTTCTCACCTATCTCAACTCCTGACTATCTGACACCGTGTCAGAAAGCTGGGATCTGCCGAGCCGGAGGCCCAGAACCAAAGAACGAGCGGGGAGCGTCTTCAAAGAAGCGCCGGGGGGCGTGTAAATCATGACAAGTCCGGGTGGTGCACCACCTCAAATCCACGTCCGTCATGCGAATGGCCCAGGGAGAGCGACCTTTGCGGACGTAGGGTTGATCCTGGGAAGGCTTGCGGGAAGGCCGTGCCCAGATGCCGCCTCGAGGGAGGTCCAGTTCAGTGACCAGCCAGGTCAGTAGCCCAGCGGAGCAGGCCGACGAAGCCGTCGTGGGAGAGCAGCGCAAACCGGCAGGGACGAAGGACGTCCGCCGGCTGGACCGGGTGATCATTCGTTTCGCGGGGGACTCCGGCGACGGTATGCAGCTCACCGGCGACCGTTTCACCTCGGAAACAGCGACCTTCGGCAACGATCTGTCGACGTTGCCGAACTTCCCGGCCGAGATCCGCGCCCCCGCAGGCACCCTGCCGGGCGTGTCCTCCTTCCAGCTGCACTTCGCCGACCACGACATCCTCACTCCGGGCGACGCGCCGAACGTGCTGGTCGCGATGAACCCGGCGGCTCTGAAGGCCAACATCGCCGATCTGCCGCGCGGCGCGGAGATCATCGTCAACACGGACGAGTTCACCAAACGGGCGATGCAGAAGGTGGGCTACGACTCCTCACCGCTGGAGGACGGCTCGCTGGACGGGTACAGCCTCCATCCGGTGCCACTGACGACCCTGACGGTCGAGGCGCTGAAGGAGTTCGACCTCACCCGCAAGGAGGCCGAGCGCAGCAAGAACATGTTCGCGCTGGGCCTGCTGAGCTGGATGTACCACCGACCGACCGAGGGCACGGAGAAGTTCCTGACCTCCAAGTTCGCCAAGAAACCGGATATCGCGGCCGCCAACATCGCCGCCTTCCGCGCGGGCTGGAACTTCGGCGAGACGACCGAGGACTTCGCCGTCTCCTACGAGATCGCCCCGGCGACGACGGCCTTCCCGGTCGGCACCTACCGCAACATCTCCGGGAACCTCGCCCTGTCCTACGGGCTGGTCGCCGCGTCCCGTCAGGCGGACCTGCCGCTGTATCTGGGCTCGTACCCGATCACCCCGGCCTCGGACATCCTGCACGAGCTGAGCAAGCACAAGAACTTCGGCGTACGGACCTTCCAGGCCGAGGACGAGATCGCCGGCATCGGCGCGGCACTGGGGGCGGCCTTCGGCGGCTCGCTGGCGGTGACCACGACCTCCGGCCCCGGTGTGGCGCTGAAGTCGGAGACCATCGGGCTGGCCGTGTCGCTGGAGCTGCCGCTGCTGGTGATCGACATCCAGCGCGGCGGGCCGTCGACGGGGCTGCCGACCAAGACCGAGCAGGCGGACCTGTTGCAGGCCATGTTCGGCCGCAACGGCGAGGCGCCGGTGCCGATCGTCGCCCCGTGCACCCCGGCGGACTGCTTCGACGCGGCTCTGGAGGCGGCGCGGATCGCGCTCACGTACCGCACTCCGGTGATGCTGTTGTCGGACGGCTATCTGGCCAACGGCTCGGAGCCCTGGCGGATCCCGGAGCTGGACGAGCTGCCGGACCTGACGGTGCAGTTCGCGCAGGGTCCGAACCACACCCTGGAAGACGGCAGCGAGGTCTTCTGGCCGTACAAGCGCGACCCGCAGACCCTCGCCCGGCCGTGGGCGATCCCGGGCACCCCGGGCCTGGAGCACCGGATCGGCGGCATCGAGAAGGAGGACGGCACGGGCAATATCTCGTACGCCCCGGCCAACCACGACTTCATGGTCCGCACCCGCCAGGCCAAGATCGACGGCATCGAGGTGCCGGACCTGGAGGTCGACGACCCGCACGAGGCGACGACGCTGGTGCTGGGCTGGGGATCGACGTACGGCCCGATCACGGCCGCGGTCCGCCGGCTGCGCAACGCCGGCGAGTCGATCGCGCAGGCGCATCTGCGCCATCTGAACCCGTTCCCACGCAACCTGGGCGTGGTACTCGGACGCTACGAGAAGGTGGTGATCCCCGAGATGAACCTCGGCCAACTCGCCACCCTGATCCGGGCGAAGTACCTGGTGGACGCGCACTCGTACAACCAGGTCAACGGCATGCCGTTCAAGGCGGAACAGCTCGCCAAGGCGCTCAAGGAGGCCATCGATGGCTGAGACGTCCACGGAAGGCACGGGCACGATCGAGGCACTCTCGCTCGTCCCCAAGGCCGAGGCCCGCCAGTCCATGAAGGACTTCAAGTCCGATCAGGAAGTGCGCTGGTGCCCCGGCTGCGGTGACTACGCGATCCTGGCCGCGGTCCAGGGCTTCATGCCGGAGCTGGGCCTGGCCAAGGAGAACATCGTCTTCGTCTCGGGCATCGGCTGCTCGTCCCGCTTCCCCTACTACATGAACACGTACGGGATGCACTCCATCCACGGCCGCGCCCCCGCCATCGCGACGGGCCTGGCCACCTCGCGGCGGGACCTGAGCGTGTGGGTGGTGACCGGTGACGGCGACGCGCTGTCGATCGGCGGCAACCACCTGATCCACGCCCTGCGGCGCAACGTCAACCTCAAGATCCTGCTGTTCAACAACCGGATCTACGGTCTGACGAAGGGCCAGTACTCGCCCACCTCCGAGGTCGGCAAGATCACCAAGTCGACGCCGATGGGGTCGCTGGACGCGCCCTTCAACCCGGTGTCCCTCGCCCTCGGCGCGGAAGCGTCCTTCGTGGCGCGCACGGTGGACTCCGACCGCAAGCACCTCACCCAGGTGCTGCGCGAGGCGGCGGCCCACAAAGGCACGGCCCTGATCGAGATCTACCAGAACTGCAACATCTTCAACGACGGCGCCTTCGAGGTCCTCAAGGACAGGCAGCAGGCCGAGGAGGCGGTGATCCGGCTGGAGCACGGGCAGCCGATCCGCTTCGGCGCGGACGGGGCGCGGGGCGTCGTACGCGACGCACGGACCGGCGACCTGAAGGTCGTCACCGTGACACCGGAGAACGAGTCGCAGGTCCTGATCCACGACGCGCACTCGGCGTCCTCGACCACGGCGTTCGCCCTGTCCCGCCTGGCCGACCCGGACACCCTGCACCACACGCCGATCGGTGTGTTCCGCTCGGCGGAGCGTCCGGTGTACGACACCCAGATGGCCGACCAGCTGGACACGGCGATCGAGCAGAATGGCAAGGGGGATCTGGCCGCGCTGCTGGCGGGTGGGGACACCTGGACGGTGGTGGGCTGACCGGCCCGTTCGAACCCGGTTGAGGGGCCCGGTGCCGTACGGCACCGGGCCCCTCGCCGTTCAGCCGTTCAGCCGTTCAGCCGTTCAGCCGTTCGACCAGTCAGCCGTGCGAGTCGGCCTTGCGTGCGTCGTACGACTCCCGCGCCTTCTCGACGTCTGCCATCCGCTCGCTGGTCCACAGCGCCAGCCCGCGCACCTGTTCGGCCGCCTCGCGGCCCAGATCGGTCAGGGAGTAGTCGACCCTCGGGGGGATCACGGGTTTCGCGTCCCGGTGGACCAGACCGTCGCGTTCCAGGGTCTGGAGAGTCTGCGTGAGCATCTTCTCGCTGACGCGGCCGATCGTGCGGCGCAGTTCGCTGAAGCGGTAGGGCCGCTCCAGCAGCTCGATCAGGACGAGGACACCCCAGCGGCTGGTGACGTGCTCCAGGACCAGCCGGTAGGGGCACATCGCCTCGCCGATGTCGTACTTGCTCGTCGCTCCGTCTGCCACGGGACTTACTGCCATGACAGTACCTTACTTCAAAGTGGGTACTTTCGAAGAGTTAGCGCTCTCCCTAGGGTTAGCGACAGCACCGAACGCATCCCCACAAGGAGTTCTGATCATGAGCATCGTCGTCACCGGAGCCACCGGGCACCTGGGCCGCCACGTCGTGGAGCAGCTGCTGGAGAAGGTTCCGGCCGACCAGGTCACCGCCGTCGTCCGCACCCCCGAGAAGGTCGCCGATCTCGCCGAGCGCGGCGTACGGATCGCCACCGCCGACTACAACGCCCCCGAGACCTTCGACGGGCTGTTCGCGGCCGGCGACAAGGTGCTGCTCATATCCGGCAACGAGTTCGACAAGGGACGCGTCGGCCAGCACCAGGTCGTCATCAACGCCGCCAAGGCCGCCGACGTCGCGCTGCTCGCCTACACCAGCGCCCCCGGCACCCTCACGGCCGCCCTCGCCGACGACCACCGGGGCACCGAGAAGGCGCTCCTGGAGTCCGGCCTGCCGTACGCGCTGCTGCGCAACGGCTGGTACCACGAGAACTACACCGAGAACCTCGCCCCGGTCCTCCAGTACAACGCCGTCACCCACGCCGCCGGCGAGGGCCGCGTCTCCTCCGCCTCCCGCGCCGACTACGCGGCCGCCGCCGTCGCCGTACTGACCGGCGAGGGGCACGAGAACCAGACGTACGAGCTGGGCGGCGACGTCGCCTGGAGCTTCGCCGAGTACGCCGCCGAGCTGAGCCGGCAGACCGGAAAGGAGATCGCCGACAACGCCGTCTCCGTCGAGGCCTTCACCGGCATCCTGACCGGCGCCGGGCTGCCCGAGCCGCTCGCCGCGATCCTCGCCGGCGTGGACGCCTCCGTCGAGAAGGGCGAGCTGGTCGTCGACAGCGGGGACCTGTCCCGCCTGACCGGCCGCCCGACCACGCCGCTCGCCGACGCCATCGCGGCCGCGCTCAAGGGCTGACACCCCGGAACTCCCCGGCACTCCCTGCCCCGGCACACCGTCCCGGGCTATCGGACCCCCGCCTGTCATGACCGTATGGCGATACGGGCATGACACGCGGGGGTGTTCGGCGTTACCTTCGTGCAGGCCGCCGTGCGGGCGCGGCCGGTGTGCGCGAAGGAGGGGCCCGTGAGCGGGAAGTCGCAGGGTGAGCGGCGTACAGGACTGCTGAACGGCTTCGCGGCGTATGGCATGTGGGGGCTCGTCCCGCTGTTCTGGCCGCTGCTGAAGCCCGCCGGGGCGGTCGAGATCCTCGCGCACCGGATGACCTGGTCCCTCGTCTTCGTGGCGGTGGCGCTGGCCTTCGTACGGCGCTGGGCCTGGGCGGGCGAGCTGATACGGCAGCCGCGGCGGCTGGCGCTCGTCACCGTGGCCGCGGCCGTGATCACCGTCAACTGGGGCGTCTACATCTGGTCCGTGAACTCGGGACATGTGGTGGAGGCGTCGCTCGGGTACTTCATCAATCCGCTCGTCACCATCGCGATGGGCGTGCTGCTGCTGAAGGAGCGGCTGCGGCCGGTGCAGTGGGCGGCGGTCGGCGTCGGGTTCGCCGCGGTGATCGTGCTGACCGTCGGGTACGGCCGGCCGCCGTGGATCTCCCTCACCCTCGCCTTCTCCTTCGCCACGTACGGGCTGGTCAAGAAGAAGGTCAACCTCGGCGGCGTCGAGTCGCTGGCCGCGGAGTCCGCGATCCAGTTCCTGCCCGCCGTGGGGTACCTGGTGTGGCTGACGGCCCACGGGGAGTCGACGTTCACCTCGCACGGAGCCGGCCACGCGGCGCTGCTCGCGGCCGCCGGAGTCGTCACCGCGCTGCCGCTGGTCTGCTTCGGCGCGGCCGCGATACGGGTACCGCTGTCGACGCTGGGACTGCTCCAGTACCTGACGCCGGTCTTCCAGTTCCTGCTCGGCATCCTGTACTTCCACGAGGCGATGCCGGCCGAGCGGTGGGCCGGGTTCGCGCTGGTGTGGCTGGCGCTGACGCTGCTCACGGCCGACGCGTGGCGCTCCGCGCGGCGGACCAGGTTGGCGGAGTTCAGCGTGCCGAGGGTCGAGAAGCCGGCCTCTGCCGCAGTGGACGCCTGACCTGAGGGCTGCTGCCCGCCCCCAGACCCCCGCTATCAGCCCTGAACGGGCCTCGGCCTCGGCCTCAAACGCCGGACGGGCTGAAATATTGGACGAACCGGCGATTCCTCGTTGCGGCCCGCTCCTCCCACGCCATATGAGTGGTCGCATGACACAGGCATCCGAACCCAGGCCCACCCCCGCGCCCCTGCACTGGAAGCTCGTCATCGACTCCGCCGACCCGCAGTCCCAGGCCGTCTTCTGGGCCGCGGCACTGCGCTACGAGATCGAGGACAACAACGCCCTGATCGAACGGCTCCTGGAACTCGGCGTGCTGCCGCGCGAGGACGTCGTCGAGTTCCAGGCCCGCCTCGCCTTCCGGGATCTGGTGGCCGTACGGCATCCGGACGACCCGTACGACAAGGACAGCGGCACCGGGCGGGGGCGGCGGCTGCTGTTCCAGCGGGTGCCGGAGGCGAAGAGCGTCAAGAACCGGCTCCATCTCGATCTGCACGCGGCGGCCGGGGAGCGCGAGGCCGAGGTCGAGCGGCTGCGGGGGCTGGGGGCGAGTGTGCTGCGGCACGTGAAGGAGCCCGGCGGGGAGTGGACGGTGATGGCAGACCCGGAGGGGAACGAGTTCTGCGTGCAGTGAGGGTTTTCCCTATTCCGAACTCCGAGTCCGAATAGCGCTCTTGACGGAGAGTCAGACTCACCCCGACCATCCAGGCACCCCATTCACTGAGGAATCCCTGTGATTCCCAAGGAATCCGGAGCCCCCCACATGAAGCTCTCCGTCTCCTGGCGCGCGTCGGCGGCCGCCGTTGTAGCGGTCGCCACGCTGCTGACCGGAGGATCCATAGCCGGCGCCGCACCCGAGGCCGACGTCGAGGCGGCCGCCGCACCCGACATCCCCGTGGCGAACGTGAAGGCCCACCTCGGCCAGCTCCAGTCCATCGCCACCGCCAACGGCGGCAACCGGGCCCACGGCCGCCCCGGGTACAAGGCCTCCCTCGACTATGTGAAGGCCAAGCTGGACGCCGCCGGATACACGACGACCGTCCAGCGGTTCACGTCCTCCGGCCGCACCGGCTACAACCTGATCGCCGACTGGCCCGGCGGCGACACCAACCAGGTCGTCATGGCCGGCTCGCACCTCGACAGCGTCTCCTCCGGCCCCGGCATCAACGACAACGGCTCCGGCTCCTCGGCCGTCCTGGAGACCGCGCTCGCCGTGTCGCGGGCCGGCTACCAGCCCACCAAGCATCTGCGGTTCGCCTGGTGGGGCGCGGAGGAGCTGGGGCTCGTCGGCTCCCGCTACTACGTCAACAACCTCTCCTCCGCGAACCGCGCGAAGATCAGCGGCTATCTGAACTTCGACATGATCGGCTCGCCCAACCCCGGCTACTTCGTCTACGACGACGACCCCGCGATCGAGAAGACCTTCAAGGACTACTACGCCGGCCTCGGCGTCGCGACCGAGATCGAGACCGAGGGCGACGGCCGCTCCGACCACGCCCCGTTCAAGAGCGCGGGCGTGCCGGTGGGCGGCCTGTTCACCGGGGCGAGCCGTACGAAGACCGCGGCGCAGGTGACCAAGTGGGGCGGTACGGCCGGGCAGTCCTTCGACCGCTGCTACCACTCGTCCTGCGACACCACGTCCAACATCAACGACACCGCCCTGAACCGCAACAGCGACGCGGTCGCGTACGCGGTGTGGGAGCTGTCGCAGTAGCGGCGAGGTCAGGGCAGCGGGTGTCTCAAGCGGTGGGCGGTTCGGCCGACTTGGCGGCGCGGGCGGCGAGACGGTCCATGCGCGCACGGGCCGACGCCAGTTCCTCGGCCTCCTCGGCGGCGGGGCCGCCCTCCGCCACGAGCTCGCTCCACAGACCGATCAGGTCGCGCCCCAGGGCCAGGCCCAGCGCGGGGTCGCGGACCGCCCGCCATGCCGTGGCCGCGCCGTGCAGGCTGCCGTAGGACTGCTCCGCGTCCCCGAGGCGGTGGTGCGTACGGGCCACGTCGAGGGCGAGGCCGAAGGCGCGCTCCGGGTCGCCGGCCAGGTAGGCGATGTACGCGGCGAGTTCACGCATCCGCAGGACCTCGGGGTGCTCCAGCCCCAGCACCGCCGACGCCTGGGCCACGGTCCGCTCCGCGAGCCCGGTCGCCTCCGCCGTCCGGCCCTCCTTCACGGCCTCGTTGATCCGCGCCGTCTGCCCGGCGAAGGGCGAGGCATCGGCGGTCGTGGCCGGCTCCGCGTCCCCGAGGACGGCTTCGGCCACGGCGTCGAAGCCACGCGGCGGGGTGCAGCCGGGGTCCGGGTCGAGATCGGGGGTGGAGGTGGAGAGGAGCAGGGGTGCCGGGCGCGGGGCGGCTCGCGGCGCCTCGGCTTCCGGTACGGCACCTTCCGGTACGGCATTCTTCGGTACCGGACCTTCCGGTACGACACCCGGCGGTACGTCCGTCGGTTCCGGCCGCGCGTCCATGGGCGGGGGCGGGCCGAACTCCCCCAGCGGCGGCGCGACCGTACCGGGCACGACGTCCCGCACCGGCTCGGGTGCCGACCCGGGCAACGCCCGCAGCCGGAAGGTGGGCGAGCTGTCCCGCTCCGGGCCCGGCAGCGGTCGTAGGACATGCGTGGGCCTGTCCCGATGGGGCTCCGGATCCGGCGGGGGCGGCGCGGGCTGCGCTTGCGGCACCGACGGCGTCGAGGGCCCCGAGGCCTTACTGGGCGGAGCCGTCCGTACCGGCTCGGCGGTGAACTCACTGGAGCCGTCCTGTGCCACCCGCAGCGGGACGACGTAACCGATCCGCTCGTCGTGGATCGTGGCGTGCACGGGGTGGCCGCTGGCGACCGCGATGCGCTGGAGGTGGGTCAGCACGGTGCGCTGGATCTCCTCGCCCGGGACGACGGTGACGGGTACGCCGCCGATCGACGCGCCGGCCGTGCCCGGACCTACGGCGGGGACGCGCACGTCGATCGGCGCGGCCACGGGGGCCGGAGCCGCAGCGGCCCCGGCGCGTTTCTGTTCCCGCTTCATCGCGCGGCTCATTCGAGACATCGCTTCCCTCACTCGCATGCGCCGGGAGATTCGCGGCCGACGCGTTCGGGTCCCATGGTGCCCCCTCCCGCCGTCGTGTTCCGCTTCCCCGGCGTCAACATCCGGTAGTACAGATCGGACACGTCGTACACGTACTGTCGAGTCTCTCCGGCCGCGCGCGGCGCGGGCGTCACCGGGACGTCACAGACTCGTTCCAGGAGCTTGTGCCACGTCACAGCGTTCTCATGCCTGGCTCGAAGATCAATGGCGTGGCGAGGGAGGAGGGCGGGCATGCGGAGTGACATGCACGTGCAGCAGGGGCGGTCCGAGCCGGGGCCGGAGATCTGGATCCGCGGGCCGGTGCCCTTGCCCGAGGAGCCCTCGCTCTCCCCCGCCGCCGCCACGCCCCGGCGCTTCTCCTGGGTCGGCGTGCACGGCGGCGCGGGAGTCACCACGCTCGCCACGGTCTACGGCGGCCAGGACTGCGGTCGCTCCTGGCCCGGCCCCGCCGATCCGCGGTCGGTGCTGCTCGTGGCCCGCACACATGCGGCCGGGCTGGCCGCCGCCCTGGGTGCCCTTGAGGTCTTCCGGCGCGGTGAGGCTCCGCACGGGCTCGATCTCGACGCCGTCGTCCTGGTCGCGGACGCGCCGGGCCGGCTGCCACGGCCGCTCGCCGAGCACGTCAAGGTGATCGAGTCGGTCATCGATGTGTACCGGGTGCCGTGGGTGCCCGCCTGGCGGCTCGGCGAGCTGGGCGGGCAACGGCCACGGGAGGCGGCGGCGTTGGCCCGGCTGACGGGGCACTCCCGCTGAGCCCGGCCCCTGCCGAACCGTCGGCCACCGAGATCGCCTCAGCCGTACGCTCGCGGACCCTTCGCGCCGTCGATGTCGTCGCGGCGGCCCTCGAACGCATCGAACGGGCCGACCCCGTCCTGTCCGCGTTCATCGAGGTGTGGGGTGAGGAGGCGCTGCGGCGGGCCCGGGACGTGGACGCACGGGTCGAAGCGGGCGAGCGGCTGCCGTTGGCCGGAGTGCCGATCGGGGTCAAGGGGCGGCGTGGGCTGCGGACAGCCGGCCCACTGCTCGCGGCGGGGTGCGTGGCGGTCGGGGCGACGTCCGTTCCGGGGCCGGGAACTCCCTGGCAGACCTGGGGACTCGGCCGATACGGCCCTACGGCCAACCCCTGGCGGCCCGACCGCACGCCGGGCGGCTCCTCAGCGGGGTCGGCGGCTGCGGTGGCGGCGGGTCTGGTACCGCTCGCGACCGGCAGCGACGGGGCCGGGTCGGTGCGGATCCCGGCGGCGTGGTGCGGTGTCGTCGGGCTGAAGGCCGGCAACGGGCGGTTGCCGTCGGCCGACCGTACGGGACTCATGGCGCCGGGTGTGCTCGCGCGGTGCGTGGGGGACGTGGCGGCGTACTGGGAGGTGATGACGGGGGGTGGCGGGGCGCGGGGTGGCGCGCTGCCTGGTGCGGGCGGGCAGGACGGGCAGGTCGACGGCCCTGACGGGCAGGTCGGCGAGCACGGCGGACCGGTCGGCGGCCACGACAGGCGAGTCGGCGAGCTTGGCACGTCGGTCGGCGCGCACCGCGGGCCGGTCGGCGGGGGCGATGTCCCGACCGCCGTATGGTCCGCCGACCTCGGCTTCGACTCGCCCGACCAGGACGTCGTCGCGGTCGCGCACGCCACGGCCGTACGGCTGGCCGAATCCGGCGCGATACGGCTCGTACGGCCCCGGACGCCGCTCCGTCTCGACGACCCGGCCCCGGCATGGCTCGCCCTACGCGCCCCGGACGCCGCCCCTCGGCTCCCCGATGCACAGCGGATCCGGGCCGCGAACGACAGCCGTCTGGCCGACCTCTTCGCCGGGACCCAGCTGCTGCTGACGCCGACGGCCCCCACCCCGCCGCACGGCCACGACGGTCCCGGCGACCGGTACTCCACCGCGCTTACCTGGGCGTTCAACCTGAGTGGGCATCCGGCGATCAGCATTCCGGCGGGGCTGGACAGCGATGGCTGTCCGGTCGGGCTCCAGTTGGTGGCGGCCCACGGGGCGGAATCGCTGCTGCTCGCAGTGGCGGCAGCCGCCGAGCGGCATACGGGCCCCTGGACATCTACATTCGTACGCATATAATGCACGTGCGATTAATTGTCGTACGCCGACCAATGTGCCCCGTGCCGGGGCCGTCCGTTTGGGGGACGCATGACCCGCCGCTTCTTGTTCGTCCTCGGCAGCAGCCGTCCTGACGGCAACACCGAGTTGCTGGCACGCAGGGCCGCCGAGCAGCTGCCCGAGACCGTCGAACAGCAGTGGATCGACCTGGCCACGCATCCGCTGCCCGACTTCGAGGACCTGCGCCACGACAGTGACCATGTGCGCCCGACGCAGGGGAACGTCGCGCTGCTCCTCGACGCCACCCTCGCGGCGACGGACGTGGTGATCGCCTCGCCGCTGTACTGGTACTCGGTGTCCGGCCACGTCAAGCGCTACCTCGACTACTGGTCGGGCTGGCTGCGCACCCCCGGCCTCGACTTCAAGGCGACCATGGCCGGGCGCACCCTGTGGGGCGTCACAGCGCTCGCGCACGAGGAACAGGAGGTCGCCGACCCGTTGGTCGGGACGCTCAACAACTCGGCCGCGTACATGGGGATGCACTTCGGCGGCGTCCTCCTCGGCAACGGCAGCAAGCCCGGCGACGTGCTCCGTGACCACGAGGCCCTTGCCCACGCGAAGACGTTCTTCGCCCGGGAGGCCCCGCTCGCCCGCTTCCCGTACGAGACCGACTGACCGACGGCGACCACGGGGACCGACGCCGGCCTCGTGACTGGCACCGGCCTCGTGACAGCCCCCTAGGCGGTGATGTCCTTCGTCGTGAACCTCGCCCACGCCGCCGAACCGAACACCGCCGCGTAGAGGGCCTGTACGCCGAGGTTCTTGACCAGGTCGTCCCAGTAGACGGGTTCGCGCATGAGGTCGGCGAAGGACAGCCAGTAGTGGGAGAAGAAGTACGGCTGGACAGCGTGGAGCTGGGGTATCTGGTCGAGGATCTGGACGGTGATCAACAGGCCGACGGTCGTCGCCATCGCCGCGATCCCGCTGTTGGTCAGCGTGGAGACGAACAGGCCGAGCGCCGCCACGCCGATCAGTGACGCGGCCACGACCAGGGCGATCAGCAGGGCTCTGCCGAGGCCCTCCGCGAAGCTGATCCGGGTGCCGGAGATCGTCGTCAGATCACCGAGCGGGAAGAGCAGCGCCCCGACGGTGAGCGCCGAGACCGCGACCACGAGGGTGGCCACCAGGCAGAACGTCATCGTGGTCGCGTACTTGGTGAGGAGCAGGCGGGTGCGGCCGGCGGGGGCGACGAGGAGATAGCGCAGGGTGCCCGCGTTCGCCTCGCCCGCAATCGCGTCGCCCGCGATGACGCCGATGGCCATCGGCAGGAAGAACGGAAGTGTCGCGGCCAGTGCGGTGAAGACCAGGAACAGGCCGTTGTTGGTGATCTGCGAGATGAACGCCGGGCCGCCGCCCTGCGGTCCGCCGCCTCCCATCGACGCACCGTCGCTGGTCTCGATCTTCACGGCGATCCCGACCAGGATCGGCACGGCGGCGAGGACGGCGAGCAGTGCGAGGGTGCGCCAACGACGGAAAGTGGTGAGCAGTTCGCTGCGGAGGAGGCCGAAGGTCCACAGAGGGCTGACCTTCCGGGCCCCTTCGCTCGCGCCGGCCTGCCGGACGACCTCAGCCTGCGACATCGAACCCCTCCCCCGTGAGGGCCACGAACGCGTCCTCCAGGGAGGCCCGTTCGACGCCGAAGCCCCGCACCCGGACCCCGGCGGTCACCAACGCCGCGTTGACGTCGGCGAGATCGCGGTCCGGGGGTTCGGCGCGCACCCGGTCCTCGGTGATGACGACATCGCCGGCCCCCTGCTCCTTCAGCACCCGCGCCGCGTCCGCGGTGTCGGGGGTGGTCACGACGAGCCGGCCGCGGTTTCCGGCCGCCAGCTCCGCCACCGCGCCCTGGGTGATCAGCCGGCCCTGGGCCATCACGGCCGCGTGGGTGCAGACCTGCTCGATCTCGTCGAGGAGGTGGGAGGAGAGGAAGACGGTCGTGCCGTCGGAGGCCAACTCCCTTATGAGGGCACGGATCTCGCGCATGCCCTGCGGGTCGAGACCGTTGGTCGGCTCGTCGAGCACGAGGAGCCGACGCGGCTGGAGCAGCGCGGCCGCGAGCCCCAGCCGCTGTTTCATGCCGAGCGAGTACGCCTTGGCCTTCTTGCCCGCGGCGGCCGCCAGGCCCACCCGGTCCAGCGCGGCCGCGACGCGGGTGCGCCGGGTGCGCGGATCGGCGGTCGGGTCGGCGGCGTCGTACCGGAGAAGGTTGTCGCGTCCGGAGAGGAAGCCGTACAGGGCGGGTCCCTCGATGAGCGCGCCGACGTGCGGCAACACGAAGCGCGCGGACCGGGGCATGGGCTGCCCCAGCACGCGCGCACTGCCCGCGGTGGGTTCGATGAGGCCCATCAGCATGCGGATGGTGGTGGTCTTGCCCGAGCCGTTCGGACCGAGGAAGCCGAAGACACTGCCCGCCGGGACGGTCAGGTCGAGACCGTCGACGGCGAGCTGCCCGCCGCGGTAGCGCTTGGTGAGCGCGCGGGTGGCGATCACCGCCTGCGCGGTGGGCAGTTCCTCCATCGGTTCCTCAGGCTCCTCGGGTTCCTAGGGCACCTCGATCGTTGGTGCGGCCCCGGTTCACTTCCCGGAGTCGGCCGCGTTCACGAGCGCGTCCTTGTCGACCGCGCCCACGTAGACCTTGCCGTCGTCCGTGATCAGGGCGTTGATCAGACGGGTCTTGAAGACCGTGCCCGAGCCGAACTTGCCCGTGACCTTGTCGCCCAGGGAGTCGAGGAAGCCGCCCATCTCCCCACCGACCTCGGCGCCGGAGGGGACGCCCTCGCCGCCGGTGTCGAAGACGGCCACGGTGTTCCAGCCCTCGCCGATCACCTCGGGGCCACCCTCGGGCGCCTTGCCGGGCTTGTCACCGGACTTCGGACCGTCGAGTTCCTTCCCGAAGTCCTTGCCGAAGTCCTTCCCGAACTCCTTGTCGAGCTCCTTGCGCAGCTCTTCCTCGGACTTCGGGGTGCCGTGCTCGCCGCTCTTCCCCTTCAGCTCGTCCTCCTCGGTGACCTTCGCGCCCTTGGGCGGGGTGAAGTCGAAGGTGGAGGCGGCCGGCTTGGCGAAGCTGACCTGCGTGAAGCCCGCGTCGATCACTGCCGCGCCACCGCTGGACGGGGTCAGCGTGAACTTCAGCGGCATGCCGGTCCTGGCGTCCACTGCCACGGTGATCGCGCCGACCGTGGTCCCGGACTGCTTCGGCTTGATGAGCAGCCGGTAGGCGTCCCGGCCCGCGACCTGCGCGGTGCCGTCGACGGTGACGGAGGTGGTGTCGTCGGCCGCCTTGAGCGCCTCCTCGGCGAAGTCCTTGGGCGTGGCGGGAACGTCTTCCTTCTCCTGCCCGCCCTTCGCCGCCTCGGCGGTGCCGTGGAAGACCTCGTTGGACTTGCTGTCGTAGCCCCAGACGTCCTTGCCGTTGTGGATGAGGCTGTACTCGGAGGCGTTCTCCAGCAGGGAGAGCTTCTGCTTGTTCTCGCCGTCCATGGCGACGCGCAGCGTGTGCGTACCGGACACCAGCTCGGTGAGCTTGGCCGACGGATCGGCGGACGATCCGTCACCCGACCCCGACCCCATGGCGCCGGAGGCGAAGCTGGACTCCAGGCCGCCGAGGTCCGGCAGCCCGAGATCGGTGCTGATCTTCACGGTGCCGGAGAGCTGCTCCACGTCCGACTGCGCGATCTTCTCGATGAGTTGCTCTGCGGTGATCTTCGGCAGGTCCGGGTCGCCCGAGTCGGCGATCGCCGGGACGAGCCCGATGGTCGCCGCCGCGACTCCCACGACCGTGACCGGGACGACGTACCGCGCGGCCTTGCGCCGCCCCGAGGGCAGGTCGTCGACCTCCTCGACCGCGGTCGTACTGTCGTCGGATTCGTACGGTGCCATGTGTGCCTTACCTCCGTCGTCGGCGGCGGCTGTCCTTCTCGTTCGTCGCCCGCGAGTCTTACGACCCCGCACTCGTCCACCCCTGTGCCGCCATTCTCACCCGAATCGGTGAGGAGTGGTGTTGTCCGTGGTTTCCATCTGACCAAATCGGCCAGGGAGATTCGTCAACCTCCGGAGCCAACTCCGCGTACACCTGGGGTATGACACACGAGGGCGGCGCCTCCCCCAACCCGTAGGGGTCGCCGGAGAAGACGCCGCTGTGCGGGGCGGGTTCGAGCGAGCAGATCTATGAGTTCAAGTCTGCCGAGGCCCGTGTCCCCCTAGACCTTCACGAACTCCAGGGCTTCGAGAACGTCGTCTTCCGGACAGCTGTACGGACGCGATCTCACCCTGGACTCAGTACAACTTTGTGCCGCGTGTCACCACTCCAGCCCTTCCGGCGCTTGAGGAGCGGGGGGTCCAGGGGCAGAGCCCCCTGGCGGGGCCGAAGGGACGGAGCCCTTCAAGGGATGGGAGGGACAGGGGTGGCGGGGGGTGAAATCACCCAGCCCGATGCACCACCGCATCGCACAACTCCATCAACGCGGCCTTGGCCCCCATCTCCGGCAACGGCGCCAACGCGGCCCGCGCGTCCTCGGCATACCGCACCGTGTCCCGCCGAGCCTGCTCCAACGCCGGATGCACCCGAAGCTGAGCCAACGCCTCCGCAAGCCGCGCGTCATCACTGAGATCGGAGTCCAGCAACTCGCACAACGCGATGTCCTCCGCCAGCCCCAACCGCGCGGCCCGCTCCCGCAACCGCAGCACCGGCATCGTGGGAATCCCCTCCCGGAGATCCGTCCCCGGCGTCTTCCCGGACTCATGGGAGTCGCTCGCGATGTCCAGGACGTCGTCCGCCAGCTGGAAGGCGACCCCGAGCCGCTCTCCGTACTGGGTCAGCACGTCGACCACCGTCTCGTCGGCGCCCGACATCATCGCCCCGAACCGGCACGAGACCGCCACCAGCGATCCGGTCTTCCCGCTCAGCACATCGAGGTAGTGCTCGACGGGATCCCGCCCGTCCTGCGGACCCGCCGTCTCCAGGATCTGCCCGGTGACCAGCCGCTCGAACGCCTCGGCCTGCACCCGCACCGCCTCCGGCCCGAGGTCGGCCAGGATGTGCGAGGCGCGCGCGAAGAGAAAGTCCCCGGTCAGGACGGCGACCGAGTTGCCCCAACGGGTGTTCGCACTGTCGACACCGCGCCGTACGGCCGCCTCGTCCATCACGTCATCGTGGTAGAGCGTCGCCAGATGGGTCAGCTCCACCACCACCGCCGACGGCACGATCCCCGGCGCGTACCGGTCCCCGAACTGGGCAGTGAGCATCACGAGCAACGGCCTGAACCGCTTTCCACCCGCCCGCACCAGATGCTGGGCGGCCTCGGTGATGAAGGGGACCTCACTTTTGGTGGCTTCGAGCAATCCCTCCTCGACAGCCGTCAATCCGGCCTGGACATCGGCTTCCAGAGCCTGGTCCCGCACGCTCAGCCCGAACGGCCCGACGACGGTCACGAGGGGTCTCCTGTCTGCTGGTGTCTACTGGCGGTTACACGGTTTGTCGATAGGTCGCTGCCATCACTCAAGTCAGCGTATCCGGTCACGTTTCGATCACCGATGCCGCCCACCCGTCCACCACGGGCGGTATCGGATCACGACAGGTATGTTTTTGATCACGTGATAAGGCGGGATATCCATCGACTTATAGGGAAGTAGCGGCCCGTGTCCTGGGCCGAAGCCGACGTCCAGGCCGACAGCGAGCCGCCGCCGCACGCCGACCACGCCTTCTTCGGCCGGCCCAGAGCTTTCTCAAGCTCTCCGGTCTGGAGGTCTGGGGACTCTTCTCGTTCCTCGGCATGCAGGCCATCCTCGTCCCGCACTGCGCCGCCACCCTCGCCCCCGGCGGTATGGGCATGTCGGCCGGCTCCGCCGCCTCCGCCGCCTCCGCCGCCTCCAGCACGCTCGTCCATCTGGTGTCCGTTGCGGGCGGCTGGCTCTGCTCAGCGCGAGCACGGAACTCCTCAAGCCGAACGTCGCCACCATGGTCGGCTTCTCGGCCGCCGCGATCGACATGATGTTCGGCCTGGCCCGGTACGTCCTCGGGCGGGGCCACCTGGCCGGCCGGAAGCACGTCTGGTTCCCCTCCCTCGCCATGGCCAAGGGCACCCAGGCCCAGACGGTCAAGTTCTACGACGACGTCCCCAAGCCCACCTACTTCGGCGTCAACGGTCCCGTCGCGGTGGTCGCGGGCCTCGCCGTGATGGCCGCGACCCGCTGGCTGAGCCGCACGATGCACCCGGTGGACTGACCCGCCACAAAGCATTCGCCGCACTCGACGCATCCGACGCACTGACCCGACAGGGATCCCGCCCATACACATCCGTACGTCCTTCCCCCACGAGACGACCCATCACGACCTCCGCAACCCGCTCCGGGACGGGACCCTGCTGTACGCGCGCGTGACGCCCGCTGACGAACGAGCCCGTACCGGCGCTCCTCGAATACCTGCTGTACCGCCTGACCGACCGGCTCAAGGCGATCGTCATGGTTTGCTCGACGGACGATCGCTATGACAACGACGTGCACTGCACGGGAGGTTCCATCCTCACCGGTCGACATGCCGCCTGACCGTCGACCATGTGCGCCTTCGTCGCCCGTCCGAGGACACCGGCGTCATGTCCGAGCCCCTGCCGCGCTCCGCGTCAGCGACTCCCACCCCGTCGAAGTGGGCGAGTAGACCTGAGCGTTGAGGCGGGCGAGGGTACAGCTGAGGTTGACGTCGGACATACCGCGCGAGCAAGTCGTCGCCCGGCTCTGCGACCTGGCACCGGACGGCTCCTCGCCCCTGGTCACGCGGGGCGCTGAACCTGACTGCACGTCATGGCCGGGACGGCGTGGCGCCGCGCGAGCCGGGCGCAACCGAGGCCGTACCCCTTGAGCTGCCCGCACCCACTCGGACCGGGTCGATCCGGGTGCACCGCCCGGAGCTCGGCTGGGAGGCGACGGTGCGGATGCTCTCCGAGATCAGCTGCGATCGGCATGACCTCATCGCCTCCAACGAGGTGATCTACACAGAGGGCGAAGAAGTACTTTTCCGTCGGACACGGGAAAAACGGACTCCACGAATGGCCAGTTAAAGGCGAGTTGGAGCCATTGCCCGATTTGCCACTCTTGTGGATGCCAG
The DNA here is from genome assembly GCF_055564995.1 of Streptomyces sp. NPDC028907. Lineage (NCBI taxonomy): Bacteria > Bacillati > Actinomycetota > Actinomycetes > Kitasatosporales > Streptomycetaceae > Streptomyces > Streptomyces sp. NPDC028907. The sequence goes on from NZ_JBVHVE010000006.1 coordinate 490,602, forward strand.
TGAGTTGAGTCACGCACACCCGGCCACACACCCCGTCCGACGCACCTTCGTCTCCCCTTGTTCCACACACAAGTTGAGGCTTGGCAACCGCAAAGGATCAAGCACCCCATACGCACCAGACCATGGTCAACCGGCACGTCAGGCGGCCCCGGCACTTGTTTCGGACATGTGCTCTCGCATACGTTCCCGCTCGTCGGGCGGACGCCGAATCCTGCCGCCGCCCGTGTCATCCATCCCCGGAACTCACACACGCACGGCAGGAGCGGGGGACCCAGGTAAGTCGCCGGACCGGACGCCTTGATGGCGCACCGGCCCGGCTCGGGGTGAAGTCGCGCCACCGCTCAGCGGCGCGGCCGGGCATCTCCCGCCCGAACCCGACAGCTCACCTCGCAGGCGCCGGAGAGGAACAGCGCCATGCCCCGAGGCAAGCACCGCCGCCCCCGCACCAACCCGCTCACTCGTCGCGTCGCCATCGCAGGCACCGGCACCGCAGCCCTCGCGCTCCCGCTCCTGAGCGCGACCACCGCGAGCGCCGCCCAGCCGGCCCAGACCCCCACCGCCGCGCAGGCCAATACCCTTACGTACACCACCAAAAAGGGCGATTCGCTCTACGGCATCGCGGACCGGTACGACGCCCAGGGTGGCTGGAAGCAGCTCTACAAGGACAACCGCAAGGCCATCGGCGACAACCCCCGGCTGATCCACCCGGGCGTCGACCTGGAGGTCCGGGCGACGAAGAAGGCCGGCACCGCGAGCGCAACCGCCGACAAGGCCGCCGCACCCGCCAAGAAGTCCGCCGTCGCCCAGGCCACGCAGTCCTCGGTGAAGACATACCCGGACAACCTCGACGGCTGGATCCGCAACGCTCTGGACATCATGGGACAGAACGGGATTCCCGGATCTTACGAGGGCATCCACCGCAACATCATGCGCGAGTCGTCCGGCAACCCCCAGGCCATCAACAACTGGGACTCCAACGCGGCCGCGGGCACCCCGTCCAAGGGCCTCCTCCAGGTCATCGACCCGACCTTCGCGGCCTACCACGTGCCGGGCACCGTCTACGACCCCTTCAACCCGGTCGCGAACATCGCGGCCGCGTGCAACTACGCGGCCGCCCGGTACGGCTCGATCGACAATGTGAACGGCCCTTACTAGCCCTGAAGCAGGATCGAGTGGGCTAATTCACCCTTACTGGGCTGAATCGGTCAGGGCGCCCGCGCTGACGCCCGCGAACAACCTCTCGAGGACGACGGCGATGCCGTCGTCCTCGTTCGAGAGGGTGATCTCGTCGGCGACCGCCTTGAGTTCGGGGTGGGCGTTGGCCATCGCCACCCCGCGGGCGGCCCAGTCGAACATGGGGATGTCATTGGGCATGTCCCCGAAGGCGATGGTCTCGTGCGCGCCGAGGCCGAGATGCTCGGCGGCGAGCGCGAGACCGGTCGCCTTGGTGATGCCGCATGGCTGGAGTTCGACGGTCCCGGGCCCGGACATGGTGACCGTCGCGAGAGAGCCCACGACCGCCCGCGCCGTCGCCGCCAACTCGTCGTCGGACAGGGTGGGATGGCGCAGCAACACCTTGCTGATCGGCTCGCACCACAGGTCGTCCCGGTGCTGGACACGGACAGCGGGCAGGGTGGGGTGCGGCATCAGGTACCCGGGTTCGATGAGCGTGAGCCCGTCGACGCCGTCCTGGTCGACGGCCGCGTACACCTCCCCGACCTCGGCCTCGATCTTGCCGAGCGCGGTCTCCGCCAACTCCCGGTCCAGGGTGATCGACCACAAGAGACGGTCCGCGCCGGCGTCGTACAACTGCGCGCCCTGTCCGCACACCGCGAGCCCCCTGCTGCCCAGGACGTCGAGGAGCGGCCGCACTCTGGGCGCCGGCCGCCCCGTCACGACGAGGTGCTGAGCACCGGCCGCCGCGACCTGCGCGAGCGCGTCGAGGGAACGGTCGGAGAGCGTGTCGTCGCCTCGGAGCAGCGTCCCGTCCAGGTCAGTGGCGATGAGTGAATATGCGATGGGTGGGGCCATGATCAGAGAATACGGACAGGAAGCCCCATCGACTCGACGTGAACCGGACGGCTGCTGTGTTCACATGTGTTGACACCTGTTCCGGTTCGGATTCTGTTTCCGTGTGCACAACTTCCTTCCGCTTGTTGCGATTTCACCCCCACGTGGTCCCTCGACCCGCACCATCGCCTACGCGGGAGGGGGCCTGAGCCTCGACCGTGCGCCGCGACCTGGTGATTCGCCGGCCCCGGCGACGCGAGTTCCGTACTGCCCAAGACCGGCACCTCACCCGTAACGTGTGGCCCGACCACATGGCACGGAGCGTAAGAGAGTGAGGCAGCACCCCATGCCCCCCTTCGATCTCCCCGAGGGCGACCCCTTCGGCACGCACAACCTTCCGTATGGCGTCTTCTCCCTCCCCGGCTCGGACTCCGCACGCCGGGTCGGCGTCCGGCTCGGCGACCACGTCCTCGACGCGGGCAAGGCGGCCTACGTGCTCGGCTCGCCGTACGCCCCGCTGCTCGCCCAGGACTCCCTGAACCCGCTGCTCGCCGCGGGCCGCACCACCTGGTCCGACGTGCGCCGCGCGCTGACGGCGTGGGTGACGGTGCCGGCGCACCAGGAGGCCGTCGCGGACCTGCTGCACCCCCTGTCCTCGGTGACCCTGCACCTCCCCTTCGAGGTCGCGGACTACGTCGACTTCTACGCCTCCGAGAACCACGCCCGGAACGTCGGCCAGATCTTCCGTCCCGACGCCGCCGACTCCCTCACTCCCAACTGGAAGCACCTCCCGATCGGTTACCACGGCCGCTCCGGCACGGTGGTGGTGTCCGGCACGGACGTCGTACGGCCGTCCGGCCAGCGCAAGGCCCCCACCGACCCCGCCCCGGTCTTCGGTCCGTCGGTCCGCCTGGACATCGAGGCCGAGGTCGGCTTCGTGGTCGGGACGCCCTCGAAGATGGGCAACCCGGTGGCACTGGGTGACTTCCGCGAGCACGTCTTCGGCCTGTGCCTCCTCAACGACTGGTCGGCACGCGACGTCCAGGCCTGGGAGTACGTCCCCCTCGGCCCGTTCCTCGGCAAGTCCTTCGCCACGTCGGTGTCGGCGTGGATCACCCCGCTGGACGCGCTGGAGGAGGCCCGGGTGGCAGCACCGGAGCGGACGCACCCCCTGCTGCCGTACCTCGACGACTCCGGCTCCGAAGCCGAAGCCGGCGGCTACGACCTGCGCATCTCTGTGGCCATCAACGGTCACGTGGTCTCCGAGCCCCCTTTCTCCACCATGTACTGGACGGCCGCCCAGCAACTCGCCCACATGACCGTGAACGGCGCCTCCCTGCGCACCGGCGACCTCTACGGCTCGGGCACAGTGAGCGGCCCGACGGAACGCGAGCGCGGCTCCCTGCTGGAGCTGACCTGGAACGGCCGGGATCCCCTCGAACTCCCCGACGGAAAGCGCACGTTCCTGGAGGACGGCGACGTGGTCACCCTGTCCGCCTGGGCGCCGGGCCCCGGTGGGGTCCGAGTGGGCCTGGGAGAGGTCACCGGGCAGGTGGTGGCAGGCAGTTGACGTGAGACCGGGGAGCGCGGGCCCGCGCCTCGGAGCGAGGGGCGTCGAGACGCCGGCGGTCCGCGAGGCGCTACGACGGCAGGGGGCGGCGGCGAGGGCCGGGGCGGCGTACGCCCGGCGCCCGGCGGCGAGTTCGGCGACTCTTCACCGCTGACTCCGGCGACCGTCACCGTCATACTGGCTGGAGGTGGCGTGTTCCTCGTCCACCGCCCCGCATGTCCGCCCGCGCACCTCCCCTGACCAGGATCCGGAGCCTCCGGCATGACCTTCTGCCTGCTCCTGTTGAGCACCGTCGCTCTGACAGCAGCCGTGCCCGTTCCGCGAGCGTTGACCCGTGCCGCATGGCCCGAACGGGAACCCGTGGTCGCGCTCTGGGTGTGGCAGTGCCTGGTCGCCACCGTCCTGCTGTGCTGCCTGACGGCCCTGTCATTGGGTGCAGCGGCCGTCTTCGGCACCGTACGCGCGCAGCTCTTCGCCCCGGCACCGCCTGCGGTGACCGCGGCGTACGACCTCTCGTCCGCGTCTGCCTGGGCCGCCGTCCTCACCCTGCTCCTGGCCTGCGGCGCCGCCTGGACGACGGCGATGCTGGGCCGCGAACTCGCTGAGGCCCGCCGACGCCGCGGCCAGGCCAGGGCCCACCTGCGCGAACGCGCCCCCGACCTGCCGGCCGGGCTGCCCGCGGCCCGCGGCCCGCTCCTGGTCCTGGAGGACGAGTACCCGGACGCCTGGTGGATGCCCGGCAACCCGGCCCAGCTGATCGTCACCACCGGTGCCCTGCACCGCCTCACCGACCACCAGCTGGACGCCGTCCTCACCCATGAGCGGGGCCACGCCCGCGCCCGCCACGACTGGCTCCTGCACCTCTCGACCGCACTCGCCACCGGATTCCCCCGTATCCCGTTGTTCGCCCACTTCTGCGACCAGACCCACCGTCTGGTCGAACTGGCCGCCGACGACACCGCGTCCCGCCGCTGCGGTCATCTGACGACGGCTCTGGCCCTGATCGAGCTCAACCAGCACCGAGGCGTCCTGTCCTGCGCCTCCACCCACCGCCTCCTGGGCGAACGCGTCGACCGCCTCCTCCAGCCGCCGCCCCGTCTGGGCCGCCACCACCGGGCGTTGACCACGACGCTGGCCGCGCTGGTGCCCCTGCTGCCGCTGCTGATCACGTTCGCGCCCGGGCTGACGGCGTTGGCGTGACCGTCGCGCTCGTGGGGTGCCGGACGGACTGAGCGGCCGACCGCCGTTCCTTCCCAGCCAGGCCCTAGGCCCAGTCCTCCGGCTCCGGCTCCATCTCGGGCCAGTCGTCCGCCCCGTGATCGGCTGCGGGCGCCGCATCGCCCCCTGCCCCGGCATCGGAGTCACCGCGCATCGAGGCCAGCACCTCCAGCACGCCCTCCCCGTACGTGGCCAGCTTCTTCTCGCCGACCCCGCCGACGCCTCCGAGCTCCCGTACGGACGCGGGCCACACCGTCACGATCTCCCGCAGGGTCGCGTCATGGAAGATCACATAGGCTGGAACGCCCTGCTCCCGAGCCTGCTCCGCACGCCAGGCCCGCAGCGCCTCGAAGGCCGGCACCAGTTCCTCGGGCAGCTCGGCCGCCGCGGCCTTCGCTCTGCGCTCTCCGCGCCCGGACCCGCCGGAACCGGACCCGGACGCCGACCGCGCGGTCACCGGCTTCTTCGGCTCCTTCCGCAGCGGCACCTCCCGCTCACGCCGCAGCACCGTGCCACTGGCTTCGGTCAGCACGAGCGTCCCGTACTCACCCTCGACCGCGAGCAGCCCCTGTGCCAGCAACTGCCGGATGACGCCCCGCCATTCGCCCTCGTTCAGCTCCTCGCCGATCCCGAACACGGAGAGCTGGTCGTGATCGAACTGGATCACCTTGCCGGTCCGCTTGCCCAGCAGGATGTCGACGATCTGCAACGCCCCGAACTTCTGCCCCCGCTCGCGCTGCAACCGCACCACCGTCGACAGCACCTTCTGCGCCGCGATCGTGCCGTCCCAGGTCTCCGGCGGTGTCAGGCAGGTGTCGCAGTTGCCGCAGCCCACCGGGTCGGGGTCCTGGCCGAAGTAGGCGAGCAGCTGGCCGCGCCTGCACTGGGCCGTCTCGCACAGCGCCAGCATGGCGTCCAGGTGCGAGGCGGCCCGGCGCCGGAACGCCTCGTCGCCCTCGCCCGACTGGATCAGCTTGCGCTGCTGGATGACGTCGTTGAGCCCGTACGCCATCCAGGCCGTGGAGGGCAGGCCGTCACGGCCGGCGCGGCCCGTCTCCTGGTAGTAGCCCTCGACCGACTTGGGCAGGTCGAGGTGGGCGACGAAGCGCACGTCCGGCTTGTCGATGCCCATCCCGAAGGCGATGGTCGCCACCACGACCAGGCCCTCCTCCCGCAGGAACCGGGACTGGTGCGCCGCGCGCGTGCCCGCGTCCAGGCCCGCGTGGTACGGCACCGCCTCGATGCCGTTGCGGCTCAGGAACTCGGCCGTCGCCTCCACGGACTTTCGGGACAGGCAGTACACGATGCCCGCGTCGCCCGCGTGCTCCTCGCGCAGGAAGCTCAGCAGCTGCTTCTTCGGGTCCGCCTTCGGCACGATCCGGTACTGGATGTTGGGCCGGTCGAAGCTCGCCTCGAAGTGCCGGGCCGTCGGCATGTTCAGCCGCTGGGTGATCTCCTGGTGCGTCGCACGCGTGGCCGTCGCCGTGAGCGCGATCCGGGGGACGTCCGGCCAGCGCTCGCCGAGCAGCGAGAGCGCCAGATAGTCGGGGCGGAAGTCGTGGCCCCACTGGGACACGCAGTGCGCCTCGTCGATCGCGAACACCGCGATCTTGCCGCGCGAGAGCAGGTCCAGCGTCGAGTCGAGCCGCAGCCGCTCCGGGGCGAGGTACAGCAGGTCCAGCTCGCCCGCCAGGAACTCCGCCTCCACCACACGCCGCTCGTCGAAGTCCTGCGTGGAGTTGACGAACCCGGCCCGCACGCCGAGCGTCCGCAGCGCGTCCACCTGGTCCTGCATCAGCGCGATGAGCGGCGAGACGACGATGCCCGTACCCGGTCTGACCAGGGACGGGATCTGGTAGCAGAGCGACTTCCCGCCTCCGGTCGGCATGAGCACGACAGCGTCGCCGCCGGCCACCACATGCTCGATGACGGCCTCCTGCTCGCCGCGGAAGGCCTCGTACCCGAAGACCCGGTGCAGTGCGGCCAGCGCCTCGCTGTCGCCCGCCTGTGCCACCTCGGTCACCCTTGGCATCTCGCTGATCCCGCCCGTCGCACCCATCGCCGTGTCCCCCGTACGTCGTCCCTCGACCACTGCCTCCACGATAGGGGCCGCCACCGACAGCCCCCGAAGTTATCCACAGGCTCACCCCTCACCCGCCTCCACAACACAGCGGCCCGGCGTCCCCCCGAGGGAAGCCGGGCCGCTGCGGTGCACACGGGCCGTGCGAGCGGGCCGTACAGGCGGCGCCGCGTCAGCGCACGAAGACCCCCGCCGTACTCGCCAGATCCAGGAAGTACTGCGGCGCGACACCCAGCACCAGCGTCACCGCCACCCCGACCCCGATCGCCGTCATCGTCAGCGGCGACGGAACGGCGACCGTGGGCCCCTCGGGCCGTGGCTCACTGAAGAACATGAGCACGATGACACGGATGTAGAAGAACGCCGCGATCGCCGACGAGATCACACCGACCACGACCAGCGGGGCCGCCCCGCCCTCCGCCGCAGCCTTGAACACGGCGAACTTCCCGGCGAAGCCGGAGGTCAGCGGGATGCCGGCGAAGGCCAGCAGAAACACCGCGAACACGGCCGCGACCAGCGGCGAACGGCGGCCCAGACCCGCCCAGTTGGACAGGTGCGTGGCCTCCCCGCCGGCGTCCCGCACCAGCGTCACCACCGCGAACGCCCCGATCGTCACGAACGAGTACGCGGCCAGATAGAACAGGACGGACGACACCCCGTCCGGCGTGGTCGCGATGACACCCGCGAGGATGAACCCGGCGTGCGCGATCGACGAGTACGCCAGCAGTCGCTTGATGTCGGTCTGCGTGATCGCGACGATCGCTCCGCCCAGCATGGTGACGATCACCACGCCCCACATGACCGGCCGCCAGTCCCAGCGCAGGCCCGGCAGCACGACGTACAGAATCCGCAGCAGCGCACCGAACGCCGCCACCTTCGTCGCCGCCGCCATGAACCCGGTCACCGGCGTCGGAGCGCCCTGGTAGACGTCCGGCGTCCACATGTGGAACGGGACGGCGCCCACCTTGAACAGCAACCCCATCACGATCATCGCGGCGCCGACCAGCAGCAACGCGTCGTTGCCCATCGTGTCCGCGAGCGCCGGGGTGACCTCTGGGACCGTACCGTCGACGACCTGGGCGATCGTCGCGTACGACACGGAGCCCGCGTAGCCGTACAGCAGCGCGATGCCGAACAGCGTGAACGCGGAGGCGAAGGCGCCGAGCAGGAAGTACTTGACCGCGGCCTCCTGCGACATCAGCCGCTTGCGGCGGGCCAGCGCGCACATCAGGTACAGCGGGAGCGAGAGGACTTCCAGGGCGATGAACAGCGTCAGCAGGTCGTTGGCCGCCGGGAAGACCAGCATGCCCGCGACCGCGAACAGCAGCAGCGGGAATACCTCGGTGGTGGTGAACCCGGCCTTCACCGCGGCCTTCTCGCTGTCGCTGCCCGGGACGGACGCGGCCTGCGCGGCGAAGGAGTCGACCCTGTTGCCGTGCGCCGCCGGGTCGAGCCGTCGCTCGGCGAAGGTGAACAGGCCGACCAGGGCGGCCAGCAGGATCGTGCCCTGGAGGAACAGGGCCGGTCCGTCGACGGCGATGGCGCCCATCGCGGCGATGCCCGCCTTGGTGGTGGCGTATCCGCCGGCCGCGAGCGCCACGACCGCGGCGAAGGCCGCGACGAGCGCCACTACGGAGATGAACACCTGTGCGTAGTAGCGAGCCTTGCGCGGGACGACCGCCTCGATCAGCACCCCGACGACCGCCGCACCGACGATGATCAGGGTGGGCGAGAGCTGTCCGTACTCGATCTTCGGCGCGCCGATCTTCGGGATCGGATCGGCCGCGATTGTCCACAGGCTATGGACGGCTGATGCGCTCACTTGGCCGCCTCCACCTCGGGCTGGGGGTCCTTCTTCTGTACGTCGGACATGGTCTGCTTGACCGCCGGGTTGACGATGTCCGTGACGGGCTTCGGGTAGACGCCCAGGAAGATCAGCAGTGCGACCAGCGGGGCGACGACCACGAGCTCGCGCACCCTGAGGTCGGGCATCGCCGAGACCTCCGGCTTCACCGGGCCCGTCATCGTCCGCTGGTAGAGGACGAGGGTGTAGAGCGCGGCGAGCACGATGCCGAACGTGGCGATGATGCCGATCACCGGGTAGCGCGTGAACGTGCCGACCAGGACCAGGAACTCACTCACGAACGGTGCCAGTCCGGGTAGCGACAGGGTCGCGAGACTGCCGATCAGGAAGGTGCCGGCGAGCACCGGGGCGACCTTCTGCACACCGCCGTAGTCGGCGATGAGCCGCGAGCCGCGCCGGGAGATCAGGAAGCCGGCCACCAGCATCAACGCGGCTGTCGAGATGCCGTGGTTGACCATGTAGAGCGTCGCGCCGGACTGGCCCTGGCTGGTCATCGCGAAGATGCCCATGATGATGAAGCCGAAGTGCGAGATCGACGCGTACGCGATCAGGCGCTTCATGTCCCGCTGACCGACCGCGAGCAGCGCTCCGTAGACGATGCTGACCAGCGCCAGGACGAGGATCGCGGGCGTCGCCCACTTGCTGGCCTCCGGGAACAGCTGGAGGCAGAAGCGGAGCATCGCGAAGGTGCCCACCTTGTCGACGACCGCCGTGATGAGCACGGCGACCGGGGCGGTGGACTCCTGCATGGCGTTGGGCAGCCAGGTGTGCAGCGGCCACAGCGGTGCCTTCACCGCGAAGGCGAAGAAGAAGCCGAGGAACAGCCAGCGTTCGGTGTTCGTCGCCATGTCGAGCGTGCCGTTGGCGCGGGCCTCGGCGATCTCCTGGAGGCTGAAGTTCCCGGCGACCACGTAGAGGCCGATCACCGCGGCCAGCATGATCAGACCGCCGACCAGGTTGTAGAGCAGGAACTTCACCGCGGCGTACGACCGTTGCGTCGACGCCACCTTCTCGCCGTGCTCGTGGGCACGGTCCCCGAAGCCGCCGATGAGGAAGTACATCGGGATGAGCATGGCTTCGAAGAAGATGTAGAAGAGGAAGACGTCGGTGGCCTCGAAGGAGAGGATCACCATCGCCTCGACGGCCAGGATCAGGGCGAAGAAGCCCTGCGTGGGCCGCCAGCGCGAACTGCCGGTCTCCAGCGGGTCGGCGTCGTGCCAGCCCGCGAGGATGATGAACGGGATCAGCAGCGCCGTCAGCGCGATCAGCGCCACCGCGATGCCGTCCACGCCGAGTTCGTAGCGGACGCCGAAGTCGGCGATCCAGGCGTGGGACTCGGTGAGCTGGTAGCGGTCGCCGTCCGGGTCGAAGCGGACCAGGACGGTGATCGCGAGGGCGAGTGTGGCGAGCGAGACGAGCAGCGCCAGCCACTTGGCGGCGGTGCGCCGGGCGGCCGGTACGGCGGCCGTGGCGACCGCTCCGATCGCCGGGAGCACCGCCGTAGCTGTCAGCAGAGGAAAGGACATCGGTATCAGACCGCCCTCATCAGCAGGGTCGCGGCGATGAGGATCGCCGCACCGCCGAACATCGAGACCGCGTACGACCGCGCGAAGCCGTTCTGCAGCCTGCGCATCCGTCCGGACAGGCCGCCGACCGAAGCCGCCGTGCCGTTGACGACGCCGTCGACCAAGGTGTGGTCGACGTACACCAGCGAGCGCGTGAGGTGCTCGCCGCCACGTACGAGGACGACGTGGTTGAAGTCGTCCTGGAGCAGGTCGCGCCGGGCGGCCCGGGTGAGCAGCGACCCGCGCGGGGCGACGGCGGGGACCGGGCGGCGGCCGTACTGGGCGTAGGCGATGGCGACGCCGATGATCATGCACGCCACGGTCGCGCTGGTGACCACTGCCGCGCCGATCGGCGGGTGACCGTGGGAGTGCCCGGTGATGGGCTCCAGCCAGTGCACGAAGCGGTCGCCGATGCTGAAGAACGCACCGCCGGCCACCGATCCGACGGCCAGCACGATCATGGGGATCGTCATGACCTTGGGCGACTCGTGCGGGTGCGGCTCCGCGTGCTCGCCGTGCGTCTCGGCGGCGGGCTCCACGCTGGGCTCGGCCGGTGAGGCCGTCTTCGTGTGCCGCCAGCGCTCCTCTCCGAAGAACGTCATCAGCATCACGCGCGTCATGTAGTACGCCGTGATGGCGGCGCCCAGCAGCGCGCAGCCGCCGAGGATCCAGCCCTCGGTGCCGCCCTTGGCGAACGCCGCCTCGATGATCTTGTCCTTGGAGAAGAAGCCGGACAGGCCCGGGAAGCCGATGATCGCGAGGTAGCCGAGGCCGAACGTCACGAAGGTGACCGGCATGTACTTGCGCAGGCCGCCGTACTTGCGCATGTCGACCTCGTCGTTCATGCCGTGCATGACCGAACCGGCGCCGAGGAACAGCCCGGCCTTGAAGAAGCCGTGCGTCACCAGGTGCATGATCGCGAAGACGTAGCCGATGGGGCCGAGTCCGGCGGCGAGGACCATGTAGCCGATCTGCGACATGGTCGAGCCGGCCAGCGCCTTCTTGATGTCGTCCTTCGCACAACCGACGATCGCACCGAAGAGGAGCGTGACGGCGCCGACGATGGTGACCACCAACTGCGCGTCGGGAGCGGCGTTGAAGATGGCGCCGGAGCGGACGATCAGGTAGACGCCAGCGGTCACCATCGTCGCGGCGTGGATGAGGGCCGAGACCGGGGTCGGGCCCTCCATCGCGTCCCCGAGCCAGGACTGCAGCGGCACCTGGGCGGACTTGCCGCACGCGGCGAGCAGCAGCATCAGACCGATCGCGGTGAGCCTGCCCTCGCTCGCGTCACCGACCAGGCCGGGCTCCCCCTCCCCGCCGAGCACCGGCCCGAAGGCGAAGGTGCCGAACCAGAGGAACATCATCATGATCGCGATCGACAGACCCATGTCGCCGACGCGGTTGACCAGGAATGCCTTCTTCGCGGCGGTGGCGGCGCTGGGCTTGTGCTGCCAGAAGCCGATCAGCAGGTAGGAGGCGAGACCGACGCCTTCCCAGCCGACGTACAGAAGCAGGTAGTTGTCGGCGAGGACGAGCAGCAGCATCGCCGCGAGGAACAGGTTCAGATAGCCGAAGAAGCGGCGGCGCCGCTCGTCGTGCTCCATGTACCCGACCGAGTACAGGTGGATCAGCGAGCCGACGCCGGTGATCAACAGCACGAACGTCATCGACAGCTGGTCCAGGCGGAAGGCGATGTCCGCCTGGAAGCCCTCGACCGGGATCCAGCTGAACAGGTGGCTCGTCAGGGTCCGGTCCTCGGCGCTCCTGCCGAGCAGGTCGGCGAAGAGGACGACGCCGAACACGAAGGAGACGGCGGCGAGGGCGGTGCCGATCCAGTGGCCGACGCGGTCGAGGCGTCGGCCTCCGCACAGCAGTACGACCGCTCCGAGCAATGGCGCCGCGACCAGCAGCGCAATCAGGTTCTCCACGATTCTTCCGACCCCTTAGAGCTTCATCAGGCTGGCGTCGTCGACCGAGGCCGAGTGGCGGGAACGGAACAGCGACACGATGATCGCGAGCCCGACGACGACCTCCGCGGCGGCGACGACCATCGTGAAGAAGGCGATGATCTGGCCGTCGAGATTGCCGTGCATCCGTGAGAAGGCCACGAGCGTGAGGTTGCACGCGTTGAGCATGAGCTCGATGCACATGAAGACGACGATCGCGTTGCGCCTGATCAGCACGCCGGTGGCGCCGATCGTGAACAACAGGGCGGCGAGGTAGAGGTAGTTGACCGGGTTCACTTCGACGCCTCCTCGGGCCGCTTGAAGGTCGCCGGCTCGATCGCGGTCCGCTCCAGCCGTTCCTCAGCGCGCTGCTCCAGGGCCCGCAGGTCGTTCAGCGCCTCGGTGGACACGTCACGGATCTGGCCGCGCTCGCGCAGCGTCTTGCTGACCGTGAGGTCGGACGGCGTGCCGTCGGGCAGCAGGCCCGCGATGTCGACCGCGTTGTGCCGGGCGTACACGCCGGGCGCGGGCAGCGGCGGGACGTGCTTGCCTTCGCGGACGCGCTGCTCGGACAGCTCGCGCTGCGTCTTGGCGCGCTCGGTGCGCTCCCGGTGCGTGAGCACCATGGCGCCGACGGCGGCCGTGATCAGCAGGGCTCCGGTGATCTCGAAGGCGAAGACGTACTTGGTGAAGATGAGGGCCGCGAGGCCCTCCACATTGCCGTTCGCGTTCGCCTGGGCGAGGCCGTTGAACTCCGTGATCGAGGCGTTGCCGATGCCACCGACCAGCAGGACGCCGAAGCCGAGGCCACAGAGAAGGGCCAGCCAGCGCTGGCCCTTGATGGTCTCCTTCAGGGAGTCCGCGGCCGTGACGCCGACCAGCATCACCACGAACAGGAACAGCATCATGATCGCGCCGGTGTAGACGACGATCTGCACGATGCCCAGGAAGTAGGCGCCGTTGGCGAGGTAGAAGACCGCCAGGATGATCATGGTCGCGGCGAGACAGAGCGCACTGTGCACGGCCTTCTTCATGAAGACGGTGCACAGGGCGCCGATGACGGCGACGGTGCCGAGGATCCAGAACTGGACGGCCTCGCCGGTGGAGGTGGAGTAGGCGGCGAGTTGCTCGGTCATCGGCCGATCACCTTCCCGGACGCCGGTTCGTCCTCGCCGAAGGTGGTGGCGGCCTCCTGCGGGACCTCGCCCTTGGAGAGCGCGATCTGCTGGGTCGTACCCGGCGCGGCCTCCGTCACCAGACCCCGGTAGTAGTCCTGCTCGTCGGTCCCCGGATAGATCGCGTGGGGACTGTCGACCATGCCGTCCTCGAGTCCGGCGAGCAGCTGCTCCTTGGTGTAGATGAGGTTGGCACGGCTGGAGTCGGCGAGCTCGAACTCGTTGGTCATCGTGAGCGCGCGCGTGGGGCACGCCTCGATGCACAGGCCGCACAGGATGCAGCGGGCGTAGTTGATCTGGTACACGCGGCCGTACCGCTCGCCCGGCGAGTAGCGCTCCTCGTCGGTGTTGTCGGCGCCCTCCACATAGATGGCGTCGGCGGGGCAGGCCCAGGCGCACAGCTCGCAGCCGACGCACTTCTCCAGGCCGTCCGGATGGCGGTTGAGCTGGTGCCGTCCGTGGAAACGCGGAGCGGTGGTCTTCTGCTGCTCCGGGTACTGCTCGGTCAGCCGCTTCTTGAACATGGCCTTGAAGGTCACGCCGAAGCCGGCCACGGGGTTCTGGAAACCGGGCTTGGTCTCCTTGGGCTCCTCAGCCATCGGACGCCTCCTTTCCATCCAGAGATCCGTCACTCTGAGTATCGGGCCCACCACTGACAATCAGCTCCCGCTCACGGCGCGGGCTGCGCCGAGGCACCGGCGGAAGCTCCTGTCCGGGCAGGGGCGGCACGGGGAATCCGCCCGCCATCGCGTCGAACGCGGGCTCCTCGGCGGGACGCGAGGCCGCTTTCGCCCGCTCGCGGAACATGTCCGCGATGAAGGAGAGGAGCAGCAACGCGATGACACCGCCTGCGACGTAGAGCACGATGTCGGCGAAGTCGTAGTTCTCGTTCCGGAGAGTCCGCACGGTCGCGACGAGCATCAGCCAGACGACGGAGACCGGGATGAGGACCTTCCAGCCGAGCTTCATCAGCTGGTCGTAGCGGACACGAGGCAGCGTGCCGCGCAGCCAGATGAAGAAGAACAGCAGCAGCTGCACCTTGACCACGAACCAGAGCAGCGGCCACCAGCCGTGGTTCGCGCCCTCCCAGAAGGCACTGATCGGGTACGGCGCCCGCCAGCCGCCCAGGAAGAGCGTCACGGACACGGCCGAGACCGTCACCATGTTCACGTACTCGGCGAGCATGAACATCGCGAACTTGATCGACGAGTACTCGGTGTTGAAGCCGCCGACCAGGTCGCCCTCGGACTCGGGCATGTCGAACGGGGCGCGGTTGGTCTCGCCGACCATCGTCACGATGTAGATCAGGAAGGACACCGGCAGCAGCACGATGTACCAGCGGTCCTGCTGCGCCTCGACGATCGCCGACGTCGACATCGAACCGGAGTAGAGGAACACCGAGGCGAACGCCGCGCCCATCGCGATCTCGTACGAGATCATCTGCGCGCAGGAGCGCAGACCGCCGAGCAGCGGATAGGTGGAACCGGAGCTCCAGCCCGCCAGCACGATGCCGTAGATGCCGACCGAGGCGACCGCGAGGATGTAGAGCATCGCGATCGGCAGGTCGGTGAGCTGCATCGTGGTGCGCTGGCCGAAGATCGAGATCTCGTTGCCGGCCGGACCGAAGGGGATCACCGCGATCGCCATGAAGGCCGGGATGGCCGCGACGATCGGCGCGAGGACGTAGACCACCTTGTCCGCGCGTTTGACGATGACGTCTTCCTTCAGCATCAGCTTGATGCCGTCGGCGAGCGACTGGAGCATGCCCCAGGGGCCGTGCCGGTTGGGGCCGATGCGCAGCTGCATCCAGGCGACGACCTTGCGCTCCCACACGATGGAGAACAGCACGGTCACCATCAGGAAGGCGAAGCAGAACACCGCCTTGATGACGACCAGCCACCAGGGGTCGCGGCCGAACATCGAGAGGTCTTCAGCGGCGAGGAAAGGGCTCATGCCTCCACCTCCTCGGGGGCCTCGGACGCGAGGGTCGCCGGGCCGATACGGACGAGTGAGCCGGGCAGCGCCCCGGTGTCGGAGGCGACGCCACGGCCCGCGGAGTTCAGCGGGAGCCACACCACCCGGTCGGGCATCTCCGTGATCTGCAGCGGCAGTTCGACGACTCCGGCCGGGCCGCTCACGGCGAGGACGTCGCCGTTCTTCACCCCGGCCTCGGCGGCCGTGGCGGCCGACAAGCGCGCGTGGGCGGCGTGCCGAGTGCCGGCGAGCGCCTCGTCGCCCTGCTGGAGGAGGCCCTGGTCGAGCAGCAGCCGGTGCCCGGCCAGCACGGCCTCACCGGCGGCCGGTCGCGGCAACTGAGCCGCGATCTCCAGCGGTTCGGTGGCCCGTGGGCCGTCCCAGGATCCGAGCCGGTCGATCTCCGCGCGCGTGGTGCGCAGATCCGGCAGGCCAAGGTGTACGTCCATGGCGTCGGCCAGCATCTGGAGCACGCGCGCGTCGGTCGGGGCCAGGCGGCGGGTCATCTGGTCGGGCTTGAGCGCGGCCTCGAAGAAGCGCACCCTGCCCTCCCAGTTGAGGAAGGTGCCGGCCTTCTCGGCGACCGCGGCGACCGGCAGCACGACATCGGCGAGCTCGGTCACCTCGCCGGGCCGCAGCTCCAGCGACACCACGAAGCCGACCTCGGCGAGCGCCGCACGCGCGCGTGCCGGGTCGGGCAGGTCGGCGACCTCGACGCCCGCGACCAGCAGTGCCTGGAGTTCGCCGGTGGCGGCGGCCTCGACGATCTGTCCGGTGTCGCGGCCGTAGCGGTGCGGGAGATCGGCCAGGCCCCAGACGGCGGCGACCTCCTCCCGCGCGCGCGGGTCGGTCGCGGGACGTCCGCCGGGCAGCAGCGACGGCAGGGCGCCCGCCTCGACGGCACCGCGCTCCCCCGCCCGACGCGGGATCCACACCAGTTCGGCACCGGTCGCCGTCGCGGCCCGTACGGCGGCGGTGAGCCCGCCCGCCACGGCGGCCAGCCGTTCGCCGACGACGATCACGGAGCCCTCGGTGCGCAGCGCCTCGGACGCCTTCGATCCGGCCTCGTCCAGGCCGACACCGCTCGCGAGCGCGTCCAGCCACTCGGTCTCGGTGCCGGGAGCAGCGGGCAGCAGCATGCCTCCGGCCTTCTCCAGACCGCGCGTGGAGTGCGTGGCCAGCGAGAACACCTTCTGGCCGTGCTTGCGCCAGGCCTTGCGCAGCCGCAGGAAGATGCCGGGCGCCTCCTCCTCGGCCTCGAACCCGGCCAGCAGGACGGCCGGCGCCTTCTCCAGCGAGGTGTACGTGGCACCCGTGCCGTCGAGGTCGCGGCCGTGACCGGCGACCCGCGCGGCGAGGAAGTCGGCCTCCTCACCGCTGTGCACGCGCGCGCGGAAGTCGATGTCGTTCGTGTCGAGTGCCACGCGCGCGAACTTGCTGTACGCGTAGGCGTCCTCGATGGTGAGCCGGCCGCCGGTCAGGACACCGGTCCGGCCGCGCGAGGCGAGCAGCCCCTGGGCCGCGATCTGGAGCGCCTCCGGCCAGGAGGCCGGTTCGAGATCACCCTCGGCGTTGCGCACCAGCGGCGTCTGAAGCCGGTCACGCTGCTGCGCGTACCGGAAGGCGAACCGCCCCTTGTCGCAGATCCACTCCTCGTTGACCTCGGGTTCGTTCGCCGCGAGGCGCCGCATGACCTTGCCGCGCCGGTGGTCGGTGCGCGTGGCGCAGCCGCCGGAGCAGTGCTCGCACACGGACGGCGACGAGATCAGGTCGAAGGGGCGGGAGCGGAAGCGGTACGCCGCGGAGGTGAGGGCGCCGACCGGGCAGATCTGGATGGTGTTGCCGGAGAAGTACGACTCGAACGGGTCGCCCTCACCGGTGCCGACCTGCTGGAGCGCACCGCGCTCGACCAGCTCGATCATCGGGTCGCCCGCGACCTGGTTGGAGAACCGGGTGCAGCGGGCGCACAGCACACACCGCTCGCGGTCGAGCAGCACCTGGGTGGAGATCGGGACAGGCTTCTCGTACGTCCGCTTGCGGCCCTCGAAGCGGGACTCGGCGTGTCCGTGCGACATGGCCTGGTTCTGCAGCGGGCACTCACCGCCCTTGTCGCAGACCGGGCAGTCCAGCGGGTGGTTGATGAGCAGGAGCTCCATCACACCCTTCTGGGCCTTCTCGGCGACCGGCGAGGTGAGGTGTGTCTTCACGACCATGCCGTCCGTGCACGTGATCGTGCAGGACGCCATCGGCTTGCGCTGGCCCTCCACCTCGACGATGCACTGGCGGCAGGCGCCGGCCGGGTCGAGGAGGGGGTGGTCGCAGAAGCGGGGGATCTCGATGCCGAGCTGCTCGGCGGCCCGGATGACCAGGGTGCCCTTCGGCACGCTGATCTCGGCGCCGTCGATCGTCAGCGTCACGAGATCTTCCGGCGGGACCGCCGCCTCGCCTCCTCCGGAGGGAGCGCTGGTGGTCACAGTCATGCGTTCACCTCCGTGCGGTGGTCGGCCCAGGCCGTCGACTTGGCCGGGTCGAAGGGGCAGCCGCGGCCCGTGATGTGCTGCTCGTACTCCTCGCGGAAGTACTTCAGTGAGGAGAAGATCGGCGAGGCGGCACCGTCGCCGAGGGCGCAGAAGGACTTGCCGTTGATGTTGTCGGCGATGTCGTTGAGCTTGTCGAGGTCGGACATGACGCCCTTGCCGGCCTCGATGTCGCGCAGCAACTGCACGAGCCAGTACGTGCCTTCGCGGCAGGGCGTGCATTTGCCGCAGGACTCGTGGGCGTAGAACTCGGTCCAGCGGGTGACGGCGCGGACGACGCAGGTCGTCTCGTCGAAGCACTGCAGGGCCTTGGTTCCGAGCATGGAACCGGCGGCACCCACTCCTTCGTAGTCAAGAGGGACGTCGAGGTGCTCGTCGGTGAACATCGGCGTCGAGGAGCCGCCCGGCGTCCAGAACTTGAGGCGATGGCCGGGGCGCATCCCGCCGCTCATCTCCAGCAGCTGGCGGAGTGTGATGCCCAGCGGAGCCTCGTACTGGCCGGGATTGGCGACGTGGCCGCTGAGCGAGTAGAGGGTGAAACCCGGGGACTTCTCGCTGCCCATCGACCGGAACCATTCTTTGCCCCGATGCAGAATCGCGGGAACCGACGCGATCGACTCGACGTTGTTCACAACAGTCGGGCAGGCGTAGAGACCTGCCACCGCAGGGAAGGGGGGACGCAGCCGCGGTTGACCACGGCGGCCTTCGAGCGAGTCGAGCAGTGCGGTCTCCTCACCGCAGATGTACGCGCCCGCACCCGCGTGCACGGTGAGTTCGAGGTCGAGTCCGCTGCCCAGGATGTTCTCGCCGAGGTAGCCCGCCGCGTGGGCCTCGCGCACGGCCTCGTGCAACCGCCGCAATACGGGGACGACTTCACCACGCAGATAGATGAAGGCATGCGAAGACCTGATGGCATAACACGCGATGACGATGCCCTCGATGAGGCTATGCGGGTTCGCGAAGAGGAGCGGGATGTCCTTGCAGGTTCCGGGCTCCGATTCGTCGGCGTTGACAACTAGATAGTGCGGTTTTCCATCACCCTGGGGAATGAACTGCCATTTCATTCCGGTCGGGAATCCCGCGCCACCGCGCCCGCGCAGACCGGAGTCCTTGACGTACGCGATCAGGTCGTCCGGCGACATGGCGAGCGCCTTGCGCAGACCCTCGTACCCTTCGTGCCTTCGGTAGACGTCCAGCGTCCAGGACCTGTCCTCGTCCCAGAAGGCCGACAGTACGGGTGCGAGCAGCTTCTCGGGGCTGTTTTCCTTCAGCTCTGGTGCCAACGTCATCACTCCCCCTCCTCGGCGACAGGCCCTGCCGGGTGGGCTGGGTCGGACGCGGACGATTCCTGCGGCGCGTCGTGCGAGCTGAGGTGTTCAGCCGGCGACGGTTCGTGCACTGCCTTGCCCTGCGGCTCGTCGTGCGGGCCGCCGTCGCGCGGATGGACCACGCGCGCGGGTGCGACCTCTCCCTTGGCCAGGCGGAGGCCCACCAGCGACGCCGGTCCCGCACTGCCGCCCTCCTCGACGGCCCCGGGCCGCTCGTCGGGGAAGCCGGCCAGGATCCGCGCGGTCTCCTTGAAGGTGCACAGCCGCGCCCCGCGCGTCGGCTCGACGGGCCGTCCCGCCCGGAGGTCGTCGACGAGGCGCTTGGCGCTGGCCGGGCTCTGGTTGTCGAAGAACTCCCAGTTGACCATCACGACCGGCGCGAAGTCGCAGGCCGCGTTGCACTCGATGTGCTCCAGGGTGACCTTGCCGTCGTCGGTGGTCTCTCCGTTGCCGACGCCCAGGTGCTCCTGGAGCTCCTCGAAGATCGCGTCGCCGCCCATCACCGCGCACAGCGTGTTGGTGCAGACACCCACCTGATAGTCACCGCTCGGCCTGCGCCGGTACATCGTGTAGAAGGTGGCCACCGCGGTGACCTCGGCCGTGGTCAGGCCGAGCACGTCCGCGCAGAACTGCATTCCGGTGCGCGTGACATGCCCCTCCTCCGACTGCACGAGATGCAGCAACGGCAGGAGGGCCGACCGGGAGTCCGGGTAGCGGGCGATGACCTCGCGCGCGTCGCGCTCGAGCCGTTCCCGAACGTCGTCCGGGTACGCGGGCGCGGGCAGTTCGGGCATGCCCAGGCTGACGCCCCGCTCAGAAGAAGAGGTGGTCACCGGTCGACGCCTCCCATCACGGGGTCGATGGACGCGACGGCCACGATGACGTCGGCGACCTGGCCGCCCTCGCACATCGCCGCCATGGCCTGAAGGTTGGTGAAGGACGGGTCGCGGAAGTGGACCCGGAAGGGGCGGGTGCCGCCGTCGGACACGGCATGCACCCCGAGCTCGCCCTTGGGCGACTCGACGGCGACGTACGCCTGGCCCGGCGGGACGCGGAAGCCCTCGGTGACCAGCTTGAAGTGGTGGATCAGGGCCTCCATGGAGGTGCCCATGATCTTCTTGATGTGGTCGAGCGAGTTGCCGAGCCCGTCCGGGCCCAGGGCGAGCTGGGCGGGCCAGGCGATCTTCTTGTCGGCGACCATGACCGGGCCGGGCTGAAGGCGGTCCAGGCACTGTTCGACGATCCCGAGCGACTGGCGCATCTCTTCCAGACGGATCAGGAAGCGCCCGTAGGAGTCACAGGTGTCGGCGGTCGGGACCTCGAAGTCGTAGGTCTCGTAGTCGCAGTACGGCTGCGCCTTGCGCAGGTCGTGCGGCAGACCGGTGGAGCGCAGGATCGGGCCGGTGGCGCCGAGGGCCATGCAGCCGGCCAGGTCGAGATAGCCGACGTCCTGCATCCGGGCCTTGAAGATGGGGTTCCCGGTGGCGAGCTTGTCGTACTCCGGGAGGTTCTTCTTCATCTTCTTCACGAACTCGCGGATCTGGTCCACCGCGCCGGGCGGCAGGTCCTGGGCGAGTCCGCCGGGGCGGATGTACGCGTGGTTCATCCTGAGGCCCGTGATGAGCTCGTAGATGTCGAGAATCATTTCACGATCGCGGAATCCGTAGATCATGATCGTGGTGGCGCCGAGTTCCATGCCGCCGGTGGCGATGCACACCAGGTGGGAGGAGAGCCGGTTCAGCTCCATCAGGAGCACCCGGATGATCTTGGCGCGCTCGGTGATCTGGTCCTCGATGCCGAGGAGCTTCTCGACGGCGAGACAGTAGGCGGTCTCGTTGAAGAAGGACGTCAGGTAGTCCATGCGCGTCACGAACGTGGTGCCCTGCGTCCAGGTCCGGTACTCGAGGTTCTTCTCGATGCCGGTGTGGAGGTAGCCGATGCCGCAGCGGGCCTCGGTGACGGTCTCGCCGTCGATCTCCAGGATCAGGCGGAGCACTCCGTGGGTGGAGGGGTGCTGCGGGCCCATGTTGAGGACGATGCGCTCGTCGTCGGCGCGGGCCGCGGCCTGGACGACCTCGTCCCAGTCGCCACCGGTGACCGTGTATACGGTGCCCTCGGTGGTCTCACGGGCGGATGCTGACTGCGTGCTCACGAGTACGACCTCCGCTGGTCCGGAGCCGGGATCTGGGCGCCCTTGTACTCGACGGGGATGCCGCCGAGGGGGTAGTCCTTGCGCTGCGGGTGGCCCTGCCAGTCGTCCGGCATCATGATCCGCGTCAGGGCGGGGTGACCGTCGAAGACGATGCCGAAGAAGTCGTACGTCTCGCGCTCGTGCCAGTCGTTCGTCGGGTACACGGAGACGAGCGACGGGATGTGCGGGTCGCTGTCGGGGGCGCTGACTTCGAGGCGGATCAGCCGGTTGTGGGTGATCGAGCGCAGGTGGTAGACGGCGTGCAGCTCGCGGCCCTTGTCGCTGAGGTAGTGGACGCCGCTGACGCCGGTGCACAGCTCGAAGCGCAGGGCCGGGTCGTCGCGCAGGGTGCGGGCGACACGGAGCAGGTGCTCGCGTTCGATGTGGAAGGTGAGTTCGCCGCGGTCGACGACCGTCTTCTCGATGGCGTTGTCGGGCAGGAGGCCCTGTTCCTCCAGCGCGCCCTCGAGTTCGTCGGCGACCTCGTCGAACCAGCCTCCGTAGGGGCGGCTCGCCGGTCCCGGGAGCCGGACCGAGCGGACGAGGCCGCCGTAGCCGGAGGTGTCGCCGCCGTTGTTGGCGCCGAACATGCCGCGCTGGACGCGGATCTCCTCGCCGCCCTGGCCGCGCTGGCCGGGGAGGTTGGAGGCGGAGAGGTCCTTCTCGGGGTTGACCCCGTTCGACCCGTTCGCCCCGTTGGTGCCGTTCGCGTCGCTCACCGCAGCAGCCCCTTCATCTCGATCGTGGGCAGGGCCTTGAGCGCCGCTTCCTCCGCCTCACGGGCCGCTTCCTCGGCGTTAACGCCGAGCTTGGAGGACTGGATCTTCTGGTGGAGCTTGAGAATGGCGTCCATCAGCATCTCGGGCCGCGGCGGGCAGCCGGGAAGATAGATGTCGACCGGGACGATGTGGTCGACGCCCTGCACGATCGCGTAGTTGTTGAACATGCCGCCCGAGGAGGCGCAGACCCCCATGGAGATCACCCACTTGGGGTTCGGCATCTGGTCGTAGACCTGTCGGAGCACCGGCGCCATCTTCTGGCTGACCCGGCCGGCGACGATCATCAGGTCGGCCTGGCGCGGCGAGCCGCGGAAGACCTCCATGCCGAAGCGCGCCAGGTCGTAGCGGCCCGCGCCGGTCGTCATCATCTCGATGGCGCAGCACGCGAGGCCGAAGGTGGCCGGGAAGACGGACGCCTTGCGTACCCAGCCCGCGGCCTGCTCGACGGTGGTCAGCAGGAATCCGCTCGGCAGCTTTTCTTCGAGTCCCATGAGTTAAAGGCCCCTCAGTCCCATTCCAGGCCGCCGCGCCGCCATACGTACGCGTACGCGACGAAGACGGTGAGCACGAAGAGCAGCATCTCCACGAGCCCGAAAATCCCCAGGGCGTCGAAGGTGACGGCCCAGGGGTAGAGGAAGACGATCTCGATATCGAAGATGATGAAGAGCATCGCCGTCAGGTAGTACTTGATCGGGAAGCGCCCGCCTCCGGCCGGCGTGGGGGTCGGCTCGATGCCGCACTCATAGGCCTCGAGCTTGGCCCGGTTGTACCGCTTCGGACCGATCAGCGTGGCCATGACCACGGAGAAGATCGCAAAGCCTGCCCCGAGGGCTCCCAGTACGAGGATGGGCGCATACGCGTTCACCGCTCCTCGCTCCTCTCAGTCGGCACTGACTGCTGGCGGTTGCACTGGGCTCACAGCCGCCTCACCGATCCCACGAGCCCCGCTCGTCCCGGCGAAGATCGAGAACATGTGAAGCAGGTCACAAGCCCAACTGCCTCGCATCTTATGCCCGCCGCTCTGTGATCTGCGACACGGGGTATTACACAAGCTTTGTGATCTCCACCACCTGACGAAGGATCATGAAGCCGGATGAGCGGTGATCTTCGCACGAGAAGCGTCCGAGTGATCACCAGAGGTGACATTTTCGCTCATCGCCGCAGCTCGGAGGGGTCGTCTCAATATCAAGAGACTTCCCTTGCATGCAAATTGGTGTTGGACGGGACGTCTTGATAGAGGAGCGCGTTCACACTTCAGAGGGAGCCGGGGAGGGGGGTGTGGACGCGTGCACGCATTCACGAGCATCGGCGGGCGCGTTTCGGGCACAGGACGCGCACGGGGCCGTAACCGTTGCGTGACCTCTGCCACATGATGAGAGGGCCATGAGAACCGGGCTTGGCCACCGGTCCCAACAAGTGGTAAGCGGTGGGCAATTCGGACTTAATGATGAAAGCCCGTGATCACGGGCGGGATACGGCGCGCCCGCAATGTCCGTTACGGCGTCAATAAAGGGCGGCCCGCCCGGAATTTGGGGCGGCGATTGAACAACTGTGGCGCAGCACACGTTTCTTGTAGGTATGGAGGAGCCCCTGATACCGGTTGTTCTCATGTCCCACACCGCTCACATACGTAGCCACCGGAAGCCCCGCCGCAGCGCGTCGACGTCCATCGCGATGCGTGCCGGAGTTGCCGGTGGCGTCCTCAGCATGGCAGCGGCTGGTGCGTCGGCCACGGCGAACGCCGCCGAGCCGGTGACGCAGACCATCGAACTGCCCACCCTCACGGCTGACGCGGCTGACCAGCTCGCCCAGTCCGCGGACGCCACCCAGTTGGCGGCCGCGAACTACGAGCTCGACGCGCAGCGTGACGCGGCCGCCGCGGCGGCCGCCAAGGAAGCCAAGAAGGACCTCGCGGAGGCCAAGAAGAAGGCCGAGGCGAAGAAGAAGGCCGAGGAGGCCCGCAGGGCCGCCGCCGAGGAGGCCGCCTCCCGCAGCGCCGAGCGCACCACCCTGTCCGCTTCCGCGAGCACCAGCGTGGCCGCTCCCGCCAGCGGCAGCGTGGGGACGGTCATCGCCTTCCTCCAGGCCCAGGTGGGCGACGCGTACGTCCTGGGAGCCGCCGGCCCCAACGCGTGGGACTGCTCCAGCCTGGTCCAGGCCGCGTTCAAGCAGGTCGGTGTCGACCTGCCGCGGGTCTCGCAGGACCAGTCGATGGCCGGCACCGACATCCCGCTCTCGCAGATCCAGGTCGGCGACATCCTGTACTGGGGCGGCAAGGGCTCGGCGTACCACGTGGGCGTCTACATCGGTAACGGCCAGTACCTGGACGCGGCCAACCCCTCCAAGGGCGTCGTCATCCAGGACCTGTCCGGCTACCCGGCGTCGGGCGCGGTGCGCGTCCTCTGAGTCGCAGGGATCACCGTAAGGGCCGCAGCCGCTCGGGGGCAGCGGCCCTTACGTCCCGTTCGAGAGCCTTTGCGGCTCAGCCCAGGTCGAAGGTGTTGGGCAGGCCCAGCTTGTAGCGCACCTCGTCGACCCGTTTCAGCGGCTCCAACTCCGGGGGCCGGTACAGCTCCCAGATCTCACAGCGCTCGGCGTCCGAATTGTCCGCGTCCAGGAGCG
Source organism: Streptomyces sp. NPDC028907 (assembly GCF_055564995.1). Lineage (NCBI taxonomy): Bacteria > Bacillati > Actinomycetota > Actinomycetes > Kitasatosporales > Streptomycetaceae > Streptomyces > Streptomyces sp. NPDC028907. Next base: position 515,464 of record NZ_JBVHVE010000006.1, read on the forward strand.
CGTTGACCGCGAGGCGGGCCGATTCGTTGGCGCCCTCCATCGTCGCCAGGTCCACGTCGGTGCGGACGTAGTCGCCCGCGAGGAAGAAGTTCGGGACCCTCGTGCGGGCCGTGGGGCGGTTGTAGAGGGTGCCCGTGGGGTGGATGAGGAGTTGCTCGCGGTTCTGGGGATCGGGGCCGCCCAGGCCCGTCACCGCCGGGTCCATGAACCAGCCGAGGCGGTCCTCGTCCCGAAGCGTGGTCTTGCCGGTGTCGTTCAGGCCGTCCTTCAGCTGGGCCCAGAGTTCGGCGACGACCTCCTCCTTGGTGCACTCCTTGGCCGTCTTGCCGTACAGGATGCCTGGCTTGTCCCACTCCGAGATGATCGCGGAGAGGCAGTCCCGCGCCCGCCCGTCGCCGTAGTCGCGAGGGAAGTCCCGCCCATTCCAGAACTGGGCCTGGCCGACGGCGGTCACCGACCACGGTGAGTCGAGGCAGTTGATGTGGCCGTGCACGACAGGGGTGGGCGTGCGCAGATAGAACATCACACCGGTCATCCAGTCCGCCTGGAGCGCGTCGCAGCGGGCGAGCTGCGGGTCGGCCGCGCGCAAAGCCGGGCCCCACGTCACGCGTGCGTGCTCGACCGGGAGGGCGGAGACGTAGTGGTCGGCGGTGACAGTACGTTCGTCACCGCCGTCGCGGGCCGAGACGCGGACACCGGTCACCCGGCCGGCGTCGTAGCGGACCTCACGGACCTGGGTGCCGAGTACGAACTCGACGCCGAGGGAGCGCAGGTGGGCCTCCCAAGGGTCGATCCAGGCCTCGCTGGTGGGGGCGTTGAGGACACGGTCGATGTCGGCGTCGCCGTCCATGCCGCGGCCGAGCAGGCCCCACAGGAGCAGGGCCTCGATGATGACGCGGCCGACCGTCCGGGTGGACGCCACCTCCGCGCGCGTGGCGACGAGGTTGCGGGTCTGGCCGATGCCGAGGAGCGTCTGGTACTCCTCGCTCATCTCCTCGGCGCGGATGAAGTCCCACCAGGCGACCTTCTCCCACTGCCCCTCGCGCCGGGCGTCGCAGCTGGTGAGGTGGACGAGGAGGCGGTCGGCGAAGTAGGCGGCCTCGTGGGCGGGAAGGCGGGTGCCGAGGTCCAGGACCGACAGGAGCTGGTCGCGGACCCAGCCGAGGGTGAGGTCGCCGGGGCGCGGCGGAGTGGTGGCGCGGCGGAGCGGGAAGTGCAGGTCGGGGCGGCCGCCTGCGCGGGCGAAGAGGGCCTCGGTGCCGCTGACGAGGTTGTCGTGGACGCCGTGCGCGTTGCCGGGGACGGGGATGCGGCGCATGGTGTCCGGCAGGTTCCGGTAGAAGCCGGGGAAGAAGCGGAAGCCGTGTTCGGCGGGGAGGTCGGCGCGGCCGCCGGTCGCCGTACCCGGCACGGGCATCGAGCGGGCCTTGCCGCCGAGGGCGTCGTAGTACTCGTAGACGGTGACGGCGTAGCCGCGTTCGGCGAGTTCTTGGGCGGCGCTCAGGCCGGAGACTCCGCCGCCGAGGACGGCGACGTGTTTGCCCGAGGCCGCTCTCGCGCTGCCGGCGGGCCATAAGGCGAGGGCGCCCGCCACTCCACCGGCACCGGCCAGGAAGCGTCTGCGGGTGTGGCCGGATCGCGTGTGCCCTGTCTGCTCCTGGGACTGCTGCGCGTGTTCTGTTGTCATGATTCCCGGAGGGTAGGGAGGGGCTTCGAAGGTCGGAAGCCCGATTCCCGGTCACCTACAGCATCCTCACAACCACAAGGAGACACAGATGCCGAGTGTGTTCGTCCAGGGCAGGCCCGTCGACTCGTATCCGCCGCTCGCGCCCGAGGCCCGCCGCGGGTCGGTGCGCAGGATCACCGAGACGGGTGAGGAGGTTCTGCACAAGCCGTGCCGGGACGTGACCGAGTTCGGGCCCGATCTCGCCGCGCTGATCGACGACATGTTCCTGACCATGTACATCGCCGACGGGGCGGGACTGGCTGCGAACCAAGTCGGGGTGGATCTGCGGCTGTTCGTGTACGACTGCCCGGACGACGACGGCGTCCGGCACGTCGGGCACATCGTCAACCCGGTGCTGGAGCAGCTCGACGCCGCGGACAGGAGGCTCCTCGACGACTCGGAGGGCTGCCTGTCCGTGCCGGGGGCCGTGATGGACGTACCGCGTCCGGACCGGGCCGTGGTGCACGGGCTCGACAAGGACGGGCAGCCGCTCGTGATCGAGGGCACGGGGTACTTCGCCCGCTGCCTCGCGCACGAGACCGATCACTGCGACGGGCAGGTCTATCTGGACCGGCTCTCCAGGCGGGAGCGGAAGGACGCGCTGCGGCAGGTGGCGGAACGGCGCGACGATGTGTTCGCGCGCCGGGCCGCCAAGACCACGGCTCTCAGCGGCTGATCACACCGCCACGCCGCAGCACGTGACAGGTCCCGCTCCTCGTGGAGCGGGACCCGTCAGCGCGCGGGAGTACGTCAGGCGGTGGTGCCGCCACCCTCCCCCGCCCGGCGGCGCAGGTACAGCACAAGGCCCGCTCCCAGGCCGAGCGCGAGAATCGCGCTCCCGGCGATCAGCGTCACGCCGCCGGCGCCGGTAAGAGCCAGACCGCCGTCGGTGTCGGTGCCGGATCCCGTGTCACCGCCGGAGGTGTCGCCTCCCGTGCCGCCGGTGGAGGAGCCGGTGCCGCCGTCCGCGCCGGAGGAGGAACCGCCGCCCGTCGTACCGCCGTTCGACGTGCCGCCGTCGGACGAGCCGGTTCCGCCGTTCGTCGACTGGTCGGTGCCGTTGAGCACGATCCAGGCCGAGTCGTTGGACTTGTCGGACTCACGCGGGTTGTCCCAGTCGGGCAGCGCCACCTTCGCCTTGGCGTTCTCGACCACCCGGTCGATGCGCAGGTCGAACGGGAAGCTCAGCTCGGCGTCCTCCAGCAGCGGGGTGTCCACGAAGCAGAGGTAACCCTTGGTGTTCTCGGCGATGTCCGTCTCACGGCAGGCTTCGGGAGCCTTGGTGACCTTCGCCCCCTCGGGGACCTCCACCGTGAAGCCGATCGGCTCGCCGCCCGAGCGCAGGGCGCTGATCCAGGCAGGACCGTTGTTGCTGAAGCCGAGCTTCGCCGTGACGGTGTCACCCGCCGCACCCTTGAGGGACGCGCCGGTCAGCTCCAGGTCGTACTTGTTCGTCGCGGGCAGATCCAGCTCGGCGTAGCGGGTGTAGTCCGCAGGGTCGGCGCCGGGGGCTTCCGTCAGCTTCAGGTCCGGGCCACTGCCGGGCCGGTAGTCCTTGGCCTCGAGCATGCTCTTCGCCTCGGCCGGGCTGACCGCGGAGAAGCCGTAGTTGAAGATGTCGTACAGGGCGAAGTCGGCGGTCTTCACCTTCAGCGGCTCGGTCAGCGCGTACGCCGTCCCCGCCTTGATGGTGTCAGGGAAGGTGCAGATCGCTTCCGTGCCCTGGCGCAGCAGGGGTCCGGTGGTCACTTCGGCATAGGCGCAGTTGCCGTACGAGTCGGGGAAGGACAGCCCGCGGGAGCCGTGGAAGCGCAGTACGGCGCCTTCGGCGTCCATGGCGCCCTTGTTGCGCAGGCCCACGGGCGCCTCATAGGTGTCGCCGGCCTCGAGGTCCTTCGGCAGCGACAGCGCGCGGTTGACGAACTCGGCGCCGCCCACCAGCACGTCGATGTCGAGCGGCGTGAAGTCCAGCCCCTCGCCCTCGCCGGTGACCTTGATGGTTCCGAAGTCGCCAGCCGCGCTGTCGTCGTTGAGGTCGACCCGGATGTCGCCGACGCGGTTGTACGTCTCACCGGCGTACAGCTCGTAGCCGTCGCAGACCGCGACGAGGCCGTCGGCGTCGCAGGGCAGCTTCACGGAGGCGACACCCGCGAGTTCGGAGGCGTCGATACGGATCTTGTAGTCGCCGGTGAAGACGGTCGGGATCTGGCCGTCGCCCTCGAACTCCTCACCCGGGACGTTCAGTCGCAGCTCGACCTGCGGCTCCGTGGGGTCGCCGTTGTCGGAGTCGAGAGACAGGTCGACCCGGTTCTCGCCGGTGATCGTCACGGGCAGGGGCGCGTCCGCGGCCCGGGCGGTACCCGCGAGACCGACGGCGGCCAGCCCCGTGGCGGCCAGCAGCCCCACGGATCTGAGCGGCCAGGTCCGCCGTACTGACAGGAGGGTCATCGAGTGCTCTCTCGTCGATGGGAGGGTGCCCGGACGGGCACACCCCCTTCGACCCGGCCGGGCGCGGGTGCGTTGTCCACGGACGCATCACAGCACGGTCACATTCCCGCAAACATCACCAGCATCGATCACATCAAAGAACCCAAAGGAACCCAAACCCGCGGGACCTCAAAGGAACTCAAACACTCGAAGAGCGCGACTCCCTTTGGCCTTTGCGGTTCTCACGCCTTCGGCGCCACCTTGCTCAGCCCGTTGATGATCCGGTCCATCGCGTCGCCGCCCGTCGGGTCGGTGAGGTTGGCCAGGAGCTTCAGGGTGAACTTCATCAGGAGCGGGTGGGTCAGGCCGCGCTGGGCCGCGATCTTCATGACCTTCGGGTTGCCGATGAGCTTCACGAAGGCGCGGCCCAGCGTGTAGTAGCCGCCGTAGGTGTCCTTCAGGACGCGCGGGTAGCGCTGGAGGGCGAGTTCGCGGCCGGCCGGGGTCGAGCGGGCGTGGGCCTGGACGATGACGTCGGCGGCGATCTGGCCGGACTCCATGGCGTAGGCGATGCCCTCGCCGTTGAAGGGGTTCACCAGGCCGCCGGCGTCGCCGACCAGCAGCAGGCCCTTGGTGTAGTGGGGTTGGCGGTTGAAGGCCATGGGAAGGGCGGCGCCGCGGATGGGGCCGGTCATGTTGTCCGGGGTGTAGCCCCAGTCCTCCGGCATGGAGGCGCACCAGGCCTTCAGGACCTCGCGCCAGTCCAGTTCCTTGAAGGAGTCGGAGGTGTTCAGGACGCCGAGGCCGACGTTGGAGGTGCCGTCGCCCATGCCGAAGATCCAGCCGTAGCCGGGCAGGAGGCGGTCCTCGCCGGGGCCGCGGCGGTCCCACAGCTCCAGCCAGGACTCCAGGTAGTCGTCCTCGTGGCGGGGGCTTTCGAAGTACGTCCGTACGGCCACGCCCATCGGGCGGTCCTCGCGGCGGTGCAGGCCCATCGCCAGGGACAGGCGCGTGGAGTTGCCGTCGGCGGCGACGACCAGCGGGGCGTGGAAGGTGACCTCGCGCTTGTCCTCGCCGAGCTTGGCGTGGACGCCGGTGATGCGGCCGGTGCGGTCGTCGACGATCGGGGCGCCGACGTTGCAGCGCTCGTGGAGGCGGGCGCCTGCCTTCTGGGCCTGGCGGGCGAGTTGCTCGTCGAAGTCGTCGCGCTTGCGGACGAGGCCGTAGTCCGGGAAGGAGGCGAGATCCGGCCAGTCCAGCTGGAGGCGGACGCCGCCGCCGATGATCCTGAGGCCCTTGTTGCGCAGCCAGCCTGCTTCCTCGGAGATGTCGATGCCCATCGCCACCAGCTGTTTGACCGCGCGCGGGGTCAGGCCGTCACCGCAGACCTTCTCCCTCGGGAACTCGGTCTTCTCCAGCAGGAGTACGTCGAGACCGGACTTGGCCAGGTGGTACGCCGTCGTGGAGCCGGCCGGGCCCGCGCCCACGACGATCACATCGGCGGTGTTCTCGGAGAGCGGCGAGGAGAGAGGTGAGGAGAGGGGCTCGGTCACGTCGGTCACGGCGGGATCTCCCCAAGTTCGAAATCTGAGTGCCGACCGGCACTGGACATGGGCAGTCTATTCAGCAGCACCGATCACCCGGCTGAAGGGCTGCCTCCGTGAACCGAGCTCTCCCTGTCGTACGGCTCCGTGTCCCCACCGACGAGGACGCCGTCGCATGGCACCGGATCTTCGCCCACCCGGATGTCATGGAGTTCCACGGCGGCAGGCCCGCGGAGCTGTCCGTCTACGAGGAGCTCACCGCCCGCCAGCGCCGCCACGACGCCGAGCGCGGCTACTGCCTGTGGACCGTGCTCGACGACGACGAGCAGGTCATCGGCTTCACCGGAGCCCAGCCGTGGGAACGCCACTGGGGTCCCACCGGCGAGATCGAGATCGGCTGGCGGCTCGGGCGGGAGTACTGGGGCAAGGGGTATGTCACGGCGGCCGCTCAGCTGACGCTGGAGCGGGTGCGGGCGGCCGGGGTGCGGGGCGTGGTGGCGATGGTGGACGCGCGCAACGAGCGGTCGATCGCGGTGACACGGCGGCTGGGGATGCGGCTCGCGGAAGTGTTCACCACGCCGGACGAGCGGCAGAAGGGGCACTGCTACCGGCTCGACCTGTGAAGCGGGGAACGCGCCACTTCCAGTTGGGTCACTGTCAGTAATCGACTGCTACAGAAAGGTACTTGACGCTTCCGGTCGGTACCCCCGGGCGGTTACCCTGCCAGTACCGCTGGGGGTGACATCTGTGCGCATAACACCCAAAAAGCCCGAGGTGCGAGTGCCGAAACTCGTCGGACTGATGGCCATGGACGCGCGCGAGGCAGCGAAGTCGCACGGCCTGCTCCTCAACGCACCGGACCGGCCCGACTTCCATCTCACCGTCGTCGACTACGTCGTACGCCAGTACCCCCAGCCCGGTGCCGAGGTGCCGCGGGAGTCGTCGGTCTACGTCTGGTTCGACTTCGGCGAGGGTGAGGGCGGCGGCGGCGTGCGCGAGCCACGCATCCCGCGGCCGCCCTCGGGCGGGCTCCAGCGCGAACTCGACCAGCCCGAGGACCCGTACCCCGTCGTCAGCTCTGCTTGAAGCCCCGGTGCAGGGCCACGACCCCGCCCGTCAGATTCCGCCAGGCCACCTTGGACCAGCCGGCCTTGCGCAGGTGCCCGGCGAGGGCCGGCTGGTCGGGCCAGGCGCGGATGGACTCGGCGAGGTAGACGTAGGCGTCGGGGTTCGAGGACACCGCGCGGGCGACCGGAGGCAGGGCGCGCATCAGGTACTCGGTGTAGACCGTGCGGAACGGCGCCCAGGTCGGGTGCGAGAACTCGCAGATCACGACCCGGCCGCCGGGCCGCGTCACCCGGTACATCTCGCGCAGGGCGGCGTCGAAGTCCTGGACGTTGCGCAGCCCGAAGGAGATCGTCACGGCGTCGAAGGTGTCGTCCTTGAACGGCAGTCTCGTCGCGTCGCCCGCCGTGAACGGCAGCCAGGTGTGCTTGCGCTTGCCGACCTGGAGCATCCCGAGGGAGAAGTCGCAGGGGACGACGTACGCGCCGGTCCGCGCGAAGGGCAGGGACGAGGTGCCCGTGCCGGCCGCCAGGTCGAGGACCTTCTGCGCGGGGCGGGCGTCGACGGCCTTGGCCACCTCCTTGCGCCAGACACGGTCCTGGCCGAGCGACAGCACGTCGTTCGTCAGGTCGTACCGTTCCGCCACGTCGTCGAACATCGAGGCGACTTCGTGCGGCTGCTTGTTCAGGGATGCGCGGGTCACGGGCCCATTGTGGCAGTACGGCATCACGCGGTCGCGGTACGGCCTCCCGGGAGGAGCCTCGGCTTCTTCTTCCCGGCCATGTCCTCGACCCAGCCGCACAGCAGCACGAAGACGACGATCAGGCTCCAGCCGATGCCGAACATGAACCACTGGCTCTCCAGTGGCAGGTACGTCTCGAACGCGGGCACGTTCCAGAACTGGTCGATCAGCGGCACGGCGAGGATCAGGGCGATCTCGTGCCAGAGGTAGATCGTCACCGCGCGCGCGTTGAAGATCGTGACGAGGCGGTCGAGGCGCCGGAACCCGGTCAGCCAGGCGAAGTCGATACGGAAGTGGTCCTTCGCGTACATCAGCAGCGTCACATAGCCCGCCGACCAGAACGCCTGCGCGAGCGGGATGTCGTCCAGGTCGTAGGAACCCGTCTCGGCCTGGTGTGTGAAGGCGTACCAGCCGCCGTACGCGACGGCCGCGAGCGAGAGGACGGTCACGGCGGACGGCTTGAGGCGGCGCAGGACGCCCTCGCGGTGGGCGAAGCCGAGGATCCAGCAGAAGAGGAACGTGGCCAGATCGGTGAGCGCGCTGCCGAAGCGGTTGTCCGGGGGTTCCCAGGCGAAGTGGACGACCAGGATCGGGGCCAGTGACAGCAGCACCGGGACCGGGGCCAGGCGGAACAGCCTCAGCAGCAGCGGGGAGAGCAGGACGAACCAGAGGTAGGTGCGCAGGTACCAGAGGATCTCCCAGGCCTGCTCGCCCCACGCGTTGCCCGGCGGGTCGCCCAGCGGCACGATCCAGTAGACGATCTGCCGGCCCGGCATCCAGTCGTGGACCAGCATCGCCACGACCACGAAGAAGCCCCAGAACCAGAACGGGGGCAGCAGGCGCCGCAGCCGGCCGCGGATCACCTTGAGCGCGGGACGCTCCAGGGACTTCGCCATCAGCGTGCCGGCCAGGGCGAACATGACCCCCATCGAGGGGAAGACCATGCCCGCCCAGGCCCAGCCGAAGGTGTGGTAGGCGACGACCCTGACCAGGGCTACGGCGCGGAGGGTGTCGAAGTAGCGGTCCCTCGCAGGGGGCTTGGGGCGCGGGTCGAGGTCGGCCTCCCTGGCGTCCCTGGCATCGGGACCCGACGCTGCAGGCCGTGCCCACCCGTTCCGCCCTGCGGAACGACTGCCCACAGCGGTAGCGGAAGCGGTGCGGGCCGCACCCGGCGCCCTCCTGTGCGAGCCCACCTCAGCTCACCCCCGCCGGCGTCCCGACCTCACCGGTCCGCTTCAGTTTCTGCCAGCGCAGGCGGCCGCCCGTCAGCGCGGTGATGCAGGAGTGGATGAGGACGAGGTACATCATCTGGCGGTAGGCGAGCTGCTGGAGCGGCATCATCAGCAGATAGCGGTACTTCTCACGGTCCAGGCGGAAGGCGTACGCCGCGCACAGCAGCTGAACCCCCAGCACCGCCAGCCACGCCAGCAGCGCCGCCGTGAAGTCGACGAAGATCATCGTGTAGACGGTGAAGACGTCGATCAGCGGGGCGAAGACCGGCGTGACGATCTGGAAGAGCACGACGAGCGGCATGCCGACCCGGCCGAAGCGGCCCGAAGCGCCCTTGTCCGTCAGGGACTTGCGGTGCTTCCACAGGGCCTGCATGGTGCCGTAGGACCAGCGGTAGCGCTGCGACCACAGCTGCTTCAGGGAACCCGGCGCCTCGGTCCACGCGCGCGCGTGCTCCTGGTAGACGACCCGCCGGCCCGCGCGGTGCATGGCGATGGTGATGTCGGTGTCCTCGGCGAGGGTGTCCTCGCTCATGCCGCCGACCTCCAGGACCGCCTCGCGGCGGAAGGCGCCGATCGCGCCGGGGATGGTCGGCATGCAGCGCAGCAGGTCGTACATGCGGCGGTCGAGGTTGAAGCCCATCACGTACTCGATGTGCTGCCAGGCGCCGATGATCGTGTCGCGGTTGCCGACCTTGGCGTTGCCGGCGACCGCGCCGACCTCGGGGTCGGCGAAGGGCTGCACCAGCTGCCGTACGGTGTCCGGCTCGAAGACCGTGTCGCCGTCCATCATCACGACGATGTCGTGACTGGCGCTGCGCACCCCGTTGTTCAGCGCGGCCGGCTTGCCCGCGTTCTCCTGGCGGATGACGCGGACGTTGGTCATGCCGAGCGAGAAGGCCGCCTCGCGCGCGATCTCGGACGTACCGTCCGTCGAGCCGTCGTCCACGACGATGATCTCGATCGGATGGGTGCTCTTCGACAGCGATTCGAGGGTGTTGGCGATGCACTCCTTCTCGTTGTACGCCGGGACGATCACGCTCACCGGCTGGTGGACGGGCGGTCCCCAGCTGAACCGGCGTCTGTTGCGCTGCCGGTAGTGGCGGCGGGCGAGGAGCAGCATCATGCCGAAGCGGCCCATGACGGCGACGCCGACGACCATGAGGCCGACCGAGAGCACCGGGACGGCCCACTCGGCGACGGCGACGGCCCCGATCAGCGCCTTGCCCTCGTAGAGGGTCGCGCCGGTGGCATCGCGGTGGGCGGCCTGGAGGTTCGAGGTCCCCACGCCACCGGTCTGCCCGTTCGGGCCTTGCTGCGGCCGGCCACCGGGCTGCCGGCCGGAGCCCGGAGTGCCGGTCCCCGCCTGCTGGCCGCTCGCCGACTCCTCCTGCTGGATGGCGCCGCTGATCGTCGTGAAGGTGTAGCCCTTCGCCTTCATCTTCTCGATGTACTTCGGCAGTGCCCTGATCGTCTGCGACCGCTCGCCGCCCGCGTCGTGGAAGAGGACGGACGCCCCCGCGCCGTCCTCCGGCGTCGCCCACTTGACGATCTTCGAGACACCGGGCCGCTTCCAGTCGTCGCTGTCGGTGTCGACGAAGACGCTGGTGTAGCCGTCCTCGCCGAGCTTCTTGTAGACGGGCCAGCTGTAGTTGTCGATGGCGTCCGTCTCCGACGAGTACGGCGCCCGGAACAGCGTCGTCGTGATGCCGGCCGCGCCCGCGAGCGCCAGCTGCGTCTGCTGCATCTCGCGGTTGACGCGGGCGTCGCTCTGGTAGGAGAGGTCGACGTGGGTGAAGGTGTGGATGCCCACCTCGTCGCCCTGCTCGACCATGTCCGCGACGATCCCCGGATAGCGCGACACCATCGAGCCGACCACGAAGAACGTGGCGGGGATGTCGTACTTCTTGAGGATCTCCAGGACCTGCGGCGTCCAGGTGGGGTTCGGTCCGTCGTCGAAGGTGAGCGCGATCGTCTTGTCCGGGACGGAGACCGTGGTGGCCTGGCCGCCCCGGAAGGTGAGGATCGGTCCGCCGTCGAGGATCTTGTCGGGGACCTTGCTGGAGCTGGCCCCCGTGCGCACCCGCTGGTCGCCGCCGACCTCGGCGCGCAGATAGCCGTCGAGCAGCATGACGCTGGTCAGCGCGAGCAGGAGCAGCAGAGCCAGGATGACCCGGGGTTTCTGGAGGGCCGCGGCCTTGCCCGCCACCCGCTCGATGCGGGAGGGGGCGCGACGGCGGCGACGTGAGGGCGTCGTCGTGGACATGAGTGGGGCTGCGCTCCGGTCAGTTGGCGGCCGCGGCGGGCGATGCGGAGGTGGACGGGACGGGGGCGCCCGACGGCGCCGCCGAGGGGGTTCCGCTGGGCGGGGCGACCGGGTTGCCGATACCGCCCTGGGGCTGGTTGCCCGGGCCCCCGCCGCCGGGACCGCCCTGGCCGTTCGCGAAGGGCAGCAGCTCGGACGGAGTGAGCGAGGTGCCGATGCCCATGAAGGCCATGCCCAGCACGACCGCGTACCCGAGACAGGCGAGGCCGACCAGGATGCCGACGCGACGCAGCAGCTTGGAGCGGCGTCCGGAGTTGTCAACGAACACGGGTCCCTCGGCGGATCCGTTGCCGCGTTTGCGGCGGCGACCGCGCACGGCGGGTGCGGCGGCGCCGTTTTCGATGGCAGGCTCGGAATGCATTCCCCGGATATTAGGGAGCCTTTATGTGCGCACAGCTCTGCACTCCATGTGAGAAGCCCATGAGAAACGTCTTAACCTGTCCGTTCCCTGAGAGTTTTGGCGAAACTCTGCGCACTTCACAGCCGCGTGAAAGGAGTTGAGGGCCTGGACCTGGATGAGTGTGAGACATTTCCGTCCGGGACAGGTACCGGGTTTTCGGGCCCGAGACAGAAATCACGAAAGCGGGTACACACGCAATGCGGAGTCTCCATACGGCGACGGCCGGGCTCACCTGCATGTTCGCACTGGCCGTCACGGGGTGCTCCGCGGGCTCCGACGACACGGCGGACGCGGCACCGCCGACACCGCGGCAGCCCTCCGAGTCGGCCTCGGCGACCACGTCGTACGCCCCCTACGTGAGCGCCACCGAGGCCTCCGACAACGACGCCGCCGGCTCCCCGGTGACGTACAACCTGGCCTTCGTCATCTCCGACGGCAGCGACTGCACCCCCAAGTGGAACGGCAGCACGGCCCTCTCCGACGCGGCCACGAAGTCCCGTATCGCGAAGCTCGTCCAGGACGGCGCCACCGTCCGCGTCTCCTTCGGCGGCGCCTCCGGCACGGAGCTCGCGGCGAGTTGTGACAGCGCGTCCGAGCTGGCGGCGGCGTACGGGAAGGCGCTGGACGCGGCCGGTTCCAGCCAGGCGGACTTCGACATCGAGGGCGACGAGCTGACCGACTCCGACTCGGTGGACCTGCGGTCCGAGGCGATTGCCCTGCTCCAGAAGGAACGCGGCGGCCTGGAGGTCTCCTTCACGCTGCCGGTGATGCCGTCCGGGCTGGACGACGACGGCGTGGCGCTGCTGGAGTCGGCCAACGAGCACGACGTTCAGGTCTCGACCGTGAACATCATGACGATGAATTACGGCGAGTCGTACGACGGGGACATGGGTGACTACGCCCTCACCTCCGCCAAGGCCGCGCACACGCAGTTGAAGGAGCTTTTCGGGATATCGGACGCTGCCGCCTGGAAGGGGATGGCATTGACGTCGATGCTCGGGGTGAACGACGTGGACAACGAGACGTTCACGCTTGATGACGCGGCGCAGGTGCGGGAGTTCGCTGCGGGGAAGGGGGTCGGGTGGGTGTCCATGTGGGCGACGTTTCGGGATCAGGCGTGTGGTGATGATTCGTCTTCGGATGACGCGTTGACGAATTGCAGTGGGGTGGATCAGGAGGAGGGGGCGTTTGCGGAGGCGTTTTCGGGGTGAGCTCGGGGGGGGCCGTCGTACGCGGGGTGCGGGCGGTTCGTGGCTGGTCGCGCGGTCAGCGTCGGCGGTAGACGATCCGGCCCTCCGCCACCGTCGCCACGCACGTCCCCGCACCCCGTTCCGCGAGTTCCGTCTCATCCCTCACGTCGAACACGGCGAACCGGGCTGCGGAGTGACGCTCCCTCGGTTCCGCGAACGTCACCGGCCACTCGGCGTCGTACGGATCGAGCGCGGGGGTTCCGCCGGGGCGGCCGAGTCGGCCCGTGACCGCCAGTCCGGAGCGGTGCACGGCGTCGCGCACCGCGCGATTGGTCAGTGACTCGCAGGCCGCCCGGACCGTGCCGTGTGCCAGCATCCGCTGTACCGCCCGCCGCGCGCTCGCGCCCCACCGCGCGTCGTCCATGTCCAGGGCCGCCAACGCGTCCCCGGTCAGCGGCTCGGTCCCCAGTTCGTCGGCCTCGCGGGGATCGGGGTGGTAGGCCTCCTCCAGCAGCTCGTTGCCGTGGATGTTGATCAGCCCGGGCGTCAGGATGCCCGGCCACTCCCGCACCCGTGCCCGCGGATGGGCGGCGACCAGGTCCGCCAACCGCCCCGCATCCGCGATCCACGCGCCCTGGACGACGAGCGCATGGCCCCGGGAGTCGGCGTGGATCGTCAGCACGGGCAGGTCAGTTGGAGGCGAGGAGCTTCAGCTCGGGGTGCGCGGTCCCGCCCTCGATCGCGGTGGACGAGATGTGGGAGGCGACCCGCTCGTCGACGGGGTCGTTCGCCGGGTCGTCGTGCACCACGATGTGCTCGTACGTCGTCGTCCGCTGCGCCGGCACCCGACCCGCCTTGCGAATCAGGTCGATGATCTCCAGCCGGTTGGAGCGGTGCTTGGCTCCGGCGCTGGAGACGACGTTCTCCTCCAGCATGATCGAGCCGAGGTCGTCGGCACCGTAGTGCAGCGACAGCTGGCCGATCTCCTTGCCGGTGGTCAGCCAGGAGCCCTGGATGTGCTGGATGTTGTCCATGAACAGCCGCGCGATGGCGATCATCCGCAGGTACTCGAAGATCGTGGCCTGCGTACGGCCCTTCAAGTGGTTGTTCTCGGGCTGGTAGGTGTACGGGATGAAGGCCCGGAAGCCGCCCGTGCGGTCCTGGACGTCACGGATCATCCGCAGGTGCTCGATGCGCTCGGCGTTGGTCTCGCCCGTGCCCATGAGCATGGTCGACGTGGACTCGACACCGAGGTTGTGCGCGGCCTCCATGATCTCCAGCCAGCGCTCGCCGCTCTCCTTCAGCGGGGCGATGGCCTTGCGCGGCCGCTCGGGCAGCAGCTCGGCACCGGCGCCCGCGAAGGAGTCGAGCCCGGCCTCGTGGATCCGGGTGATGGCCTCCTCGACCGACACACCGGAGATCCGGGCCATGTGCTCGACCTCGCTCGCCCCCAGGCTGTGGATGACGAGCTGCGGGAACTCCTTCTTGATCGCGGCGAAGTGCTTCTCGTAGTACTCGACGCCATAGTCCGGGTGGTGGCCGCCCTGGAACATGATCTGGGTGCCGCCCAGCTCGACGGTCTCGGCACAGCGCCGCAGGATGTCGTCGAGGTCGCGGGTCCAGCCCTTGGCCTTGTCCTTGGGAGCCGCGTAGAAGGCGCAGAACTTGCACGCCGTGACGCACACGTTCGTGTAGTTGATGTTGCGCTCGATGATGTACGTCGCGATGTGCTCGGTGCCCGCGTACTTGCGGCGGCGTACGGCGTCGGCGGCGGCGCCCAGCGCGTGCAGCGGGGCGTCGCGGTAGAGGACGAGCGCTTCCTCGGGGGTGATGCGTCCGCCCGCTGCGGCACGGTCGAGGACGGCTGTGACATCAAACGACGTGAGGTCGGCCTTCTCGGTCACCGGGGGCGTCCCTTTCGTCAAGGGGTTGGACGGACCCGACCAGCCTACGCCAGCGTTTTCGGCGTCCGGAGGTCAGGCCGCGTACGCGCCGATCAGCAGCCCCACGAACGCCCCGCCGAGCAGGAACGGCCCGAACGGTATCGCCGTCTTGCGCCCGGCCCTGCGCAGCAGCACCAGGGCCCAGCCGTAGAGCGCCCCGAACAGGAACCCGGCGAAGGTGCCGAGCATGACCGTCGACCAGCCGTACCAGCCCAGCGCCGCCCCCACCCCGAGCGCCAGCTTCACATCGCCGAAGCCCATGCCGCCGGGGTTGACGAGGTACAGCACGTAGTAGCCGGCGCCGAGCGCGAGCGTGGCCCACAGGGCCGTCGGCCAGTCACCGGCGTGCTCGGGTACGAGGGCGACCAGGCCGAGCAGGGCTGGTGCGGCGAGCGCCAGGGTGAGGGTCAGCGGGTTGGGCAGCCGCCGTACCCGGAAGTCGACGACCGTGAGCAGTACGCCGACGGGCGCCAGCAGCAGCCAGACACCCAGCTCGGGCCGGGTGTCGGTGGCGGCGGCGAGGGCGGCGCAGACGAGGGCGGTGGCAGCGGCGAGTCCCGGGGCGCCGGGCCCGTACGGCGGCGTACCGGCCTCGCACCGCCCGCACCGGGCCCGCCCGGACCAGCCCTCGATCGGATGCCCACCCGGACACCGCCCCCGCCACTCCTCCCCCTCCGGCGCGGAGAACCGGTACGCGGCCCGGGGCAGCAGCGCCCCCGCGACGGCACCCCAGAGCGCGGCGACGAGCACCAGCAGGGCGGTGTTCATGACGGTGTCCTGGGTTCGGATATGAGGATCTGTTGAAGGTATCGAGATCTTATGGACTCCCACGGCCCCCGTCGAAGGCGGCGCCGACGACGTACTCAGTAGAGTGCCGCGAGCAACAGCGGTCGGCGTGACACGGGGGAAGACAGCAGTGCGCACAACCATGGCAATCGGCATACGCGGGACCCGGCACCCATGGCGCACCCACGCCGCCCGCGTGTTCCTCGCCCTCTGTGCCCTGGCAGCCCTGTTCGCGACCGCCACGGTCCCCGCCCGGGCGGCCACCGACACGGCACCCCAGGCCGCCTACCTCGCCGACCGCCTCCGCGAGAACCCGGTCCACGTCACCGACCAACTCCCCCGCGAGGTACCGCAGTCCACTGCCCGCGACTTCGCCAGAGTGGCCGAGCGCACCGGTGTTCCGACGTACGTCCTCGTCCTCCCGAGCCTGAGCGGCGCCGACCCGGGACTGCTCGACGCGGTCCACGAGCGGCTCGGCCGGGACGGGCTGTACGTACTCGTCGACGAGTCGAGGGTGACGGACGCCGTCGCGTACGGAGTCGACGCCCCGGCGGACGACGCCCAGACGGTCGCCCTCTACGAACTCCCCTACGACGCGGGCCCGCTGCGCCGCTTCGAGCGCTTCGCCGAGGTCGTCGCGCAGGGCGACGAGAAGGCGGCGGCGCGGGCGGAGGCGGCACGCGGGAAGTACGACGACGGCGCCGAGCCCGCGGACGCGTACATCGGCTCGACCGACCGCAGCGAGCAGTCGTCCCTCACGGGCGTCCTGCTCGTCGTCGTACCGCTGCTGATCCTGGTGCTGGTTCCGTACGTACGGCGCTGGTGGCACCGCCTTTCGCAAGCCCCCCAGCCCAAGGGGGCCAAGCAGACGAAGAAGGGCAAGTCAGGCAAGCAGGCCAAGGGGCCGGTTGTGCCCAAGGCGAGCCGCGCGCTGCGCTGGACCGTCGCGGTCCTGGCCCTCGCCTCCGCCGTCGCCATCGTCGTGGCCGCCCCCCTCGTCTACGGCCAGACCCGGTCGAGCTGGTCACCGCCGCCCCGGGCGTTCGAGCTGAACGCCCGCCTCGACCGGGTGGCGGAAGGCCTGGGCAAGGACCCGGTGTACGCGGACCCGGAGAGCCCGCGGGTCCTGGACGCCGCTCAGCTGGACCGGCTCCACGACCGCATCCGTGCGTTCGCGCGCTCCGAGGGCGGTGGCCCGGTCTTCGTCTCGCTCGTCCCGCAGCTGATGGAGGACGAGTCCGGCGGGGACGAGGCGGCGTTCGCCGCGGCGATCCACGACAAGGTGGGCGAGGACGGCGTGTACGTGGTCGCCGACCCGCTGCACGGCTCGATCGACGTCTTCAACTACGGGCTGCGGCTGGACAGTTACAGCCTCGAATTCGATCTGCCGGAATCCATCACGGTCGGGGACGCCAGTGCCCTCGACGCCGACGACCACCTGATGGGCAGCCGCCTCGCCGCCCTGATGACCGTGCTCGACAAGACCGAGCGCTCCGACGAGCCGGCCACGGCCGACAGCCCGTACCCGGTCACGGACGCCGTGCGCGAGGACGAACTGCCGCCACTCTTCGGCCCCGACTTCTGGTCGGCGCTGTTCCCGGGCGCTCTGGTGGCCGGAGCGGTCTTCGGGGTGGTGGCGGGCCTGCTGGGGATCGTGGGCAGGGTGCTGCGGCGGCGGAAACCGAACCCGGCTGTGTGAGCGTGTGCTCTGGCGAGCCACATACGTACGGGGGGTTGTTGTGAGCCAGGTGCTGTACGGCGAGCGGTCGTGGAATCCGCTGGCGCGGACTGTCGAGTTGACCGGGGACCAGCTGCGGCGCGGCGGCCGGGCGACGCCGCTCGGTGAGCTGAACCTCGGTGCCATGGCCGAGGCGTTCCGGCGCGGGTCCTGGCTCGGGGGCGGCGGGGCGGAACGCCCGCTTCAGCGGCTGGCCGAGGGGCCGGGAATCGTCCCGGTGACCCGCGTCACCGGGACCGCCACGCCGGTGAAGGTACGGCAGGCAGCCGAGTTCGCCCGCGCGCTGGGGGAGTTGGCGGTACAGCGGTGTGGTGGGCCCGAGCAGGTGGCCGCCCTGGCGGACCGGGCCCGGGCCGAGGGCGTGCCGCTGTGGATCGCGCGGCGGTTCGCGCCGGGCCCCGCCGGGCCGGTCGCCGTCGCCGTGGACCGGCGCCTGGTGCGCGTGGACGTGTGGGGGCCCGGGGCTCCCGTCGTCCGTATCCGGGCACCCCACGGGTTCCGCCGGGACTCCCCCCAGCCGGCCAAGGGCCTGTGGCTGACCGTCGGTGACATGACCGCGCAGCTCAGCCTCGACAAGAAGCGGCGCAAGTCGAAGAGTTCCGTCGAGGTGCGGCTGCCCGGGCAGCGCTGGGTGCTGCGGCGGGAGAACGCGACGAGTTCGTGGCTGCTGCGCGACGAACGGCCCGTCGCCCTGCTGACCCGCCCCGCGCGCCGCCCGGTGCCCGAGCCGGGCTCGGTACTGCTCCCGCTGGCCCCGGTGCGGTGGGAGAGCGCCGACCCGCTGGACGTGGTCATGGCGCATGCCTTCGCCGTCGCCTTCGGGCTCGGGGACACGACGGGCCTGGCGCGCTTCCGGTCTCAGCGGCGCCCGGTGGCGGTCGGGGGCGAGCCGATCGCCGTCGACGAGTGGTGGGACCGCCCCTGGTTCACCAACCTCGGGAGCGGCAGCGACGACAACGAGCCCGGCGGCAGCGACGGCTGGGGCTCGGACGGCGGGGACGGCGGGGCCGGCGGCGACTCCGGTGGGGGCGGGGACGGCGGGGGTGACGGTGGAGGCGGCGGCGGGGGCGGCGACTGAGGAGCGGATCACCTGCACCGCGACGGTGCGGCGCGGGAGTTGCCACCGCTGCCGGACCCTCGGCCCCGCTACTCGTCGATCTTCGACAACCGCGCCTCGGGGTTCCCCTCCGCGTCGCTCTCGGATTGGTACAGCAGGTCGTCGCCGGTCGGCCTGATCCGGACGGTGTGCGGTTTCGGGTTGCAGCCGCCGTGGTTGGTCTTCCGGCCCACGGACGTCACGACGAGCTCCTTCGCCGTCACCTTCTTCAGGGTCAGTACGTCGTTGCAGGAGAGGCCGAGCAGGTCCGTCGACCGGAGAGTGCCCAACTCCTCGCCGATGGCGGCCTTGTGCACGGTGAGCCGGAAGGTCCCGGCCGGCAGGGCTCCGTTCAGGGCGTTGGCCTTGCCCTCCCAGGTTCCGACATAGCGATCGGGTACGTCGCTTTCGATCGGTGCGCCGGAGACGCCGTCGTCCGGCGCCGCGGGCGCGGGGGCATCGGAACCGGCGTTGGTGTCCTGGCCTCTGCCCGGAAGCAGCTCGAACACGAACACGGTCCCCACCGTCACCGCGGCCAACGCCCCCGCCACCGCGAGCGCCACGGTGCAGCTGAGCCGCCGCCCACGGCCGCCCTCCCCCGGCGTCGAGGCCGCCGCGACCGAGAGGGAGAGTTTCCCGGGCCGGTCGCCTGAGCCGGAGGCGGGGGCCGTGTCCTGCGGCACGGCATCGCGCGGTTCGGGCACGCCCACGGGCGGCACGGTCTCGGGCACAGGCACAGGCACAGGCACAGGCGCACTGCCCAGGGGCACCCCGCCCACGGGCACCCCGGGCATCACCGGCGGCGGCCCGAACTCCCCCACCGTCGCCGGCCGGCTGAACGCCACCGGCCCCGAGACGACCTCCGCCCCGGTGTCGGCGGCGTCCAGGTTCAGCAGCTGGACCGCACTGCGGCTGACCTGCTCGACCAGCCCGCCCGGCAGCCACCCGCCCGCCACCAGCCGGGCCGCCCCGTCCGGGGCCAGCCGTCGCGCCAGCTCGGTCGGGGCGGGCCGCGCCCCCGGCTCCTTGGCCAGACAGGCCGCCACCAGCTCGCGCACCTCGCCGTCCAGCGGACCGAGTTCGGGCTCCTCGTGCACGACCTTGTACAGCAGCGCCGCCGACGAGTCCCCGGGGAACGGCGGCTCCCCTGTCGCCGCGTACGCCAGCACCGCGCCCAGCGAGAAGACGTCGGCCGCTCCCGTGATGCCCTTGCCGAGGATCTGCTCGGGCGACATGTAGCCGGGGGAGCCGATGGAGACGCCGGTGGACGTCAGGGACGCGGTGCCGTCGGTGGCCCGGGCGATGCCGAAGTCGATCAGCAGGGGGCCGTCCAGGGTCAGCAGGACGTTCGACGGCTTCACGTCCCGGTGCACCAGCCCCAGTTCGTGCACGGCCGCCAGCGCCTCGGCCAGCCCGGCGCCCAGCGCCCGTACGGAGTGGGCGGGCAGCGCGCCGGAGTCCGCGACCGCGGCGGCCAGCGAGGGACCCGCCGCGTACCCCGTGGCCACCCACGGCACCGCCGCCTCCGGGTCCGCGTCCAGCACGGGCGCCGTCCAGGCGCCGCCCACCCGCCGCGCGGCGTCCACCTCCCGGCGGAAGCGGGCCCGGAACTCCTCGTCCAGCGCGAAGTGCGGGTGCACGATCTTGACGGCGACCGTACGGCCGCCCGCGCTGCGGCCCAGGTACACCCGGCCCATGCCGCCGGAGCCGAGCCGGCCGAGCAGCCGGTACGGTCCGACGACGGTGGGCTCGTCAACTCCGAGCGGCTGCATCGGCGTCCACCCTTCCCCCGTACGGCTCAATACGCCGGTAAAACTCTACGGCTGGAGCAGATCCACCTTCACGTCCGCCGGGAATCCCGTGGTCGGACCCACCCGGCGTGCGAACTCCGCGACCGCCTCCAGCTGCGGGCCGCCGAAGCGGAAGTCGAGGGTGGTGAAGTACCGCTCCAGGATCCGCTCGTCGAAGGCCTCCCAGCGGGCCGCCTGCTCGGCGACCTTGCCGACCTCCTCCAGGGAGAGGTTGCGGGAGTCGAGGAAGGCCTCGTGGACCTTGCGGGTGATGACCGGCTCGCGCTCCAGGTAGTCCCGGCGCGCCGCCCAGACCGCGAAGACGAACGGCAGCCCGGTCCACTCCTTCCAGAGCGCGCCGAGGTCGTGCACTTCGAGGCCGTAGCGGGGGCCGTCCAGGAGGTTGGCCCGCAGCGCGGCGTCTCCGATGAGTACGGCCGCCTCCGCCTCCTGCATCATCACGCTGAGGTCGGGCGGGCAGGTGTAGTAGTCGGGGCTCACGCCGTAGCGCTCGGCGAGCAGCAGCTGGGCCAGGCGGACCGAGGTGCGCGAGGTGGAGCCGAGAGCGACCCGGGCTCCGTCCAGCTGGTCCAGCGGGACCTGCGAGACGATCACGCAGGACATCACGGGGCCGTCGCAGCCGACCGCGATGTCGGGGAAGGCGACCAGGTCGTCGGCGTTGCGCAGGAACTCGACGAGGGTGATCGGCCCGATGTCGAGGTCGCCGCGCACGAGCTGCTCGCTGAGCTTCTCCGGGGTGTCCTTGGTCAGCTCGAAGTCGAGGAGCGTGCCCGTTCTCGCGAGCCCCCAGTACAGGGGCAGGCAGTTCAGGAACTGGATGTGGCCTACGCGCGGCCGGGTGCGAGAATTGTCCACATCGCGACAGTAGACCCCATGGGGTAGCGTGCAGCCCTCAGGGTCGTGACACCTCCGTCACAACCGCCCTTAACCCCCGGCTCGTCAAGTCGACACGGGATCTTTCCGTCAAGCCGACACTCGATCTTCAAACATCCGGGTGACGTGATCTTGACCTCTATTGCTTTCGGCTGCCCGCGTGCTAGGCTCGCCGCAAGTTGCAGTTTGGTTTCCCTTGCAGTACAGAGCCTGCGGAGCATGTGACCGCGGGCTCTCGTCGTTTTCAGACGTATGCAGTTGTGCGGCATCTTGTTTTCACACTTGCAGGGTTCTGGAGCAGGGCAACCCTTTGGGCCCAAGGAGGGCTTATGGCTACCGGAACCGTGAAGTGGTTCAACGCCGAAAAGGGCTTTGGCTTCATCGCCCAAGAAGGCGGCGGCCCCGACGTCTTCGTTCACTACTCCGCGATCAACGCGAGCGGTTTCCGTTCGCTGGAGGAGAACCAGCAGGTCTCCTTCGACGTGACGCAGGGCCCGAAGGGTCCTCAGGCGGAGAACGTCACCCCGGTCTGAGTCTTCGGTCTCGGAGCCTGGTGCTTTGATCCGGAACAGATAGCAGTACCCAAGGAGCCCCGTGCCGCAAGGCAACGGGGCTCCTGCCTTTCCCGCCCCTGCCTTTCCCACCTCACACGTGCTGCATGATCAGCACGAACGTCGTCCCGGGCAGCAGCGCCTCGTACGCGTGCGGCACATCCCCGCGATACGTCATGTAGTCCCCGGGCCCCAGCTCCACCGCCTCCCCCCGCGGCCCCGCCTTCAGCCGCCCCGTGCTGACGACCAGATGCTCCACGGATCCCGGAATGTGCGGCTCCGACTCCCGGGCCGCTCCCGGTTCGGCTCGCAGGTGGTAGATGTCCCGGCGGGCGCCGGGCGGGCTGGCCGAGAGCAGGGTGGCCACGTAGTCCGCCCGCTCGGAGGCGACGGTGGGCCCCTCGCCGGACCGGATCACCTGGACCGCGGGCGACGGCGGCTCCACCAGCGCGCTGAACGGCACCCCGAGCGCCACCCCGAGTGCCCACAGCGTCTCCACGCTGGGATTTCCGCCGCCCGCCTCCAGCTGGGAGAGCGTGGACTTGGCGATCCCGGCCCGTTTGGCCAGTTCGGAGAGGGACAGCCCGGCCCGGGTGCGCTCGCGCCGCAGGGACGCCGCGATCCAGTCGAGGGGCAGCCGGGAGGGCGGGGGCGCCGCGTCGGACATCGTGTTCGCTCCATCGGTACGATCGTTCGCCTTGACGAACAGGCCTGCTGCTGTCCATTGTAGAAAACATGCGTTCGCTACTCCGAACACCCCCGGGCACCCCACCCGACAGCTCCCTGGTCCGTGACAGCTCACTCGTCTGGCTGGCCAGCGGTGTGGTCGGTGTCTCCTTCGGCGCGATCTCGGTGGCCGGCGGGCTGCCCGTATGGGTGCCGGTGGTGATGTCGCTGGTCGTGTACGCGGGGTCCGCCCAGTTCAGCGCGGTCGGTGTACTGCTCGCCGGGGGCGGGCCGGTGGCCGCCGCGGCGACGGGGCTGCTGCTCAACACCCGCACGGTGGCCTTCAGCCTCGCCGTCGCGGACATCCTCGGCCGGGGCCGCCTCGCCCGCCTCTTCGGCGCGCACCTGGTGACCGACGAGACGGTGGCCTTCGCCCTCGCCCAGTCGGATCCGGCGCGGCGACGGGCGGCGTTCTGGATCTCCGGGCTCGGCCTGTTCACCGTCTGGAACCTCGGCGTCCTGGCCGGCGCGCTGGCCGGCGACGCGCTCGGCGACACCGGCAACTACGGACTGGACGCGGCCTTCCCCGCCGTCCTCGTCGCCCTGGTGCTGCCCGCCCTGCGCGCGAATCCGGCCGTACGGCGGTGCGCGCTGCTCGGCGCCGGGCTGGCGCTGGCGGTGACGCCCGCCGTCCCGGCCGGGGTGCCGGTGCTGGTGGCCCTGGCAGGGCTCGTCGGACACGGGCGCGGCGTGGGGCGTACGGCATGAGCGCGACGGTGGCCATGATCCTGGCGCTGGCGGTCGGGACGTATGCCTTCCGGCTGGTGGGGCCGGTGCTGCACGGCCGGGTGGCGCTGCCCTCGCGGGTGCAGGAGCTGCTGTCGGCGGGCGCGATCGTCCTGCTGGTGGCCCTGTTGGCCACGGGCGCGCTGACCGAGGGCGGGGGTTTCGCGGGGTGGGCGCGGCCGGCCGGGGTGCTGGCGGCCGGCGTACTGGCCTGGCGGCGGGCGCCGTTCCCGGTGGTGGTGCTGGGGGCGGCCGGGGTCACCGCGGTGCTGCGGGCGGTCGGGGTGGCGTGAGGAGGGGCCGTGGGAGAATTGCCGGGTGACCAGCGATGATGAGAACAACCACGGGGAGAGCGGCGGGAGCGCCGCGGGCAACAAGCTGGCGATGGGGATGTCCGTCGGACTCAGCCTCGGCGTGAGCATCGGCCTTGTCCTGGGGGTGACCGTCTTCGACAACCTGGCCCTAGGGCTGTCGCTGGGGATGTGCATGGGCATCGCCGTCGGCACCGGGGTCGGCGTTGGCCGGATGCGGGCCGGGGAGCAGGAAGACGCAGGCGAGTAGCCGCACCTCTTCGCTAAGGTCCCCGGCCATGGCCGACTCCGACTTTCTGACCACCACCCGCACCTTCTACGACGCCGTCGCCGAGGACTACGCGACGCTCTTCCAGGACGAGCTCGCGAACCGCCCGCTGGAGCGGGCGCTGCTGAGCGTGTTCGCCGAACTCGTCGAGGAGAGCGGAGCCGGCGGGGACGGGCTGGTGGCCGACCTGGGGTGCGGTCCGGGCCGCACGACCGGGCGCCTCGCCGCACTGGGGCTGAACGTGTTCGGGCTCGACCTGTCGGAGTCCATGCTCGCGATCGCCCGTCGCGAGAACCCCCAGCTCCGTTTCGAGCAGGGCTCGATGCTGGACCTGGACCTCGCGGACGGCGCGCTGGCCGGTGCCCTGTCCTTCTACTCCTCCATCCACACCCCCGTGGACCGGCTCCCGGCCCTCTTCGCCGAGTTCCACCGCGTGCTGGCGCCGGGCGCGCCCCTGTTCGTCGCCTTCCAGGCCGGCGACGAACACCGGCACTACGACCAGCCCTGGGGCCACCCGGTCGCGCTCACCTTCCAGCGTCGCCGGCCGGAGGACATGGCCGACCTGTTGACGGCGGCCGGCTTCGCCCTGGTCTCCCGCACGGTCCGCGAACCCGACCCCGCGCTCGACGAGACGTCCCCACAGGCCTTCCTGATCACCCGGAAGCCCGCCCGGACTGACTAGAGGCTCCCGGCGATGTCCCGCGCCGCGATGTACCCGAACGTCATCGCCGGGCCGATCGTCGAGCCCGCGCCCGCGTAGCTGTGCCCCATGACGGCTGCGCTCGCGTTTCCGGCGGCGTACAGGCCCCGGATCACCGAGCCGTCCTCGCGCAGCACGCGGGCGCGGGCGTCGGTGACGAGGCCGCCCTTGGTGCCGAGGTCGCCGGGGACGATGCGGAGGGCGTAGTAGGGCGGGAGCCAGAGGGGGGCCAGGCAGGAGTTCGGGAGGACGGACGGGTCCGTGTAGTAGTGGTCGTAGGCGCTGTCGCCCCGGTGGAAGTCGGGGTCCTTGCCGCGCCAGGCCTGGGAGTTGAAGCGGTCCACGGTGGTGCGCAGGGCCGTCGCCGGGACGCCGATGGAGGTGGCGAGCGCGTCCAGGGTCCAGGCCTTGTGCGCGGCACCGGAGTCGTACCAGCCGGCCGGGAAGGGCAGGGTCGGCAGGACGTCCTTGAAGAGGTAGCGGTTCCGGTAGTTCTGGTCGACGATCAGCCAGGACGGGATGGCGGGGTTCGTGTCGTGGACGTCGTACATGGTGTGGACGACGTCGCTGTAGGGGGCGGCCTCGTTGACGAACCGGGACCCGGCCGCGTTGACCAACAGGCCGCCTGGGAGGGTGCGTTCGGACAGGCAGAAGTACGGCCCGCCGGGCAGCGGGATCGCGGGGCCCCACCAGGCGTCGTCCATGAGGCCGAGGGCGGCGCCGAGCCGGTGGCCGGCCCGGATGCCGTCGCCGGTGTTCTCCTTCGCGCCGACCGTCCAGCCCGTGCCGATGGGCTGACGCTGGTAGCGCTCGCGCATCGCCGCGTTGTGCTCGAAGCCGCCCGAGCCGACGATCACGCCCCGCCGGGCGCGGACCAGGCCGGGCGCGCCGTCCCGGGCGACGACCGCCCCGCTCACGGCGCCGCCCTCGACGTACAGGTCGGTGAGCGCAGTGTCGAGCCACACCGGCACACCGGCCGAGCGCAGCCCCAGCCGTAGCCCGGCCGCCAGCGACTGCCCCATGGTCAGCGGCTTCTCCCCGCGCAGTGCCGCGGCCGTGCCCCGCGCCAGACATTCCGCCGCCACCGCGGCCCCCTTGGCGTTCACCGCGGCCAGGGCCAGCCACTTGTAGTCGGCGCTGAAGACGACCATGCCGGCGGGCAGGTCCATGTACGGCGG
The DNA here is from genome assembly GCF_055564995.1 of Streptomyces sp. NPDC028907. Taxonomy (NCBI): domain Bacteria; kingdom Bacillati; phylum Actinomycetota; class Actinomycetes; order Kitasatosporales; family Streptomycetaceae; genus Streptomyces; species Streptomyces sp. NPDC028907. The sequence continues at coordinate 540,820 of NZ_JBVHVE010000006.1, forward strand.
GTTCAGACGGGCCAGTTCGGCGCCGAGGAGGTTGCCGTCGAGCTGGTCGGGCTCTACGGAGCGACCGTTCGGGAGGCCGCCGGGCAGCTCGGGGTAGTAGTCGCTGTAGCCCTCCATCCAGCGGAAGCGGAGAGGGCTGTGGGCCATGACGAAGGAGAGCGTCGCCGGGCCGTGGGCGAGAAACGCGCGCTGCCGCTCCACCGGGACGTCCGGGCCGACGACCGCGGCGAGGTACTCGGCGGCCTTCGAGGGCGTGTCCGGCACCCCGGCCGCGAGGATCACCGGGTTGTTCGGGATCCAGATCCCGGCGCCGGAACGCGCGGCGGACCCGCCGAAGGTGGGCGCCTTCTCCAGCACCACACAGCTCAGGCCCTGCCGGGCGGCGGTGAGAGCGGCGGTCATGCCGGCGGCCCCCGAGCCGATCACGACGACGTCGTAGGTGCCGAGGAGGGGTAAGTCGGCGCCGCGGGCGGTCTGTTGGGTGGTGCCCACGACGCCGAGTGCCGCGGCGGTGCTCGCGGCTCCCGCGGCCAGTACGTGTCTTCGCGAGGGGTGCGCGTCAGTGGTCATGGGTGCCGCTCCCGCCTGGGGTGTCATCCGACTTTCCTGACGCCATGTCAGAAATGTGAATGTCGCGCGACCGTCCTGTGAAGTCAAGGGTCGGACACTCGCTCCAGGCCTCCCGGCTCAGCAGCGGCCGCCAGCGCTGGAACAGGGCGAGCAGGCCGGCGCCGTACCGCTCACGGAAGGCGGGGTCGTGGTCGGCGAGGTCGAGTTCGTTGGCGGCGGTGAGCTCGGCCAGGTCGCGGCGGAGACGGGTGTCCGGGGTGTGGGAGCGGCCCGTGAAGCGATCACGGAAGCCGGGCGCCTGTTCCACGAGGGTCGGATAGGTGGCCTCGCGGTCGCAGGCGGCGTAGAAGTACACGACCGACTCCGCCTCCGCCCCGATCGCCGCCGCCAGTTCACCGCGGCGGTCGAGAGGGAGCAGGGCCTTCGGGAAGCCGTCGGTGCCGTAGAACGCGTGGCAGAGTCCGGCGAGTCGCAGGGCGGGGCGGGCGTTCCAGCGGGCGAGGCGGGAGTGCACGCGGAGCAGGTGGGCGAGGAGGGTGCCGCCGGGGTGCGGGATGCTCGCGGCGCCGAGTTCCTCCAGCAGGGACTGTGCCTGAGCGGTGGGAGTCGACACGTGCCGTCCTTTCGGCGCCAGGCGCTCTGGGCGGTCGTCTTGGGTCGGCACCCGCTCCCTCCCCGCCTTGGTCCGGACACCGGCGAGGACGGGGAGCGGGTTGCCGCCCGGGCCCGTCGAGAATGGTCGTCCATCGGTCAAAGCCCAGTCAATCCTTGGGATTTGTCGCTGTACCCAAGCATTAACTTAAGGGTCATGACCCTCGACGACCTGCGTGTGTTCGTGGCCGTGTGCCGTGCCGGAAGCCTGAGTTCGGTGGCCCGGGAGCTGGGGTGCACCCAGTCGGCCGTGAGCCAGCATGTGAAGCGGCTGGAGCGGGAGACCGGCGTCGCGCTGCTGGAGCGGCAGCCCAGAGGGGTCGTGCCGACCCAGGCGGGGCGCGTGCTGGAGGCGGCCGCCGCCGAGGGGATATCCGGGCTGGATCTGGCGGTACGGCAGCTGCGGGACCTCGTCGACGGGGAGAGCGGGTACGTGCGGGTGGCGACCGGGGCCACGACCGTACGGCACTTCATGTCGGAGGCGGTCGTGGCGTACCGGCGGCGGCATCCCCAGGTCAACCTGGAGTTCCGCACGGTCAGCTCGGGCCGGGGAAGCTTCGACGCGCTGGCCGACGGCACGCTCGACCTGGCCTGGATCACCCTCGGCCCACCGGTCCGCGGCATCGAACAGCGGCCGGTGGTGGAGCTGCCCTGGGTGCTGGCGGTGCGGGCCGACGATCCGCTCGCGCGGCGGCCGTACGTCGATGTCGCCGCCGACCTGCGTGACGTACGGCTGATCCGGCTGCCGCCGAACTCCGCCTCGGCGGCTCATCTGGACGCCGCCTGCGCGGAGCTGGGCGTCCGTCTCGGGCACGACACGAGCGTCGCCGACTGGGACACGGCGCTGCTGCTGGCCGAGCTGGGGGTCGGCCGGGCGGTGCTGCCCGCGCTGCCGGGGCTGCCCGTCCCCGGCGACGACGGCGACCTGCGTCTGATCCCGCTGCCCGCCCTGCGCCCGCTGCCCGTGGGCTGGGCGGTCCGCCGCTGGGACGCGCTCAGCCCACCTGCCCGGGCGTTCGCGGACCTGGTGGAGAGCCGTCGCAGGGCGGCGGGCGGCTCGGGCGGCTCCCGGAAACCGGGCAGCTCAGGTCGGCATGCTCCGAACGACAGGCCCTAGTTCAGGCCGATCGCCGCGCAGTCGGCCGCGTACTCGGGGGTGCAGATGTCCTTGACGGTGTAGACGCCGTCCTGGATGACCGTCTCCTCGATGTTGCCCTTCGTGAGGGCGACCACCGGCACCAGCTGGGCGGGGATGCCCTCGTCGGTCGGGCTGTCGACCGAGTCCTGGGTCAGCGCGTCGAACTCGATGTCGCGGCCCTGGACCTTGTACACGGCCATCTTCGCGGCGTTGTTCGCCTCCAGCAGGAAGGACTTGTACACGGTCATGAACTGCTCACCCGCGACGATCCGCTGCACCGCTTCCAGGTTCGCGTCCTGCCCGGTCACCGGCGGTATCTTGCTCGCGCCCGCCTCCTTGAGCGCGTCGATGACGGCGCCCGCCATGCCGTCGTTGGCCGAGTAGACCGCGGCGATGTTGTTCAGCCCGACGGAGGCGATCGCCTTCTTCATGTTCGCCTCGGCCACCTCGGGCGACCACTTGTCGGTGTCGTACCGCTTGACGATGTTCACCTCGCCCTCGAGCTCGTCGAGCGCGCCCTTCTTGAACCGGGCCGTGTTCGGGTCGGCGGGGTCGCCGTTCATCATGACGACCTTGCTGGACGCGGCCTTCGGACCGAGCTCCTCGACCAGCGCGCGGCCCTGCACCTCGCCGACGAGCTCGTTGTCGTGGGAGACGTAGGCGTCGATCGGGCCCTCCGCGAGCCGGTCGTAGGCGATGACCGGAATGCCCGCGTCCTTGGCCTTCCGCACGTCCGATGCGATGGCCTTGGCGTCCAGCGCGTCGACCAGGATCACGTCCACCTGGTCCTCGATCATCTTCTGGAACTGCTGGCTCTGTCTGTCCGGGCTCGCTTCGGCGTTGGCGTACTGGACCTTGCCCTTGCCGTCGGTGAGGGCGCCGACCTCCTTCTTGATGAGCGGGTAGTCGAACTTCTCGAAGCGTGCCGTGTCCGTGTCGGGCAGCAGAAGGCCCACCGTGATGTCGTCGCCCTTCTTCGGCGCCGCGGAGCTGTCATCGCTCCCGACACCGTCGAGGACACCGCATGCCGTGAGCGACAGTGCTGAGACGGAGGCGGCGAGAGCTGTGCCCATGCGGCGCCAGACGGCGGGGGTGTGGGCGGTACGGACGTTCACTGGTGGTGCCTTCCGAGCGGAGGAGCGGCGTTTGCAACCCGGGGTTGGCGGTAGCCAACGCGGATACGTCATGTCACGTCAAGGTGTTGCCGTAACGAGACGGCAACCGTTTTCCACGGTCACGGTCAAGGCGTCCTTGAGAGCGACCTCCGCCCACACCGTCTTACCGACGTCCCGATCGGCAACTCCCCAGGTCAGAGCGAGGATAGCGACGAGAAGCAGGCCTCGTCCGCCCTCGGCGTCGGGGTCGGCGACGAAGCGGAGCCGGCGGTCACCGCGAGCGTCGCTGACCTCGATGCGCAGGGTTTGCTCCGTGAGAAGAATCAGCCGCAGCTCGAAGTCACGTCCCGGGACGCGGCCATGGGTGACGGCGTTCGCGGCGAGCTCGGCGACGAGTTGCTGCGCGGTGTGGTTCGCGTCGCTGTCGTACGGGTGGCCCCAGGCGGCGAGTTGATGGGCGGCGAGGCGTCTGGCGAGGCGGGCGCCTCGGGGGGTGGCGCTGAGGCGTTGGGTGAAGGTGGGGGTGGCTGTGGGGGTGGTGATTTCGGCGTTCACGTCACTGAGAGTGGCCGGTTGTATCTACGCTGACCAGGGGAGACTGCGCGACTCTGTGTAGCAGTACGGCTGCGAGGCGTGTGAAGTCGGGCGGTCGGCCGTGACCACAACGACGTGAGGACGGGGACACGGATGAAGGACGAGCGGGAGCGGAGGCCGGAGACCCCGGCGGAGGCCGACGGGACCATCGAGCTGTTCAGCACGATGGGCAAGATGTTGCGGCGGCTGCGCGAGCGGGCGGGGCTGACGCAGAAGGAGTTCGGCGTGATGGTCGGGTACGGGCCCGATCAGATCGGGGCGATGGAGCGGGGCGTGCGGGTGCCGCGGCCCGAGTTCCTGGAGAAGGCGGATGAAGTCCTCGATGCCGGTGGGCTGTTGACGGATGCGATCGAGGACGTCGAGCGGGCGATGTCGAAGCGGCGGACTCGGCATCCGGAGTGGTACCGGAGTTACGCGGCGTTGGAGGCGGAGGCGGTTGAGCTGCACTTCTACGCCAACCAAGGCGTCCCGGGGCTACTCCAGACCGCGGACTACGCGCACGCCGTCCTCGTCAAGCGGCGCCCGCTGCTGAGCGAAGAAGCCATCGAGAGGCGGGTTTCGGACCGGCTGTCCCGACAGCAGGTCCTCGATCGCCAGCCCCTGCCGGTCATCAGCTACGTGCTGGAGGAGGTCATCCTGGACCGGCCGATCGGCGGGAAGGCCGTCTTCGCCAAGCAGTTGGAGCGTCTGCTGCGGGTCGGGGACCTACGGAACGTCGAGCTGCAGGTCATGCCGACAGGGTGCGCGGAACACCCCAACATGGACGGCGCATTCACCTTGTTGACGCCTCAGAAGCATGCCCAGGTGGGCTATACGGAGGTACAGGGCTATCCGAGGCTTATCACTGACACCGAGGAGGTGCGGAAGCTCGCCGAGCGCTATGGGATCATGCGGGCGCTGGCCCTCAATCCCTTGGAGTCCCGCGCCTTGATCGAGAAGAAGCTGGGGGAACTGTGAACACCGACGGACTCGACTGGTTCAAGTCCAGCTACAGCGGCGGTGAGGGCGGCGACTGCCTCGAAGTCGCCTACACCTGGCGCAAGTCGACGTACAGCGGCGGTGAGGGCGGCGAATGCGTGGAGGTCGCCACCTGCCCCCACACCATCCACGTCCGCGACTCCAAGCACCCCACCGGCCCTCGGCTCGCCGTCTCCACCGCCAGCTGGTCGGCCTTCCTGTCTGGGGGGTTGGTCGCCGAGCGGGGCTAGGCCGCTGCGATGGAACTCGTCGGAGGCGACGGGCGAAGGAGAGATGAAAGCCCAAGCCTTCGAAGCGTTCCACAGCACGAGAGGAGCCCCGATGACCGTCGAGCCAGGCGTCCGCACGGGGGCGGAGAGCGATGCCTCGGTCATTGCACGGTCCCGGGATGAGCCCGAGGCGTTCGCCGTGCTCTTCGACCGGCACGCGGATGCGGTACACCGATATCTGGCCCGTAGGCTCGGCGGCGAGTCGGCCGACGACCTCATGGCGGAGACCTTCACCACTGCTTTCCGGCTGCGGCACCGGTACGACCCCTCGCGGGCCACGGGCGACGACGCCGGGCCCTGGCTGTTCGGCATAGCGACCAACCTGGTCGGCCGGCACCGGCGGGCCGAGGCCCGCCGGTTCAAGGCCCTGGCCCGCGTCCCGGCTCCCGCCGACCACGAGGAGCCGCTTGCCGACCGGGCCGCGGCCCGGGTAGGGGCACAGGCCGTACGCCGCGAGCTGGCGGCGGCACTGGCCGCACTGCCCGCGCGGCACCGGGACGTGCTGCTGCTGGTGGCGTGGGGCGGTCTCGGCTACGAGGAGGTGGCCCAGGCCCTCGGTGTCCCCATCGGCACGGTCAGATCACGGCTGCACCGGGCTCGCAGCAAACTGCGCGAAGCGTTGGGCGGATCCGATCCGACGACACTGCGAGAGGCATCCGGCCATGACTGACGAACTCGAACTCCTGCGGGACTGGAACGCGGACGCGGCCCCGCTCACCGAAGCGACCCGAGCACAGGCCCGCCACCGACTGCTCAACACGATTGCGCGTACGGATCGGCACCCGGCTGCCGCGCCCAGCCGCCGCTACGCGCTGCGCCTCGCGACGGCCGCGGTGGTCACCTTGGCGGTTACGGGCACGGCGGTAGTGATCACCGCGGACGGCGCCGACGAGGGCGGCCGCACCGACCGCGCGGGCACGAACGCCCCGCGGATGCGCAACGCCGCCGCCGTGACGGTGCTGAACGGGGCGGCGGCGTGGGCGACCAAGCACGAGAAGCCCGTGGCGCCGCGCGACGACCAGTTCATCTACTCGAAGCGGATCATCAAGGAAACGGAGACGAAGACCGGCGCGGTCAAGACCTATGTGGACGAGAACTGGGACTCGGTGGACGGCACCAAGCGATCTTTGACCATGGAGCTCGGCCGGGTGATCTGGGAGGAGCCCATGGGGGAGAAGGAGAACGTGTGGCCGCCTCGGGAGTGGAGCAAGCTGAAGAAGCTGCCCACCGACCCGGAGAGGCTCATCTCGGTCATCATCGGCGTCGGCACGTCCGGCAAGCCGATCGACGACTTCACCGCGTCGGACTGGTACTTCGCCTACTTCCTGCTCGGCGAGCTCCTGAAGTGGCCGGTGCTGCCCGAGGCACTGCGGCCTGCCGCGTACGAGGCTCTCGCACTGGTGCCCGGGGTCAAGGTGACCCCGGGGATGGAGGACTCCGCCGGGCGCGCCGGTGTGGGGATCTCCTACCCTGAGGAAGCCCACGACAAGGGCAATTACCTCATCTTCGACCCGGAGTCCCATGAATTCCTGGGCTTCCGCGCCGAGCGGACCTCGCGTTCCGGGAAGAAGACCTACATCCAGCTGTCGCACGTGGTGGACTGGACGATCGTCGACCGCTTGAGGCAGCGCCCCCAGGCTCGCGGACACTCGGGCTGACGGCCGGCCAGGGGCGGTCTCGCCGAGGCCGCCCCTCGGACCTCAGGGCGCGTCTACTTCTCGTACAGCCCCTCGACCACCGCCGCGAAGTCCCGCATGACCGCTTCCCTGCGCAGCTTCATGGACGGCGTCAGATGGCCGGCCGCCTCGGTGAAGTCCGCCGGGAGGATCGCGAAGCGGCGGATGGACTCGGGGCGGGAGACGAGTTTGTTGGCCTCGTCGATCGCGCGCTGGAGGATGGCCCTCAACTCGTCGTCATGCACGAGGAGTTCGGCGGGGACGGGGTGTTTGCCGTTCATCCGGCGCCAGTGGCCCACGCCGTCCATGTCCAGGGTGATCAGGGCGGAGACGTAGGGGCGGCGGTCGCCCAGGACCATGCACTGGGAGATCAGGGGATGCGAGCGCAGCCAGTTCTCCAGGGGCGCCGGGGCGACGCTCTTGCCGCCCGCGGTGATCAGGAGTTCCTTCTTGCGGCCGGTGATCGTGAGGTATCCCTCGTCGTCGAGGGCGCCGATGTCGCCCGTCGACAGCCAGCCGTCCGCCGCCGCCGGGACCACGCCGCCCGCCGACGGGTCCCAGTAGCCGCGCAGCACCTGGTCTCCGGCGATGAGGATCTCGCCGTCCGCGGCGATACGGACGCGGGTGCCGGGCAGGGGCCAGCCCACCGTGCCCAGGCGGGGCTTCAGGGGCGGGGTGACGGTCGCGGCGCCGGTCGTCTCGGTCAGGCCGTAGCCCTCGTAGATCTCGATGCCCGCGCCGGTGTAGAAGGCGGCGAGGCGGCGGCCGAGCGGTGAGCCGCCGCAGATCGCGTACCGCACCCGGCCGCCCATGGCGTTGCGGATACGGCGGTAGACCAGCGGGTCGTAGAAGGCGCGGGCGGTCCTGAGCGCCGCGTTGGGGCCGCCTCCCGTGCCGGCCGCTCGGGCCTCCAGCGCCTCGCCGTAGCGCTCGGCCACGGACGCCGCACGGTCGAACGACGACACCCGGCCGCCCGCCTCGGCCTTGGCACGGGCGGAGTTGAAGACCTTCTCCAGCATGTAGGGGATGGTGAGGAGGCAGGTGGGCCGGAACGCCGCGAGGTCCGGCAGCAGGTCCTCCGCCTTGAGGCTGGGCGCGTGGCCGAGGCGGACCCTGGCCCGGATGCAGGCCACCGCCACCATGCGGCCGAAGACGTGCGACATGGGGAGGAAGAGCAGCACCGAGGCCTCTTCGCTCGTCCTCGCCTTGAAGATCGGGTAGAGGAGCTCGATCGCGTTGTCGACCTCCGCGAAGAAATTACCGTGCGTCAGCGCGCAGCCCTTGGGCCGGCCGGTGGTGCCCGAGGTGTAGATGAGCGTCGCCAGCGTGTCCGGCACCAGCATGCCGCGCCGTATGCTCACCTCCCCGTCCGGCTGCTGCCTGCCGTGCTCCGCCAGCCGCTCCACATGGCCCTTCTCCATCACCCACATGTGGCGCAGGTCGGGCACGCGGTCCATTTCGGGGCCGAGGGCGGCCGCCTGGGCCGCGGTCTCCGTGACCAGGGCCACGGCGCCCGAGTCCTGGAGGATCCAGCGGGTCTGGAAGGCGGACGAGGTGGGGTAGACGGGGACCGTGACGAGACCGGCCGCCCAGGCGCCGAAGTCCAGCAGCGTCCACTCGTACGTCGTACGCGCCATGATCGCGATCCGGTCGCCCGGCGTCAGCCCCTCGGCGACCAGCCCCTTGGCCACCGCCTGCACCTGCTCGGCGAACTGCGCCGCCGTCACGTCCGACCACCGCCCGTCCGCGCCACGGCGGCTGAGAACCACCGCGTCCGGGGCCGCCGCCGCGTTGTCGAACGGCAGGTCCGCGAGCGACCCATGGGTCACCGGCGGCGCGAACGGCGGTACGTACGCCTCCCGTACGGCACCGTCCAGTCGCCGGGTCTCGGGTTGCACCAGGTGCGGTCCCGGAGCGTCGTCGAAGGCGGCCGACGGGGCGAACGAGGGAAGCGGGGTGGACACGGGCGGCTCCTGCGGCGGGCGTGCAGCGACGAAACTGCTTGCTGCATGACGTACGTGCCTCGCGCACCGTGGCGTTCACCTGCGGAGGCCTGCGGAAAGGGTTACCGCTGGTTAGGCAGGAGATCGTACGGCTCTCGCGTGTGGGGGTTGTGCGGGTTCGGCGGCGGTACGGGGCCGGGTATGTGCAACGTCGGGGGTTATGTGAGGCCCCCTCAGCTTCGCCTCACCTTCTCCTTACCTTCACTCGCTCACAGCCGTCACCCGCGCTCCACAACCGCGGTCACGCCCTGTCCGCCGGCCGCGCAGACGGAGATCAGCCCGCGTCCCGAGCCGCCCTTCTCCGCCAGCGACTTCGCCAGCGTCGCCACGATCCGCGCCCCGGTCGCGGCGAAGGGGTGGCCGGTGGCCAGGGAGGATCCGTTCACGTTCAGGCGGGCGCGGTCCACGGGGCCGAGCCCGCGCTTCTCCCATGCCGCAAGCGTGGCCAGCACCTGGGACGCGAAGGCCTCGTGGATCTCGACGAAGTCGAAGTCGGCGAGGCCGAGTTCGGTCCGCTCCAGCATGCGCGGCACCGCGTACGCGGGCGCCATCAGCAACCCGTCCTCGCCGCCCGCGACATCGCCCCGTACGAAGTCCACCGCGGCCGTCTCGTACGCGGTGAGGTACGCCAGCGGTTCCAGCCCCCGCCGCTCGGCCCACTCCTCGCTCGCCAGCAGCACGACCGCCGCCCCGTCCGTCAGCGGCGTCGAGTTGCCCGCCGTCATGGTGGGGCCGGGCCGGTCCAGCCCGAACACCGGCTTCAGCGCGGCCAGTTTCTCCGGCGTCGACCCGGGGCGCAGGTTCTGATCGCGCGCCAGCCCCCGGAAGGGGACGACCAGATCCTCGAAGAAGCCGCGTTCGTACGCCGCCGCCAGCCGCTGGTGACTGGTCGCCGCGAGCTCGTCCTGGGCCTCGCGGGCGATGCCCCAGGCGCGGGCGGTGACGGCCGCGTGCTCGCCCATCGAGAGCTTGGTGCGGGGCTCGGCGTTGCGCGGGATGTCGGGGACGAGGTGGGTGGGCCGTACGCGCGCGAGCGCCTTGATCCGCCCGCCCAGCGACTTGGCCCGCCGCGCCTGGAGCAGGATGCGGCGCAGCTCGTCGTTGACGCCGAGGGGCGCGTCGCTCGTCGTGTCCGCACCTCCCGCGACCACCGACTCCATCTGGCCGAGCGCGATCTTGTTGGCGGCGGCGATGACGGCCTGGAGACCGGTGCCGCAGGCCTGCTGGATGTCGTAAGCGGGAGTACGCGCGTCCAGCTTCGAGCCGAGTACCGTCTCGCGGGCGAGGTTGAAGTCACGGCTGTGCTTGAGGACGGCCCCGGCGACGAACTCGCCGACCGCGCCCGGATCGCCGAGCCCGTACCGCTCGACCAGGCCGTCGACCACGGCCGTGAGCATGTCCTGGTTGGAGGCGGTGGCATACGGCCCGTCGGAGCGGGCGAACGGGATCCGGGTGCCGCCGATGATCGCGACGCGCCGTACCGACGGTGGTTTCACGGGGCTCATCTCCACCCACTCCTCACGTCACCATGGGCTTACCTCGGGTAACCTTACTCCGGAGTCAGCACCGGAGCAGCACTGGGAGTGGTACATGGCCGACCGCTATCTGACCTTCACCGGCACAACGGCCGGCCGCTTCCTGACCCGCCGTCTGGGGTTGCCGCAGCCGGCCGAGCTGAAACGCTGGTCACCGCAGCGGCCCGCGTTGGAGGGCGACCGGTTGCTGCTCACGGCCGGGAAGTCGGACCTGGAGTGGAGGGACGCGGGCCTCGATCTGACGGCCTCCGCCGAGAAACCGGCCGCCGTGCTCCTGGACGCCACCGGGGTGCGGGACGTGGAGACCCTCGCCGAGGTGCACGCGGCGCTCCATCCCGTCGTACGGTCCGTCGCCGAGAGCGGTCGGATCGTCGTCCTCGGCGCGCCCCTGGACGCCTCCGACCACCACCAGGCGGCCGTCCAGCAGGCCCTGGAGGGCTTCACGCGCTCGCTCGGCAAGGAGATCGGGCGCGGCAGGACCGTGAACCTGGTACGGCTGACGGACGCCCGCGCCGCCGGGTCGACCCTGCGGTTCCTCCTGTCCCCCAGGTCGGCTTACGTCAGCGGCCAGGTGACCGAGGTCGGTGCCTACGGCGAGAGCGGGGCGCCTGCCGACCCGGACCGCCCTCTCACCGGCCGCACCGCCCTGGTCACCGGAGCCGCGCGCGGCATCGGTGAGGCGGTCGCCGAGACGCTGGCCAGGGACGGCGCCCGGGTCGTCGTACTCGATGTGCCGCAGGCCGAACAGGACGCCCGGCGCCTGGCCGAACGGCTCGGCGGCACCGCCCTCGCGCTCGACATCACCGCGCCCGACGCGGGCGAGCGCGTCGCGGCCGCGCTGCCGGACGGGCTGGACGTCCTGGTCCACAACGCCGGCATCACCCGGGACCGGCGCCTGGTCAACATGCCCGCCGAGCGCTGGAGCTCGGTGCTCGACGTCAATCTGGCGAGCGTGCTGCGTACGACGGACGCCCTGCTGGAGAGCGGGACGCTGCGGCGGGGCGGGCGGATCGTGGCGACGGCGTCGATCGCGGGGCTGGCCGGGAACGCCGGGCAGACCAACTACGGCGCGAGCAAGGCGGGCGTCGTCGGTCTGGTCCGCTCGCTCGCGCCGCGTGCGCTCGCCGAGCACGGGGTGACGGTCAACGCGGTCGCACCCGGCTTCATCGAGACCAGGATGACCGCCTCGATCCCCCTGTTCATCCGTGAGGCGGGCCGCCGCATGAACTCCCTCGCGCAGGGCGGACTGCCCGTGGACGTCGCCGAGACGACGGCATGGCTGGCGCACCCGGAGTCGGGTGCGGTCAACGGGCAGGTCGTCCGGGTGTGCGGCCAGAGCCTGCTGGGGGCGTGATGACGACCGCGACCGTCCTGACCGGGCCTCCTTCCCTGCCGGGGCTGCTCGCCCGGGGCGCTGTGCTCTCCCCCTTCAAACGCCCCCGCCCCGACGCGGAGTTCCCGCGGACCCGCCTCGTCCTGCCCGGCCTGGGCGTCGACCTGGCGCGGCTCGCGGCCTACGAGCGGGTCTGCGGCTTCGCGACCGGCGACGACGCACTGCCGATCACCTATCCCCATGTCCTCGGCTTCCCGCTGGCCATGCGGCTGATGAGCGACCGGGAGTTCCCGCTGCCGCTGCTCGGCCTCGTCCACACCCACATCAACATCACCCGGCACCAGCGGCTGACGGCGACGGGCGTGTACGAGCTGTCCGTGCACATCGACGCTCTGGTGCCGCACCGCAGGGGCACGGAGGCCGTCGTGGTCACCGCGGTGCGGGACGGGAAGGCCGTCGTATGGGAGTCGCGAAGCAGGTATCTCGCCCGGCACCGCACGGACGGACAGCGCGGCGAGCCGTCCGCGCCGGCCGAGGTACCCGAGCCGCCCAAGCCGCTTCCCTCGGTCGCCCAGTGGCGGCTCGCCGGGGACGTCGGCCGCCGCTACGGCGCCGCCTCCGGTGACCGCAACCCCATCCACCTGCACCCCCTCACCGCCCGGCTGTTCGGCTTCCCCCGGGCCATCGCACACGGCATGTGGACGGTGGCCCGCTGTCTCGCCGCGCACGGCACTCCGGAACGGGCGCTCGTGGAGGCCGACTTCAGGGCTCCGGTGCTGCTTCCGGGGACCGTGACCTACGCGGCTGAGGGCGGGCGGTTCGAGCTGCGGGGCGCCAAGGAGCGCATCCACGTGGCCGGGGAGGTCTACCCGCTCGCCTCGTGAGCGGCGACCGACGGTGCCTCCGCCGATGCCGCCCCGGCCGGAGGTGACCATGGCCGCCCGGCCATGAGGTTGCCGAGACCTGACCAGGAGAAGTTCATGAGGGTCGCCGCGGCCTCTCGCGCGGTCACCCCGGGCGTGGCGTTGGCCCAGTCCGCCAGGGACTCGGCGGCCCCGACCAGAGCCTCGGCCAGCCCCGCGACCTCGCTCTCGGGCAGGTCGGGATCGCGATGGGCCTCCCGCGCGGCCGCGAGGATCAGCTGCGTCACGAACGCGACGATCTCCGCCCGCATCACGGCGACCTCGGAGGCGAACGGCTCCCCATGGGTGCGGGCCTGGAGGTGCAGGACGGCCCAGCCGTCCGGGTTCCGCGCGGTGTGCGTGAAGAACGCGCCGAGCCCTTCCCAGAGTTGGCGGTCGGCCGGCACGTCACGCCGGACTCCGGCCCGGACGGCCTCGGTGAGCGCGGCCGCCTCCCGCCGGATGCAGGCCGTGAAGAGGTCTTCCTTCGAGTTCAGATACAGGTACACCAACGGCTTGGAGACGCCCGCGAGTTCGGCGATCTCGTCCATCGACGCGGCCATGTACCCCCGTCGGCCGAAGGTCCGCACTGCGGCGTCCAGCATCTGCTGCTCACGGACGGCGCGCGGCATCCGCTTGGTCTTCACGGCACCCATGCCGATTAGCGTACGGGCCGGGAGGGGTGATCCCACCCGGCCCGCCACACATCGCCTCCCACGCGAACGGCTACTCCTCGCCTCTCGCCTCGTCCGCGAACCGCGCCACCTGGTCGATCAGCGGCCGTCCGTCGCCCGACGGCAGCGCCGTCAGCCGGGGCAGCAGCTGTGCGGTGAGCAGGGTGGACAGGGCCGAGGTGTCCGCCCCGGAGCCGTCGGTCCGCACGACCACAGCTTGCGGTGCCTTCCCGGCGAGCTTCGCGCCCACTTCCAGGCGGCGCCGGGCCAGTTCGTACTGAAGGACCGCGCGGTTGTCCCGGTAGGCCTTGGCGAGGGCGCGCTGGGCGCGGGCCTCGTTCTCCGCGGCGATCAGACCGCTGCGGCCCCGCGTCTCGATCTCGAACCGCACCCGCTGGGCGTTGGTCTCCTGCTGCTCCAGAAGCTGGGCGACCTCTTCGCGGGCCCGGTTCAGCGCGGCCTTGACCTCGACGATCCGGGCGTCCCGCACCTTCTTGGCCCGCTCGATGTCCATGCCCAGCTGGTCGATGCGGCGCTTGCGGATGAGCCCCCACTCCTGGTCGTACGCCGTGCGCTCCTTCGCGACCCGCTCCCGGGTGGCCAGGTGCTGCTGGTACTGCGCCGGCAGCTGCACGTCCGGGATGTTGCAGCCGGTGATGCGCACGCCGTAGCCGGACAGCTGGCGGTTGAGCAGCTCCTGCATGTCGGCCACGTCCGAGCCGCGCAGGTCGTAGGCGCGCTCGGTGCGCATCTTGCGGGCACGCTGGCGGATCGCGTCCTGTACGGCGCTGGAGAGCACCAGGTCGAAGTTGCCCGCGCCGATCGTGCGGACGAACAGCACGGCGTCGGTGATGCGGAACTTCAGGAAGAACTCGATGGAGCGCAGCGGCACGTTCTCCTGCGTCGGGCAGGCCATCACCGGCGCGGAGTACGGGATCTCGGTGGCCACGTCGACGACGAAGTCGACCCGGGACCACGGGTGCCACAGGTAGTGGCGGCCGGCGTCCAGGGTGCGGACGACGGCGCCGTAGCGGGTCAGCACGCCGTTGGTGCCCTGCTCGATCTCGACGATCGAGGAACGCCACCACCACAGCACGCCGATCAGCAGCAGCAGCGCGCCGCCGGCGTAGGACAGGGTGGCGAGGGTGCCGTAGGCGAGGTCCCCGGCGACCGACTCGGACTCCGCCGCGCCCAGCGTCAGCATCAGGCCCATGAACAGGGCGTAGACGCCGAGCCACAGCGGCAGCATCCACCACAGGCGGCGCCGGTGGCGGGGGATGATCACCGGGATCAGGGTGTCGGCCTCGCCGCCGCGCAGCAGTCGCGCGATGTCGCTCCAGGGGGCGACCTTCTCGGAGATGACCGACCTGCGCTGGGAACGGGCGGTGCTCATCGGGTGGCCTCCTCGGCGGTGTCGGAGCCGGCGTCACGGGCGTCGTCGCCGGCCGGTGCGGGCTGGTCGGGCACCTGCGGCACCGTCGGCCGGTCGGCGGCCAGCAGTGCGCCGATCTCCGCCTCGCGCGCGGCGATCCGCTCGGACACCTCGGTCAGACGCGCCCGCACGGCGGCCATGTCCTCGTCGGTGAACAGTTCCGTCCCGCGCTCGCCGACCAACTCGCGGGCCAGCTCCAGGAAGTCGATCCCCGCGTCCGCCGTGCCGCCGATGCGCACCAGGCGCGGCAGATGGTCGGCGACCTGCTCCAGGGTGTCCAGCACCTGCTGCTGGTAGCGGTACTCCAGGATCTCCGGCGCCTCAGCGGCGGTCACCGCGCGGATGTCGAGGGCCTGGGCCTCCAGCAGGGCCGCGTTGGCCTTGGCCTCCGACTCGGCCTGGACGTACCGCTGCCGGGCGAGGGCCTCGGCGCGGTTGGTCTCGCGCTCCACGGCCGTGTCCATCTGCGCCTGGTACTGGGCGATGTCGGCCTGGATCGCGGAGAGTGTCTCCAGGCTGGAGGCGAGTTCCCGGGTGAGGTCACCCTCGTCCTGCTCCTTGCGGAGCTGGAGCGCGTACTCGTGGGTGTACGCCTCCTTGGCCACCCGCACCATCTCGGGCGCCGCCAGGTCCATGCGGTAGCGCTGGTCGGAGGGCTCGGCGTGGGTGATGTTGGCGTTGGTCAGCTCGACGGCCGGGCGGAACTGCTGGTTGAGCTGCTCCAGCAGACGTCCGGTGTCCTCGCCGACCATGTCGTAGATGCCGGCGGCCTCCTGCTCGTAGATGAGGCTGCGGATGGTCTCGCTCACCGCGTTGCTCAGCTTCTCCTCGAACCCGCGGACCGCGCCCAGCGTGTAGACGAACTCGGTCGGGTCGCTGATCCGGAACTGGATGAACAGATCGATCGATGCCTTCACGCCGCCCCTGGTCGGCGCCTCGCGCACCGGCGCGTTGAACGGGTACTCGATCGTGGTGTTGACGATGTACGACACCCGCTTCCACGGGCTCAGCAGCACGATCCGGCCCGGGCCGACGACCTTCTCCAGCTTGCCGAACCGCGTGATCATCGCCTGGCAGCCCTCCGGCACCATGACCATGCCCTGGCGCCACCACACGAAGGCGACGGCGAGCAACGAGATGAGCCAGTAGTGCACGCCGAACAGCGGGTTGGTCAGTACATCGGCACCGGACGCCCCCACGATTCCCGCGCCCACCACACCCAGCACGAGCAGCATCAGCACCGGCAGCATCGAGAAGATGGAGCGGCCCTTGGGGATCACCATCGGGCAGATGGCGTGCACCGTCTCGGCGCCCTCGCGCACCTGCTCGCTGCGGCCGAGCGCCTCCCCGGCCTCGTCCAGCGGCACCGTCTTCTGCCGCATGACGGTGGCGGTGGAGCCACCCTGCTCCCGGGCGGCCGGGAAGTCGGCCGGGTCGATGCCCTGGCCCTGCACGTCGTATTCCTCGCCGCCGTCCGCCCGTGTCCCGCGTCCGCCGATCTGCCGCTGCAGTTCCTCCTGCGCGGCCGTCCGCGGATTGGTACCGGATGCGACGGCCTCGGCGACGCGTCGTGCGCCCTGTTTGGCGCGCGCTCGTGCCACGGTTCCCCCTTGTTGTTCCGATGCCCCGTTGGATGCGGGTCCTACTGGTGATACACCGGTCGGCCCGATGTGGTTCCAGTCATCCCACATCATGATCCGGACAAAGATAAGGGGGGTGTCCCACACAGTTACCGATCGGTATCACTGCCGGAACCCGGAAGCGCGCCCCGCCCAGGGACGCGGAGGAACTAGGAAGAGGCCTGGCCCTGCGCCCGGGTCGCCTCGTCGACCGCGTCGTCCTCCTGGCTGCGGTTGGCCTCCAGGTTGGCCTTCACGCGGTCGACCTTCTGCACGATCTGGACGGACGCGCGGTCACGTTCCTTGCGCAGGACGACGAAGCTGATCGGGGCCGAGATCAACAGGGCGAGCAGGACGACCCACATGCCGTTGGAGTCGCCGAGGCCGCGCGGCGCGACGCCGGAGTAGACGAGGCCCCAGACGACCACGAGGCAGCCCGCGAAGATCCCGAGGCGCATCAGTGTGTAGCGGAGCATCTCAATCCACTCTTCCGATTCCAAAAAGGGCC
The DNA here is from genome assembly GCF_055564995.1 of Streptomyces sp. NPDC028907. NCBI lineage: Bacteria > Bacillati > Actinomycetota > Actinomycetes > Kitasatosporales > Streptomycetaceae > Streptomyces > Streptomyces sp. NPDC028907. The sequence continues at coordinate 557,817 of NZ_JBVHVE010000006.1, forward strand.
ACTGCCCAGTGAAGCACGCGCGACCCCCGATCTTGCAGGGGGGTCGGCGGGCGGCAGCAGGGGGTCAGCCGAGGGGCAGCAGCATGATCACGTCGTCCCGGTCGTCGCCCGGCTCGACCCTGATGGCGCCCGGGATCCGGCCGACTTCCTTGTAGCCGCAGGAGCCGTAGAACCGCTCCAGGCCGAGGCCGCCCCGGCAGGTGAGCCGTACCGCCTCGATGCCGTCGAAGGTGCGGGCCGCCTGCTCGGCGGCCGTCAGCAGGTCGCGGCCGTAGCCCTTGCCCTGGTGCCGGGGGTGCACCATCACCGTGTACAGCCAGGCCCAGTGGGTCATCAGGCGGTGGGTGTTGAAGGTGAAGAAGGCCGTCGCGGCCACCTCGCCCGCCTCGTCGTGCCCGACCAGCAGCCGGGTGCGGCCGTCGGCCATCGCCGTGAGGTGCTGCAGCAGCGACGGCCGGACCGCCTCCCGTGCCACGGGAGGCACGAAGCCGACGGCTCCGCCCGCGTTGGAGACGTCCGTCCACAGGTCGAGGACGCCGTCACGCAGGGCGGGAGTGACGGCAGGGTCGAGTGTGAAAGTAAGGGACACCGCGCCATCGTAACCATTACGACAGGGCCCGTGCCGCCACTTTCAGATCGGAGACCAGACCCTCGTACGCCGCCTTGCGGTCCGCGTCGTCCTGCGCCCGCAGCACCGACGACGGATGCACCGTGGCCACCAGTTTCTCAGGCCGCCCGTGGACTTCACGCTCCAGCAATGCCCCACGCGCCTCCCCGACCCGGAACGACGACCCCAGCAGCGCCTTGCCGGCGGTGGCGCCCAGGATCACGATGAGCTCCGGCTCGACGACGGCCAGTTCGGCGGCCAGCCAGGGCCCGCACGCCGTCATCTCGCGCAGGGTGGGCGCCTTGTGGATGCGGCGCTTGCGGGGTTCGGCCCGCGTGAACTTGAAGTGCTTCACGGCGTTGGTCACATAGGCCTCGCCGGGATCGATGCCGGCCTCCGCGAGGGCCCGGTCGAGCAGCTTGCCGGCAGGGCCCACGAAGGGCTTGCCCTGCCGGTCCTCCTGGTCGCCGGGCTGCTCGCCGACGAGCATCACGCGTGCGTGCGTCGTCCCGGCCCCGAACACCGTCTGCGTGGCGTCCCGGTGCAGCGGACAGCCCCGGCATTCGGCGGCAGCGCGGCGCAGGGCGGGAAGGCCGCGGGCCCCCTCCGGGACGAACGGTTCCGCGGTGTAGGCGTCCTCGGGCGCTCGGGTGGTCACCATGGCGTCCGAGTACCCGCCGTAGGGCTTCGGACCCATGCCGTCTGCGGGTGCGTGGGGGGACTGGTCGCGCCCACGCGGCGGAGCCGCGAATCGATACGGCCCCGCGCCCCCCGGGTCGGCGGACTCACACGCGCATGGGCTGCGGGGCCTCCCTGCGCGCCGGGTCCGGCCCCTCGTACTCCCGGATGATCTCGTACCGCGTGTTCCGCTCCACCGGCCGGAAGCCCGCGTCCCGGATCAGGTCCAGCAGATCCTCACGGGTCAGCTTGTTCGGCGTGCCGTAGTTGTCGGCGTCGTGCGTGATCTTGTACTCGACGACCGAGCCGTCCATGTCGTCGGCGCCGTGCTGGAGGGCCAGCTGGGCGGTCTGGACGCCGTGCATCACCCAGAAGACCTTGACGTGCGGGACGTTGTCGAAGAGCAGACGGGAGACGGCGAAGGTCTTCAGGGCCTCCGCGCCGGTCGCCATCTGGGTGCGCGCCTGGAGGCGGTTGCGTACCTTGCCGTCCTTCATGTCGACGAAGTCGTGCTGGTAGCGCAGCGGGATGAAGACCTGGAAGCCGCCCGTCTCGTCCTGGAGTTCGCGCAGGCGCAGGACGTGGTCGACGCGGTGCCGCGGCTCCTCGATGTGGCCGTACAGCATGGTGCACGGGGTCTTCAGACCCTTCTCGTGCGCCAGGCGGTGGATGCGGGACCAGTCCTCCCAGTGGGTGCGGTGGTCCACGATGTGCTGACGGACCTCCCAGTCGAAGATCTCGGCGCCACCGCCGGTCAGCGACTCCAGACCGGCGTCGATCAGCTCGTCGAGGATCTCGGACGCCGACAGGCCGCTGATCGTCTCGAAGTGGTGGATCTCCGTCGCCGTGAAGGCCTTCAGCGAGACGCCCGGGAGGGCGGCCTTGAGCTCGCGCAGCGAGCGCGGGTAGTAGCGCCAAGGGAGGTTCGGGTGCAGGCCGTTGACGATGTGGAGCTCGGTGAGGTTCTCCGCCTCCATCGCCTTGGCGAGCTTGACGGCCTCCTCGATGCGCATCGTGTACGCGTCCTTCTCCCCCGGCTTGCGCTGGAAGGAGCAGTACGCGCAGGAGGCCGTGCAGACGTTCGTCATGTTGAGGTGCCGGTTGACGTTGAAGTGGACGACGTCACCGTTCTTGCGCGTACGCACCTCGTGCGCGAGCCCGCCGAGCCACGCCAGGTCGTCCGACTCGTACAGCGCGATGCCGTCCTCACGGGACAGCCGCTCACCGGAGCGGACCTTCTCCTCCAGCTCGCGCTTGAGCCCGACGTCCATGCGTGCACCTCTCCTAGACAGACTTCGTAAACCGTACTCCCCCACCCTCCGGGCGGGGTGACCCCCGAACGGCGCTCCGCGCCTATGCCTCTTCAGGCAGTTGCCCGACCCGGTTCTCCCACTTCGTGGAGAGCACGATCGTCGTACGGGTCCGGGAGACGCCGACAGTGCCGCTGAGCCGTCGGATGATCTTCTCCAGGCCGTCCACGTCGGCAGCGCGCACCTTGAGCATGTACGAGTCGTCGCCCGCGATGAACCAGCAGTCCTCGATCTCGCCCAGGTCCCGCAGCCGGTTCGCGACGTCCTCGTGGTCGGTGGCGTCGGAGAGCGAGATGCCGATCAGCGCGGTGACGCCGAGGCCGAGCGAGGCGGCGTCGACGGTGGCGCGGTAGCCGGTGATGACTCCGGCCGCCTCCAGCCGGTTGATGCGGTCGGTGACGCTGGGTCCCGACAGGCCGACGAGGCGTCCCAGCTCCGCGTAGGAGGCCCGGCCGTTCTCCCTCAGGGCCTGGATGAGCTGCCTGTCCACCGCGTCCATGCGATTCGAAGCCTTCCGCTGAAGAGTTCCAGAAGTGATGAGAGTCAAGTGACGAGAGGTACTGCGACCTGCCCGTCGTGCCTTATGTGCCGTTCCCCAGCTCGCCCTGCCACCGCCGGTACAGCCCGTGCTCGACGCCCGCCGCGTCCAGCACGCGTCCGGCGACGAAGTCCACGAGGTCCTGGATGTGGGTCGCGCCCGCGTAGAAGCCCGGGGACGCCGGTACGACGCTGGCGCCGGCGTCGTCCAGTGCGACGAGATGCCGGAGGGTCTGGCCGTTCAGCGGGGTTTCCCGTACGGCCACGACCAGCTTGCGGCGTTCCTTGAGGGTGACGCTCGCCGCGCGCTGCAGAAGATCCTTGGACAGCCCGAGCGCGACGCCCGCGACACAGGCCGTCGAGGCGGGCACGATCAGCATGCCTTTGACGGGATACGACCCGGACGACGGCCCGGCCGCGAGGTCACCCGCGCTCCAGTGCCGTACGCCGGCGATGTCGACCTCGAAGGTCCCGGGCTTGCCGTCGGCTCCGCGGGACAGCCATTCCCGCAGGTCGGCCTGCCAGTGGGCGTCCCGGAACGGGATCCCCGTCTCGTCGAGCAGCGTGAGCCGTGACGCCCGGCTGACGACCAGGTCGACGCTCTCCCCGGCGGCGAGGAGCGCGCGCAGCACCGCGGCGGCGTATGGGGTGCCGGAAGCGCCGGACACCCCTACGATCCAAGGCGTACGCGGCGTCTCTCCTGGCTTGACTGGGTTCACGACACCGAGCCTATCCGGCGTCGCCGGGTGGGAACCGACCAAGGGTGGCCGGGCGTTCCCTGGAAGGGACGAGTCGGGGCGGTGGGATCGCGATGGCAGGTACGCCGGTGCCGCGGGGTGCGGAGAGCGAGTGGTCGCGGAGTGACCGTGCGAAGGCCGCGGCCAAGCTGATGCTGGGCTGGGTCGCGCTGCTGTGGCTGCTGGAAGTGGCCGACGTGGTCGGCGGACACGCCCTCGACGGCTTCGGCATCGTCCCGCGCACCCCGTCCGAGCTGGTGGACGTCGTCCCGGCGTCCTTCATCCACTTCGGCTTCGCCCATGTCGCCGCGAACAGCGTGCCGCTGCTGGTCCTCGGGTTCCTCGCGGCCCTCGGGGGCATACGCCGGTTCGCCGCGGTCTGCGCCCTGATCATCGTCGCCGACGGCCTCGGGGTGTGGCTGATATCGCCGTCCGGCACCAACACCGCGGGCGCCTCCGGCCTGATCTTCGGCCTCTTCGGCTTCCTCCTGGTCACCGGATTCGTGGAACGCCGCCTGCTCGGCGTCCTGGTCGGCGTCCTCGTCGCCGCCATCTGGGGCGGCTCGATCCTGGCAGGCCTCGCCCCGACCCAGTCCGGCATCAGCTGGCAGGGGCATCTGGTGGGGCTGGCAGCGGGCGTCGCGGCGGCGTTCGTACTGCGCCGCCGGGCGGCCGGGCCGGCGCTCAGGGCCGGGGGCACGCCTTAGGCCGGGGGCCGCGCTTCAGGGTCGACGGGCGGTGTGGTCAGACCGTCAGACCCCGAACCAGGAGATCCAGCAACGCACACACGAACAGGGCGATCCCGATGAACCCGTTGACGCTGAAGAACGCCCGGTTCACGCGGGACAGGTCATGCGGCCGCACGATCGAGTGCTCGTACCCGAAGGCGGCGGCCACGATCAGCAGGCCCAGCCAGAAGAACGCGCCCGCGTCCGTGGCGAGGGCGTACCAGACGAACAGGGCCGTCGTGATCGCGTGGCAGACCCGGGCGCCCCAGATCGCGGCCGGGATGCCGAAGCGGGCCGGGACCGACATGACGCCGATCTCGCGGTCGGTTTCGATGTCCTGGCAGGCGTAGATCAGGTCGAAGCCACCGATCCAGATGCCCACCGCGAGGCCGAGGATCACCGCGTCCCAGGACCAGGTGCCGGTGATGGCCAGCCAGCCGCCGACCGGGCCCATGGCCTGGGCGAGGCCGAGGATGGCCTGGGGGAAGTTCGTGAACCGTTTGCCGTAGGGGTAGACCACCATCGGGATCACCGCGATGGGGGCGAGGGCGAGGCAGAGGGGGTTCAGCAGGGCCGCCGAGCCCAGGAAGATCACCAGGGCGATCAGGGCGCCCGTCCAGGCGTGCCGGACCGACATCGCGCCGGTCACCAGCTCGCGGTGGGCGGTGCGCGGGTTGCGCGCGTCGATCTCGCGGTCGATGATCCGGTTGACCGCCATGGCGAAGGTCCGCAGACCGACCATGCAGACGGTGACCAGCAGCAGCCGGCCCCAGTGGATGTTCCTGTCCCACTGGAACATGGCCGTCAGCGCGGCGATGTACGCGAAGGGCAGCGCGAACACCGAGTGTTCGATCATCACCAGGCGCAGGAAGGCCTTCGTGCGTCCTGGCTGCGGGATCGCGGCGGAGGCGCTGCTCACAGTCCGTACTCCTTCCAGCGGCGGTCGACCTTCGCCGCCGTCTCCGGGTCGGACTCCACCATGTCGGGCCAGCCGCCGTCACGGGTGTAGCCCTCCTCGGGCCACTTCTTCGTGGCGTCGATGCCCGCCTTGCCACCCCAGAACTGCTGGTAGGAGGCGTGGTCGAGGTGGTCCACCGGGCCCTCGACCACGGTCAGGTCGCGGGCGTAGTCCGTGTTGCCGAGCGCCCGCCAGGCGACCTCGTGCAGATCGTGGACGTCGCAGTCGGAGTCCACGACCACGATCAGCTTGGTCAGGGACATCATGTGCGCGCCCCAGATCGCGTGCATCGTCTTCTGGGCGTGCTTGGGGTACTTCTTGTCGATCGAGACGATCGCGCAGTTGTGGAAGCCGCCGGCCTCGGGCAGGTGGTAGTCCACGATGTCCGGGACGATGATCTTGAGGAGGGGGAGGAAGAAGCGTTCCGTCGCACGGCCCAGCGGTCCGTCCTCCGTCGGGGGCCGGCCCACGACGATGGACTGGAGCAGCGGGCGACGGCGCATCGTCACACAGTCGATCTTCAGCGCCGGGAACGGCTCCTGCGGGGTGTAGAAGCCGGTGTGGTCGCCGAACGGCCCCTCCGGCAGCATCTCCCCCGGCTCCAGCCACCCCTCCAGCACGACCTCCGCCTGCGCCGGGACCTGCAGCGGGACGGTCTTGCAGTCGACCATCTCGATCCGCTTGCCGGCGACGAAGCCCGCGAACAGGTACTCGTCGATGTCCCCGGGCAGCGGGGCGGTCGAGGCGTACGTCACGGCGGGCGGACACCCGAAGGCGATGGCGACCGGCAGCCGCTCCCCCCTGCGCGCCGCCACCTGGTAGTGGTTGCGGCTGTCCTTGTGGATCTGCCAGTGCATGCCGATGGTGCGCTTGTCGTGGCGCTGGAGGCGGTACAGGCCCAGATTCCGTACGCCGGACTCCGGGTCCTTGGTGTGGGTGAGCCCCAGGTTGAAGAAGGAGCCGCCGTCCTTGGGCCAGGTGAACAGGGCCGGCAGCCGGTCCAGATCCACCTCGTCCCCGTGCAGCACGACCTCCTGCACCGGGGCGTCCGACGACTTCACCTTCTTCGGCGGTACGTGAGTCATCGCGCCGAGCTTGCCGAAGGCCTCGCGGACGCCGACGAACCCGTGCGGCAGCTCGGGCTTGAGCAGCCCGCCGATCTTGTCGGAGATGTCGCCGTACGACTTCAGGCCGAGGGCCTTGAGCAGGCGCCGGTCGGTGCCGAAGACGTTCATCGCGAGGGGCATCGAGGAGCCCTTCACGTTCTCGAAGAGCAGCGCGGGACCGCCGGACTTCTGGACCCGGTCGACGATCTCCCCGACCTCCAGATACGGATCGACCTCAGCCTTGACGCGCTTGAGGTCACCTTCGCGCTCCAGTGCCCTGAGCAGGGAACGAAGATCGTCGTAAGCCATGGGGTCAAGTATCCCCGAGCGGCTACCCTGGCCCTGAACCCGGGGGCCGTGCCCCCGGCCCCGACGACCGTTTCGCTGGAGAGGGCCCATGCTCCGGGTGCTGATGTTCCTCGTGCCACTGGCGCTGAGCGTGTACGCGTTCATCGACTGCATCAGCACGAAGGAGGACGACATCCGCCACTTGCCCAAGCCGCTCTGGGCGATCCTCGTCCTGCTGTTCCCGCTGGTCGGCTCGATCTCCTGGCTCATTGCGGGCAAGAAGCGCAGCCCGGCCGCCGAGGGCTGGTCCGGCGTACGGGACCGCCGGCGCGAGCGCCGGCAGTGGGTGGCGCCCGACGACAACCCCGAGTTCCTGAAGTCCCTGGACGAGGACGACGACGACAAGAGGGACGACAAGAGGAAGGACGACGGGCCGAAGCGCGACGAGCCCTGACGGGCCGTCCCGGCGGGGCGGTGTCCGCCGGCGCGTCGGGGGCCTCCGCCGAGATAGCGGCGGCGGTCCAGGAACCGCTGCGGCTCAGGGGTCCTCGGGCTGCTCGGCGGTCAGTAGAGCCCGGTAAGACTCCGTCGCTGAAGCACTTCTGGCGTGCGGTGTGGGTACATTCCGCACGTTGGCCTCGTGTTCCGAGCGCGGGAGAGTCGTGAGTATGGAGCTCCTGGATCAGGCGACGGCCCGGACCTGGCTGGCCACCGCCGTCACGGAGGCCCGTGCCGGGCTCGCCGAGGGCGGTGTCCCGATCGGCGCCGCGCTGTGCGGGGCCGACGGGACGCTGCTGGGACGCGGCCGCAATCGGCGCGTCCAGGACGGTGACCCGTCACTGCACGCGGAGACGGCGGCCTTCCGGGCGGCGGGGCGGCGGCGGTCGTATCGCGGCACGACCATGGTGACCACGCTCTCGCCCTGCTGGTACTGCTCGGGACTGGTCCGGCAGTTCGGCATCTCCCGGGTGGTGATCGGCGAGGCGGTCACCTTCACCGGCGGGCACGACTGGCTGGCCGAGCACGGCGTGGAGATCGTGCTCCTCGACGATGCCGACTGCGTCGGGCTGATGCGCGACTTCATCAAGGACCACCCCGACCTGTGGAACGAGGACATCGGTGAGTGACCGGCCCAGCACCCGTCAGACCCCCAGCACCGCTCAGGCCCCCCGCATCCCCACGATCGACCTGCGCCCCTGGCTCGACGGCACCCCCGAGGCCCGCCGGGCCATCGCCCGCACCGTCGACGAGGCCCTCCAGACCGCCGGATTCCTCCTGGTCACCGGGCACCGCGTGGACCCGGCCCTGCGCGCCCGCATCCGCACGGCGGCCCGCGCCTTCTTCACGCTCCCCGTCGAGGTCAAGCAGGCGTACGAGGCGAAGGTCGGCGGCCGCGGCTGGCTCGGCCCCGGCGCGGAGGCCAACGGGTACGCCGAGGGCACCGAGACCCCGCCCGATCTGAAGGAGTCGCTCACCTTCGCCACGCACGAGCCATTCGACGACCCGGTGATCAACGCCGAGTGGTCCGCACCGAACGTCTGGCCTGCGGAGACTCCCGAACTGCGGTCGCTGTGCGAGGAGTACCTGGCGCGGATGGGCGAGCTGGAGAACCAGCTGCTCTCCCTGCTCGGCGAGGCTCTCGGCCTCGAACCCGACTTCTTCTCACGGCACATGGACCATCCGACATACGGCTTCAACATCAACTGGTATCCGGGGACAGGGGTGATCGGCGCCCCGGAGCCCGGCCAGTTCCGCATCGGGCCGCACACCGACTTCGGCACCGTGACGATCCTCGACCGACAGGCGGGCAAGGGCGGCCTGCAGGTCCACACGGACGACGGCGGCTGGGAGGACGCGCCCTTCGACCCGGAGGCGTTCACCATCAACATCGGGGACCTGATGGCCCGGTGGACCGGTGACCGCTGGCGGTCGGGACGGCACCGGGTGCTGCCCCCGCCCGCGGACGCGCCGGCCGAGGAGCTGATGTCCCTCGTCTACTTCGGCGAGTGCACGCCCGGCACGCTCGTGGAGTCCGTGCCGGCTCCGGTGGGGCGGGTGGCGTACGAGCCGGTCGACTCGCATGTGTATCTGCGGGAGAAGCTGGACTCGATCACCGTCGGCTGACCGACGACGGCCACCGTCGCCCGAGCATGGTCGGCCGGCCGCCGCGCACCGGCTCCGATGTTCACGGGTGCTCTTCGAGTACGTCGATCAGCCGCTCGAAGCGCGCCCGCCACCGGGGCTCCGACTCCTCCCCGCTCTGGAACTCATGGGTGAAGCGCAGCACGCTGCCCTCGTCCCCGTCCCGCTCCAGATGGAACCTGATCCGGCCGCCGGGCCCCACCGTGTACTCGGCGACCCGCTCCACGTCCCACGCGGTGATCGACCCCGCCCCGATGTCACGCAGTGTGACCGCGCCGCCGAGTCGGGGTTCCAGGACATCGGCTGCCGTGAACCAGGACGCGAGTCCCTCCGGGGTGGTCAGCGTGGGCCAGACGGTCTCCATGGCCTGGGGAAGCCGCACCAGGAAGTGCAGGATGTGCGTGTTTCCATGGGTCTGGCTGATGCCCTGTTCCACCGAACCGGTCATGACACCAGCCTGACCCCGCCGGGCGCGAAACGCACCCCGCTCCGGGCGCCCCCGGACCTACACCCCGGCGTAGGAGTGCTTGCCGGAGACGAAGATGTTGACGCCGTAGTAGTTGAAGAGCCAGCAGCCGAAGGCGATCAGCGCCAGGTAGGCGGCCTTGCGGCCCTTCCAGCCGGCCGTGGCGCGGGCGTGCAGGTAGCAGGCGTAGGCGACCCAGGTGATGAAGGACCAGGTCTCCTTGGGGTCCCAGCCCCAGTAGCGGCCCCACGCGTCGCCCGCCCAGATGGCGCCCGCGATGATCGTGAACGTCCACAGCGGGAAGACGGCGGCGTTGACGCGGTAGGAGAACTTGTCCAGGGACGCCGAGGCGGGCAGCCGGTCGAGGACGGAGTTCGCGAAACGGCCCGGGGTGCCGCCGTTCGCCAGCTTGTTCTCGTAGGAGTCCTTGAAGAGGTAGAGCAGCGTGGAGACGGCGCCGACGTAGAACACGGCGCCGCAGAAGATCGCGGTCGAGACGTGGATGTACAGCCAGTACGAGTGAAGAGCGGGAACCAACTGGTCGCTCGCGGTGTACAAGACAGTGACGGCGAGGCCGAGATCGAGGAGGACCGTGGTGATCAGGAACAGCCCGAGCCAGCGCACGTTCTTCTTCAGCGCGAGCAGGGAGAGGTACACACCGACGGCGACCGTGGAGAAGGTGATGTTGAACTCGTACATGTTGCCCCACGGCGCCCGCTCCACCGACAGAGCCCGCGTGAGCACACCACCGAACTCGACCAGGAAGGCCAGGACGGTGAGGGAGATGGCGATACGCCCGTAGAGGTCGCCCTGCGCGTCCCCGCCGTGCGCCCCGGGCCCGTCCGGCACGTCCCGCTGACCGGCCGCGGCCCGCACGACGACCTTCGGCCGCTCCAGTACGGCGGTGGAGCCGCCCTTCTTCACGGTGACGGCGGGCGCCTCGGCCTTGCCTGCCTTCTCGGCCTTCGCCGGGGTCAGCGCGGCGGCCGTGCGGCCGACCTTGCTGCGGCTGCCGAGGAGCCATTCGGCGATGTACGCGAAGAAGGCCAGGGTGTAGACGGCCATCGACGAGTAGATCAGCGTGTTGCTGATGTTCGCGAGGTTTTCGTTGGTGGCGGCGGCCAACTCGGTCGCGGCGGCGAGAGTCACTTGCTGTCAGCCCCTTCGGCGGGTGCGACTTGGGGGTCGGGGGAAGCTGCGGAATCTGCGGGGTCGTCGTCTGGGTCGGGGGCGCCCGGAGCCTGTTCGTACAGGATCCCGGCGAGGTCGCCGAGCTCCTCCGGCACCTTGGCGGACTCGCTGCGGCCGAGGCCGGCCATCTCGACGACCGTGACGCCGTCACCGCCGGTGGTGGCCCGCACCCACACACGGCGGCGCTGGATGAAGAGGGAGGCGGCCAGACCGAAGATCGCGGCGAGGGAACCGGCGAGGGCCCAGCCGCTGCCGGGCTGGCGGGCGACCTGGAAGCCGGCCCACTCCTTGATCTCCTTCTCGAAGGTGATCGAGCCGGCGCCGTTCGGGAGCTTCATGGTCTCGCCGGGCTTCAGGTTCTCCCTGAGCTGCGCGCCCTTGGAGTCCTTGAACCCCTTCAGGTTCTTCTTGTTCAGCTGGTACACACTCTGCGGGATGCCCGAGTTGACACCGAGTTCGCCGTGGTAGGCCTCCAGGTTCAGCACCGGGTTGAGCAGCGCCGGGAACTGCGAGACCACCGCGGTGCCCGAGCCGCCGTACGACGGCAGGAAGAAGGCCTGGAAGCCGAGCTGGTCCCAGTTGCCCTTGGCGTCGCGGTAGCCGTCCATGACCTTGATGGCGCCGGTGGAGGTGACGTTGCCGTCGAGCGGAAGGAGGGGGACCGCGTCCTTGTACACGATCTTGCCCCTGCCGTCCCGGACCGTGATGACGGGAGCGTAGCCGTGGCTGACGAGGTAGACCTTCGAGCCGCCGATCTCCAGTGGCTCGTTGACCTCGATGGTGGTGTTCTTCTCCTTGTCGGAGGAGCCCACGCTGTAGGTGATGTCCGCCTTGTACACGCGCGGGGTGCCCCGGTTGGGGCCGGAGGGCTCGTAGCTGCCGACGAAGTTCTTCAGGTTGAAGCTGAACGGGTCCAGGTCGTCCTGGGTGAACAGGCTGCCGGACTTGAAGTCGTCGTACTGGGTGAGGGTGTTGGAGAACCCGTCGCCCTCGACGACCAGCTTGTTGCCCTCGGACTTGAACAGCTGGCCCCAGGCGAAGGCGATCAGCATCACGATCAGCGCGATGTGGAAGGCGAGGTTGCCGACCTCGCGCAGATAGCCCTTCTCCGCGGCGACGGCGTCACCGGCGACGTGGGCGCGGAAGCGGCGCTTCTTCAGCAGGGCGAGCGCGGCCTCACGGACCTGCTCGGGCTCGGCGTCGGTGCGCCACGTGGTGTAGGCGGGCAGCCGGGTCAGCCGCTTGGGGGCGCCCGGCGGCCGGCCGCGCAGCTGGCCGACGAACTGCCAGGTGCGCGGGACGATGCAGCCGATGAGGGAGACGAACAGCAGGATGTAGATCGCGGAGAACCACACCGAGCTGTAGACGTGGAAGAGGCCGAGCTTGTCGTAGACCGGCGCGAGCGTCTCGTGCGCCTTGCGGAACTCGGCGACCTTCGTCTCGTCGATCCCGGTCTGCGGGATGAGCGAGCCGGGGATCGCGCCGAGGGACAGCAGCAGGAGCAGCAGCAGCGCGACCCGCATGGAGGTCAGCTGCCGCCAGAACCAGCGGGCCCAGCCGATGACGCCGAGGGACGGCAGGTTGGGGGCGTCCTCCGCGGGGGCGGTGGAGAGCTGGGAGCCCGCGGCGCCCAGGTCCTCGTCCACGGCGGCCGCGGCCGCCGTGGTGTCCGGCGTGCCGGTCTTCGTCTCGCTCATCGATCAGATCCCCACAGTGAAGCCGGTGGACCAGACCTGCATCTCCTGCACGATGCGGTCCCATGCGCCGGTCAGCAGCAGCACACCGGTCGCGATCATCATGGTGCCGCCGATGCGCATCACCCAGACGTAGTGGCGCTTGACCCAGGCGAAGGCGCCGAGGGCCTTGCGGAAGGCTACGGCAGCGAGCACGAAGGGCAGGCCGAGGCCCAGGCAGTAGGCGACGGTCAGTATGGCGCCGCGGCCGGCGCTGCCCTCGTTGGCCGCGAGGATCGTCACGGAGGAGAGAGTGGGGCCGAGACAGGGCGTCCAGCCGATGCCGAAGAGGGCGCCCAGCAGAGGGGCGCCGGCGAGGCCGGTGGCCGGCTTGGTGTGGAAGCGGAACTCCCGCTGGGTGAGCCAGGGCATCAGACCCATGAAGAACAGTCCCATGAGGATCATGAGGACGCCGAGGACCTTCGTCAGGACGTCCTTGTTCTCCTGGAGGTTCTGCCCCCAGTAGCCGAACAGCGCTCCGCCGGAGACGAACACGGCGGTGAAGCCGAGCACGAACAGGGTGGCGCCGACGGCCATCCGCCCGCGCCGGGCCTCCGCCAGATCGGTGCCGCTCACCCCGGTGACGTAGGACAGGTAACCGGGCACCAGCGGCAGGACGCACGGGGAGAAGAAGGAGACGAGACCGGCGAGCAGGGCGATCGGCAGCGCGATCAGCAGGGCGCCGCTCATCACCGTCTGGTTCGGCCCCTCGGCGAGCATGGTGACTGCGCTCACGTCACTTCTCCGCGAGGACGGGCTTGAGCATGCTGCGCAGCGTTTCCTCGCTGAGCGGCGTCAGCGCACGCGCGGCGAGCCTGCCCTTGCGGTCGATGACGAGCGTGGAGGGGATCGCCTGCGGGTTGAGCGTCCCCTTCTTGAAGCGGAGCATCTGCTTGCCCGTGGGGTCGTACAGGCTCGGGTAGGTGATCCCGAACTCCTTCTCGAAGGCCTTGGCGACCGTGGTGTTGGTGTCCCGGGTGTTGATGCCGACGAACTCGACGCCCTGGCCCTTGACGTCGTCGTAGACGGTCTGGAAGTTCTTCGCCTCGGCGCGGCAGGGCGGGCACCACGATCCCCATACGTTGATGACGAGGACCTTGCCCTTGGTGTCGGCGGTGGAGAGCTGCTTGCCGTCGATCGTCTCGCCGGAGAGGACCGGCGCCACCGCGCGCTTGTCCTGGGCGACCGTGTCGATGCCGTTGTCGCCGGAGACGAAGCCGGTGTCGCCGCCACCGCCCGACGGGCCGCCGGAGCTGCACGCGGACAGGGTCAGCGCGGCCACGGCGGCGGCGGTGGTGAGCAGGGCGGTACGGCTACGGGCGCGGCTGGCGGCACTCATGTGAAAAGTTTCGCATGCCCGTTCCGGGGATCTTTGGCACCCCCCTCCCGGACGTAGACCCGCATTTCAGGCGGCGTTCTGCGTACCCGCGGAAGCGCCCTGACCGCCCTGGCTGCCCTGGCTGCCCTGGCTGCCCTTCAGGAGGGTCTTCCAGCCACCGACGGGCTGCTGCCCGACCTCCAGAGTGCGCAACTTGTCGAGAATGTCCGGCTTCTGTACGTCCATCCAGTCCACGAACTGCCGGAAGGAGACGAGCCGGATGTCGGCACCCTTCTCCTTCTCCCGCGCGATGTGCTTCAGGGCCTCCTCGACGGCGTCCATGTATATGCCGCCGTTCCACTGCTCGAAGTGGTTGCCCACGAAGAAGGGCGCGCGGTTTGTCTCGTATGCCCGCTTGAATCCCTGGATGTAAGCCTGCGCCGACTGCTGACGCCAGCCGGGGTAGTTGTGGCTGGGTGCGTTCGTCGAGTTGATCGACTGGTTGGCGAGCATGTTGTAGTCCATGGAGAGGACCTCGAACGAACGGCCGGGGAAAGGTATCTGCTGCAACGGCAGATCCCACAGCCCCTGCTTCTTCCGCGGCCACACCTGACGGCCGCCGGGCGAGGAGGCGTCGTAACGCCAGCCCAGCTCACGGGCGGTGGGCAACAGGTTGTCCTGGCCGAGGAGACAGGGCGTACGGCCGCCGACGAGCTCCTTGTCGTAGTCGAAGGGCAGCGAGGGCAGGTCGGTCCACCCGGAGTTGGTCCGCCACTCCTTGACGAAGGCCTTGGCCTGATCGATCTCGCTGCGCCACTGCTGCGGGGTCCAGTTGCCGACGGTGCCGTTGCCGGCGCAGAAGTGGCCGTTGAAGTGGGTGCCTATCTCGTGGCCGTCGAGCCAGGCCTGACGGACGTTCTTCAGGGTCGCCTTGATGTGCTCGTCGGTGAGGTAGCCGATGTCGGAGGCGCCGCGCGGGTTGTTCGGCGGTTCGTAGAGCCGCTTCTTCGACTCGGGGAGCAGATACAGCCCCGAGAGGAAGAAGGTCATGTGCGCCTCGTGCTCCTTGGCGAGTTCGAGGAAGCGCGGGAAGAGGCCGTTGCCGACCTCGCCGGCGCCGTCCCAGGAGAAGACGACGAACTGCGGCGGCTCCTGACCCGGCTCCAGCGGCTCGGGCTTGCCCGGCTGGTTCGGCTGCTTGCCGGTGTAGGAGGTGGAGCCGTCGCCTATGGGGCGGGCGCGGTGGGTCTGGGCGCCGGGCTGGTTGCCCGTACCGCCGTTGGAACCTTCGGCGTGGTCCGCCCCGTCTGACGACGTGAGCGTGCCGCATCCCGCGAGTCCGAGGGCGGCGGCCGCTCCGGCACCGAGTCCGATAACTCCCCTTCGGCTGAAGTTGCGCATTGCTGCCCCGTCCGTCGTGCTTGGTGGTGGTCACCCAGTGAGAGGGCACGACGAACAGGTAGGTTCCTGCGCTATCGCGGAGGAACCGAAACAAATGTCACAACCGTGTATTGAGCACCCCGAAGGGGCGCCCCGCCGTATCGCTGTGCGGCTCCGCCGCATGGGCGCGGCCGGCCCCCGCGGCGCACAGACGCGTGATGGCGCTCCCAGCGGAGCGTCTACGCGCCGAAGGCCTTGTCCTTCCCCTTCACCGGCTTGGCGCCGGCGCGCAGATGGGCGGGAACGAGGTCGATGGCCGGCTCGCTGTAGCCGACGGACACGATCCGGTCACCCTGGTACGTGAAGCTCGTCAGGGACGCCAGCGTGCACTGCCGCTTGCGCGGGTCGTGCCACAGCCGCCGCTTCTCGACATAGCTCCGCACGATCCAGATCGGCAGCTGATGGCTGACCAGCACCGCCTCGTGCCCGCGCGCCGCGTCCTTGGCGGAGTCCAGCGCGCCCATCATCCGCACGACCTGGTCGACGTACGGCTCACCCCAGGACGGTTTGAAGGGGTTGACCAGGTGCTTCCAGTTCTCCGGCTTCTTCAGCGCCCCGTCCCCGACGCCGAAGGTCTTGCCCTGGAAGACGTTGTCGGCCTCGATGAGCCGCGCGTCGGTGGCGAGGTCGAGACCGTGCGCCTTGGCGATCGGCGTCGCGGTCTCCTGCGCCCGCTCCAGCGGGGAGGCGCAGACGTACGTCACATCGCGGGAGGCGAGATGCTCGGCGACCCGGTCGGCCATCTGCCGCCCGAGCTCGGAGAGGTGGTACCCGGACAGCCGCCCGTAGAGGATCCCGTCCGGGTTGGCGACCTCGCCGTGCCGCATGACGTGTACGACGGTGACGTCGCCGTTCTCGGTCGTGGAGTTGTCGCTCATGCCGCCGTGGCCTCCGCCGCTGCTCGGGCCGCCGCCGGGAGGGCGTCGGCGATCCGCTGGACGGCCCGCTCGTCGTGGGCCGTGGACACGAACCAGGACTCGAAGGACGAGGGCGGCAGGTAGACGCCCTGCGCCAGCATCGAGTGGAAGAAGGCGGTGAAGCGGAAGGACTCCTGGCGCTTGGCGTCCTCGTAGTTGCGCACTTCCCGGTCCGTGAAGAAGACGGAGAACATGTTGGAGGCGTTCTGCAGCCGGTGCGCGACGCCTTCCTTGGCCAGGGCCTCGGTGACGAGGGACTGGATCTGCGCGGATACGGCGTTGACCGTGTCGTACGCGGCCTCGTCGAGGAGCCGCAGCTGGGCGAGGCCGGCGGCGGTGGCGACCGGGTTCCCGGAAAGGGTGCCGGCCTGGTACACGGGGCCGGCCGGGGCGAGGTGGGCCATCACGTCGGCGCGCCCGCCGAAGGCGGCGGCCGGGAAGCCACCCCCCATGACCTTGCCGAAGGTCATCAGGTCGGGCTTGACCCCGTCGACGCCGTACCACCCGGCGCGGCTGGTCCGGAACCCGGTCATGACCTCGTCGGAAATGAACAGGGCGCCGTTCTTCCGGCAGGCGTCCTTCAGTCCCTCGTTGAAGCCGGGCAGCGGCGGGACGACGCCCATGTTGCCCGGCGAGGCCTCGGTGATCACGCAGGCGATCTCGCCGGGGTAGCGGTGGAAGGCCTCGTGGACGGACTCCAGGTCGTTGTAGGGCAGCACGATGGTGTCGCCGGCCTGGGCACCGGTGACACCGGGGGTGTCGGGCAGGGCGAAGGTGGCGACGCCGGACCCGGCCGCCGCGAGCAGCGAGTCGACGTGCCCGTGATAACACCCGGCGAACTTGATCACCTTGGTCCGCTGGGTGAACCCGCGGGCGAGCCGGATGGCCGACATGGTGGCCTCGGTGCCGCTGGAGACGAGCCGCACCTGCTCCAGCGGCTCGATCCGGTCGACCATCTCCTCGGCGAGCGCGACCTCGCCCTCACCGGGCGTACCGAAGGAGGTACCGCGGGAGACGGCGTCCTGGACGGCGGCGATCACGTCCGGGTGGGAGTGCCCGAGGATCATGGGGCCCCAGGAGCAGACGAGGTCGACGTACTCACGTCCGTCGGCGTCGGTCAGATACGGACCGGTACCGGACACCATGAACCGGGGCGTGCCGCCCACGGCACGGAAGGCGCGCACCGGGGAGTTCACGCCGCCGGGTGTGACGACGGCCGCACGGTCGAACAGGGCCTGCGAGGCCGGTGCTTCGTATGGATAGGGCGATTCGCTCATGGCCTGCGACTTCTCCGACGTTCTCGGGCTCCGATGGGCAGTGACCTCCTCAGGGTAGGCCAGCGGGGGGCCGCGGCAGCGGGACGGCCGCCCGCCCGGCGAACGGCCTCCCCGGGACCCCGTCCGGTCTCCCCGGCTGTCCACTTCCCGGCGGCCCTCCCCCGCGATCTGCGAGACTGGGCGTGATACACACAGCTCATGCGGGGCGTGATGGTCGGGGACTGAAAAGATCCTGCGGACAGGTGTTTCAACCCACGTTTCGGCGGGCGGCCGTGGGGGAGGTCACTGACACGATGATCGGGTTGCGCGGCGGGCGCCACGCGTCCTAGAAAAGCAGTCGGGTGGAGATATGCATCGCGGTGGCGGACTGGGCGAGGGGACTGATGACCTGGGTCCTCGACGGGCCCGGCGGGGAAGGCACCGGCGCGACGCGGAGGATTCGAACGAAGCACGTCAGGGACACGTAGTACCGGATATGCCGGGTGTACCGAACGAATCAGAGCGGGCCGACCGTCACAGTGATCGGCTGAGGGCGAGCAGGAATGGTGGTCGGGTGGGGGTGACGTACAAGTACTTCGGCGCGCCGGACGGTGCGACCGCGGCCCGCGTCCCGATCTCGATGCGCCCCGAAGAACTCGGCGGCGACGAACTCGGCATGAACGGCATGTTCACCAAGATCAAGCCGGAGACGATGGCCGCGATGGTCCTCACGGGCATCGAAGGCGTCCCCCTGCACAAGGTCCCGCCCCTGGAGCTGGTCGTCCTCCACCCCGACTACGCGGTGGTCAAGCTGCCGATGACGGTGGTCGACCCGCTGCGGGGCATAGGAGAGGAAGCGGTGGGCGCGGCCGCGTTCATCTGGTCCACGGTGCCGGACCGGGGTGGGCCGCGGGATGCGTTCAATGTGTACCAGTTGCTGCACGAGTGGCAGGACTTCAGCCATCGGTTGCATGAGGCGGGGCATCAGCCGTACTGCCTGGTGTGGCCCTGAGGTAGGGCTTTCGCCGGTAGCAGGCGGTTGAGCCGGTATCGGGCGGGGTTTTCGAGCCCCGCCCTTGTCGTGCGTACGGGCTGACTCTGGTGGTCTCAGGCAGGTAGCGGCCACCGCGGGCCGTTCGGGTTTCCGAGCCAGACGATCTGCTCGTCGTGGGAGACGGTCACGCCGAACGCGGCAGTACTCGGTGAGCCGTACTCCTTCCACGTGCCCACCGCCGATTCGATCGAGTCCCAGAGGCGGTGCGGGCCGCCTTGGCGGACCCGCCAGCCGCTGCTGTCCGTGGGAGTGAGGACAGCGAAGGAACTGGTGTGGCTGTCCAGTACGAACGTGCTGACGGTGCCGCCGTCGACGGGCATGGAGAAGAAGCGGACGTCCGGCCCTGCGAGCTGCGCCATGAAGGCCGGCCCTGAAGCGCTGAGCACCTCTGGCCCGTACGTCGCCTTCCGCGCCGTCCCGTCGTCGGGCCCCGGCACCACGCCGAGGCTCTCCGGTGCCTCCTGCTGGCGGGCAATCATGAAGCTCGGGTCGTCCTCGCTGAACCAGCCGCTCGCGCTGTCACCGGTGACGACGAGCTTGACCAGGCCGAGGGAGCGCATCCAGCCGCGCAGGGTGGTGAGGATGACGCCGCCCGAGGGGACCTGCTCCAGCCAAGCAGGCGGGATGCTGCGGAAGCCGCACGTGGCGATCAGCCGGTCGTACGGGGCTCCGTCGGGGTGGCCGGCGCGGCCGTCCCCCACCAGCAGGTGGGGGGTATGACCGGATTCGGTGAGGGCGTGGTCGGCTCGTCGGGCCACGCCTTCGTCCGTCTCGATCGAGGTCACGCTCTCGCTACCGAGCCGGTGGCACATCAGTGCTGTCGAGTAACCGGTTCCGGTGCCGATCTCCAGCACATTCATGCCGTCCTGCACATCCAGGTCTTCGAGCATCCGCACGACGAGGCTCGGCAACGTCGACGACGAGGTCGGGGCCGCGTTGCTGATTGGCTTCGGGTCGGCCCAGTCGATGTCCCGACCGTCGAACTGAGTCATCCATGTCTCGTCGGTGTAGACGAGCCGGAGCCACTCGTCCTTGCCGACCGTCTCCGGTGTGACCGGCTCCCAGGTGGTGACGCCCGGGGCATGGCCCTCCCGGTAGAAGCGCGGGATGAACCTGTGCCGGGGCACGGCCTCCACGGCGGCCCGCCACTCAGGTGAGCGCAGCCGGCCGTCCTTCTCCAGTTGCCGGGCGAGTCGGCGCCGGAGATCGACCGCAGCCGTCTCGATATCCGTCTCACTGGCCACAGAGTCCTCCTTCCAGAAGATCGGCGAGTGCCGCAGTCATCGGCAGACCGGTCGGCGGCTCCATCCATGCCCACTGCCCGGAAGGATTGCACTCGATGAAGATCCACTCGCCGCGGTCGGTCAGAGCGAAGTCGAACGCCCCGAAGACGAGCCCGAAGTGCTCCAGATAGGCACGCATCGACCGCTCCGCCGCGAGTGGCGCGGCAAGCGGCGTGTATGTGTGAGTGCCGTAGTCCGTACGCCAGTCGAGGAGACCGGAGTCGATCCGCACGGCGAAGATCTGCTCGCCGATCAGCGTCACCCGGATATCGGCAACCTTGTCCACCCGCTTCTGGAAGAGGTGCATGGTGCCGGACACGGAGGCGTCGATCTCATCGGCGATCACCTCGGTCACGGGAACGGTCTGGGCCTTGCCGTCGACCAGATAGAGCGGAACCGAGATCGGCTTGAAGATGACCGGACCGTGCGCCCTGATGAAGGCCCGTGCGTCGTCGGGAACGTTGGTGATCAACGTCGGCGGAAGCGTGAAGCCTGCCGCCGCCGCTACCGCGAGCCCGGCTGGCTTGTACTCGGCGTCGCCGATGCGATTGGGGTGGTTGACGTAGAGACAGCCAGGCAGAGAGGTCAGGATGCCGCCGAGCCCGTAGCGCGCCTGGGCGATGGCGAACCGCTCGTCCTGCTTGTCGAGGTGGGGGAAGGCAAACCCGGAGGGGCGGCGGTAGTACACGGAACGCACCGCGCCCAGGTCGGCACGTCGGCTCGGGGTCTGCACGCTTCCCCGCCACCTATCGGTGCCACCGATGGTGGCCGAACACGACAAAGTGGCGGGGAAGTCACCGGAGTCGAACCGCACGACCGGGACACCCCGGTCGTGCAGCTCGGCGATCACGAAGTCCGCAGTCGGGTCGTCGAGGTTGGTGACGACCAGGACCGGACGATCGTCGTTCGTCACCAGAGTCACTGGTCGGTGTCGTTCCCCGTGTCACTGTCCGGGGAGTCGCTGTTGCGGTCGCCCTGGCCCGTGGTGCCGGTCGCGGGATTCGTACCGGAGGACGTGCCGTGGCCCGGGGACATGGTGGGCACCCCGGAAGTGTCGAAGTACCGGGCGGTCTGCGTCTCCGGATCCAGCGCCACCGTCGCGTAGACGGGGCCGTCGACCGGCGGGTACGGGGCGATGCGACGCAGACCCCACGGGGCCGCCGTCAGATGCCCCTGCGGCAGCGGGCTGCCCGTGGGGAATCGATCCATGTGGTTGAACACGGTCTTCCTTCCTGTCAGGAGTTCTGTCCTTCGCCTGACCTGCTCACCCGCACGGCATCGAGGAACACGATCCTGCTTGTGCGGGAGTCTCAGGGGCACCGGGAAGAAGAGGCGCCGGGGCCTACGTCGAAACCGGACCGGGATTCCGCAGCCCGTCCAGGACCCGTTGAAGGAGGCTGATGTCCGGTGCGCGGGCCTCGACGGCCAGTCGGCCGTCGCCGTACCAGCAGCCGAGTTGCCGCCGCCACGCGATCTCGGCACGCTGCATCTCCGCGCGGATCTCGCCGAGAGCTATTCCCGACTCGACTCGCAGGCGCACAAGGTCGGCAGGAGTAATTCGGACCGACTCTGGGACAGCAACCGCGCCGACCTCGTCAGCCGGATGCGTCGGGCCGAACGCAAGCTGCACGCACGCGTCCGGGAACGGGTCGCCGACCAGTTCCTCCGAGGGCAGGAGTCGTAAGGAGATACGCGAGATCAGCATGCGGCCGGCACCCACAGGTCTGCCCAGACGAGCTTGCCCCAACGGTGCAGGTCGTAGCCCCACCGCCAGCTCAGCGCCTCGACCAGGATCAGACCACGGCCGCCCTCGGAGTCACCTTCAGGACAGCCCGGTTCCGGGGTGTCTCGGCACTTGTCGGCAACGCCGATCCGAATCACTTCGGTCGTCTCACGCCGAATCACCACACGGACCACCCGACAGGGCGTGTGGCTGACGGCATTGCTGATCAGCTCCGAAACGATCAGAGTGCCCGCCTCG
The DNA here is from genome assembly GCF_055564995.1 of Streptomyces sp. NPDC028907. Classification (NCBI taxonomy): domain Bacteria; kingdom Bacillati; phylum Actinomycetota; class Actinomycetes; order Kitasatosporales; family Streptomycetaceae; genus Streptomyces; species Streptomyces sp. NPDC028907. Next base: position 579,547 of record NZ_JBVHVE010000006.1, read on the forward strand.
ACCAACTCGCCTATGCCCCAGGTGTCCAGAGCCGCGGAGACAAGCAGACGTGCGCGGCGCGCGGATTCCGGCTCGCACGGCATCGTCTCGGTGTAGCCAGGAATGCCGGTCGCTGTTGGTTTGGCGGCGGTCATGGTCAAGGGGTCATCCCTCCGAGGCTGGGACGCCCGCCCCGCGAACGAGTGCGCCGGGGCGGGCTTTCCTCCATGCCGTCGAGGGACAGGAAGGGGGGACCTCGTCCGCTCAACGGCTGATACCGAGTCAACGACCCGTGGCCGCAGAGGAACAGGAAGGGTCGTGCTTCTGCCGGTCGCCCCGAACCGGAAGACTTTGCGCTCCCGTGACCTGAGGCCTGGCCCGGCCGGTGACCGCACGTCTACGGTCAGTGGCATGGGAACGAACGCCGTCCTCAAGGCCCGGATGGAGGAACTCGGGCTCACCCAGGAGGAATTAGCTGGTCGGATGAACGCTGCCTTGGCCGAGATCACCGGCAGACCCGGCGACGTCTCCGCCCGCACGATCCGCAACCTGCTGAACGGAACTTCCCGCCGCCCTATCGGACGCACGTGCGCGGCGCTGGAGCGGGTGTTCGGCTGCACGGTCACTGACTTAGGCTTTGAGGCACCACGCATCATGCAGCACCCGCAGGAGGACCCCGTGCGGCGCCGCTCCTTCATCGCCTCAGCCACCGGGACCGCAGCCGCCGCGGTTCCCTTGATATCGCAACGCCGTGCGGTCGGCATGTCGGATGTGGCCCGAGTCGCCGCCGGCCTGAACACCCTCGTCGAAGCCGACGACCGTCAGGGCGGGCACGCGGAACTGGAAAAGGCCGCCGTCCAGGGCCGCGACGGCGTGCTGGAGCTCCAGCAGCGCAACGCCGGTGAACGCGTCCGCCGAGCCCTGTACGCACTGGCCGCGGAGTACACCGCCATGGCGGCCTGGTCCTGCATCGACGTCCGCAACCTTGACCAGGGCCAGAGATACCTGAACGAAGCCGCGACATACGCCGGCCTCTCACAGGACGGACCTACGCACATGCGCGTGTGGGTCAGCATCTCCGCATTGGCCTATCAGCGCGGGAACTGGCCCGAAGCGCTCGCGGCGGCGCAGGCCGCGCAGGCATCACAGGCAGCTCGCAGAGATCCGTTCTTTGATTCGCTGAGCAGGGTTCGCATGGCCCTCGCATACGCACCCCTCAACGACAGCCGCAGCGCCCTGCACGCCCTCGGATCCGCACAGGACAGCCTGGCCAAGGCAGTGGAACAGGAGCGCCCCAGATGGACGGCCTTCTACGGCCCGGGGGAACTCAACCACCTCGGCGCCATCGTCCAGAACCGCAGTGACCGCTACGCGCACGGCGAAGCCATGGCACACCGCGCCCTGAGCAGGATCCCGCCCGCGTTCCGCCGTAACAGGGCGATGGTGACGATCCAACTCGCCCTCGCCCAACTCCATCAAGGAGACATCGATCAGGCCACGGCCACGGCGACCGAGGTCTTCACAATCATGGACGGCACCCCCCTGCCCGGACGGATGCGGACGCGAATCGGCGATTTCCACCGGGATCTATTCCGCCTGCCCCCCTCCGCCGCCCCGGCACAGGAATGGGCGGACCGCATGCGAGACGAATGGAGCCGAGCGTGATCGACCTGCGCCACTTCAAGCACGGCAGCCTCCCCGAGGGCTTCCGGCAGATGCTCATCGATGTGCACGACGACGCCTATGCCGACGCGATGGGCGACCCGTTCAACCAGCGCTTCGGGTGGTTCGTCGACCACTGGTCGGGCGCGGAGGGCTTCACGTGCGTCGTGGCCTACGACGGGGACGAGCCGACGGGCTTCGCTTACGGCGCTCCAGCCGTCCCTGGCCGCGAGTGGTGGCTCTCCACCGGCTATGAACCGGCGGACGGCCGCATCTCCACCTACGCGGTTTCCGAGCTCATGGTGCGCCCCGGGTGGCGCAAGCAAGGCATTTCCGAGCAACTGCACGAGGCACTGCTGAGCGCACGTCCGGAAGACCTCGCCGTGCTCCTGGTCGACGTCACGCACCCCAAGGTGCGGGCTCTGTACGAGTCATGGGGCTACGCGAAGGTCGGCGAACGGCGACCCTTCGCCGACTCACCGCTGTTCGCGGTCATGGTCAAGGATCTCCGGGACTGAGTCGCCGTCAGCCAGTGACAAGACGGCTGTCGAACCCCGCCCGCACAAGTCGCTCGTAAGCGCCATACACATCCGCCGGCACTTCCTGCTCGACGGCGAAGCCGAGCTTCGCATACTCGATCACCCGTTGCAGATCGCCCACCAGCATGTCCACGACGAGCTTCTCGTCGCCGATGGACTTGATGTAGTCGTCCAACTCCAGCGGCTCGGAGGCACACACGACCTCCACCTCGGGCCACAGCTTGCGGCAGGTCGCGTACGAACGGCGCTCCATGTACGGCTTGGAGATCAGCAGCAGAGACTCGACCCCGATGCCGGCCTTGGCCAACAACTCGCGGGAGAAGGTGATGTTCTGGCCAGTGTTGGCTGCCTTCGACTCGACCAGGACCGCCTCGTCCGGCACGCCCAGGCTCAGCGCGTGCTCGCGGTAGTGGACGGCCTCGCCGCGCGGGAAGCGTGCCCGGGTAGTGGGGCTGTTGCCCCCGCTGAACACCACGACCGGGAAGAGACCAGCGCGGTAAAGGTCTGCGGCCGTGGTGGCCACCCCGAGGTCGTGGCTGCCCAGGCCGATCGCCGTCGAGCAGGGCCGCTGCTCGTGTCCCATCTGGTGGTAGTTCCAGATCAACATCGCGTCGCGGAACTGCTCGTCCGTCGTCTGACGCTGCTGATGCTGCGGCATCCGCGCCTCCCTGCGATATCCGTCCACGACATTCCATCAGTGCTTTATCGGATGCCGCGACCATCAGCCCTCGTACCGGTCTGAAGCACTTGGCTTCCAGGACTGCCTCGATACATCACGCCGCCCCGGACATCCGACCTAGACGATTCAGCAAGATACGTAAATGCCGCGTACCAGTACGACCTTCACTCATACGCTTAAGCCAACCGCAACTACCTTGCCGTTCTCGGCCTCGCTGCCACTCTGTGCTGCTACAAGTGACTGGGCAGCCTAACCACATAGGACACCGTCTTAGACTGCAGCCTCTCGGGCAGCCTGTATCGCATCGTCTGCCGCCATGCCGCAGTGGGCCCACGCAATGCCGAAGCTGGCACCAACCTTCAGGGCACGCTCCTGGGCCACGTACGGCTGGAGGACTTCATTGCGCAGTCGTACGGCGAGGTCCTGGGCAACAGCGCGGTCGAGTCCGTCGGCGAGGACCACGAACTCGTCGCCTCCGAACCGGGCGACTGTGTCACCGTCGCGCACTCCTTGGGACAGCCGTCGGGCGACCTCAATGAGGACCGCGTCGCCCGTCTTATGCCCGAACCGATCATTGACCGACTTGAAACCGTTGAGGCTGCAGAAGAGGATCGCGAGCCCCTTGGTGCAGTAGTCCTGGTCGCCCTCGGGAGCTACAGCGTGCACGTGGTAGTCATAGCCGTCGGAGTCGCGATACGCCGCCAGCTCCATGGACTGAATCACGCCGGGGTAGGCCACGTTCTCGCAGAGACGGGCCGAGAGGCGGGAGAGCAACTCGGCGGAGTTCGGCAAGCCTGTCAGAAAGTCGTGCGAGGCGCGGTGCGCGAGTTCGAACTCACGGCGCTTGCGCTCCTCGATGTCCTCGACGTGGGTGAGTAGAAATCGGGGACCGTCGGCGGCATCGGCGACGACGCTGTTACGCAGGCTGACCCACACGTAGGTGCCGTCACGGCGGCCCAAGCGCAGTTCAGCACGTCCGCCCTCGGCGGACGTTCTCAACAGAGTGCCGATGTCCTCGGGGTGGACGAGATCGGAGAAGGAATAGCGACGCATCGCGGAGGCGGGCCGGCCCAGGAGACGGCACAGGGCGTCGTTGGCACGCAGGATCCGCCCATGCTGCTCCCCACCCATCTCAGCGATGACCATGCCAGCGGGGGCGTACTCGAACGCCCGCCGAAAGCTCTCCTCACTGGCTCGCAAGGCCTGCTGGTCGCGTTCGAGGCGGACCAGCGCACGCTGCATGTTGGCGCGCAGACGCGCACTACTGATCGCGATCGCGGCCTGGAACGCGTAGGACTGCAAGGCTGCACGCTGCGCCGGGCCAGGGCGGCGGCCCGTGCGTGGCTTGTCTACGGAGATGACGCCGAGCAGTTCTTGTTGGGTGCCATCAGGTACGTACATTGGTGCGAATAGGCGGTCTGCGGGATGCCACCCGTCCTCGGACCGGGGTGCGGGTCCGTCCATGTACCACTGTGGTATGTCGTCTCCTTCAAGGGTTTGTCCCTCGGTGTGGGGGATGAAGCGAAGGTTTCCCCACGCCTCGCCCATCGACAGGCGGCGATCCCAGGAGGCGCGGACGCCGACACGTCCGGTGATGCGAGCCTCAGCCTCTGCATTGCCGGAGAAGGACGCAACAACCAAATCCCCGTCTGGGCGTACAAGGTTCACACACGCCAACTCGAAGCCCAATCCGGCCACGACACCGTCCGAGACGGCTTGCAGCGTGTCGGCCAGACTGCGGGCGACATGGATGTCTTCAATGGCGGTCTGGAGGTCGTATCGGACGTCGTGGGCCTGGTCCGGCACGTAGGCGGGGTTTCTGACGAAGGCTGTGCGACCAACCTGATTGCGGCCCAGGCATTGCGGATCGGGTCGTGCTTGACGCCGCAGGATCGACTGGACCCCTTGGAAGACTGTGTCGAGGTCGAGGAACTCCGGGGCATCTGCCACACCGTCGGCCAACACCCGTACCAAGGCGCCGGTGAATGCCGTGAATGTCTCCTCGGGTGGCGCCAAGGCGATTGCGCGCTCGTCGGCGGCCGCCAGTACATACGTACCTTCCGCCTCAGCTAGCGCCGCAATGCTTGAAGCAGGCGACTGCACTCCCATCGCACGCGCACTGAAACAGCAGTCAAGGATGACAATGCAACGTGCTGCACCGCTGTCAGCCAGCCGCATGCGCACCCAGTCGTAAGGAAACGCGGTCGAATGGACCGAGCCCTTGTCGCTGTCGGGCATCGCCAGGTGAAGACGCCCTTGGCGGTCGAGTAGCCCATGCCCCGCGTAGTAGAGCAGCAAGGTGTCCGTTGCAGCCTCGGCGGCACGGAGGATCGCTTCGTCTACTTCACGTGTCGAAGTGGGATTGAGTAACTGGGCACAGTGTGATGAGCCCAATTGCCACACATCACCAGCAAACAGTTCGAGCAGCGTCGACACATTCCGACGAACCGCTGGCAAAGGCTCAAGACTGTTGAACTTGTCTACACCGATGAACAGTGCCCTAGATTTTTCCGGGTCAGGAAGCCTGCTCACGCCACAGCGCCTACTGCTGCTCACCGAGCAACTGCTCTATCAGGCGCTGTGCCTCTTCGCGGGATGTGCCTGTGATCGTCACCTTGCTGCCGTCGGCGCGCTCGACGGTGATGGTCGGTTCCTGGGGACGGGTGGCCCGCCACGAAGCGATCGACACCCCGAGCGACGCCGCGCTGATTCCACTGCCCAGCACCAGCGACACCAGATCCAGCACCGCGCCTTGCTGTCCTGGGACCGGCGCGGATGACGACGCCATCTCCACATGTGCCTCGCGTCGAACCGTGCGGTCCAAGAGCAGCCACTCATACAAGGACCGGACGTCGTCCTCGGCCGAGTCGCCAGCGATCCGCAACGCCAACTGCACTTCCCACCCCCGCTACGCGCTGTCCTGCCGACCGCCAGCATAGAAGGTCGAACATGGTCGCATCATCGGTCGTTCACCCGGGCCGCCGTCGACCTGTACAAGGTGCGATTCGTCCGCCGCACCACATAGGAAACCGTCTAAAGCCACAAGGGCACATCCAGGGCACATGAGCCCGGGAAACGGCGTTGACCCGTGAGAACTACGGGGAAGAGTTACCCCAGGTCAACGCACATTCCCCTCCAAAACCCCAGGTCAGCACCCCGCCCCTCCCAGTTGCTGCACGAGTGGCAGGACTTCAGCCATCGGTTGCATGAGGCGGGGCATCAGCCGTACTGCCTTGTGTGGCCCTGATCTGGGGTTTCGGTAGTTTGGGCAGGGTTTCCGACCCCGCCCTCGCCATGTGCTGAGACGCTGCGGTTGTGGGCCCCGCGGGGTGACGTCGACCGGCGGGAACTCCTTCATGTGCGCCGCGTCACAGTCCATGCCTTCCGCCAGCCCGCCCGGCGCCGTCTGATGTCGCGGTCGCCCATCCTCCGCAACGGATCTCACCGAACCGGCGGTGCCGCCGCTACGGCCGACAGCTCTGAACCAAACCCGGGAATCAGGCCGCGACGAGCTCCTGCTCATGGGCCGGCGTTTTGACCTTGGGCTTCTTGTTCGGCAGCGAGAGCCGGAAGACCTTGCGCCACGCGGAGAACACCTGCTTGGGCAGCGGCCCGGTGACGTAGTCCAGCTCGTACTTCTCGAACAACGCGCGCACCTTCACCGCGACCTCGGCGTACCGGTTGCTCGGCAGGTCCGGGAACAGGTGGTGCTCGATCTGGTGCGACAGGTTGCCGGTCATGAAGTGCATGGCCTTGCTGCCGCTGATGTTCGCCGAGCCCATCATCTGGCGCAGGTACCACTGGCCGCGCGTCTCGCCCTTGATCGACCGGCGCTCGAAGACCTGTACGCCCTCGGGGAAGTGCCCGCACATGATGACCGAGTGGGACCAGAGGTTGCGGACCAGGTTCGCGGTGAACGTGGCGGCGAGCGTGGGGAGGAACGACGGGCCCGACAGCAGCGGGTGGATCACGTAGTCCTTGAGCACCTGCCTCCGGATCTTGCGGCCCACGGCCTTGGCCCGCGCGCGGAACTCCGGGTTCTTGCGGCGGCGCTTGTGCAGGTTCTTGCCGAGCTCCAGGTCGTACGCGGCGATGCCGTACTCGAAGAAGCAGGCGTTGATGAAGTTCCACAGCGGCTGGCCGAGGTGGAAGGGGTGCCACTTCTGGTCCTCGTCGACGCGCATGATGCCGTAGCCGAGGTCGTTGTCCTTGCCGATCACGTTGGTGTACGTGTGGTGCAGCTCGTTGTGCGAGTGCTTCCACTGGTCGGCCGGCGAGACGTGATCCCACTCCCAGGTGGTGGAGTGGATCTTCGGGTCCCGCATCCAGTCCCACTGGCCGTGCAGGATGTTGTGGCCGATCTCCATGTTGTCCATGATCTTCGCCACGGACAGCCCGGCGGTGCCGATCAGCCACGCGGGCGGGAAGATCGAGAACAGCAGCACGCCCCTGCTGACCAGCTCGAGCTTGCGCTGCGCCGAGATGACCTTGCGGATGTAGGCGGCGTCCTTCTCGCCGCGGTCGGCGATCACCTCGTCGCGGATCGCGTCCAGCTCACGGCCGAGCTCCTCGATCTGCTCCGCGGTCAGGTGGGCGGTGGGGTCGATGGCGGTCAACGTGTTCCTACCGTTCGATGTCGCAGGGGCCCGCCGCGGCGGACACGCAGGTCTGGATGAGGACGCCCGGTTCGGCCTCAGTGATCTCGCCGGTGCGCAGGTCACGGACGGCGCCCGCCTTGAGCGGCGTGACGCAGCCGAAGCAGATGCCCATGCGGCACCCGGAGGGCATGAGCACGCCGGCCTCCTCGCCGACGTCCAGCAACGGCGTGGCGCCGTCCGCGTCGACGGTCTTGCCGGTTGCACTGAAGGTGACCTCGCCGCCGTCACCGGCTACGACGATGCCGGGGCGGAAGCGTTCGGTGTGCAGGCGCTCCGGTACGCCGTGTTCGCTCCAGTGCTTTTCGGCGGCGTCGAGCAGGCCCGCGGGCCCGCAGGCCCAGGTCTCGCGCTCGGCCCAGTCGGGCACGAGTTCGTCGAGACGGGCGATGTCGAGCATGCCGTCGGTGTCGGTGTGCACCTCGGTGAGCCGCAGCTTCTTGTCCGCGACCAGGTCGTGCAGTTCGTCGCGGAAGATCACGTCCTGCGGCTGTGGCGCGCAGTGGACCATGACGACGTCGTCGAACGCGGTGTCGCGCAGCATGCCCATCACGGGCGTGATGCCGCTGCCGGCCGTCAGGTAGAGCACCTTGGCGGGCTTGGCCTGCGGCAGCACGAAGTCACCGGTCGCCTGGTCGAGCTGGATCAGCGTGCCCGGTTTCGCCCTGCGGACCAGGTGGTTGCTGACCTTGCCGTCCGGGATCGCCTTCACGGTGATCGTGACGCGACCGTCCCGGCGGTCTGTCGGTGAGGTGAGCGAGTAGGCGCGCCACAGGCGCACCCCGTCGACGTCGACACCGATCCGCACGTACTGACCGGCCGTATGGCCGCGCCAGCCGCGTCCCGGCCTGATCACGATGGTCGCGGCGTCACCCGTCTCGGGGTGCACGGCCTCGATGCGCCCACGCAGGTCGGCGCCCGCACGCAACGGGCTGACCAGGTCGAGGTAGTCAGACGGCAGCAGCGGTGTCGTGACCATCTCCAGCAGTTTCCACGCCCTACTGCGGAGGGCTGCACTCGTCATGACTCCAGCTTGCTGCGCCTCAGGGCGTAAAGTCCTGACCGCAGGATGTGAATCTGCTCGGCCGAATTGTTCGCGGGGAACAAAACATGAGCCATGCCCGCCAGAGGGCCAGCGAACTGGCCCTGGATGAGACGACGGTCACCGCACTGCGGGCCGCGCTGAGGACCACCGCCGACGAGGTCGTCCAGGCGATCATCGACGAGGTCCCTCCCTACGCAGGCGCCCTTTCGGGCCGCATGGGCGGCACCATCCGCCGAGCCGTGCGCACCGCCCTGGGGCACTACCTGGACCTCGCGAGCGGGAACGCCACGGGCGGCGACGCCGGTGACGCGGCCTACGAGCTGGGCCGCGGCGAGGTCCGGGACGGCCGTTCGATGGACGCCCTGCTCAGCGCCTACCGCGTCGGCGCCCGCGTGGCCTGGCGATGCCTGGCAGCGGGTGCCGTACCGGCGGGTCTGCCCGCCGCCGAGGTCGCCAAGTTCGCCGAGCTGACCTTCGCCTACATCGACGAGCTCTCCGCCGCGAGCGCCGCGGGCCACGCCGACGAACTGGCCGCCCAGGGCCGGGCCCACGAGCGCCACCTGGAGCAGTTGGCGCGCGACCTCCTCGCCGACGCGAGCCCCGACGTACTGCTCGTCTCCGCTCAACGGGCCGGATGGCAGCCTCCGGTCACGCTGACCGCGGTCCTGCTGCCCGCCGCCCAGGCCCGGCCCGCCTACCGCGCGCTCGACTCGAGCACCCTCGTCCTCGACGATCTGCCGGACGCCTTCGGCGTGCTGCTCGTCCCTGATGCCGACCGATCACATCTGTTGCGGCAGCTGACCGACCGTACCGCCGTGGTCGGCCCGGCCCGGCCATGGACTCGTGCGTCCGCCTCGTACGCACGAGCCGTCCGCGCGCGCTCCCTCTCCTCCGATATCCGCGACACCGAGGACCACCTGCCCGAGCTGGTGCTGAGCGCCGACGCGGACGCGTTCGCAGACCTGCGTGCCCGAGCCCTCGCACCGTTGCGGACCTTGCCTGTCGCCACCGCGCGGCGGCTGGAGGAGACGCTGCGGGCGTGGCTGCTGCACCAGGGCAGGCGGGATGAGGTGGCGGCGGCGTTGTTCGTCCATCCCCAGACCGTCCGGTACCGGATGTCGCAGCTGCGGGAGCTGTTTCCGGATCTCGCATCGCCGCACCGGGTCCTTGAACTGACGCTGGCGGTCGGCCTTCGGGCCGGCTGACACGTTCTTCGACCGTCCAGGACCGCGCAGGCGAGCGGTCCAGGAATCGTGCCTCGTCCTCGGTGCCGCCACGCTGTTACTACCTTGAGGCAGGAGTTGGCGGGGTCTTCAGGCCCCGCCTGTGTCATGTGGTGGAGCGGGCGTCGGGAGGCATGTGGGCGGTTCCGTGCGGGAACCGCGTTGCCCCGTCGGGCTTCTCGGCGTTTCCCTGGCGTAGTCCTCTATCCAAGGAAGTCCGGTCATGCCCCGTCCCGCACATATCGCCATGGTCGGTACGTCTGCGGTCAGCCATGTGCTGCCCAGCCTGGAGATCGTCCGTGAGCTGGTGGCCCGCGGCCATCGGGTGACGTACGCCGTCTCCGGTCGCGTCGCCGAGCTGATCTCCCCCACCGGCGCCGAGTTGGTCGGCATCGCGTCGACCCTTCCGGTCGCCGACGGTGACTGGCCGCAGGATCCCATCGGCGCCGCCTCTCTCTTCCTCGAAGAGGCGATGGCCGTGCTGCCGCAGTTGCACGCCGCGTACGACGACGCTCCCGCCGACCTCTATCTCTATGACGTCGGCGCGTACGCGGGCCGGGCGCTGGCCGAGGCGCAGGGCCGTGGTCTCGTCCAGCTGTCCGCCGCGCAGGTGGGCTGGGAGGGTGCCCGGGAGCAGCTCGGCGCGTCGTTCGCGGGGCTGCCCGGGGGTCCCGCGTACCGGGCGCGGTTCGAGGCCTGGCTGAGCCGGTGCGGTGCGGTGACCACGGACGTGGAGGAGTTCATCGGGCGTCCGCGTCGGGTGCTCGCCATGATCCCGCGCGCCCTGCAGCCGTATGCGGACCGTGTCGACCCCGAGGCTGCGACGTTCGTCGGCCCGTGCTTCGGCGCCGGCCAGGAGCGGGACGGGTGGAAGCGGCCGGCCGGTGCGGAGAAGGTGCTGCTGGTGTCGCTGACCGGCTCGGCGTGCCACGGGCCTCAGGAGATCTACCACCAGTGCCTGGCGGCGTTCGCGGATCTCCCCGGGTGGCATGTGGTGTTGCAGACCGGCGGCAGTGGCGGTGGCGGCGGTCCCCTCAGTCCGGGGAACCGGATTCCCGCCAACTTCGAAGTACGGCCGTGGGAGCCGCCGTTGACGATCCTGGAGCATGCGGACGTGTGGGTCACGCACACCGGCATGGGCAGCAGCGGCGAGGGCCTGTACGCCGGGGTGCCGATGATCGCGGTACCGCACGGGGCCGATCAGCAACTGCACGCCGGCCGGCTCGTCGAGCTGGGCGTCGCCCGCCGCATCGATGCCGCGGACGTCACGGCGGCGACGCTGCGGACCGCGCTGATGGAGCTCATCGGCGATCCGCGGGTCGCCGCCCGCTCGGCCTGGCTGTGGTCCGAGGCGCGCGCCGAGGGCGGCACCCGCCGGGCCGCGGATCTGGTGGAGGAGCAGCTGATGGAGGAGCAGTTGGTGGGGGACGGAGTGGGCTGAACAGCTCGGGCCGCACGTCACCGTCACCCCACCCCCCTTCGGTTCCTACAGGCTGCGCGCGGTGATGTCGCCGTACGCGGTGGTCGCGTTGATGGTGAGGCCTGCGGCGGCGCCGTCCGCGTTCTTGAGGGTGTTGTGGATCCGCCCGTAGCCGGTGCCGGCGTCGAGGGCGGCGGAGACTCCGCGGGCGGCGCCGACCGAGATCCCGCCGTGCTCGGTGCGCAGGGTGAGGGTGCCGTGCTGGGCCTCGGTGATGCGCAGCTCGCCCTTCTGGGTGCTGATCTGTGCGGGACCGGCCAGGCGGCCGACCGTGACGTCGCCGGCCAGCAGGGTCAGCCGGGCGCTCGCGGCCTCGTCGAGCTTGACCGAGCCGTGGGCACCGTCGAAGACGACGTCACCGAGCCGTCCTACGCCCCGGAACTCACCGCTGGCCGTCTTCGCCTCGACGTGGGAGCCGGCCGGGAACTGGACGGTGACCTCTACGGCTCCGGAGGGGCCGAAGTACTGGTTCTTCGCCTCGGGTGCCTCGATCCGCAGGACGCCGTCGCCGTAGGTGACCTGGATCTGCTCGGCCGCCTTCACGTCCCGGCTCTTGGTGGCGTCCGCGGGCAGGATCTCGACCGTGGTCTCGGCCCGGTCGGCGGCGATGAACCGGACGTGGCCCGAGGGGATGTCCAGGACAGCGGAGACGGGGGCGGGGGTGTCGAACTTCTGCATGATGCTCTCCTGTACTCGCCTTCGATGTTTCTGACATTCGAAACGCTACGTTGCGTTCGATGATCCGGCAATCACATCGTTGCGCTGAATCGGCATCTCCGCAGTTCACTGCCGCTAAATCATTGCAACGACTCTGAATGCAATGCAACGATCCCTCGACTCGTCGTTGCAATGAATGCTGATGAACGCTATGCTGGCGACATCAGAGGCCGAGAGAGACCCCCGAAGGGAGCCCCTGATGCCGGGAGGCAGGCTCACCCAGCAGGAACGGCAGCGGATCGCGCTGGGTCTGGCCGACGGCCTCGCCTACGCGGAGATCGCCAGACGTCTCGAACGCCCCACCTCGACCGTCACGCGGGAGGTGATGCGCAACGGCGGTCCCACCGCCTACCGCGCCGACCTCGCCCACCGGGCCACCGAACGCCGCGCCCACCGGCGCCGGCAGGCCGCGCCCCGGGGCGGCGAGGCGCCCGCGCAGGCCTACGGGCGGGACGCCGAGGCCGTGCGGGAGTACGAGGAGACGTTCACGACCGTCCTGATACAGACGGGCACGCCCAAGATGATGGCCCGGGTGCTGACCTGCCTCTACACCAGCGACGCGGGCAGTCTCACCGCCGCCGAGCTCGTCCGGCGCCTCCAGGTCAGCCCGGCGTCCATCTCCAAGGCCATCGCGTTCCTCGAAGGCCAGGGCCTGGTCCGCCGGGAGCGCGACGAACGCCGGCGCGAGCGCTACGTCGCCGACAACGACGTCTGGTACCAGTCCATGATCGCCAGCGCCCGCGGCACCACCCAGCTCGCCGAGACCGCACGCGAGGGCGTGCACGTCCTCGGCCGTGACACCCCGGCCGCGATCCGTCTGGAGAACATCGCCCGCTTCCTCGACTTCGTCTCCGAGAGCATCGCCCGCGCCGCGGACCAGGCCCGCGACATCCTCCACACCCAGCCCGGGACGACGTCGGACGACAGCAGCACCACCTGAGCGAAGCAGGCTTACGCCCGTGTCACCCCCGGTCCGCCCGCCCGCCCGCCTCCTTCTCGTCCGGAGCGCGGGGCGCCGGGGCCGTAGTGGCCCGGGGGATCACATGCGTCGGCAGGACCACGTGTCGTTCGCGTTCCGCATGGGCGTCTTCCACCTGGGAGTCCTCGATGAGCCGCAGGGCCAGTTCGCCGGCCTCACGGCCGATGTCCGAGGGTGACTGGGCCACCGTGGACAGGTCGAACCAGTCGGCGAGCGGCTGGTCGTCGAAGCCGAGGACGGAGATGCGCTCCGGAACGGCGATCTGCGTCCGGCGCAGGGTCCGGACGACCGCGACCGCGACCTCGTCCTGTTCCGCGAAGATCGCGGTGGGCGGCTCGCGCAGGCTGAGCAGCCGGCCGAGCGCCTCGGCGGTGCCGCGCTTGTCGCCGACCGTCGTCGCGGCGACCAGGTCCTCGTCGAGGGGGACGCCCGCCTCGGTGAGCGCCTGCCGGTAGCCGAGCAGCCGTTCGTTGGAGCTGAACGAGAAGCCGCTGGCGCCCTCGGTCTCCAGGAAGGCGATCCGGCGGTGGCCGAGGTTGAGCAGGTGCCTGGTGCCGTGCAGGGCGCCGGCCACGTCGTCGACGTAGACGCTCGGCCGGCCCTCGACATGCTGGCTGACGTAGATGACGGGCATGCCGAGGCTGTCCAGGCGCGCGGTCTCGGCGTCAGTGAGGTCGAAGGAGAACACCAGCAGCGCGTCGGCGTTGCGCCGGGCCGGCAGGCGTTCGAAGAACGAGGTGCGCTCGGTCATGTCGGGGATGACATAGACGCTGAGTTCCATGCCCGCCGACCGCAGCAGCGGGGCCAGGCTGGACAGTGCGGCCCCCATGAACCAGGCGTCGAGTGTGGGCACGAGCACCGCCACGTTGCCGGTCCGGCCCGTGACAAGGCTTGCAGCCTGCCGGGACACGGCGAAGTTCAGCTCGCGCGCGGCCTCCTCGACGCGGGCGCGTACCTCCGGCGACACGGTGGAAAGCCCGCGCAGGGTACGGGAGACGGTGGATGTGGAGACCCCGGCCCGGTCGGCTACGTCAGCCATCGTGGGGTGCCGCTGAGCTGGTGGCATGAGCGGACGGTAGCACAGGCGGCACCGCGTTCACCGGCCTTTGCGACAGCGCTTTCATTGCAGTCTGCGCACCATTACCGCGAAGTAGCGCATTGACTTCCGGATAGCCCGCCCCTAGCTTGCAAGCGTTGTCCTGACGGCTTCGAATTGTCGTCGAATCACCCCGACCCCTGCCAGGTACAGGGCTTTGACCTGCTGCTTCCACCCGAGCAGGTCGTGACAACGCAGTCTCATGAGGTTTCCGCACGCCAGGAGAGACAGTGACGACCCAGACCTCGACATCCTTGACATCCTCCGGAGCCAGAGCCGCCGTACTCGCCGCCTCCGGCCTCCTCCTCGCCGCCTGTGCCTCCCCCGGCGGCGGTGACTCCGGGCAGGCCGGGGCCGCGGGGTCGTTCGAGGGGCGCGGCCCCATCACGTACGTCGCCGGCAAGGACACCTCCGGCACCGTCCAGCCGACGATCGACCGTTGGAACAAGCTGCACCCGAAGGAGAAGGTCACCTTCATCCAGCTGCCGACGGACCCGGACGCGCAGCGCCAGCAGATGATCCAGAACGCGGAGACGAAGTCCGACGCCTACACGGTGCTTTCGCTCGACGTCGTGTGGACGTCGGAGTTCGCCGCCCACCAGTGGATCGACCGGCTGCCCGAGGAGCGGTTCCCGTTGGGCGAGATGCTCGACCCGGTGGTCGAGACGGCCAGGTACCGGGGCGGCCTGTACGCCGTCCCGGCCAGCTCCGACGGCGGGATGCTGTACTACCGGACCGACCTGCTGAAGAAGGCCGGGATCGACCAACCGCCCACCACCTGGGCGGAGATGAAGGCCGACTGCGCGAAGGTGCGGAAGCTGCCCGAGGCCAAGGGCATGTCCTGCTACGCCGGGCAGTTCCAGAAGTACGAGGGCCTGACGGTGAACTTCGCCGAGGCCGTGAACTCGGCCGGCGGCACCGTCACCGACGCGAACGGCACGCCGCACGTCGACACTCCGGAGGCCAGGAAGGGCCTGGACTTCCTCGTCGGCTCCGTCAAGGACGGGACGATCCCCAAGGAGGGCATCACCTACCTGGAGGAGGACGGCCGCCAGGCGTTCCAGGCCGGCAAGCTCGTCTTCCTGCGCAACTGGCCCTACGTGTACGCGCTGGCCGCGAGGAGCGGGATCGAGGGGAAGTACGCCGCCGCCCCGCTGCCCGGGCTGAACGGGCCCGGCGCCTCCAGCCTGGGCGGACACAACATGGCCCTGTCGTCCTCCGCCGAGAACAAGGCCACGGCCCTGGACTTCATCAAGTTCTTCACCAGCGAGGAGAACGCGGCCACCTTCCTCAAGGACGCCTCCCTCGCCCCGCCGTACGCCTCCCTCTACGACGACAAGGAACTGACCGAGCAGTACCCGTACCTGCCCGTCCTGAAGGAGTCCATCCTGCGCGCCGTGCCTCGCCCGCGCGTCGTGCGCTACGGCGACGTGACCTCGGCGGTCCAGCAGCACGTGTACGCCGCCCTGACCGGGGAGAAGAGCGGCGCGCAGGCGTTGAAGGACCTTCAGGCGGCCCTGCGGAAGTCCGTCGCGCAGTGAGGAGCGGGAGCATGGCCAAGACCGAGATCCCGACCGGAAGCCCGAGCCCGCCTCGGCAGGACGCCGTCACCGGGCCGCCCTCCGGACCCGTGAAGCCCTGGCGGCGCAGCCCCGCAAACCCCGCCCGCGCCACCGCCGGCTCGGGCCGGATGGCCGCCCTGCTCGTGTCCCCGACCCTGCTGGTGCTGTCGATCGTCGTCGTGTACCCGACGCTCATGGCGCTGAAGGAGTCGCTGTACGGGCCGAAGGGGCTGGACCCGGCGACCGGGTTCATCAGCGACACCGAGCCGTTCGTGGCGCTGAAGAACTACGCCGACATCTTCGGGGAGGCAGGGGAGCGGTTCTGGAACGCCTTCTGGAACACCACCTTCTTCACCGTCGTCACGGTCGGCCTGGAGACGGTGATCGGGGTGGCCATGGCCCTGATCATGCACAAGGCGTTCCGGGGCCGCGGCCTCGTGCGGGCCGGGATCCTGATCCCCTGGGCCGTGCCGACGGCGATCTCCGGCCTGCTGTGGCGCTGGATCTTCAACAGCGACGGTGTCGCCAACACCCTGATCGGCCATCAGGTGCTGTGGACCACCGAGGGGTTCCACGCCAAGGTCGCGGTGATCATCGCCGAGGTGTGGAAGACGGCCCCGTTCATCGGCCTGCTCGTCCTGGCCGGTCTCCAGGTGATCCCGAAGGAGGTCTACGAGGCCGCCCGCCTCGACGGCGCCCGCGCACCGAGGCAGTTCTGGCACATCACGCTGCCGCTGGTGAAGCCCGCGCTGCTGGTGGCGGTGCTGTTCCGGTGCATGGACGCGCTGCGGATGTTCGACCTGCCGTACATCCTCGTCGGCGCGCAGAAGCACTCGGTGGAAACCCTGTCCATGCTCGCGCAGAACGAGGCGTCCAACGTCCGCTTCGGTCCGGCGTCCGCGTACGCCGTGCTCCTCTTCCTCTACGTCTTCCTCATCGCCCTGGCCTTCGTACGGCTGCTCGGAACGGATCTCGTCGGAGGGGGCGCCGTCGGCCGACGCAGGCGCCGCGGTGGGGAGGTGACGGCATGACCACGACCGTCACCGCCAGATGGCGCTCCGGACTGCTGTACGCCGGAGTAGTCACCGTCGTGGCCTACTGCCTGGCCCCGTTCTACTGGATGCTGGTCTCCAGCCTGCGCCGCACCTCGGACATCTTCGACACCTCGCTCGTCCCGTCGCCGGTGTCCTTCGAGAACTACCGGGCGGTGTTCGACCCCGCGCAGGGCTTCGGTCGCGCGCTGCTGAACAGCCTGGTCGTCGCCGGGGTCACCACCGTCCTGGCGCTGCTCCTGGCCACGTTCACCGCCTACGCGATGGCCCGGCTCGACTTCCGCTTCAAGCGGCTGATCCTGACCCTCGTCATCGCGACCTCGATGTTCCCGGTCGTGTCGATCGTGGTGCCGCTGCTGAAGCTGTTCACGGACGTCGGCTGGATCAACACCTACCAGGCGATGATCGTGCCCAGCATGTCCTTCGCGCTGCCGCTGGCGGTGTGGAACCTGACCACGTTCTTCCGGCAGATGCCGGACGAGCTGGAGCACGCAGCCATGGTCGACGGCTGCACCCGGGGGCAGGCGTTCCGCAGGGTCATCGTCCCGCTGGCCGCACCGGGCATCTTCACGACGGCGATCATCACGTTCATCGCCGCCTGGAACGAGTTCCTCATCGCCCTGTCGATGACCAACAAGCCGGACATGCAGACCGCGCCGGTCGCCATCTCCAAGTTCACCGGTGCCACCACCTACGAGACGCCGTTCGGCAGCCAGATGGCCGCGGGCGTCCTCGTCACGGTCCCGCTGGTGGTCATGGTGCTGCTCTTCCAGCGCCGCATCGTCGCCGGACTCACGGCGGGCGCGGCGAAGTAACACGACTTCCCCTACGACTCCCCCCGACGACCAAGGAGCTACTGAGCCTTGTCCCCCACCACCGCGCCCTGGTGGCGCAGCGCCGTCATCTACCAGGTCTACATCCGCAGCTTCGCCGACGGGAACGGCGACGGCATCGGTGACATCGCGGGCATCCGCTCCCGGCTGCCGTATCTGAAGTCGCTGGGCGTGGACGCCGTCTGGATCAACCCCTGGTACAAGTCCCCGATGGCCGACCACGGTTACGACGTGGCCGACTTCCGGGAGATCGACCCGTTGTTCGGCACGGTCGCCGAGGCCGAGCGGCTCATCGAGGAGGCGCACGCGCACGGGATCCGCGTCATCCCGGACATCGTGCCCAACCACACCTCCGACCGGCACGCCTGGTTCCAGGCCGCGCTGACGGCCGGTCCCGGCAGTCCGGAGCGCGAGCGCTACGTCTTCCGGGACGGCCGGGGCGCGGACGGCTCCGTGCCGCCCAACGACTGGGTCTCCTGCTTCGGCGGCCCCGCCTGGTCCCGGCTGCCCGACGGTCAGTGGTATCTGCACCTCTTCGCACCCGAGCAGCCGGACCTGAACTGGCGGCACCCCGAGGTGCGGGCCGAGTTCGAGTCGATCCTGCGGTTCTGGTTCAGCCGGGGTGTGGACGGCTTCCGTATCGACGTCGCCCACGGTCTGATCAAGCACCCGGAACTGCCCGACCTCCCGCCCCGCCGCGACCCGGACACCGCGCGGCCCTGGCAGCACGTCGACCATCCGCACTGGGACCGCGACGAGGTCCACGACATCTACCGCGCCTGGCGCAGGGTGGCCGACGAGTTCCCCGGCGACCGGTCCTTCGTCGCCGAGGCCTGGGCGGACACCCCGGAGCGGCTGGCCGCGTACGTCCGGTCGGACGGCCTGCACACGGCGTTCAACTTCGACTTCCTGATGTCGAGTTGGCACCCGAAGGACCTGCGCGAGGTCATCGACGGCTCCCTGGAGATGCTCGGCGCGGTGGGTGCCCCCGCCACCTGGGTGCTCTCCAACCACGACGTCGTACGCCATCCCAGCCGCTACGGCCGCACGGCCACCAAGCGCTGGCTGGCCAACACGACGTACGAACCCGAGGGCCCCCTCGACCTGGAACTGGGCACCCGGCGCGCCCGCGCCGCCGCCCTGCTGATGCTCTCCCTGCCGGGCGGCGCCTACATCTACCAGGGCGAGGAACTCGGCCTGCCCGAGGTCGAGGACCTCCCCGAGGCCGTGCTCCAGGACCCGGTCTGGGAACGCTCCGGGCACACCGACCGCGGCCGCGACGGCTGCCGGGTCCCGATCCCCTGGTCCGGCACCAGCACCCCGTACGGCTTCAGCCCCGACGGTGCCGACGCCGCGCCCTGGCTGCCGCAGCCGGCCGACTGGGCTCCGCGCACCGTGGCCGCCCAGACCGGCGACGAGAGCTCGATGCTGGAGCTCTACCGGACGGCGCTGCGCCTGCGCCGCGAGCACCCCGCACTCGGTGACGGCGGCCTGACCTGGCTGGACGCCCCGGAAGGCGTCCTCGCGCTCGGCCGCGACCCGGGCTTCGTCTGCGTGGTCAACCTCTCGGCGGAGCCGTACCCGCTGCCCGAGCACACGTCGGTCCTGCTCGCGAGCGGTCCCGTCGAGGGCGGCAGGCTGGCGCCGGACCAGGCGGTGTGGCTGACGGTGTGACGGACCCCCGCTCGGCGTCGGGGCGGGGCTCCCGGCTCCCGCCCCGATCAGGGAGGCGGCCGAGCTTCCGGAAGCAGGGGCTGGATCCTTCGAGTGAAGATCGGCTGTCGGGCCGCGTCCGTCCACGGAGCCCCGGATAGGTAGAAGGCGATCCCGCGCCGCTCGGCGCCACCCCGCCGCGACCTCTCAGGAGGCACCACCGTGCCCGTCCCCCCGCTCGACCACCGTGCGACCGGCTACAGCCTCGCCCACGCCTACTGGCTCGCCCGCGCCTCCGACCTGGCCTACAAGGACGAGGCCACCATCGAGCGGCTGTTGCGGGAGTGGGGCTTCGACCGGGTCCGGCACCACCGGAGCACGTTCACGCCGCCGTTCCCGTTGCAGGACACGCAGGCGTACACGGCCGCCAACGAGCACATGATCATCACCGCGTTCCGCGGCACCGAGCCCGTCAACATCCGTGACTGGCTCACCGACGCCACGACACCGCCCTGTCCCGGTCCGGCGGGCACCGGCCACGTCCACTACGGCTTCGCCGAGGCCCTCGACTCCGTGTTCCCCAAGGTCAAGGACACGCTCGCCGAGTTCCACGACAACGGCCAGACCCTCTGGTTCACCGGCCACAGCCTGGGCGGCGCCCTGGCCATGCTCGCCGGCTGCCGCCTCTACCTGGAGGACCCCGAACTCCTCGCGGACGGCGTCTACACCTACGGCCAGCCCCGCACCTGCGACCGGTTGCTGGCGGCGTCCTGCAACAAGGCGTTCAAGGACCGCCTGTACCGCTTCGTCAACAACAACGACATCGTCCCGCAGCTGCCGCCCGAGCCCGTCTTCCACCACGTGGACGTTTTGCGCCACATCGACTCCGGCGGAAGGGTCCGGGAGTCCATGTCCCTCCTGGGCGGCCTGGCCGACCGCGGACGTGGCCTGACCGCGGACGTCTTCGCCCCGGCCGGCGACGGCATCCGCGACCACTTCATGGCCAGCTACCTGACCGCGCTGGAACGCAACCTCGTCTGAGAGGCGGGCACCTGCCCCGGGAACAGGGCGCGGACGCGGCGCGCGTCCGGGACGACGAAGACGCCGTCGGCCGTGACGAGGTGCGTGTCCGGGTCGGCCTCGGTGGCGATCGACCCGGTCACCTGGACCTTGCGGGCGTCCGGACCGGGGACGTCGGTGACGCGGGCGAGGATCCGCAGCGGTGTCTCCAACGGGACCGGTCCGTGGTAGCTCATCAGGAGCGAGACGGTCAGCCCGGCCATTCCGGCCGCCGCGCAGGCCCGGCCCATGAGCTCGTCCAGCCAGAAGGGACCGCGTGCGTGAGCAAGCCCAGCCCGACGACCCGGGAGCGGATCGTGGCCGGTGCGGCCGACATGATCAGCCGGCGCGGCCTGAACGCGACGAGCATCCGCGAGACGGCCAAGCACGCACGGGCGCCGCTCGGCTCGACGTACCACTACTTCCCTGACGGCAAGCAGCAGTTGGCGACCGAGGCCGTCCGCCACACGGGCGCCTGGGTCGCCGGGAGTCTGCGCAAGGAACTGGAGGCGGGGCCGGTCGCCGGGCTGCGCGCGTTCCTCGGCCTGTGGCGCGGGATCGTCGTCGGCACCGACTTCCGGGCGGGCTGTCCGGTGCTCGCCGTCTCCATCGAGGAGCCCCCGGCCGACGAGCCGCCCGCCGCCCTGCTGGCCGCCGCCGAGGTGTTCGAGGAGTGGGAGGGCCTGCTGGCCGCCTCCCTGCGCGAGCACGGCGCCGAGCCCGGGCAGGCCGCGCAGGTCGCGACGCTCATCGTGGCGGCCGTCGAGGGGACGGTGGCGCTGTGCCGCGCGAAGCGCAGCGTCGAGCCCCTGGACCGGACCGCCGAGCAGTTGCGGACGCTCATCCTCACGACGATCAAGGACTGAACAGGCGGTCAGGGACTGAACAGGCAGTCAGGGGCCGAACAGGCGGTCAAGGACTGAACAAGCGGTCAAGGGCAGGACAAAGGCCTGATCGTCGGGGGCCGTCAGTCGGTGATCACCGGGCTGCGGCGGATCCACTCGTCGCCGTGCACCGCCCGGAGCATGAAGGCGGCGACGTCCGCCCTGCTGATCGAGGGGTTGCCCTTCATCGGCAGCCTGTCGTCCGCGAGGAACGCACCCTTGGCCGGGCCGTGCGTCAGCTTGGTCGGGAGGACGACGGTCCAGTCCAGCCCGCTGGAGCGGATGCTGTCGTCCGCCAGGGCCTTGTCGGCGTAGAGCGAGCGCAGCAGCGTGCTGTAGATCAGCTTCTGCGGCGCGCTCGACCAGTCGAAGGTGTGACCGACGCCGAACGACGACAGCCAGACCAGACGGGCTACGCCGGCCTCCGCCGCCGCCTCCGTCACGGCCGCCGCGGCGCGGGTGAACAGGCCGTCCGCGCGTACCGAGTTGCCCCTGCCGAGGGCGGAGACGATCGCGTCGTGCCCGGCGAGAGCGGCGGCGACGTCACGGCGCGACGTGGCGTCGCCCGCGACCGGCGTGACCTTGTCGGCCAGGTCGCCCAGGCCTGCCGGGTTGCGCACGAGGGCAGTGACGGAATCGCCGGAGCGCACGGCCAGGTCGACGAGATGGCGACCGGTGGGCCCGGTGGCACCGAGGACGAGCAGCTTCATGGCGGGTACCTCTTCCGAAGCGCGAGCAACTTAAGCGGACAGCTGTCCGCTACGCTGAGAAACGTAACGGACAGCTGTCCGCTTAGCAAGGGGCCGGTACCGCCGACGGCGCCCTCAGGCCCGTCCGGGGGCTCCCGCCCGCAATCCGTCCATGACGATGTCCAGCAGCCGGGTCGCCTGATCGCGCCAGTCCTTCTCGGGGTCGATCTGCCAGATGCCGGCGATGGCGAGGATGAAGTCGTCGGCGGTCACGCCGGGCCGGATGGTGCCCGCCTCGTGGTTGGCGTCGAGCAGGAGGTCGATCGCGGCGACCACCAGGGAGTAGCCCGGCCGCTCCGGGCCACCCGTCGCAGTCGTGGCCTGCCGCAGGGCGTCGGCCAGGCCCGACTTGGCCAGCGCGAAGTGGGCGAGGCCGTCCATCCACTCGCGCAGGGCCTGATCGGGCTCCCGTGACTTCACCAACTCGGCCGCACTGTCGGTGAGTTGCCGCACCTCGTGGCGGTGCACCTCCAGGACGAGCGCCTCGCGGTTGGGGAAGTTCCGGTAGAACGTGCCCTGCCCGACCCCCGCCTTCTTGGCGATCACACTCAGCGGGGCGTCCGGCGAGCGCGACAGCTCCGCCAGGGCGACCTGAAGAATGCGCTCACGATTGCGCTGCGCGTCCGACCGCTGCGGCGTACCGCTCCTCGACTCCACCGGCCTCCCGCCTTCCGTCCCCGGTACCGGACTACTGTCCGCTTGGCTCCACCTTAACGACGGCGCCGGGTCGTCCAGCGGTCAGCGGGGCACCCGGCGGTCGAGCCGATGAGCCGATGAGCCGCTGGCGGCTCGGAGCGTCAGGACGCGCCGCCCGGCACCGGGCCCGCGAACCCCGGACGGGACGCGTCGTCGATGCCGACCTCGTAGCGGATCCGCGGGCTCACCTCGTTCCCGTCGACGTGCGCGCCGGTCGAGCCGAGGGCCGGGCCGATGGCGTGGTCGGGGGCCGTTGGGTGCGGTGGCCTGCGATCATGTGTCCTCCGGCAGGCGCTTCGCGATGCTCTTCAGCGCGGTGGCCGACAGTTCCTCGGCCAGGGCGCACGCCTTCCCGGTCGGCTGCTCGCCCCGCACGGTCAGCCGGAACAGCTCGACGGTCGGGTCTCCGACGGAGTTGGTGTACGTGCGGTGCGGTGCGTGGACCACGCAGCTGCGGTCGCCCTCCTCCTCCGGCGCGACGTAGCTTCTCGTCCCGGCGATCGACGTCGGCCGGCCGTTGTCCTCCAGCTGGTTGTCGCGGGTGAACGTCAGCTGGACGAAGGCCTTGTCGCCGTCCGGGCTCGACCAGTCGCAGGCCCAGTCGGCGAAGCCGTGGTCCGACGGGCGACTCCGCAGGTCCGGCATCCGGGCGAGCGCGGTGCCGTCGAGCAGCTCGCAGGCGTCGAGTCGGGCGAGGGAGGTGGCGGGCCAGGACGGTGAGCGCCGGGGCACCGGGCCCCGGTCCAGCACCGTGACCGCGTGGTCGGTGGCGGCGTCGGCGAGGGCACAGGGGTCGGGCGCGCCGGCGTCCCTTCTCGACCCGATGACCACG
This sequence comes from Streptomyces sp. NPDC028907, assembly GCF_055564995.1. NCBI lineage: Bacteria > Bacillati > Actinomycetota > Actinomycetes > Kitasatosporales > Streptomycetaceae > Streptomyces > Streptomyces sp. NPDC028907. The sequence continues at coordinate 602,921 of NZ_JBVHVE010000006.1, forward strand.
ATGCCCCGGCGATCGGCGGTCGCGATGTAGCGCTCGCAGTCGTCGCCGTCGCGCGTCATGCTCGCGACCTCGACGTTGCCGGCCCGCCGGACGGCCACGCTGCCGCCGAACTCCCTGGCCTCGCTGGAGAAGTTGATCTCGACGCCCGCGAGTTCGTCGCCCCCGTCGCTCAGCACCAGCACGTCACAGCGGTCCAACTCGCCGTAGTCCGGGTCGAGTTCGGTGTCGCCGAAGCGGCCGAGCGCGGTGGCGTCGAGGAGTTCGCAGGGGTCGGCCGTGCGGACGTCGCCGAGGGAGCCGGCGTGCAGCGTGGCCGTGGGCTTCGCGTCGGGCTCCGGGCCCTTGTCGTCACCGGCCGACGTCAGGGCGACGGCCCCGGCCGTGACCAGGGCGGCTGCCGCGGTGAGCGCCGCCGCCCCGACCGCCAGGGGGCGCCGCCGACGCCGCACGGCACGCGGGAGCCGCAGGGTGAGTGAGGCAAGCGGCAGGGTGTGGCCGCGGGTGTCCTGGTCGCGCAGCTTGCCCTGGATCTCGGGGGGCGGCGGCGCGGCCCGCGTCAGCAGGCGGTGTGCCTCGGCGGCGTCGGGGCGGCGCCGGGCGTCCAGCTCCAGCAGCGCGGTCAGCGGGGCGGCGAGCCGGCCGGCCCGCTCGGCGGGTTCGAGGTGGCCCTGGATGGCGCGGGCGACGTAGGCCATCGGGTGGTCGACCCGGCCGTACGGCGAGTGTCCCTCGACCGACGCGAACAGGCTGGCGCCGAGGGAGAACACGTCGGCCTTCTCGTCGGCGGGCCGGCCCTTGGCCAGCTCGGGCGCGAGGTACTTGGGCTTGCCGCGGACCACGCCGCTCGTCGTGTGCGTCTGGGTGACGTCGCTCCACAGGGCCCGGGCGATGCCGAAGTCCGTGAGCCGGGCGACGCCGTCCTCGGTGACCAGGATGTTCTCCGGCGTGACATCGCCGTGCACGACGCCCAGGGCGTGGGACTTCGCGAGGGCGGCCGCGATCTGGCAGCCGACGGACCCGGCGTCCTCCGGCGGGAGGGTGCCGCCGTTGTCGTCGGCGAGCTGGGCGAGGCTGCGGGAGGGGACGTACTCCATGACGATCCAGCAGGTGGCCTCGCCGCCGGTGCCGTCGTCCGGCTCCGCCACGAAGTCGAACACCGGCACGATGTTCGGGTGGTGCAGCCGGGCGGCGTACTGCGCCTCCTTCCGGAGTCTCCCGGCGGCCGGCCCGTCGTCCGGGCGCGCGCACTTGACCGCGACGATCCGCTTCAGCGTCTCGTCCCAGGCCTGCCACACGACGCCCATCCCGCCTCTGCCGATGGGTTCCCTGAGGAGGTAGCGGCCGGCGACCTCGTGCCCGGCCCGTAGCGTCAATACGGTCACGGAGTGTACGGAACGGTGGCCCAACAGTGACCGTTTTCACGGGACTTCATACGGACGGACACAGGGCCCTCATCCGCGCCCGGCGCCCTCCCGCGGCCTCATTTCGTGCCGACCGTCCGCAGCACGGTGACCGCCAGCGTCCGTGCCGCCTCCACCACTTCGGCGAGGGCCACCCGCTCCCGCTCGCTGTGCGCCACCCGGATGTCCCCCGGCCCGAACTGCAACGTCGGGATCCCCTCCGCCGCGTACAGCCGCAGATCGCTCCCGTACGGCGCCCCGCACTCCCGCAGCCCCGCCGCGCCCCCGGCGTCGGCATGGGCGCCCCGGATCACCTCCGGCAACGGATGCCCCTGCGGCAGCCGCCCGCTGGCGAACCGCCCGCCCGGCCAGGTCACGCTCGCCGGATGCGCCCGCAGCCAGGGGTCACCGTCGCACGCCTCGGCGACGCACCGCTCGAAGGCTGCCCGCGCCTCGGCCGGGTCCTCACCGAGCCGCACCCCCAACCGCCCCTCCGCGACCAGCACATCGGGCACGCTGCTCGCCCAGTCCCCGGCCCGCACGGTCCCCACGGACAGGGCGTACGGGATCGGGTGCTCGGCCATCAGGGGATGGACGTCCCGGTTCCGCTCGGCCTCCAGCCGGGCCAGCGCCCGGTGCAGCGGCAGATACGCGTCGATCGCGCTCACGCCCTGGTCGCGTGCGCTGCCGTGCGCCGCCTTGCCGGGCACGGTGATCCGGAAGGTCAGCGCGCCGGCGTTGGCGGTGACGAGGGCGCCCGCCGTCGGCTCGGCGATGACGCAGACGTCTCCGCGGTGCCCGCGCCGCAGCGTGCCGAAGGCGCCGAGGCCGCCGTCCTCCTCCCCCACGACGAAGTGCACACCGACCCGCCCGCGCAGCCGCACCCCGGCGGCCCGGATCGCCCCGAGCGCTGCGAGGTGGGCCACCAGCCCGGCCTTCATGTCGCAGGCGCCCCGACCGTGCACGACATCACCGGTCACGCGGGGCACGAACGGATCGCCGGCCCACGCGTCGGGATCCCCGGGCGGTACGACGTCGACATGGCCCTGCAGAACGAAGGTGGGCCCGTCGCCGCCGTCCTCCGTCACCCCGACAAGACCCCACGCCTCCTCGCGCTCGGCCTCCGCGCCGGGGAAGTCGGGCTCGGCGCGCAGCGCGTCCAGGTCCATGGACCACAGATCGACGTCCAGCCCGAGCCGCTCCAGCCGCCCCGCCAAAAGATGCTGAAGCTCCGACTCGGCGGCACTCCCGGTCACACTCGGCACCGAGATCAACTCCAGCAACGTCCGCCCGATCCCGGCCTCGTCGATCTCCGCCAGGACGGCACCCTCCACGTCACTCAACACGCCGACGTCCCTCCCCTCGCCCGAGCCGCCGCGCGGCACCTGAACAGAGTCGCCCATACCCAGGGAGAACCGAGGACGAAGCCGCTCGGCCGGAACGGTTCAGGCCCAGGAGATGCTGTGCGGGGCTTCCACGGCACACCCCCCTAGCCCTCGACCGTGAACCCGATCGCCGTCCCGCCGCCCTCCCGTCGGAAGGCGAACGGCGCCCCGCCGTGCGACAGCGCCACCTCCCGCACGATGGACAGCCCCAGCCCCGACCCGGGCAGCGACCGGGCGTCGGCGGCGCGGTAGAAGCGGTCGAAGACGCGGATGAGGTCGTCCTCGGCGATGCCCGGCCCCCGGTCGAGGACCTCGACGCGCACGGTTCCGGGACGGGCCGGGCCGGCGACGTTGATCTCGATGGGGGCGATGCCGTCGCGGTCGAACTTCGCGGCGTTCTCGACGAGGTTGGTCACCGCGCGCTGGAGCATGGCGGGCCGGCCCTGCGTCGTGGTGTCGCCGCTCGCGCGGACCACGATCCGCCGTCCGGTGCGCCGTCGCGCGAGGCCCGCGACGTCCTCGGCGATCTCGGCGAGGTCCACCCGCTGGGCCGGCTCGGTGTCGGACTGCCCGGCCGCCAGGTCGACCAACTCGTTGACGAGGTCGGTGAGTTCACGGGCCTCCTGACCGAGGTCGGCGACCAGCTCCTCGCGGGTCGCGGGCGGCAGTTCGTCGATGCGGCGCAGGAGGGAGATGTTCGTCCGCAGGGAGGTGAGCGGCGTACGCAGTTCGTGGCCGGCGTCCTGCACCAGCCGCCGCTGGTCCTCCTCCGACTGGGCGAGCCGGCCCAGCATGCGGTCGAAGGCGCGGCCGAGGCGGCCGACCTCGTCGTATCCGGTGACCGGTACCTGGATGCCGAGGCGGCGGGTGCGGGCGACGTCCTCGGCGGCGGAGGTGAGGACGACCAGGCGGCGGGTGATGCGCCGGGCCAGCCACCAGCCGAAGAGCCCGGCGAGGGTGACGACCGCCGCCATCAGCAGCAGTGTCCGCTGTTGGAGGGCCCGCAGCAGGTCCTCGGTGTCACTGAACTCCTGGGCCACCTGCACCGCGCCCCGTCCGCCGCCGAGCGCGACGGTCGCGATGCGGTAGACGTCGCTGTCGACGCCGACGTCCTTGTGCTGGACCATCCGCCCGGCCGTCCCGTCGGCCGCGATCCGCCGGTCGGCGGAGGTGACCGGCAGCCCCGGCCGGCCCGGGTCGACGACGGCGCCGTCCGGGCCCAGCACCTGGACGTCGGTACGGGCGGGCCGTACGAGATCGTGGCCCGGCGCGGAGGAGGAGAAGTCCTGCGGGGTCATCGGCCGCTGCCGTACCTCGCCCCGCAGGTCCTGCACGACCTCCTCGAACACGGACTCCTGGTCCACCCGCACCAGCCGGGCGGCGGCGGTGTAGGACAGCAGCCCGACCAGCACCGTGACCACGGCGGTCACGGTCGCGAAGGACACGGCGAAGGTGGTGCCGAGCCCCGATCTGCGGCGCCCCGTCAGCAGCCGCCCGAGCCGACGCCGGGCCGCGCCCACTCAGTCCTCCCGCAGCACGTAACCCACCCCGCGCACCGTGTGGATCAGCTGCGGGGCACCGGGCTCGTCGAGCTTGCGGCGCAGGTAGCCGACGTAGACGGCGAGGTTCTTGGAGCCGGGGCCGAAGTCGTAGCCCCAGATGCGGTCGTAGATGGTGGCGTGGTCGAGGACGATGCCGGCGTTGCGGACCAGCAGCTCCAGCAGCTCGAACTCGGTCCGCGTCAGCTCCAGCTCCCGCCCGCCCCGCCACACCCGGCGCGCCTGCGGGTCCATCCGCAGCCCGGCCGCCTCGACCAGCCGGCCGGACGGCTCGGGGGCGGCGGTCGGCTTCGGTACGTCGACGGAGGCGGGGCCGTTCGACTCGCTGGTGCGGCGCAGCAGGGCGCGCAGCCGGGCGAAGACCTCCTCGACGTCGAAGGGCTTCACCACGTAGTCGTCGGCGCCCGCGTCCAGGCCGGCGATGCGGTCCTGGGTCTCCACGAGCGCCGTGAGCATCAGGATCGGGGTGCGGTCGCCCTCGGCGCGCAGCACCCGGCAGACCTGGAGACCGTCGATGCCGGGCATCATCACGTCCAGCACGAGCACGTCCGGCGGCGTGCGATGGGCCTGCGCCAGCGCCTCGACCCCGTCGGCGACCGCGGTGACCTGGTAGCCCTCCAGGGTCAGCGCGCGCTCCAGGGCGTGGCGGATGGCGCGGTCGTCTTCGGCGAGGAGAACAGTCTGGGGCACGGGTTCAGTCTGCCAAGGCCTCCGGCGGTTCGGCCGTGTGAGGGAGCTTACGATCACCCTTCTTACTGGGATCTCACCCTCACACGGCCGCCCCTGGGGGCTCCGCCCCCAGACGCCCTTTCGGCCTGAACGGCCTCGTCCTCAAGCGCCGGACGGGCTGGAGATGGCCGCCAGCTGCTCGGCGAAGGGCACTACCGTCAGGTCGTCCGCGGCGGCCGCCCTGGCTCCCGACAACCCCTGCATCAACCCGGCCAGCTCCCCCGCCGCCCGCTCGATCCGCCCGTCAAGGCCCGGCGCGCCCCAGTCCTCCGAGGCGGCGTACACGCCGGTCGGTACGACCACGGCCCGCAGGTGGGCGAAGAGCGGACGCAGGGCGTGCTCCAGGACCAGGGAGTGCCGGGCCGTGCCGCCGGTCGCGGCGATCAGCACCGGCAGGCCGGCCAGCGCGTCCTTCTCGATCACGTCGAAGAACGACTTGAACAGCCCGCTGTAGGAGGCGGAGAAGACGGGTGTGACGACGATCAGCCCGTCCGCCGAGGTGACGGCGTCGATGGCGGCGGCCAGCCTGCGCCCCGGGAACCCGTTGGTGAAGTTGTGCGCGATCTCCACGGCGAGGTCGCGCAGCTCGACGACCTCCGCCTCCACCGCGGCTTCCCGGCCGACAGCGGCCGCGAGCCGGTCGCCCAGCAGCCGGGTGGAGGACGGGACGCTCAGCCCCGCGGACACGACGACGAGCTTCATGCGACGACCTCCTTCTGGGCGTCGGCGAGCAGGGACTGGTGGGTCGGCGCGTCCGGAACCACCGCCGGGCGGCGCGCCGCGAACTCCTTGCGCAGCACGGGTACGACCTCCTCGCCGAGCAGGTCGAGCTGCTCCAGGACGGTGTTCAGCGGCAGTCCGGCGTGGTCCATCAGGAACAGCTGGCGCTGGTAGTCACCGGCGTACTCGCGGAAGGCCAGCGTCTTCTCGATGACCTGCTGCGGGGAGCCGACGGTCAGCGGGGTCTGCTCGGTGAACTCCTCCAGCGAGGGCCCGTGCCCGTACACCGGGGCGACGTCGAAGTACGGCCGGAACTCCCGCACGGCGTCCTGGGAGTTCCTCCGCATGAACACCTGCCCGCCCAGCCCGACGATCGCCTGCTCGGGCGTGCCGTGCCCGTAGTGGGCGTACCGGGTCCGGTACAGCTCGACCATCCGCTTGGTGTGGTCGGCCGGCCAGAAGATGTTGTTGTGGAAGAACCCGTCGCCGTAGTAGGCCGCCTGCTCGGCGATCTCCGGCGAGCGGATCGACCCGTGCCAGACGAACGGCGGTACGCCGTCCAGCGGGCGGGGCGTGGACGTGAACCCTTGCAGGGGCGTGCGGAACTTCCCCTCCCAGTTCACCACGTCCTCGCGCCAGAGCCGGTGCAGCAGGGCGTAGTTCTCGACGGCGAGATTGATGCCCTCCCGGATGTCCTGCCCGAACCACGGGTAGACCGGGCCGGTGTTGCCGCGCCCCATCATCAGGTCGACCCGGCCGTCGGCCAGGTGCTGGAGCATCGCGAAGTCCTCGGCGATCTTCACCGGGTCGTTCGTGGTGATCAGCGTGGTGGAGGTGGAGAGGATCAGCTTCTTCGTCCGGGCCGCGATGTAGCCGAGCATCGTCGTCGGCGAGGACGGCACGAACGGCGGGTTGTGGTGCTCTCCGGTCGCGAAGACGTCGAGGCCGACCTCCTCGGCCTTCAGCGCGATGGCGACCATGGCCTTGATTCGCTCGCGCTCGGTCGGCGTACGGCCGGTCGTCGGATCCGGCGTGACATCGCCGACGCTGAAGATCCCGAACTGCATGGTCGCTCACCCTCCAGGTTGTTGACCGTTCAACTATAACCCGTGAACGGTGAGCGCCCCATGACTATTCCGCCCCTGCTCGCCCCTTCCAGTGCGGGTCCCGCCCGGTCCGCGCCAACAGCCGCTCGAACCCCGACGCGCCCTCCGCCACCGGCACCGGGTCCGCGAACACGCCCATCTTCCGGGCCGTGGGCGCCAGCTCGTCGACCGCGCGGGCCAGCTGCTCCACGACGGCCGTCGCCGCCTCCTCCAACTGGTGCTCCCGGCCCGTGGCCCGCGCCAGATCCCACACGTGCACGGTCAGATCGAGCAGCGCCATCGAACCGACGAGCCGCGCGGGCATGTTCATGGCGCCGGTGACGCCCTCCTCCGCGCCGGGCGCTGACCAGGCCGCCACGAGCTTGTCGATCTCGTCCAAGAGCCGCTCGCGCCAGTCCGCCCCCGCGCCGACGCAATCGGGCGTCCCGGTGAAGTCGGACGCCTCCTTCGCGGCCAGCCTCTGGAACTGCACGACCACCTGGAACAGGTGGTTGACCAGGTCCTTCACGTCGTACTCGGCACACGGTGTGGGAGCGGCGAGCGCTTCGTCGGGCAGGGCCCGCACCACCGGCACGGCCCTCTCCCGCGCCACGCCCAGCAGCTCACCGATGCCGTACTCGCACTCGCTCTCGTTCGCCTTCGCGCTCTTGGTGTCCATACCCCGACCGTAGGGACGCCGAGGCCTGCCCCTCTTGAAGAAACGCGACGTACGATCCGGCCATGGAGGCACCCCGTCAGGACACCCGCGGGATCGTCGACCCGTCGGGGCTGCTGAACCGCGTGCGGTTCCGTCGGCACGAACCCGCCGAGCCGCTGCGCCGGTACGTCGAGTGGTACTGGCTGATCGACTGGGACCTGCCCGCCCCCTACGCCTCCCACATCGTCCCGCACCCGGCCGTCAACCTCTCCTTCCAGTGGGACGAGACCGAAGGCGAGCCGTACGCCGAGGTCAACGGCGTCGCGCTCGGCCTCTACACCCGGAAGCTGACCGGACGCGGGCGGGTCTGCGGAGCGAAGTTCCGGCCCGGCGGATTCAGGCCGTACGCCCCCGAGGCGCCGGTCTCCCGGTGGACGGGGCGCGCCCTGCCCGCCGAGGAGGTGTTCCCCGCGGCCACGGCCGACACCGCCCGCGCGATCGTCTCCCTCACCGACGACCACACCCGCGTGGCCGCCCTTGACGCCTTCCTCCTCGCCCTCCCCCACACCCCGGACCCGCAGGCCGACCTCGCCACCGCCCTCGTCCGACACATCCGCACCGACCGCACGGTCCGCCGCGTCGGCGACTTCGCCCAGGCGCGGGGCCTGTCGGTGCGGGCGCTGCAACGGCTCTTCTCGACCTACGTCGGCGTCAGCCCCAAGTGGTGCATCCTCCGCTACCGCATCCACGAGGCCCTGGAACACGCCGGCACCCGCACGGACGTCGACTGGGCCATCCTCGCCGCCGAGCTCGGCTACGCCGACCAGGCCCATCTGGTACGGGACTTCACGGCGACGGTGGGAGTGCCGCCGACGGCGTACGCGGCGGAGGCAGCGGCCGGGGGTTCCGCGGGCCAAGGCCAGGGCCAGGCCTAGCCGGCCGGCCCTAGGGCACCAGCACCAGCCGGCCCCGCACCCCGCCCTCGTCCAGCCGCGCATGCGCCTTCGCGGCCTCGTCCAGCGGGAACGTCTCGGCCACCCGGGTCGTCAGCACCCCGTCGTCCACCAGCCGCACCAGCTCCGCGAGCCGTGCCCCGTCGGCGCTCACCTCGACCGCCCCGGTCCACACGCCCCGCACGGACGCGGGCTGGGCCTGCGGAATGACACCGACGTACCGGCCCCCGTCCCGCACCCACGCGAGCGCGGGCTCGCCGAGGACGGCGGCGTCCAGCACGCGGTCGAAGCTCCGCTCGGCGACGGCACCGCTCGTGAAGGACCCGGCCCCCAGGGACCGTACGAACTTCTCGTCCCCCTCCCGCGCCAGCCCGGTCACCGCGATCCCCCGGAGCGCGGCGAGCTGAACGGCGTACGCCCCGACCGCCCCGGCCGCCCCCGTCACCAGCAGCGACTGCTCCGGCGTCACCTCCAGCAGATCCAGGGCCTGTGCGGCGGTCAGCGCGTTCAGCGGCAGCGTCGCCGCGTGCACGGCGTCCACCGTGGTCGGCGCCTTCGCGACGGCGTCCGTCGGGACGACCACGTACTCGGCGTGCGTGCCGAGCGGCTTGACCAGGCCGTAGTCCAGGGCGACCACCTGGTCCCCGACGCTCCAGGCACCGGCCACCCCCACCGCGTCCACGGTCCCGGCCACGTCCCAGCCCAGCCCGATCCGCTTGCCCGCACCCCCGAAGACCCCGGCCCGCACCTCCGCGTCCACGGGGTTCAGCGCGGCCGCCGCGACCTTGATCCGCACCTGACGGGCCCCGGGCTCCGGGGTCCCGGCCTCCACGACCGCCACGTTCTCCGGCCCACCGAACGAATCCACCACAACAGCACGCACGGCCATCTCCTTGGTTGTCAGTCTCCGGGACGTTCTCCCGTTCACTTCCGACAACCCTAGGAAGAGTTACTATCCAGGAGTAAGTAGTTACCTGGGAGTGCGTACCTACCCCGGAGGTGAGCCATGGCGACCATGACGGCCGCGCAGCGCCGCGAGCAGGCCCGTATCGAGTACGACGCGTTCCTCAAGAGCTGCCCCACCAACCAGCTCCTGGACCGCATCAGCGACAAGTGGGTCAGCCTCGTCGTCTCCGCCCTCGCCCCCGGCCCCATGCGCTACAGCGACCTCGGCCGCAAGATCGCCGGCGTCAGCCCCAAGATGCTGACCCAGACCCTGCGCTCCCTGGAACGCGACGGCCTGCTCACCCGCACCGTCACCCCGTCCGTCCCGGTCCGCGTCGACTACGCGCTCACCCCGCTCGGCCAGAACCTCGCCCTGCTGCTGACCGCCGTGAAGGACTGGGCGGAGACCCACTTCGACGAGGTCCACGAGGCCCGCGAGCGCTACGACACCGAGGGCCCCGACAGCTGACGGAGAGCGGGGGTCAGGGTGTCAGAAGTGGTACTCGTCCCCCGTGTCCAACAGCAGCACCCGCTGCCCACCGCTGCGCCGCGTGCCGTCCACCGGCCCACCGCTCCACACGGTGTCGAACTCCACCAGCACCTCCGAGGGCGCGTCCCGCAGCCGTACCCGCAGAGCGACCGGCTCCCCCACCCCGCCCGCGTCCAGCGCCCCGACCCCGCACCACACGACCCGCTCCCCCGCCCGCGCACACCCCTCCGGCAGCTCCTGCCGCTCGGCCAGCGGCTCCGACCAGCGCAGCCGGACCATCGCGGCCGCGTCGGGCACGGCGCCCGGCCCGTACCGGCGCGGCGTGAACCGCACGTCGACCCGGTCGCCGGTCAGGACAGCGGAACCGTGATAGGTCAGATCCGCCCCGGGACCACCGCGACGGCCGGCCGCCCCCGCCGCCGGAGCCACCCCGCCCACCACCGCCACCACGGCGGCCCCGCACACCGCAGCAACCCGCATCCGCCGCATCACGCCACTCCTCACTCCACCACCGTGATCGTCCAGGGATGTATCCCACGCGGAGCGAGCCGCAGGCGCCGTCCAACAGGTGACGCGGGGACCCGGACGAGGGCATGCGAAGCTGACGGCCATGCTCATCCTCCGCTCGGCCGCCCTGTTCGCCGTCGCCGCCCTCTTCGAGATCGGCGGCGCCTGGCTGGTCTGGCAGGGCGTACGCGAACACCGCGGCTGGCTCTGGATCGGCGCGGGCGTCATGGCCCTCGGCGCCTACGGGTTCGTCGCCACGCTCCAGCCCGACGCCGAGTTCGGCCGCATCCTCGCCGCGTACGGCGGTGTCTTCGTCGCCGGTTCGCTGGCCTGGGGCATGGTCGCGGACGGCTACCGCCCGGACCGCTGGGACGTCACGGGCGCACTGATCTGCCTCGCGGGCATGGCGGTGATCATGTACGCGCCGCGAGGAGACTGAAGGGCACCGCCGGGACGGCTCAGGTCGGCGGCAGCAGCCCCAACTGCCCCAGGAACTCCATCTCGTCGAAGTAGAGCCGGTAGTCGACGATGTGCCCGCTGTCGTCCACGGTGGCGAAGTCCACCCCGCGGATGCTGATCTCCTTCTGCGTCGGCGCCAGCGTCTCCCCGGTGGGCAACTGGATCGGCCCCGTGTTGCGGCCCCGGAAGATCCCCTCGTCGATGGCCGTGTCGCCGACCTCGTAGGAGTGCACCGACTCGTACGAACCGTCCGGAATCGCTTCCGTCATCTGACGCCAGTACCCGACGATGTGCTCCCGCCCGTGCAGCTCACCGCCGTCGGGGGTGACGGCGACCGCGTCCTGGGCGTAGAGCTCGGCGATGGCCTTGGGGTCCGCCGTGGTGATCGCCGCGGTGAGCCTGTCCATGACCTCACGCGCCTGTCCCATGATCCACCTCCCGTGGTGGAGGACCACCCACCTCATTCTCCCACCGCCGCCCCGGACCGGCCGCCCGCCTATCCTGGCCGGACAGTCTCCGGACAGTCTCCGGACAGTCTCTCGACTGGCTCGACGCTCTGGACCCGACCCGCACGAGGAGCAGCCATGCCCACCGCCGCACCGTCCGCCGCCTCCCGCATCGCCGTCGTCACCGGTGCGAGCAGCGGAATCGGCGCCGCCACGGCACGGCGGCTCGCCGCGGCCGGCTACCGGGTCGTCCTCACCGCCCGCCGCAAGGACCGCATCGAGGAGCTGGCGGAGGAGATCAACGCGGCCGGCCACTCGGCGGCGGCCTACCAGCTGGACGTCACGGACCGCGCCGCGGTCGACGAGTTCGCCACGGCCTTCAAGACGATCGGGGTCCTCGTCAACAACGCGGGCGGCGCCCTGGGCGCCGACCCCGTCGCCACCGGCGACCCGGCCGACTGGCGCACGATGTACGAGACGAACGTCATCGGCACCCTGAACCTCACCCAGGCCCTGCTGCCCAAGCTGGAGGCGAGCGGCGACGGCACGGTGGTAGTGGTCTCCTCCACGGCCGGCCACGGCACCTACGAGGGCGGCGCCGGCTACGTCGCCGCCAAGCACGGCGCCCACGTCCTCGCCGAGACCCTCCGCCTGGAGATCGTCGGCCGCCCGGTCCGCGTCATCGAGATCGCGCCCGGCATGGTGAAGACCGACGAGTTCGCCCTGACCCGCTTCGCCGGCGACACGGACAAGGCACAGAAGGTCTACGAGGGCGTCGCCGAGCCCCTCACGGCCGACGACGTCGCCGACACCATCACCTGGACGGTCACCCGCCCCAGCCACGTCAACATCGACCTCCTGGTCGTCCGCCCCCGCGCCCAGGCGTCCAACACGAAGGTCCACAGGGAGCTGTAGTGACGGACAAGGACCGCAAGGACCCGCACAACGAACGCCAGATGTGGTGGTGGCTCGGCTACTTCCTCTTCGGCATCCACATCGTGGCGTTCGTGATGATCTACGCGGTGACGCACGCGCCGAAGTAACCCACAGGGGTGAACCCCATCGATCACCCGAACGGCCGCTGAACTGACGATCCAGGCTCGCGCCACAACCCAACAGCCCCGACAGCGAGGGCGGTTGACCGTCGAGATCAGCGCGCGGGACATCGATCTCCTGCACAAGTTCCAGAAGCTGACGCCGTACAACATCGCGACTACCTGCGCTTGGGCGGATCCAGGCGGCGAGTCGACATGAGGGTTGCACCCGACCAACTGCATGAGGGCCCCGGTTCCACCCGGGGCCCTCGCGCATCAACCCTTCACACAGATGAACTGCTTCAGCTTCGCCACGACCTCAACGAGATCGCGCTGCTGCGCCATCACCTGATCAATGTTCTTGTACGCGGCGGGAATCTCGTCCAGGATTCCCGTGTCCTTCCGGCACTCCACACCGCGCGTCTGGTCCTCCAGGTCACGCACCGTGAAGCGCCGCTTCGCCGCATTCCGACTCATGCGCCGCCCCGCCCCATGAGAAGCAGAGTTGAAGGCCTTATCGTTGCCAAGCCCCTTCACGATGTACGAGCTGGTCCCCATCGAGCCGGGGATGATTCCGTACTCACCCGAGCCCGCACGAATCGCACCCTTGCGGGTGACCAGCAGATCCATGCCCTCGTACCGCTCCTCGGCCACGTAATTGTGGTGACAGGAGATCTCCGGCTCGAAGGTGACCTTCGCTTTCTTGAACTCCTTGCGGATCACGTCCTTCAGGAGCGCCATCATGATCGCGCGGTTGTACTTGGCGTACTCCTGCACCCAGTACAGGTCGTTCCGGTAGGCGGCCATCTGTGGAGTGTCCGAGATGAACACCGCCAAGTCACGGTCAACCAGCCCTTGGTTGTGCGGAAGCTTCTGGGCGACGCCGATGTGGTACTCGGCCAGCTCCTTGCCGATGTTGCGGGACCCAGAGTGCAGCATCAGCCAAACCGCCCCCTCCGAGTCCGTACAAGCTTCAACCATATGGTTGCCGGATCCAAGCGTTCCCATCTGCTTATGGGCCCGCTCCTCCCGGAACTTCACCGCATCAGCAACCCCATCGAACCGCCCCCAGAAGTCGTCCCACCCCGCTGTACCGAACCCATGCAGCCGCCCCGGATCCACCGGAGCGTCATGCATCCCCCGCCCCACCGGAATCGCCTGCTCGATCTTCGACCGCAGCCGCGACAGGTCCCCCGGCAGATCATTCGCGGTGAGGGACGTCTTGACGGCCGACATCCCGCACCCGATGTCCACCCCGACCGCGGCGGGACACACAGCCCCCCGCATCGCGATGACGGACCCGACCGTCGCGCCCTTGCCGTAGTGGACGTCCGGCATGACCGCCAGGCCCTTGATCCACGGCAGGGTCGCGACGTTGCGCAGCTGCTGCAGGGCGCCTTCCTCGACCGTCGCCGGATCGGTCCACATACGGATCGGAACCTTGGCGCCCGGTATCTCCACGTACGACATATCGTCCTCTATCCCCCGGAAATCACATACAAGTCTGAAATCGCAAAACCGGCGCCAGGGTCGACGAAAAGGGACAACGGACCGGCGTCCACGGCAGTGCGTGCGATAGACATTGTCTCCAGGGGTCGCCCCCGCCCGGCAAGCGAATAACCAGCGGGGACACCGAAGACCGGCAACGTGCCGAGCACCCGGCACCGTCGAGAGGAGCCTGACCGTGCAGCGGAAGGCGTACGTATCCGGCGTCGCCGCGCTCCTCGTGGCGCTGCTGGCCGGCTGCACCGGCAGTTCCGACGACGGCGGTACGACCGACGACTCCAACCCGGGCGACGCCGGTACGGCGACGGCGGCTGCCGAGCCCGGCCGGTACGCCACGCTGCCCGAGCCGTGCGGCGCGGTCGGCCGGGAGATGCTCGACCTGCTGCTGCCCGGCATCAAGCAGGTGACGGACGAGGACCAGCGGGAGAAGGCGTACGAGGGCACGCCGACGATCACCTATGACACCGACCGCAAGGCCGGCTGCCGTTGGAAGGCGGAGTCGACCGAGGCCACGGACCGGCTGTCCGTCGACTTCTCGCGTGTGGTGTCGTACGACACGACGGTGAGCGACGACAGCGAGGCGGAGCAGCTGTTCGCGACCCGGCAGGAGAAGGCCGACCTCCCGGAGCCGACGAGCTCCGAGAGCGACGGCGAGGAGACTCCCTCGGCCGACCCGAGCGGCTCGCCCTCCTCCTCGGCCTCGCCCTCGACGTCGGCATCCCCTTCCTCCCCTTCGTCGTCCTCGTCCTCTTCTTCCAACTCCTCCTCCACTCCCTCCGACGGGGTGACCCGGGCCGAGCTCCAGCCCCGCGTCCTGGACGACCTCGGTGACGAGGCGTTCCTCGACGACGAGCTGAGCAGCTCCGGTTCGACGGCCCAGCAGCGCACGGTGACTGTGGCGTTCCGCACGTCCAACGTGATCGTGACGATCCAGTACGAGGAGCAGCCGGCGACCGTCGGCGTGGTCCCGGACAGTGAGGAATTGCAGGACAGGGCGCAGAAACTGGCTGCACAACTGGCCGACGCGCTGGCGGAGTAGCGCCCCTCGGTCACCCCCGTACGCCCGAGTGCGACGTAACCGAAACGAGACCACACACCTTCTTCACCGCGTACCGTGGCCCCTCGGACCCGATCCGACCGCAGGAACCACGAGTGTCAGTCATGAGTGAAGGAACCATGCAGCGAGCAGCAGAGCGTAGGCCGAGTGCACCTCCCACGCCTTTCAGGCAGTGGGGGAGTGACGGGCGTGACCAGGGCGAGCAGCGCATGAGGGGCGGTCTGCGCCGTGTCCTTGTCGGTGCGGCCGTCGTCCCGGTGATGCTGGTCGCCGCGGGCTGTTCCTCGGACTCCGGTTCGGACGACGGGGCCGGCGACAGCGCGAAGTCCTCGTCGGCGTCCGCGTCGGCGTCCGCGAGTCCCTCGCCGACGGTGCAGGCGGCCGTGTACGAGTCGCTTCCCCAGCCGTGCAAGGTGCTGTCGAAGAAGACGCTGGAGGACCTGGTCCCGGAGGCGAAGTCCGGCAAGGCGGGCACCGCGGACGAGGCGGGCACGCGCGGCTCCTGCTCCTGGAGCAGCCTGGACAACAACGGTGTGAAGGGCTCGCAGTTCCGCTGGCTCAACGCCTCCCTGCTGCGCTTCGACTCGAACGTCTCGCGCGGCTCGGGCGATAAGCAGGCTCGGGAGTACTTCGAGACGCAGGTCCAGGACGCCCGTTCGGTGGACGGGGCGAAGAACGCGAAGTCGGAGCCGGTCGCCGGGGTGGGCGACGAGGCGACCGCGGTGCGCTACGACCTGAAGAAGAAGGAGGGCTCCTTCAAGCAGGTGACGGTCGTGGCCAGGGTCGAGAACGTCGTGGTCACGGTCGACTACAACGGCGCCGGTCTCGCCGGGGACAAGACTCCGAGCGCGGACACCCTGAACAAGCTGGCGCAGAAGGCGGCCAAGGAGGCGGTGGCCTCGGTGGCGAAGGCGAACGGCGGCGGTACCGCGGGCACGCCGAGCAGCGCCCCTTCGAAGTCGGCGTCGAAGTCTCCCTCCGGGAGCCCCTCGAAGTCGGCGTCCGCCTCCCCTTCCAAGTCAGCGCCGAAGAAGAGCTGACCGTCACACCTGCCCCACCCCCGCGTCACAACGCGCAGCTCAGCCACGCATGTTGCACGAGCCCGGCTCCCCTCGGGGACCGGGCTCGTGCCGTACGTGAATCCGAACGACGCACAGATGTGCCACCCTGTTGCGCGCAACAACACGCACTGGGAGGGGAGTACGAGTGGCCGGGCCACCGCAGTTGACTCGGACGCACCGCATTCTCATCGGTGTGGTCGTGTTCGGCGCCGTCATCATCGCCGGCATCGGCTTCGCCGGTTCTTACGCGGCCGTCCGCGAGCTGGCCATCCAGAAGGGGTTCGGGAACTTCAGTTATGTCTTCCCGATCGGCATCGACGCGGGTATCTGCGTCCTGCTCGCCCTTGACCTTCTCCTGACGTGGATCCGCATACCGTTCCCGCTGCTGCGGCAGACGGCGTGGCTGCTGACGGCGGCGACGATCGCCTTCAACGGCGCGGCGGCCTGGCCGGACCCGCTGGGCGTCGGCATGCACGCCGTGATCCCGATCCTGTTCGTGGTGTCCGTGGAGGCGGCCCGGCACGCGATCGGGCGCATAGCGGACATCACGGCCGACAAGCACATGGAGGGCGTCCGCCTCACCCGCTGGCTGCTCTCGCCGGTGCCGACGTTCCTGCTGTGGCGCCGTATGAAGCTGTGGGAGCTGCGCTCCTACGAGCAGGTCATCAAGCTGGAGCAGGAGCGGCTGGTCTACCAGGCCCGGCTGCGCTCGCGCTTCGGCCGGGCGTGGCGGCGCAAGGCACCGGTGGAGTCGCTGATGCCGCTGCGGCTGGCCCGGTACGGGGTGCCGCTGGCGGAGACGGCCCCGGCTGGTCTGGCGGCGGCGGGCATCGAGCCGGCGCTGTTGCCTCCGGCGCCGAAGCAGGTGCTGGACGTGGCTCCGGCGCCCGTGCCCCAGCAGGCGACGCCTGCGGGCGAGCAGCGCCCGGAGCTGGTCGCCACGCCCGACCAGGAGCAGCCGGAGTACGTTCAGGACTGGTTCAACACTCCGCGCAACGTGGAGTACCAGGGCGGCTACGACCCCGAGTACAACACTCAGGAACAGTACGACCAGTGGTACCAGGAGCAGCTCCAGGCGGAGCAGTACCAGGAGCAGTTCCAGGAGGAGCCGCCCGTCCAGGAGCCTTCCCCGGAGGACACCGGCACCTTCCCGATCCCCGTGAGCCCCAACCGCACCCGCCAGCTCGGCGAGGGCGGCGGCGCCCCGGAGCCGACCGAGGAGGACTACTACCTGGTCTTCCGTGAGTCGATAAAGAGCGGGAACGGGGCCCCCACCCACCGCGGCCTCATCGCCGACGTCGAGGCGACGTACGGCGTCACGCTCGACGAGTCCGAGGCGAAGCGCATGGTGAACCGGTTCTCCAACCGCTACAACGCGGAACTGACGGACGAGCACATCGCCTGACCGGCGCACGTGAAAGGGGCCCTCGATCCGGGGGCCCCTTTCGTGTCACCGCTTACTCACCGAGCAGGCGGTCTACTCACCGAGCAGGCGCCGGACCCGTTCCTGCCCCACCGCCAGCAGCAGTGTGGGCAGACGCGGCCCCGTGTCCCGCCCGACCAGCAGGTGGTACAGCAGGGCGAAGAACGACCTCTGCGCCGTCTTGATCTCCGGCGGCAGCTCCTTGGGCGTGGCGTCCGCGGAGAACCCGGCCTGCACCTTGGGCACGCCGTACACGAGGTGGGTCAGCCCGTCCAGCGACCAGTGCGACTCCAGCCCGTCGAGCAGGAGCCGCAGCGACTGCTGGGACGCCTCGTCGAGGGACTTCAGCAACTCGGCGTCGGGCTCGTCCCGCACGATGGTCCGCTGGTCGGCGGGGACCTGCGTGTTGATCCACGCCTCGGCCTTGTCGTACCGGGGACGGGCCTCGTCCAGCGCGCCCAGCGGGTTCTCCGGGTCCAGCTCGGAGAGGATCCGCAGGGCCTGGTCCTGGTGTCCGGCGGTGATGTCGGCGACGGAGGCGAGCGTCCGGTACGGCAGCGGCCGCGCCGTACGCCGCAGCTCACCGGCCGCTGTGCGCACCGCGCGCGAGTGCGCGGCGACGTCGGCGGGCAGTGCCGATCCGTCGGCGACCTTCGCGTCGAGCTTGTCCCACTCGTCGTAGAGCCGCTGGATCTCCTGGTCGAAGGCGATCTTGAAGGACTGGTTGGGCCTGCGGCGGGCGTAGAGCCAGCGCAGCAGCTGCGGCTCCATGATCTTCAGCGCGTCGGCGGGCGTGGGCACCCCACCGCGCGACGAAGACATCTTCGCCATGCCGCTGATCCCCACGAAGGCGTACATGGGCCCGATGGGCTGCTTGCCGCCGAAGATCCCGACGATCTGCCCGCCGACCTGGAAGGAGGACCCCGGAGACGAGTGGTCGACGCCACTGGGCTCGAACACGACGCCCTCGTAGGCCCACCGCATGGGCCAGTCGACCTTCCAGACCAGCTTGCCGCGGTTGAACTCGTTCAGCCGGACGGTCTCGGAGAAGCCGCACTCGTTGCAGGTGTACGACAGCTCGGTGGTGTCGTCGACGTACGAGGTGACGGTGGTGAGGTCCTTCTCGCAGTTGCCGCAGTAGGGCTTGTACGGGAAGTACCCGGCGGACCCGGAGCTCCCGTCGTCCTCGGCGGCCGCCCCCGACCCCTCGGCGGCCTCCAGCTCGGCCTCGTCGACCGGCTTCTGCGACTTCTTGGCACCGGCCTTGGGCTTGGTCCGGTACTGCGCGAGAACGGCGTCGATGTCACCGCGGTGCTTCATGGCGTGCAGGACCTGCTCACGGTAGACACCCGAGGTGTACTGCGCGGTCTGGCTGATCCCGTCGAACTCCACACCCAGCTCGGCGAGCGCCTCGACCATCGCCGCCTTGAAGTGCTCGGCCCAGTTCGGGTACGTCGAGCCCTGCGGCGCCGGTACGGAGGTCAGCGGCTTGCCGATGTGCTCGGCCCACGAGTCGTCGACCCCGGCGATCCCGGCCGGCACCTTCCGATACCGGTCGTAGTCGTCCCAGGAGATCAGGTGCCGCACCTGATACCCCCGCCGCCGGATCTCGTCGGCGACGAGGTGCGGCGTCATGACCTCCCGGAGATTGCCCAGGTGGATGGGCCCGGACGGCGACAGTCCGGACGCGACGACGACCGGTTTGCCCGGGGCCCGACGCTCCGACTCCTCGATGACCTCATCCGCGAAACGGGAGACCCAGTCGGTGGTCTCGGTGCTCTGAGCCACGATCGGCACGTCCTTCTTTCTCCATCGGCGGCCAGTACGGTCGCACGGCCGGCTGCCCCATTCTTCCAGGCCGCGCCCCAACCGGGAAAACGAGTTCACCAGGTTCTCGCGCAGGGCTGTCTTCGGCTCTCCCCGACCGGCGGTTCTCGCGGTTCCCGCGATACCGGTCGGCCGCTTACAACCATCCCCGCTGCCGACCGGTCCAACTGCCCGTGGGAACGGCCGCTCCACTGCCGTCCCCCTCCGATTCCGCCCGCCTCCACGTCCGGGAGACCGTAGATGCACAGTTTTTGGGGACGCATCGTCGCCGCTGCGGGAGCAGCCGTGCTCGCCCTGCTGCCCTTGCCGGCACAGGGGGCTCAGGCCGCGCCCGCAGGGGGGACGGCCGACGTGGAGACGCAGATGCACATCTACGGCAGCCAGACCATCCCGGGCGCGACGGTCTCCGTGCAGTTGGGCGTCACCGTGCACTCGGGGCAGGTGGCACACGCCGCGATCAAGGTGACCCTCCCCATCGGCGTCACCTACGAGTCGGCCAGTGGCTACATGAAGTGCGAGCCGCCCGTCCGCGGCGGCCGCACCGTCGTCTGTGTACCGGACCGCCCGATGTACACGGCGGGCAAGATGGTGGTCCGGGTCCGCGAGGACGTGGTGCCGGGCACGGTGCTGACGTTCACCACGACTCCCGTCATCGACACCGGCACGGTGGACACCCGGCCCGAAAACGACTCGAAGACGGCCAGGGTCACGGTCGTGAAACCCATCGACATGGCCTCCGCATGGGAGCCGTCCTCCCTCTCGGTGACCCCGGGCAGGCCGGTGACCGTGAAATTCGTCGTGACCAACCACGGCCCCGGCATACTCCACGGGTTCGGGGTGGACTTCTCCACCGATGATTCCGATATGGCACTGCTCCCGCGGACAGTCCCACCGTCTGGAGTGACATGCATCCCGGATCCGGGGATAGTGATCTGCGAGGGCTATGGCGAGCTGGCCCCGGGAGAGAGCTACACGCACACCCAGACCTGGGTCTTCGACGAGCAGCACGCCGGCCGGACCATTCATGCCAAGGCCGAGCTCGGAGGTGTCGGGCGGACCGATCCGTACGATGCGAACAACACGGCCACCCTGACCTTCCACGTGGCCGGTACCGCTCCGTCGACGCCGACCACGCCCTCCGCATCGACCGACCCCTCGCCGCCGGCGCCCGGCAACACGTCCCAGAAGCCGGGTGCCGGGGAGCAGCTCGCCGAGACCGGCACCGGGCCGCTCGCCACCGCGGCCGCGGGAGCCCTCCTCTGCGCCGCCCTCGGCGCGCTGCTCCTGAGGAGGCGGACTCGGGTACCCCGCTCCCGCTGACCTGCCCCCGGCCCGCTTCCGACACCGCAAAAACCGCTTTACCCCCCATGGGATACTGACCGTGTCCATCCATCCCCACGAGGAGAACGGCACCCATTCCTATGGCCCCGGTCACGCCCCTCAGCGCTCGCGTCAACCAGCACCTCGCCGACGCCCTCGCCTCCGCACTCCCGGAGGCCGACGGAGTCGACCCGTTGCTGCGACGTAGCGACCGGGCCGACTTCCAGGCCAACGGGATCCTGGCCCTCGCCAAGAAGGCCAAGTCGAACCCGAGGGAGCTGGCGACCCAGGTCGTCGGCGACATCGTCACCGGTGACGTCATCAAGGACGTCGAGGTCTCCGGCCCCGGCTTCCTCAACATCACCGTCGCCGACAAGGCGATCACCGAGAACCTCGCCGCCCGGCACGCGGACAGCGAGCGCCTCGGCGTGCCGCTGAAGGACGACGCGGGCATCACGGTCGTCGACTACGCCCAGCCGAACGTCGCCAAGGAGATGCACGTCGGCCACCTCCGCTCCGCGGTGATCGGCGACGCCCTGCGCGGCATGCTCGACTTCACCGGCGAGAAGACGATCGGCCGGCACCACATCGGCGACTGGGGCACCCAGTTCGGCATGCTCATCCAGTACCTGTTCGAGCACCCCGGCGAGCTGGCCCCGCCCGAGGACGTCGACGGCGAGCAGGCCATGTCGAACCTGAACCGGGTGTACAAGGCCTCGCGCGCGGTCTTCGACGCGGACGACGAGTTCAAGGAGCGGGCCCGTAAGCGGGTCGTCGCCCTCCAGTCCGGCGACAAGGAGACCCTGGAGCTGTGGCAGCAGTTCGTGGACGAGTCGAAGGTCTACTTCTACTCGGTCTTCGAGAAGCTGGACATGGAGGTCCGTGACGAGGAGATCGTCGGCGAGTCCGCCTACAACGAGGGCATGCCCGAGACCGCCCGCCTCCTTGAGGAGATGGGCGTCGCGGTCCGCTCCGAGGGCGCGCTCGTCGTCTTCTTCGACGACATCCGCGGCAAGGACGACCAGCCGGTCCCGCTGATCGTGCAGAAGGCCGACGGCGGCTTCGGCTACGCGGCCTCCGACCTGACGGCGATCCGCAACCGTGTCGTCGACCTGCACGCGACGACGCTGCTGTACGTCGTGGACGTACGCCAGTCGCTGCACTTCAAGATGGTCTTCGAGACGGCCCGCCGGGCCGGCTGGCTGGGCGACGACGTCACCGCGCACAACATGGGCTACGGCACGGTGCTGGGCGCGGACGGCAAGCCGTTCAAGACGCGTGAGGGCGAGACCGTACGCCTTGAGGACCTGCTGGACGAGGCGGTGCAGCGGGCCGCCGAGGTCGTACGGGAGAAGGCGCAGGACCTCACCGAGGACGAGATCCAGGAGCGGGCGGCACAGGTGGGCATCGGCGCGGTGAAGTACGCCGACCTGTCCACGTCCCCCAACCGGGACTACAAGTTCGACCTGGACCAGATGGTCTCGCTGAACGGCGACACGTCCGTGTACCTCCAGTACGCGTACGCCCGTATCCAGTCGATCCTGCGCAAGGCGGGCGAGAGCAGCCCGGCCGCGCACCCGGAGCTCGAACTGCACGCGGCGGAGCGGGCGCTCGGACTGCACCTGGACGCGTTCGGCGACACGGTCTTCGAGGCGGCCGCGGAGTACGCCCCGCACAAGCTGGCGGCGTACCTGTACCAGCTGGCGTCCCTGTTCACGTCGTTCTACGACAAGTGCCCGGTGATCAAGCCGGAGCCGCCGAAGGACGTAGCGGAGAACCGTCTGCTCCTGTGCGACGTGACAGCCCGCACGCTCCACCAGGGCATGGCCCTGCTGGGCATCCGGACGCCCGAGCGGCTCTGAGCGACAGGAAGTGGCCGCGGCCCGTCCTCTCCCCCGTGGGAGGACGGGCCGCGGCGTGTGTGCGGTCGGCAGGTCGGCTCAGCAGCCGGTGCCGTTGAACTTCCAGAACGCGGACCTGGTCTCCGGTCCGGCGATCCCGTCCACGTCGAGGTGGTAGCCGAAGATGTCGCCGAAGGTGTTCAGGTACCTCTGCAGCGCCCTGATCGTGTTCGGGCCGACAGCTCCGTCGACGTCACCGGCGTTGTGTCCCCTCGCGTTGAGCAGACGCTGCGCCGCCTTCCAGCTGTTGGTGCCCAGCTGCCCGTCGATCGTGCCGGGGTTGTAACCACGGTCGCGCAGCCAGCACTGCCAGTTCTTGGCCCGGGCTGTGTTCAGGCCGAGGTTGTTCACGGCGAGGACGGAGACGTCCTGGGCGCTCACCGCGGGCTTGGCGGCCGGCTGGGACGCCGCGAAGCCGGTACCCGCGGCCGCCACCGTGCCGGCGGCGAGCCCGAGGACGGCGGTGAGGCTGACGACTGTCCTCGTCAACGCGTTCGAACGCATGCTTCTCCCTTGGGTCGTGGGACGGCACCTGACGTGCCGCCGGCTGACAGGACGAGAGTGCGGGGCGGGCGGCGCGGGCCACCACCGTTGCCGCCCAAGTGACGCCATCACGGGATGTCTCGGCCCCTGACCTGCAAAGACACCGTCCTCAGAGACGTCACGGCGAGACGGCGGGGACGGGTGTTGGCCGATTCCATACCCGTGCGGGAACCGCTTCCGCTGTGGGCCGTGGATGCTGATGCAGAATGCGACCGGGGCCGGCCCGCTGACCGACGGGCCGTGCGCCCGGACCGTGAACGCGTGTGGGGGGAACATGTCGCGTTGGGCAGCGCTGCCCGTGGAACTGGATCCGCGTGTGCGGCAGTTGGTGGTGCGCTTACGCCGGCTGAAGGACCACAGCGGGCTGAGCCTGCGCCAGCTCGCGGCGCGGACCGGGTACAGCGAGAAGTCGTGGGAACGCTATCTGGGCGGCCGCTCGTTCCCGCCCGCCGAGGCCGTCGTGGCGCTGGCGCGGGCGGTGGGCGAGGATCCGACACGCCTGATGGCGTTGCACGAGGTCGCCGCGGAGGCGTGGGGCAACAGACGCACGGAGCCGCCCCCCGGGACCACCGAGTCCATCGGCTCCCCAGCCGCCGAGACCACCGAGCCACGCTCGCCCGGCCGTTCGCTGCGGATAGCGCTCGCGGCGGGGGCCGTGGCACTGGTCCTGGCGGTCGCCACGGCGGTTCTCCTCGTCGTACGACTGGGTGACGACGCGGCGGAACGGCCCGCGGCTTCCCTCGCCGCGACCGCCACCTCCGCATCCACGCCGCCGCCCGCGTCGGCCGCGCGACCGGAACCCCCGTACGCCTGCCGCGTCGAGCGGATCGACGGCCGCTGGGGCGCGGGCCTCAGCCGCACCGAGCGCGCGATCCTGGCGAACGGCCATGCGGGGCCGGAGGTGGCCGAGGCGCAGTGTCTGCTGCGCCGGGCCGGTATCTCGCCGGGCGGCATCGACGGGATCTTCGGTCCGATGACGGAGCGCGCGGTCAAGCGGATGCAGCAGCGGGCCGGACTCGTCGTGGACGGCATCGTCGGGCCACATACCTGGAAGGCTCTACGACGATGACGACGCCGTCCCCGGAACGGGCCCGTCTGGCCGCCGCGTTGCGGGAGTTGAAGGGGCGGACCGACCTGAGCCTGGCCGGCCTCGCGGCGAAGACCGCGTTCAGCAAGTCGTCCTGGGACCGCTACCTCAACGCCCGGACGGTCCCTCCGCGCGACGCCGTCCAGGAGCTGTGCCGCCTCGCCGGTGAGCCGGAGGCGCGCTGTCTGGCGCTGTGGGAGATCGCGGAGTCGGCGGGCAGTGGACGGGCGACGGAGGAGGCATCCGCGCCTGCGGAAGGGGTGCCGGCGCCCCCGGACGGGGGCACCGTCGACGACGGCTCCGTTCGGCGCAGCGCGACCCTCGTGGCGGTGCTCGCGTCGGTGTGCGCCGTGGCCGTCGGGGGCGTCGCCGCGGTGGCCCTGCTGCTGCCGCACCGGGACGGCGAACCGCGCGCGTCGCTGTCGCCGCCCCCGACCGCGGCGGGGCCGCGCTGCCGTGGAGAGGTGTGCGAGGGCAAGAGCGCCATGCAGATGAAGTGCGCGGGCCGCCCGCAGACCCTCGCCACGCACCGGACCGCCTCCGGCGCCTGGATGGAACTGCGCTACAGCCAGGAGTGCGGGACGAGTTGGGCCCGAATGTGGGCGACACACATAGGCGACCGGCTTGAGATGTCGGCCGGTGACAAGGGCGGCGGCTCCGATGACGGTGGCGTCCGCAGCGCGGAGATCGAGAACGGCGTCGACGCCGACAACTACGTCTACACCCCCATGACCGCGGCCCGCCCCGGAACCGTCGTCCGGGCCTGCTTCCACCCGGCCGCGGGCGGCGGCACGGAGTGCTTCGACAGCCGAGTGGGGAGGTGAGAGACGTTGTCAGTGGCTGCCCCTACAGTCGCTGACATGGCGACACTTCCGAACCCTCTGCCCAGGCTCGCGTCCCTGGGACTGCACCTGCCGCCCGGCGGCCTGGTGGACGCGACTGACGACGGACCGTGGCACGAGCCGCTGCTGTGGCTGTCGGACGACCGGTCGACTCCGGGTGACTGGACCGCGCTGCGGCACACGGCACCGGCCGTCGGCCTGCTCCCGGTCCTCCTGGACGTCGGCGCCGGTCACGGCGGCCCGCAGCTGTGGGAGTTGATGCCCCGCGAGATGTCGTACGCCGGGGATCACGACGCCGAGGATGTGCTGGAGGAGTTCTGGGAGGAGTACGCGGAGGAGGGCGAGGCCTGGCCCGGCCTGGCGACCCCCGAGGCCGCCGAGGTCGCCGACACCGCCCAGGACCCCGAATCCGTCGCCTCCGACATCGTGGACTCCCTCCTCGACGGCCGTGGCCCCCTCAAGGACCCCCGCATCGCCCTCGTACCGGCCCGCCGCAGCGCCGACATCCCCGCGGCGATCGGCTGGATGGGCCCGGCCAACCACGAGAACGACACCGGCCGTCTGTCCGCGGTGCTCCGCTCCTGGGAGGACCGGTTCGGCATACGCACGGTGGCCCTGGGCTTCGACACCCTGCTGGTGTCCGTCGCCGCCCCGCCCACCACCCTCGCCGACGCGGAGGCCCTGGCCGCCGAGCACTTCGCCTTCTGCCCGGACAACATCTGGCAAGGCACCGACAGCACCCCGCGCGCCTACGCCGAGAACCAGCTCCTCAACCAGCCGGCCTGGCACTTCTGGTGGGACTGACCGACGGCGCGGCGGACCCTCGCACTCCGGGGCCGGTCCGGTGGATCAGGCTCAGGTCCTGGGCTGACGCAGCCCCTCCCCCAGCCTCCTGAGCCCCTCCTTGATCTCCTCCGGCGTCTGCGTCACGAAGCACAGCCGCATCGTCGACCGGTCGGGCTCACCGGCGTAGAAGGGCGCCCCGGGCACATAGGCGACATCGTGCCGCACCACCTCGGGCAGCAGGGCCGTCGTGTCGTACGACTCCGGCAGCCGGACCCAGAGGAACATCCCGCCCTCGGGCCGGTCCCAGGTGGAGCCGTCGGGGAGGGCGCCGGCCAGGCCCGCCAGCATGGCGTCGCGGCGCTCGCGGTAGACGTCCCTGACACGGGCCACATGGGCGTCGAGGCCGGTCAGACAGCGGGCGGCGGCGAGCTGGTTGACGGTCGGGGTGTGCAGGTCCGCGGCCTGTTTGGCGACCGCGCAGGCCCGCCGCAGGGCAGCGGGCGCGCGCAGCCAGCCCAGCCGCATGCCCGGCGCCATCACCTTGGAGAAGGAGCCGAGCAGCACCGCGCGGTCCTCCGCCCCGGGGTACGAGGCGATCCACGGCACCCGCTCGCCCTCGTACCGGAGTTCGCCGTACGGGTCGTCCTCGACGATCCACACCCCGCGCCGGGCGGCGACCTCGGCGACGGCCGCCCGGCGCTCGGCGGGCAGGGTTCTGCCGGTCGGGTTCTGGAAGGTGGGCACGGTGTAGAAGAGCTTGGGCCGCTCCCGCTCCACCAGTTCCTCCAGCGCCCGCGGATCCGCCCCGTCCGCATCTCCGGGCACGGCCACGACTCGCGCTCCCGCGAGCCCGAACACCTGAAGTGCCGCCAGATAGCAGGGGTCTTCGACGAGGACCGTGTCTCCGGGCTCCAGCAGCGCGGTGGCCAGCAGCGACAGGCCCTGCTGGGAGCCGGTGGTGATGAGGAGGTCGTCGGCGTCGGTCGCCAGTCCGCGCGCCGACATGCGTGCGGCGAGCCCGGCACGCAGGCTCGGCTCGCCCTCCGTCGTGGAGTACTGCAACGCCTGCGCCGGCGTCTGCGCGAGCACGTCGCGGAAGGCGGCAGCGATGCTCTCCCGGTCGAACAGCTCCGGCGCCGGCAGCCCGCCCGCGAAGTTGATGACCTCGGGCCGCGCGGTGACGGCGAGAATGTCCCGCACGGGCGAGCCCCCCACGGCACCGGTCCGCGCCGCGAGCGACGGCACGGCGGCTGGGACTGGGCGGGGCGCGGGCTCGATGACGGTCATGGCACGGCTCCTTCGACTCGGCGACGGGGGGTGACGGCTCGTGCCGGGCAGCTTAGAGAACTACGTGTCACCTACAAGCGACTTTCCGGAATGCGGACAGAGAGGGCCCGGCCCTGGACAAGGGGCGGGACAGAGGCGGGACAGAGGCGGGACGTGGGCTGGGGCGATGCCGGGACAGGAACCAGAATCCGGCCCCGCCCACGCCGTAGTCCGCGGACGGCGCCCGGATCCGGCCCCGCCCTCCCCGTACACCGCGGACGGCACCCGGATCCACCGCCCCGAACGTCCCACACCCACCCACCGGGACACCACATCCCCGCAGGTCAGCCACCATCCCGCCGCTCGGGCGTCCCGAATTCGCGGCTCATGGTGGCGGCCGGGACGGATGATCACGCAGGCTGGGCCCCGACACCGACCCCCACGCTTTGGAGAGGGCCGCACCATGTCCGCGTCCGCACACCCCCCTCGCCCCCGCGCCCGGCTGCTGGGGCGTGCCGCCCTGGCCGCCACGCTGGTGGCGATCACCGCGCTGACGCTCACCGCGTGCGAGGACGGCCAGGGCCTGCGCGACGAGGGCCCGTCGACCCCGACGAGCCCCACGGCCACGACACCCACAGCCCCCACGAAACCACCGACACCACCAACAACACCGACACCGCCGAAGTCCGGCGGCCGGTGACAGGAGCCGGGCGGTATGCCCGTCAGCCGCGCCCCAGCTTCTGCGCCGCCTCCGTCGCCCAGTAGGTGAGGATGTTGCGCGCACCGGCCCGCTTGATGCCGGTCAGCGTCTCCAGGATCGCCCGGTCCCGGTCGATCCAGCCCTTCTCGGCGGCGGCCTCCACCATCGAGTACTCACCGGAGATCTGGTAGGCGGCGACCGGCACGTCCACCGTGTCGGCGACCCGCGCCAGGATGTCGAGGTAGGGCCCCGCCGGCTTGACCATCACCATGTCGGCGCCCTCCTCCAGGTCGAGGGCGAGTTCGCGCAGGGACTCCCGCACATTCGCGGGATCCTGCTGGTACGTCTTCCGGTCCCCCTGCAACGAGGAGCCGACGGCCTCCCGGAAGGGCCCGTAGAAGGCGGAGGCGTACTTGGCGGTGTAGGCCAGGACAGCGACATCCTCCCGCCCGATCTGATCAAGAGCATCCCGGACGACCCCGATCTGCCCGTCCATCATCCCGCTGGGCCCGACGACATGGGCCCCGGCGTCGGCCTGGACCTGCGCCATCTCGGCGTACCGCTCAAGGGTGGCGTCGTTGTCGACGCGCCCCTCGGCGTCCAGCACTCCGCAGTGCCCGTGATCGGTGGTCTCGTCCAGGCACAGGTCGGACATGACGAGCAGCTCGTCCCCCACCTCGGCCCGCACATCCCGGATGGCGACCTGGAGAATCCCCTCCGGATCCGTACCAGGCGTCCCGAGGGCGTCCTTCTTCTCTTCCTCCGGCACCCCGAAGAGCATGATCCCGGAGATCCCGGCCGCCACCGCCTCCGCGGCGGCCTTCTTCAAACTGTCCCGCGTGTGCTGAACGACCCCCGGCATGGCCGCGATCGGCACCGGCTCGCTGACACCTTCGCGCACGAAGGCCGGGAGGATGAAGTCGGCGGGGTGCAGCCTGGTCTCGGCGACCATGCGCCGCATGGCGGGGCTGGTCCGCAGACGCCGCGGCCGCGTACCGGGAAAGGATCCGTACGTCGTCATGCCACCTACGCTACGCCCGCCCCGACAGCACCTTTGCCGACGTGCCGTCGGCACGGAATCACGGCCCTGCCGGCCCGCAAGCGCCCCCGTCGGCCCGCATGCGCCGCCCACCCCCGAGGTCCATCCTGAAGAAGAGCCCCCGCCCTCGAACCCAAGGACCCGACGGCACAAGCACCTCCCCCTCTCTCCCCGCCTGCCGCCGCCGTCCCTCCGTAAACACGCGCACATCACGGAGGACGCGATGACCGCCACCACCACCCACCACAACACCCCCGACCTCTTCGCCCTCTCCGAGATCCACGGCCCGGTCCTGCGCCCCGGCGACGACGGCTACGCCGACGAGGTCACCGGCTTCAACCTGGCCGCGCTGCACACCCCGGACGTGGTGGTGGGCGCGACGGGCGCCGACGACATCGTGACGGCGCTGCGCTGGGCGTCGGCCACGGCCACCCCCGTCGCCGTGCAGTCGACGGGCCACGGCGCCAACTTCCCCATCGACCACGGCCTGCTGATCAGCACGGCCCGCATGACGGACGTACGCGTCGACCCCGACCGGCGCCTGGCGACGATCCCGGCCGGCGCGAAGTGGCGGCACGTCCTGGAGGCGACGGCCCCGCACGGCCTCGCCGCACTCTGCGGCACGTCCACCGACGCGGGCGCGGTCGGCTACACCCTGGGCGGCGGACTCCCGGTCCTGGGCCGGGCCTACGGCTACGCGGCGGACCTGGTCCGCTACTTCCAGGTCGCCACCCCCGACGGCACGCTCCGCGAGAGCGACCCCGACCACGAACCGGAACTGTTCTGGGCGCTGCGCGGCGGCAAGGGCAACGTAGGCGTGGTGACCTCCATGGTCTGCGAGCTCCTGCCCATCCCCACCCTCCTCGGTGGCGGCATCTACTGCCCCGGCGAACACACCGAGGCCCTGCTCCGCACCTGGGCCGACTGGACCCACACCCTCCCCGACGACATGTGCAGCACCTTCAGCCTCCTGCGCCTGCCCCCGATCCCGGAGATCCCCGAGCCTCTACGAGGCGGCTTCTGGGCCCGCGTAGCCATCGCCTGGCCCGGCGACCCCGCCGAAGGCGAAGACCTCCTGGCCCCCGTCCGCACGGCGGCCCCGGTCACGGTCGACACGGTGGAAGTCATGCCGTACGCGGCTCTCGACCGCATCCACATGGAGCCACAGGACCCGCTCCCCGCCCGCGAGTCCTGCGCCCTGCTCCGCGACCTCACTCCCGAGGCCGTCGACACGTTCCTGTCCCAGGCCGGCCCGGACGCCCCCGACTGTCCACTGCTGGTGGTCGAGATCCGCCACCTCGGCGGCGCCCTCTCCCGCCCCGCCCGCCAACCGGACGCGATCTGCTCCCGGGACGCGAACTACCTCCTGGAAGCGGTGGGCGTCCTGGCCGCCCCACCAGCAGCGGAGGCCATAGAACAAGCCACCCGCTCCCTGTACGCAGCAATGTCCCCGTACGGCACGGGCCACACCATGGTCAACATCCACGGCACCCCCGGCAACGAACCCGACCGAGCCCGCGCCTGGACCCCGGACGTCTACGACCGCCTACGCAAGGACAAGTCGACCTACGACCCGAACAACCTGCTCCGCTTCGGCCACACGATCGCTCCGGGCACCCCCAGCCCGTCCGGCGCTTGAGGACGAGCCGCACTTCCAGCCCGTCCGGCGTTTGAGGACGAGGCCCGCAGGGCCGACAGCGGGGTCTGGGGGCGCAGCCCCCAGCGGGGTCGAAGGGACAGCGCCCCTTCAAGGGATGGGACGGGTAGGGGCGGCGGGGGCGAAACCACCCCCGCCGCTCACACCTACGTAGTGGACCGCCGCCGCCGAGCCCCCGGCCGCCGCTCACTGGGCCGAGTAACCGCATCCCCAGCCTCCAGGGCGGCAGCCCTCCGCCGCATCCCGAACTCCGCCAACGCCTCGGCCAACTTGTGCACAGACGGCTCCGGAGCCATCACATCCACCCGAAGCCCATGCTCCTCAGCGGTCTTCGCCGTAGCAGGCCCAATACACGCGATCACCGTCACGTTGTGCGGCTTACCGGCGATCCCCACCAGATTCCGCACAGTCGACGACGACGTGAAGAGAACGGCATCAAAGCCACCCCCCTTGATCGCCTCCCGCGTCTCCGCCGGCGGCGGCGAGGCCCGCACGGTCCGATAGGCCGTGACGTCATCGACCTCCCAGCCCAGCTCGATGAGCCCGGCCACCAAGGTCTCGGTCGCGATATCCGCCCGCGGCAGGAACACCCGGTCGATCGGATCAAAAACAGGGTCGTACGGCGGCCAGTCCTCAAGCAGCCCGGCAGCCGACTGCTCCCCACTGGGCACCAGATCCGGCTTCACACCAAAGGCGATCAGCGCCTTCGCGGTCTGCTCCCCCACCGCCGCGACCTTGATCCCGGCGAACGCACGGGCATCGAGTCCGTACTCCTCGAACTTCTCCCGCACGGCCTTGACGGCGTTCACCGAAGTGAAAGCGATCCACTCATAACGGCCCGTCACCAGCCCCTTGACCGCCCGCTCCATCTGCTGAGGCGTCCGCGGCGGCTCGACGGCGATCGTCGGCACCTCGTGCGGCACGGCCCCGTACGACCGCAACTGGTCGGAGAGCGAAGCGGCCTGCTCCTTCGTCCGCGGCACGAGCACCCGCCACCCGAAGAGCGGCTTGGACTCGAACCACGACAGCTGATCACGCTGGGCCGCGGCGGAACGCTCACCGACCACGGCTATCACCGGCCGCCCGCCTTCCGGCGAGGGCAGCACCTTGGCCTGCTTCAACGTCTGCGCGATGGTCCCGAGCGTCGCGGTCCAGGTCCGCTGCCGAGTCGTCGTACCGGCGACGGTGACCGTCATCGGCGTATCGGGCTTACGTCCGGCGGACACCAGCTCACCGGCGGCCGCGCCGACGGAGTCCAGCGTCGTCGACACGACAACCGTGCCGTCCGACGCCCCGACCTCGGTCCAGCACCGGTCGGACGCCGTGCGCGCGTCCACGAACCGCACGTCCGCGCCCTGCGCGTCCCGCAACGGCACACCGGCGTACGCCGGCACACCCACGGCCGCGGCGACACCGGGCACGACCTCGAACGGCACGCCCGCCGCGGCACACGCCAGCATCTCCTCGGCGGCGTACGTGTCGAGCCCGGGATCCCCGGACACCGCACGCACGACCCGCCTGCCGCCCCGCGCGGCCTCCATGACAAGATGTGCGGCATCCCGCACCGCGGGTAGCGCAGCGGTCGTTGACGCGCCGTCAACAACCGCTAGTTGAGGCGCGCCTGTGCCCGGAGCGGCGTCCGAATCGGGACCCGTGTCCGTGTGCACTTCGGCGACACCGTGCCTGGCGTGCACGCGTACCACGTCGAGCACCTCGTGCTCGGCGACGAGTACGTCCGCGTTCGCCAGCGCCTCCACGGCGCGCAGAGTCAACAGCCCCGGATCCCCGGGTCCGGCACCGAGGAAGGTGACGTGCCCGTGTTCAAGGCCGGCGGGAAGGGTGGTGGGGCTCAATGTGCTCGCTCCCCCATCAGACCGGCCGCGCCCTGGGCAAGCATCTCGGTGGCGAGTTCGCGACCGAGCGCCAGCGCTTGGTCGTGCGTCTCGGGCACGGGACCGGTGGTGGACAGCTGCACCATCCGCGTGCCGTCGGTCGTACCGACGACGCCGCGCAGGCGCATTTC
The DNA here is from genome assembly GCF_055564995.1 of Streptomyces sp. NPDC028907. Taxonomy (NCBI): domain Bacteria; kingdom Bacillati; phylum Actinomycetota; class Actinomycetes; order Kitasatosporales; family Streptomycetaceae; genus Streptomyces; species Streptomyces sp. NPDC028907. Next base: position 635,329 of record NZ_JBVHVE010000006.1, read on the forward strand.
CTTGACAATCTGCCCGTCGGCCAGCAGGTCGGCCAGCGCGCCCACAGGGGCGGAGCAGCCGGCCTCCAGGGCGGCGAGCAGTGATCGCTCGGCGGTCACGGCGACCCGCGTGAACGGGTCGTCGAGCTCGCCGAGCGCGGCGACGAGGTCCGCGTTACCCGCGGTGCACTCGATCGCCAGGGCCCCCTGGCCGGGGGCGGGCAAAACTGTGTCGACCGACAGGAAGTCGGTCACTTCGTCGATCCGGCCGATGCGCCGCAGCCCGGCCGCGGCAAGCACCACCGCATCCAGCTCACCGTCGCGCACGTACCGGATCCGGGTGTCGACGTTCCCCCGGATCGCGACCGTCTCGATGTCCAGCCCGTGGCTGCGCGCGTACGCGTTCAGCTGCGCCATCCGGCGCGGCGAACCCGTGCCGATGCGCGCCCCGCGCGGCAGGTCGGTGAGCTTCAGGGCGTCCCGCGCGACGATCACATCGCGCGGGTCCTCCCGCTCGGGCACGGCCGCGAGGGTCAGTTCCTCGGGCTGCGAGGTCGGCAGATCCTTCAGGGAGTGCACCGCGAAGTCGACCTCGCCCCTCAGGAGCGCGTCACGCAGGGCGGTGACGAACACGCCGGTGCCGCCGATCTGCGCGAGGGCCTCGCGTGAGACGTCGCCGTACGTGGTGATCTCGACGAGTTCGACGGGCCGTCCGGTCACCTGGCTCACGGCGTCCGCGACCTGCCCGGACTGGGCCATGGCGAGTCTGCTGCGCCGGGTGCCGAGCCGTAGTGGCTGCTGAGTCATCGTGGGCCTCGGTTCTTCTCGGTGCTGTCCTCGGCCCGGGTGACGGAGGCCACCGTCTCCTGGTCGAGGTCGAACAGGGTCCTCAGGGCATCCGCGTACCCCGCGCCGCCCGGCTCTGCCGCGAGCTGCTTGACCCGTACGGTCGGGGCGTGCAGCAGCTTGTCGACGACGCGCCGCACGGTCTGCGTGATCTCGCCGCGGTGCTTGTCGTCGAGGCCCGGCAGCCGGCCCTCCAGACGGGCGATCTCGCTGGCCACGACATCGGCGGCCATCGTGCGCAGAGCGACGACGGTGGGCGTGATGTGCGCGGCCCGCTGCGCCGCCCCGAAGGCCGCGACCTCGTCGGAGACGATACGGCGGACCTGGTCGACGTCGGCCGCCATCGGAGCGTCGGCGGAGGCTTCCGCCAGCGACTCGATGTCCACCAGCCGCACCCCGGCGAGCCGGTGCACGGCCGCGTCGATGTCGCGCGGCATGGCGAGGTCGAGAAGCGAGAGAACCGGCGTGGGGCGGACCGCCTCGGCGACCGGCTCGGGCCTGCGCCGCTCGGGGATCCGGCCGACGGTGGCCACGGTCGCGGCGAGCGCGGTGATCAGCTCGGCGTCGGCCTCGGGGCTGCGCCGGGCGGCCTCACGGCGGTCGACGGCACTGCCCGCGGCCCAGCTCGCGTGCTGCTCCAGGGTGGCCGCGTCCATCCCGGCGACGGCGGCCTCCCCCATGACAGAGAAACCTCCCTGCACGGAGCCGAGATCCAGCGGGCAGTCCTCGTCGGCGCCGACGCTGGTGGGCGGCAGCGGGGTCTGCCGTACGTCGGTGGCGTCGGCGGCGCTCCTGCCGGCCGGCGCCTTGGCAGCCGTACGACCGCCGGCTTCCTCGAAGGTGACCGGCTGACCGGTACGGCCCTCCACGCCCGCGGCGATCTCCTCGGCCGTGAGGACGATCCCGGTCGCGCCGGTGCAGGAGACGACCACATCGGCACGTGTCAGCTCGCCCGGCACCGCATCCATCGGTACCGCGCGGGCCAGCACGTCCGTGCCGTCGGCAGCGCTGAGGCCCTGTCCATATTGCTCTCCGAGGAGGGCTGCGAGCCGCTCGGCGCGGTCGTAGGTCCGGTTGGCGACCACGATCTCGGTGACCCCGACCCGCGCGAGCGTGGCGGCGGCCAGCGAGGACATCGAGCCGGCGCCGATGACCAGCGCCCGCTTGCCGCGGGCCCAGTCCTCCACGGCCGTACCGGCGGACAACTGCTCCAGGCCGAAGGTGACCAGGGACTGCCCGGCGCGGTCGATGCCGGTCTCGGAGTGGGCGCGCTTGCCGACCCGCAGGGCCTGCTGGAACAGGTCGTTCAGCAGCCGCCCGGCGCTGTGCAGTTCCTGCGCCTTGGCGAGGGAGTCCTTGATCTGCCCGAGGATCTGGCCCTCGCCGACGACCATGGAGTCGAGCCCGCAGGCCACCGAGAACAGATGGTGGACGGCCCGGTCCTCGTAGTGGACGTACAGATACGGCGTGAGCTCGTCGAGCCCCACCCCGCTGTGCTGGGCGAGCAGCGTGGACAACTCGGCGACGCCGGCGTGGAACTTGTCCACGTCCGCGTACAGCTCGATGCGGTTGCAGGTGGCGAGCACCGCGGCCTCGGTGGCGGGCTCGGCGGCGACCGTGTCCTGCAGCAGCTTGATCTGGGTGTCCGCGCCGAGCGCCGCGCGCTCCAGGACGCTGACCGGGGCGCTGCGGTGGCTCAGCCCCACGACGAGGAGACTCATGCCGGCATCACGGCGGGTACGTCCCCGTCGGGCCCCTGGTTGTCGGCGGACGCGGCGGCCTCGGCGGGCTCCTCGCGGGTGACGGCGGCCGGTCCGGCGCCGTCGGTGTGGGCCTCCTCGCCGGCCTTGCGCTGCTCGTGGAAGGCGAGGATCTGCAGCTCGATCGACAGATCCACCTTGCGTACGTCGACGCCGTCCGGGACGGTCAGGACGGTCGGCGCGAAGTTCAGGATGGAGGTGACGCCGGCGGCCACGAGCCGGTCGCAGACGGCCTGGGCGGCACCGGCGGGGGTGGCGATGACACCGATCGACACGCCGTTGTCCTGGATGATCTTCTCCAGGTCGTCGGAGTGCTGCACGGGAATCCCGGCGACGGGCTTTCCGGCCATCGCGGGGTCGGCGTCGATGAGCGCGGCGACCCGGAAGCCACGAGAGGCGAACCCGCCGTAGTTGGCGAGCGCGGCGCCGAGGTTACCGATACCGACGATCACAACCGGCCAGTCCTGGGTGAGCCCCAGCTCACGGGAGATCTGGTAGACGAGATACTCGACGTCGTAGCCGACACCCCTCGTGCCGTACGACCCCAGGTACGAGAAGTCCTTGCGCAGCTTCGCGGAGTTGACCCCCGCCGCGGCCGCGAGCTCCTCGGAGGAGACCGTGGGTACCGAGCGCTCCGACAGCGCGGTCAGGGCTCGGAGGTACAGCGGAAGCCGGGCGACGGTGGCCTCGGGAATCCCTCGGCTACGGGTCGCCGGTCGGTGAGTTCGGCCAGTTGCCACGGTGCTCCTGCGGGTAGAGCGGGACTGCCGGCGGTCAGTCGTGCCCAGACCGCCCCGTCGAATGCAGGCTATGTCTTTGTGAACGCGTGCACAAAGATGGTGTCCGATTTGCCCGCCCAACGTGACCGGGCTCACGCACGCCCGGCGCACTGGTCTGGAACCGGCGCACACGCACCACCGTTCCTCATCTCCTGGGGGCAAAACCGCACACTCTCCTCAACGATCCCCGCCCCCGAGACCAAGTCGCCGTCGATCCTAAGCCGTTTTCGGCAAAGTTGGACTACCCGGTCAGTGCTCGGTCACCGCTCGGTCAGTGCTTTGCGGAGGCGATCTTCGTTCACACGCCAGAAGGTGTGCTGGGCTCCGTCGACGAGGACGACGGGGATCTGTTCCCAGTACTGGTCGTGGAGTTGGGGATCCTGGTTGATGTCCTTCACCTCCCAGGGAACCCCCAGCTCGCCACAGACCTTCTCGACGGCGATCTGTGCGTCATCACACAAATGACAGTCGGGCTTCCCGATCAGGGTGACGAGCCGGTCCTGCGGGGACTTGGCTGCGGCGCGACGAAAAAGAGGGCTCATGTCAGCCATTCTCCCGCGCCGCCACGCGGAGACCGGGCCGCTGCTCCACCACGCTGTTTAACTGCGCGGTCGCGGAGAGTTCACAACCTTCAAACCTCTCGACTCCGGAAGCACCGAACAAACTGGCTATGCTCACGGTCATGGCCGCTCTTGGATGGCTCACTCCCCGTAGGCGTTCCGCCACGGCGCGGAGCGTGTTGGCTGGCGAGGCTTCGGCGGAGGCAGCGCGGAAATCGTCGCAGGAAGCGACGGAGGTCTCCGAGACCGTCGAACCGGAGTTCCCGGTGCTCGGCGACGAGAAGGCCGCCGCCTTCTTCGACCTGGACAACACCGTGATGCAAGGCGCCGCCCTCTTCCACTTCGGGCGGGGCCTGTACAAGCGCAAGTTCTTCGAGACCCGCGACCTCGCCAAGTTCGCCTGGCAGCAGGCGTGGTTCCGGCTGGCCGGGGTCGAGGACCCCGAGCACATGCAGGAGGCCCGCGACTCGGCCCTGTCGATCGTGCAGGGCCACCGCGTCGCCGAGCTCCAGTCGATCGGCGAGGAGATCTACGACGAGTACATGGCCGAGCGCATCTGGCCCGGCACGCGCGCTCTCGCCCAGGCACACCTGGACGCGGGCCAGAAGGTCTGGCTGGTGACCGCGGCTCCGGTGGAGATCGCCACGGTGATCGCCCGCCGCCTCGGCCTCACGGGCGCGCTGGGCACGGTCGCCGAATCCGTCGACGGCGTCTACACGGGCAAGCTGGTCGGCGAACCCCTGCACGGCCCGGCGAAGGCGGAGGCGGTCCGCGCCCTGGCCGCCGCGGAGGGCCTGGACCTCTCCCGCTGCGCGGCCTACAGCGACTCGCACAACGACATCCCGATGCTCTCCCTCGTCGGCCACCCCTACGCCATCAACCCCGACAGCAAGCTCCGCAAGCACGCCCGCAAACTCGACTGGCGCCTACGCGACTACCGCACCGGCCGCAAGGCAGCGAAGGTCGGCATCCCGGCGGCGGCAGGAGTCGGAGCGGTGGCCGGCGGCACAGCAGCGGCAATCGCCCTGCACAGGCGCCGCCGGTAGCCACCCACGGTTACAGAAAGTCACGCCACTGCACCCCAGGCCCTTCGGCGTGCGCCGCCCTTCCAGCTCCTCCGGCGTGCGCCGCCTTTCCAGCCCCTTCGGCGTGTGCCGGCTTTCCAGCCCCTCCGGCGTTTGAGGAGCGGGGGTCCAGGGGGCAGAGCCCCCTGGCGGGGTCGAAGGGGCGGAGCCCCTTCAGGGATGGGACGGGTAGGGGCGGCGGGGGCGAGAAAACCCACCCCGGGCGCCAAGTTGACCACGCCCGGTCACGCAACCCAATCCGCATCCCATACCCCCGCAACCCCCTGTCCAGTCCCCTTGGCTGCACACGACCACAACACGCCCCGGAGACAGCCCGAACACGGACGAATTCGATCAACAAGCGATCACTCTCCGGCACTTGATCGGCCGCCAAACGGTTACAGAAGAGACGCAATCGATGATTTGAGCAACTGGGCGTAGCAGGGCCTGCACGAAGCGTTATTCTCCTCAGACGCAATCCGGTACCCCTCCGTCGCTACGACGGGTGAACGGTCCCGTACTGCACGTGATGGAAGCTCTGCCTCTGGGAGTCCCGTGTACCCACACGTCGGGGTTGACGCCTCGGGCCTGGCTACGCTGCGCGCAACGGTCAAAGACCTGTTGCGCGGCTTCGTCCCCACCGCGTACGCCGTCCCCGCCCTCGCCGTAACCACCGCGCCCGTAGGCCCGTGCTACGCGCTTGCCGACGGCAGCGCCGCCGTCGGCAGACGGGGACGCTCGGCCTCGGCCGGTACGGCAACCGCTCGTCGACCTGCCGCGGACAGCGACAGCGCTCGAATGATGGATCTCGTGGAACGCGCACAGGCCGGCGAGGCCGACGCGTTCGGAAGGCTCTACGACCAGTACAGCGACACCGTCTACCGCTACATCTATTACCGGGTCGGAGGAAAGGCCACCGCCGAGGACCTCACGAGCGAGACCTTTCTGCGGGCGCTCCGGCGCATCGGCACCTTCACCTGGCAGGGCCGCGACTTCGGCGCCTGGCTCGTCACCATCGCCCGCAACCTCGTCGCCGACCACTTCAAGTCCAGCCGCTTCCGGCTGGAGGTGACCACCGGCGAGATGCTCGACGCCAACGAGGTCGAGCGCTCCCCCGAGGACTCCGTCCTCGAGTCCCTCTCCAACGCCGCACTCCTCGACGCCGTACGGCGACTCAACCCCCAGCAACAGGAGTGCGTCACCCTCCGCTTCCTCCAGGGCCTCTCCGTCGCCGAGACCGCCCGCGTCATGGGCAAGAACGAGGGCGCCATCAAGACCCTCCAGTACCGAGCCGTCCGCACCCTCGCCCGGCTCCTCCCGGACGACGCACGCTGAGCGCGTCCCCCACACCGAACCAGCACACTCAGCAACCTTCAACTCACCCTCGGTGAAAGTCTGTTGACTTCGCGGTCCGTTCATCCTCCGTCCGTAACCCAAGTGCCAAGCCGCTCGTTGTGCGGGATGCAGGCTCCCTGTGGTCACTCCCTGGCCGACTTCGATCACTCGATCGTGTGGATTCGGTCAGGGCGTGCAACCCTCAGGACCCCCTGGGGAGTCGACCGTCATGACGAGAGGAGGTGCCGCCAGTGATCGCGAACGTATCGGCGCACCGGCGGGCGAACGCCTTCGCCCAGGCCCTGGAGGAGCTGTCCGACCGGGGCTCGGCGGCCGAGCAGGCCGAGCAGCCCGATGGATCGGCACCGGCACCGGCTGCTGCGGAACAGACCGAGCAGGGGCGCCTGTTGGCCCTCACCACGGGTCTCGGCGAGTTGCCCAAGCCCGTACTCGACCCCGAGGTCAAGGTCGTCCAGCGGGCCCAGCTCGTGGCCGCGATGGAGGCCATGCTCCAGGAGGGCGCTGCGGGAGGCGAGGCGGGACCCGCCCTGCCCGAGCAGCGTTCGGAGCGGGCGAGAGGCGCGCATCGGGCATCGCCACTGGGCAAGCTGCGACCGCGTTCACGGCTGGCCAAGGGCCTCACCGCGGGCGGACTCAGCGTCGGCGTCGCCGCGAGCGCCTTCGGCGGAGTCGCCGCGGCGAGTTCCGACGCCCTGCCCGGAGACTCTCTCTACGGCCTCAAGCGCGGCATAGAGGATTTCAAGCTCAACGTCCTGGCCGACGGCGACGACGAGCGCGGGCGAACGTATCTCGACCAGGCCTCCACCCGGCTGAACGAGGCCCGGCGGCTGATGGAGCGGGGCCGCGGCGGGCAACTCGACCACGAGTCGCTCGGCGAGATCCGCCGCGCCCTGTCCGGGATGCGGCACGACGCCTCGGAGGGGCACCGTCTGCTCCGCGAGGCCTACCAGCGCCACCCGGACTCCCTGGGGCCCATCCAGGCCCTCTCCGCCTTCTCACGCTCGCACCGCGAGGCGTGGGGCCACCTCCGTGAGCGGCTTCCCGTCCAGCTCGGGGACGTCAGCGAGCAGGTGTCCTCGGTCTTCGACGCCATAGACGACGAGGTCGCGCCGCTGCAGTCGCTCCTCCCGCCGACCCCGGCACAGGGCGGCGACGGCAAGGGCCGGGGCGGTTCCGGCTCCTCATCGACCGGCACGTCCGGCTCCGACCGGTCGGCCCACCCCAGCGCCGGCGGCTCCTCCGACGGCAATCGGTCCGGCGGTCCCAGCAAGTCCGCCGAGAGCTCGGCCGGCGAGAGCGAAGGTTTGCTCGGCGGGAACACCGGCGGCCTCCTCGACCCCCCGAAGGACACCGACAGCACCGGCACCTCCCCGTCCACATCCACACCGAGCAGCGAGCCCGCCGTCACCCTCCCGCCCCTGCTCCCCGGTCTCCTGCCGGGCCTGGGCATCGAGGGCGAGGACGCGAACTAGCGACCACAGAGCCAGTCACACGGCGATGGGGCGCCCCTCTCAGGGGCGCCCCATCGCCGTGTGAACGTTTCTCCGACCCGTTCGTCCTCCGACCCGTTCGTCAGAAGAACACCGACCGCCGCTGCACCAACAGCTTGTACAACGTGTGCTGAATCTGCTCCCTGACCTGATCCGTCAGGTTGAACATCAGCATCGGGTCCTCGGCCGCCTCCGGCGGATAGCCATCCGTAGGAATCGGCTCGCCGAACTGGATCGTCCACTTGGTCGGCAACGGGATCGAGCCGAGCGGGCCGAGCCACGGGAAGGTCGGCGTCAGCGGGAAGTACGGGAAGCCCAGCAGCCGGGCCAATGTCTTCGCGTTGCCGATCATCGGGTAGATCTCCTCCGCGCCGACGATCGAGCACGGGATGATCGGCGTGCCCTTGCGCAGGGCCGTGGAGACGAAGCCACCGCGGCCGAAGCGCTGGAGCTTGTAGCGCTCGCTGAAGGGCTTGCCGATGCCCTTGAAGCCCTCTGGCATCACGCCGACCAACTCGCCCTGGCCCAGCAGCCGCTCGGCATCCTCGGCGCAGGCGAGGGTGTGGCCGAGCTTGCGGGCGAGTTCGTTGACCACGGGCAGCATGAAGACCAGGTCGGCGGCGAGCAGCCGCAGATGCCGGCCCGCCGGGTGGTGGTCGTGCACGGCCACCTGCATCATAAGGCCGTCCAGCGGCAGCGTGCCGGAGTGGTTGGCGACGATCAGGGCGCCGCCCTCGGCCGGGATGTTCTCGACACCCTTCACCTCGACCCGGAAGTAGTTCTCGTACACCGGGCGCAGCAGGGACATCAGGACCTGGTCGGTGAGTTCCTCGTCGTACCCGAAGTCGTCGACCTCGTAGTCCCCGGTGAGGCGGCGGCGCAGGAAGGCCAGGCCGCTCGCGATCCGCCGCTCCAGGCCGCCGTTGTCCTGGGGCTGCTGGGGCGGCTGTTCCTCACGTGTCACAGGAACATCATCCTGCGAGAAGGCTCGTCCGGGGAGGGGCTGGACCTCGCGTACCAGCGCGGATTCACCGCTCTTACGCCGGTTCCCCGCACTGCGGCGCCGCTGCGGCCGCTGCACGGCGCTCCCGCGGGACCGGTCGTCGTCGAACGGAATGACCTTGGCGTCCGCCATCGTTGATGCGCTCCTCAGTTGGCGCTCTGCGTCGGAAGGTGGCCGCCGCCCAGCGCGGGCAGCGCGGCGATCCGGTCGACGGCCCCCGCAAGGGCCTCCGGCGGCAGGAGTCCGGGACCGCGGCTCTTGGCGAAGTCCGCGAACGTCTCCGCCGTCGTGTACTTGGGCTTGAATCCGAGCGTCTCTCGCATCTGGTCCGTCGCCACCACCCGGCCGTGGGTGAGCAGCCGGATCTGCTCGGGCGAAAAGTCCGACATGCCCAGCGTACGCACCAGGGAGCCGGCCCAGGTGACGGCGGGCAGCAGGAGCGGCACGGTGGGGCGGCCCAGCCGCCGGGAACATTGCGAGAGCAGGAGGACACCGTCACCGGCGATATTGAAGGTGCCGCTGTTCAGCGTGCCCCGCTCCGGCTCGTGCGAGCCGATGCGCAGCACCTCGATCACGTCGTCCTCGTGCACGAACTGCAGCCGCGGGTCGTAGCCGAACACGGTCGGCAGCACCGGCAGCGAGAAGTACGAGGCGAGCGGCGTGTCCGCGGTCGGACCGAGGATGTTGGCGAACCGCAGCACGCACACGGCGACATCCGGCCGCCGCCGCGCGAACCCGCGCACATAGCCCTCGACCTCGACCGCGTCCTTGGCGAAGCCGCCGCTGGGCAGCGACTTGGGCGGCGTGGTCTCGGTGAAGACGGCCGGATCACGGGGCGCGGACCCGTACACGTTCGTACTGGACTTCACGACCAGTCGCTTGACGTTGGGGGACTTCTGGCAGGCGCCGAGCAGCTGCATCGTCCCGATGACGTTGGTTTCCTTGACCGTGGTCCGGCTGCCACTGCCGAGCGCTGTTCCGGTCACGTCCATGTGCACGACGGTGTCGGCGCCGCTCTCGGCCAGCACCCGCGCGATGGTGGGCTGCCGGATGTCGGCCTGGATGAAGTCGGCACCCCCGAGATGGTGCTCGGGCGGAACCGCGTCCACGGCGACCACCCGGTCCACTTCCGGGTCACGCTGGATCCGTCGTACGAACCGGCCCCCCAGTTGACGGGCCACTCCGGTCACGAGCACGACCTTGCCCAAGATCAGCGCCTTCCTTCCAGCACTCGTCCCGCTGCGTACCCTGCCGAGTTCCCCGTGTGCGGCCAACTTAGCGGGTCGGTGTTGCGCTGTGATGACCGCCCAATGCATGAAGTGACGAAAATTCCCTGCGTACGACCGGACGGCTCATGCGTTCGTCCAGTCATACGCACAGAGTCCGACCCCTCGTACGCGATCTCGATACGCATGTGGCCCCCCACCAGTTCTGATGGGGGGCCACAAAAGCACGCCACTTTCGCGGCGCGCCGCGCTTACTTCTTGTTGCGACGCTGAACGCGCGTGCGCTTGAGCAGCTTGCGGTGCTTCTTCTTAGCCATCCGCTTGCGCCGCTTCTTGATAACAGAGCCCACGACTACCCTCGCTCACTTCTCATCACTCGGCGTTGGGCGCCATGGGCCCATACGACCTACGAGGGGCTAGCCTACCCGCCCGAGCGCTGAGGTCGTAATCGAGGGGGAGAGGGGGAATCCCGAAGAGCCCTGAGGACCCCCCTCGCACCCACTGCCGTCAGGCGGTTTCCACCCCCACATAGCTCTCGCGGAGGTATTCGTGAACCGCTTGCTCCGGGACGCGGAACGAACGCCCCACCCGGATCGCGGGCAGATGACCGCTGTGCACCAGCCGGTACACGGTCATCTTCGACACTCGCATCACCGAGGCGACTTCCGCCACGGTAAGGAACTGAACCTCGTTCAGAGGCCTCTCGCCAGCTGCAGCCATGACACACCTGAACCTTCCGCACTCGACGGCCACCGGCTTCCCCTTCCGGTGACTCTTCGTCGCTGCGTGCTCACTCCCCAATGTAGGTGCCAGTGATGCGAGTGGGGAAGAGGTGCACCCATCGGCGGCCTACTGGGACAGACACGCTCGATTGAGTACGTAGCGGGTAAGCGGCCGGTAGTAATCAGACCGCACAGCGTCATCAAGTGGAACGACGACGGACACAGACCCCTCGGCCTCCCCCACAAAGAGCGCGGGGTCATCCGTATCGGCCAGACCAATGGCCTCAAACCCCAGCTGACCTGCCCCGCAGACCCAACCGTGGTCCCCGATCACCAACTCCGGCAACGGCCCGCCGGCCTCCGCCGTGGCCGCCAGCGCGATACGAACCGGGAGCGGCGAGTGCGTGTGTGCGCCGGTCTCACGCCCGGTGCTCGGAGCGCCGGGTTCCCGCACCAACGCGACTCCTCGTACGTAGGCAAGGTTGTACGTGCGTAGGCCGAACCGGGTCGTTATGTCGACACAGCGACCATGCGCCGGGGTGAGAACGGCACATCCCGCCGCCGACAACGCGTCCGCCAAGGCGGCGTAGAAACCGAGCAGCCGATGCGGATGCCCCGTCCCGAGCAGCACGGGCACCCGACGCTGCGCGGCCTCCCCGATCCGATCGGCGAAGGCATCCAACCCACGCAAAGTCCGCTCCGGATCGATCACATCCAGCCCGGACACACACCCCGGATCGGCCGAAACCCCGCACTTCTCCGCCATCAACTCAATCAAATCCCGCTGCCCCCAAGCCCACTCGGGATCCAACCCGATGAGCACACGAGGATCCCGAGCCGCAAAGAGCCGATAACTCCTTAGACTCACCTCCCGAGAAGTCGCCACCGTCCCAGCAAGCCGAGCGGCCAGCAGATGAGCGCGAAGGGCCCCGGTACTCAACACGCCAGCGATCCTGACGGACAATCCGCCACAGAGCCGCGGGAACGCGGCAAGACCGCACAGTCGGGCTAACGGACATCGCGGAACCCAGGCCCTCTCAGCCCGTCCGGCGTTTGAGGACGAGGCCCTTCGGGCCGATAGCGGGGGTCCAGGGGGCAGAACCTGCTGGCGGGGTCGAAGGGGCGGAGCCCTTTCAAGGGATGGGACGGGTAGGGGCGGCGGGGCGAAATCCCCCGGCCCACACCCCCACTACGCCAACAACCCCCGCAACGGAAAAACAGCTCGCCGCGTAGCCAAAACCGCCTGATCCAACCGATCCGCAGGGTCGTACCCCGCCTCCCACCCAGCCCAGGAGATCGGCCACCGCCCGTCAGTCATCCGAGCCGGCCCCAACTGCCGAGTCCGCGCGAACACTTCCTGCCGCCACCCCTCAGGAATCACCGCCTCAGGCTCAATCGCCCGCCCCGCGGCAATCCCCACCAGATGCGTCCACGACCGCGGCACGACCTCCACCACGGCATATCCACCCCCACCCAGCGCCACCCACTTCCCGTCGGAGTACTCGTGCGCCAGGTCATGACAGGCCACCTGCACAGCCCGCTGCGCATCCAACGACACGGCAAGATGCGCCAGCGGATCCTCGAAGTGCGTATCGGCCCCGTGCTGCGTCACCAGCACCTGCGGCCGAAAATCAGCGATCAACTCAGGCACCACGGCATGGAACGCCCGCAACCAGCCCGCATCCCCGGTCCCCGCGGGCAACGCCACATTCACGGCCGTACCCTCCGCGGACTCCGCCCCGGTCTCCTCCGGCCACCCGGTCTGCGGAAACAACGTACGAGGATGCTCGTGCAACGACACCGTCAGCACCCGCGGGTCCTCCCAGAAAGCCGCCTGCACCCCGTCCCCGTGATGCACGTCCACATCGACATAGGCGACCCGCTCGGCCCCAAGCTCCAACAGCCGGGCGATGGCCAGCGAGGCGTCGTTGTAGATACAGAACCCCGACGCACCCCCCGGCATCGCATGATGCAGCCCACCCGCGAAGTTCACCGCATGCAGCGCCTCCCCCCGCCACACCGCCTCCGCGGCTCCCACCGACTGCCCCGCGATCAGCGCGGACACCTCGTGCATCCCGGCGAACGCGGGATCGTCCATCGTCCCGAGCCCGTACGACTGATCCGCCGCCCCCGGATCCACGGAGGCCGCCTTCACAGCCTCGATGTAGTCCTGCCGATGAACCAGCCGCAACGTCGACTCCCCGGCCGGCTGCGCCGCGACGACGTCCACGTCCTTGTCCAGCCCGAAGGCATCGACGAGTCTCCTGGTCAGGGCAAGACGGACCGGGTCCATCGGATGGTCCCGACCGAAGTCATAGCCCGTTACTGCCTCGTCCCACATCAGCTGTGCGCGGCCGCTCATGCCCGTCACCGTATCGGTCCGGTTGAGCGGCGAACGACCGGGCGTACACAAGCGTCACCAGCACCAACACCATCGGCACAAGCATCGCCCCGCGATAGTTCCACGCATCGCCCAGCGCCCCAACCAAGGGCGAACCGATCAAAAACCCCACGTAATTGAACACATTGAGCCGCGCGACAGCCGCATCCGAAGCCTCCGGACCGTACTTCTCGGAAGCAAGCCGCCCAGCCGCCGCGAACGTCTGCGGCACCAGCACACACAGCCCCAGCCCCAGCAGCGTGAACCCCACCATCCCGACCCACGCCCCCGGCGCCCCGGCCACCACCGCGAACCCCCCGGCCGCCACCAGGGCCCCCATCCGCACAACCGCGACGGCCCCGAACCTCCGCACCCCGAAGTCCCCGATGGCCCGCCCCACCAGCGTGGTCACCATGTAGACGTTGTACGGCACGGTAGCCAGCTGCTCCGAACTCCCCAGCACGTCCTGGAGATACTTCGCACTCCAGTTGGAGACGGTCGAGTCCCCGATATAGGCGAAGGTCATCACCAGACACAGCGGCAGGAGCACCTTGAAGGCAACGGCCCCCTGCCCCCCTGCCTCCCGGGCCACCACATCGGCACCCCCGCCCCCCTGGCGGCCACCATCGACGTACCACCGACTCCCGACCAGCGCGGCCGGCAGCAACACCACCACGACCGGCAGATACGAGACGACCAGCGCCAGATCCCAGTGCGCCCCGACCCACGCCAGCGAGGCCCCCGCGATCCCGCCCAGGCTGTACACGGCATGGAAGCTGAGCATGATGCTGCGCGCGTACGACCGTTGCAGGCTCACCCCGAGCATGTTCATCGAGGCATCGAGCACTCCCACGGCCAGCCCGAACGCGGCGAGCGCGAGCCCCAGTTCGACCATCCGCTCCCCCGCCCCGACCCCGAGCAGTGCCAGGAGCACGACCGGCTGGGACCACCGCAGCAGCCGACTCGGGGGTATCCGCTTCACCAGCCGCTCGGTCGTGACGCTCCCGACGCCGGCCAGGATCGGCACGGCGGCCAGGAAAGCGGGCAACAGCGCGTCGGAGACCCCGTACCGGTCCTGAATGGCCGGAATCCGGGTCACCAACAGGGCAAAGGCGACCCCCTGAGCGAAGAAGCTGAACGCCAACGAGGCCCTACCGCGCCGCAGCACATCAGTCATGGCGGCGAGCGTAAGGCCCCGGGATACTGGTGGGTAGATCCAGCCAAAGATGAATTTCCCTCAAGTTCAGCGAGCGCCCTGCTCGAAGCCGGCCAGTAGCAGCTCGACCAACTCCCCCATGCCGGCGAAGAGTCGAGTGGCCCCGTCCAACCTCCCCGCAGGCGTCATCGCGGTGAACCCGTACACGTCCATCCCCGCCGCCACCGCCGCCTGGACCCCCAAGGGGCTGTCCTCGACGACGACACACCGCTCCGGCGCAACCCCCATGCGCTCGGCCGCATGCAGAAACAGATCCGGCGCCGGCTTCCCCCGCCCGACATCCTGCGAACTGAAGATCCGCCCATCGTCGAAGAACCGGCCCAGCCCCGCCGCCCGATGCCCCACCCGAATCCGCTCATGACTCCCGGAAGACGCGACACAGTACGGCACCTGCTTCCCGGCCAGCTTCTCGAGTACGTCGACCACGCCGGCCACCGCCTTCAACTCCCGCTCGAACGCGGCGAACACCCGCGCATGAAACACATCGTCAAAGTCCTCGGGAAGCCGCTGCCCCGTCCGCTCCAGCACCAGCTCATGCACCCGATGCATCGCCGCACCCATGTAGTCCCGTATGGATTCCTCGTACGAGGTCGGGTGCCCCAACTCGGTGAGATACGCGGCGAGGAGCCGGTTGGAAATGGGCTCACTGTCGACGAGCACGCCGTCGTTGTCGAAAATGACGAGGTCATAGCGCATGGCAGGAGCCTAAGCGGTGCAGGGGGCGGGAAATGCAGAAAGCCCCCGGACCGGTATCCCCGGCCGGGGGCTCTCTCACAATTTGTTCGGCGGCGTCCTACTCTCCCACAGGGTCCCCCCTGCAGTACCATCGGC